>CAZFLE010000008.1:0-119611 GCA_964519895.1 uncultured Enterobacterales bacterium | reverse complement strand
CGCGAACTCTATTTGAATCAACTTTCTGCTGATATCTGGTTTTCAAAGACCGACCCTGCCAGCGAGGCAGGTGTCCAACTCCCCAGCGGGAGAGGCGGCGTCCCTTGGGAGTCCCTCGGGAAGCCCACGGCTTTTATCGGCGGCTGCAAGGGGCGTCAAGGGCTTCGGGCAACAAAGCCCGGATTGGCCTGCCGTGGGGATCGCCGTGCTCTGGCCAGGGGACATTCGGGGCCCTGAGGGGGGCCTGGGGGCGTCCAGGCGCGGTCCCCGAAGCACAACAGGGCCCACGCGGTGCGTGGGCCCTGGGGCGCACCTGAAGGCCCCGTGGGGCCGCCAGCGGTTCAGTCCTTGCTGGAGACCTCGCTGTCCTGCTCGGCGGTCAAGCAGTCCGGGTCGTCGGCGTCGAGGAAGGTGTCGCCGTCGTTGTCTACGCCGTCGTTGCACGAGGTGTCGCCGTAGCCGACTTCGTTGGTCGCCACCGTGCAGTCGGGGTCGTCGGCGTCGGTCCAGCCGTCGGTGTCGTTGTCCACGCCATCACCACAGGTGTTGTCCGCGACGTCGGCGCCTTCGTCGTCGAGGAAGCCGTCGAGCTCACCCGAGGTCAGGTTCGTACAGCCGACGTCCAGGCCGTCGATCCAGCCGTCGCCGTCGTTGTCGGCACCGTCGTAGCACTCGGTCGCCGTCTCGGGCCGCTCATCGGCGTCGCTGAAGGCGTTGCCTTCGCGCCAGTATGGGCTGTACTCGCAGTCGGGGTCGTTGCCGTCGATGTAGCCGTCCTCGTCGTTGTCCACGAGGTCGTCGCAGTCGGTGTCCTCGGCGTACTCGGGCTCCTCGGTCTCCTGGTCGGCACCGCGCATGATGCACAGGGGGTCGAGGGAGTCGGCGTCGCCGTGGCCGTCGTTGTCGATGCCGTCGTTGCACTCGAATTCGGCCAGGAAGCCGTCGTCCTCGGGGTCGGCGCCGTTCGTGCAGACCGGGTCGTCCTGGTCGATCCAGCCGTCGCCGTCGTTGTCGACGCCGTCGGTGCACTCCCAGTCAGCGGCGTCGCCGCCGATCTCAGCGCCCAGGGGATCCAGGCACTCGCCGTCCGCGTCGTCGGTCCAGCCGTCGCCGTCGTTGTCGACGCCGTCGCCACAGTTGCTCTCGCGGTCGGTGCCGGCCGAACAGTCCGGGTCCAGCTCATCGGCGAAGCCGTCGCTGTCGTTGTCCAGGCCGTCCGAGCAGGTGTAGAACTCGTAGCCGTCCCAGCTACCGTCCTCGACGGTGCCCTCGACGCAGTCGGGGTCCAGCTCGTCGGGCCAGCCATCCGCGTCTTCATCGGCGCAGTTGCCGCAGTCGCCGCCGTCCTTGGGGTTGCCCCAGGAGAAGAAGCCGAAGTCGCCGGTGTTGTAGGCCATGATGACGTCGCCACCCAGCTTCGGGCCCGCGTCCAACCGGTACTCGGTGACCCGGTCGAAGGTCACGACCAGGTAGCCGTAGTCGGAGCGAGCACTGTCGGCGAAGAGGAAGGTCTCGTCTCCCCCACCGGGTGCCCCACCCAGGCCACCGCCGCCCGAGGTGCCGCCCCACTGGGAGTCGTTGGTCGGGAACTGGTACAGCACGGACGCGGGCAGCTCCAAGGTCGACATGCCCGTCTCGGGGTCGACGTGGTAGCTGTCCGGCACCGAGATGGTCGCCCGAACCGGGTAGGCCTCGCCCCCGAGCCACCCGATGCTGAGGGTGGTCAGGGTGACCCGCACGAAGGTGCGAGAGTCCCGGATGACCTGGGGCTCTTCGGCGCCCAGATCCTCGTTGGTCGTGAGCTCGGTCTCGGACGGCAGCCAGCTGAAGGTGACCGCGGTCTCGTCCAAGGTGGTGTTGCCGTCCAGGTCGTCGTCGAAGCAGGCCTCGAAGTCGGACAGGGACCACAGGAAGCCGTCGTCGTTGATCGGGTTGATGCCCTCGGTCACGACGGGCTGGACCGGCTCGGGCAGCGCCACGTCGAAGGTCCGGGAGAACGCGCCCTTCATGCGGACCTCGACCGTGGTGTCGAAGTCCTCGTAGCCGTCCTGGTCGACGAAGAACGACGCGGGCACGGGCCAGTCGGCCTCGTAGTCGAGCGGCACGGCGCCGTACTCGGGCACGGCGCAGTAGCGCAGGGTGTCGGCCGGCACCCAGACCTGGCCTTCGAGGCAGTCGGCCTCGGAGTTGGCCGAGTCCGCCGTGATCGGGCCGGAGTTGGTGGCGACGTTGAATTCCTCGTAGCCGTCGCCGCCGCCCCAGTACCAGCTGGCCAGATCGGACGCATTGGCACACCAACCGCCGCCGCCGTCGTCGTAGACGGCGTTGATGAGCGCGAAGTCGGGGCTGCCGTTGTCGTCGCTGCCGTAGGGAATCTGGAAGCGCAGGTCGTCCACGCTGGAGGCGAAGGTGACCTGGGCTGGGGTCTGGACCGCCCAGGTCGGGGACTCGTCGGTGCCGCCGAACCAGCCGAGGCTCTGGCTGTGCACCCGCGGGAACACGAAGTCGAAGAACTCCGCGGCGCCGCTGGTGCCGGTGTAGCCGTTGAAGGCGATGGTGTCGCAGCCCGCCCCGTGGCTGTCGTCGCCGCCGCCGTAGCAGCTGTACCAGTAGTTGGTGGCCAGCACGTACGCGACCTGGTCGTCGTAGAAGTCGCCGACGTCGTAGACGTACAGGTCGTCGGCGATGTCCACGCCGCCCTGGGTGCTGACAGCGACGTCGACCGGGCCCCCGGTCAGGGGGCCTCGGGGCACGGTGACCGTCAAGCGGTCGTCGGTGACGTCGTCGACCAGGGCGTTGACCGTGCCGAAGTAGACGACGACGGAAGCCGTGTCCTCTCCGAAGCCTTCGCCCAGGATGACGATCTGGCCGCCACCGGTGTTGCCGAGCTCAGAGGCAGCGCCGCCTTCAACGCCCAGGATCTGGGGGGCTTCTCCGGAGTAGTAGGGCTCGACCTGGCCGGCACAGGCCAGCAGGGTGGAGGCGGAGAGGAGGAGGAGTCGTGGCATGAAGGTCATGGCTCAGTCCGTCCACAGGCTGGTCATGGAGTCGTCTTCCAGCCAGAGCCGGCCGACCTTGATCGAGTTGGCCTGGACCTGGGCGTCCGGGACATCCCGCCGGTTGCCCTCGCGGTCCTTGACCGCGGGGAGCGGCAGGGCCATCTCGGTGGTGCGGGAGAAGAAGAAGACAGCGCCACCGGCACCGCCGTTGCGCTGAACATAGGCGATGGCGTCCTCGAGGTGCGCCATCGTCAGGTCGAATTCGCCGTCGTCGGCCACCAGGCAGCTGACCTCGGCCAGGTTGCTGCTGGGGTCACCCCGCATGTGTTGCTTGGGGTCGCCGTCGCCTTCGAGACTGAGCGGGTTGAAGATGTAGCTGACCTCGGCGTCACCGTCGGCCTCTTCACAGGCGAGGGGGTCGCGGTAGCCCTGGGGCATGTCGCCGCTGACCAGGCCGTCTTCGAGGTCGTCTTCCCAGAAGCTGCTCACCTCGTCGTCGTCGGCGACGGGGACCTTGCCCACCAGGAAGTTCTCGCCGTTCTGGTCGATGGGCTCCAGGAAACGGACGTTCAGGATGACCTGTTCGTTGGGGTCGCTGCCCTCGGTCCACCGGAAGGTGACCTTGCCGTCGCTGGTGTCCCAAGGACCGGTGTAGATCTGCCCGTCGAAGCTGGGGTCGCTGTTGGGCGGCACCTGGGCCTGGCCACAGTCGACCAGCCCATCGGGATCGTTGGGGAGGAACTGTACGCAGGTCTGGTGCTCGCCGTCAGAGGCGACCTCGTTGCCGCGGCCGTCGTAGGCGACGCCGTCCCAGCTGATCAGCAGGTCGCTGGGGGCAGACGGCAGCTTGAAGGTGGGCACGTCGCCGACCGCGAAGCTGGTCTGGGGAATGGAGCTGACCGGGGCCTCGAACGGCGGAATGCCTCCGGGGAATTCGACCCTGACCTCTTCGCCGTGGGGGAAGTTCGACGGCCGCACGACCTTGTCGGTCATGGTGCTCGGGTCGTCACTCTCGCCCAGCGCGTACGCGGTCATGGGCGTGGTGACGTGGCCTTCGACGCCGATGTAGTAGACGAACACGTCCTGGGGGTCCGGCGGGTAGACCTCTGGGTAGCGGCCCATGTTGTAGACCGCCTCGCTCTCCATCGAGGTGATGCGAAGGCCGTAGCCCACGTCCACGGTGCCCGCAGAGATGAAGGCCATGGGCTCATAGGTGGTCCAGCAGTTGTCGGCGACCGGCGGCGGGGAGCCGAAGGCGCCGTAGTGGGCCAGCGGGTCCGGGACCGCGTCGTCGAACAGGAAGCTCAGTCCGTAGACCGCCGCATAGGGCGGCGCGAAGGTGGTCATGTCCGGACCGACCTCGTCGGTGGAGACCAGGCCCAGGAGCCCCAGCGAGAGGCCTCCGCCGGCGAAGTCGACGTGGTCGTACTCGACCAGGCCTCCAGCCTCCTCGGGCACTGGGCCGATGTCGTCGGGGTTGTTGCCGACGCCGACGAGCTTGACGTCGACGTCTTCGGCGTCGCGCCCGCAGGCGGTCAACGCGAGCAACGCCGCGGGGAGCAGGAGCATTGAGGCAGAGGGTCGAGTCATTTCAGTCTCCTACCAGCCGGTGCCGACGCCGACGTAGACACGAAGGGAACCGGGCTCGACCTCGTTGGAGAGGGAGTCGCCCAGGGCGGAATCGGAGGCGTCGATCAGGCCGTCGCCGTCGATGTCGCCACCGCTGCCGCGGATGTCGTTGAAGCCATAGGCAACCCGCAGGAAGCTGTCCCACGAGCCGCGGTTGAACAAGCTGGCCCCGACCCTGATCTCCGCACCCACGTCGAACAGCAGGTAGTTGCAGCCCAGGTTGTCGGTGGTGCACTCCTGGGGGGAGTTCTTGTACGAGTAGTCCTTGAAGGGGACTTCGCGAACGATGTCGTTGGGGTCGTAGGCGATGCGGTCGTCGTAGCGGTTGGTGTAGTACGAGCCCGGCTCGTCCGGCGGCCGGTAGGACCAGATGTTGCCCGCCGTGCCCATGACCTGGGCGTAGACGTCGTAGAAGTACATCGGGCCGACCTTCTTGTTCATCTTGGTGACCACCGGGAAGCGGTAGGCCAGGTTGATGATGGCGAGGGTCTCGCCGCCCATGGCGTTGGCCGGGTAGCCGGCAAAGAAGGTGTTCGGCTGGAAGGCGCCCTGGCCCCAGTAGTAGGGGTGGCGGCCGCCGGCGTTGTACTCGTCCCAGCCCATGACGTTGCGGTCGATGAAGCCGAACTGGAAGTCGACCTGGAGGGTGTTGAGCTGGTGGGTGGGCTTGCCCCGCCACTTGTTCAACAGGTCCGGCATCTTGAGGTGCTCGGTCCACCGGAAGTCGAAGCGGTTGTAGCCGTACCGGCTGAGCTTCTCGCCATCGTCGATCACCACGCCGTAGCTGGGCTCGTAGACCACGTTGGTGGCGCCGCGGGTGTAGCTCAGGTCGATCAGACGGGCGCCTCGGGGGTTCATGCGGTTCCGGTAGGAGGCGCCCTTGGTGTAGGTCAGCGACAGCTCAGCGGTGCCCTTTTGGAGGTAGCGCTCGAATTCCGTGTCGTTGACGCCCTTGAAGCCCACGTCCATGCCGAAGATGCCGGCGTAGACGTGCAGGTACTTGCCCAGCGGATAGTCGACGCTGCCATAGGCCACCGTGTAGGCGTAGTTCTGCTTGTAGTCGTAGATCGACTTGTCGTCGGTGGTCGTGGGGTCCTCGTCCTCGTCGAGCAGGTAGCCGAAGGCCCCCTTGCCGGCGAGACGGCGCACCAGGAAGAAGAAGTCGGGCTTCCATCGGTGGTAGGTCCACCCGGCCAACACATCGATGGTCTGCCCCACCAGGATCTGGCCGAAGATGTTGTGGTACTCGGCGAAGTCCATCGCATAGGTCTGGAAGCCAGCCTGGATGTTCCAGTCGACCTGGCTGTCGTTGTCGATGCGCAGGATCGGGACGGTCGTGGGCGGGATGAACGCCCGCCGGGTCTGGTACGGGGAGGTCAGCTCCTCGAACATCGACAGGTCTTCGCTGAAGGCGAACACGGCCTCGACCTCGTCGGTGGGGACGTCGGTGACGAAGCTGTCGCTCGCGTCCTTGTCCAGGAACTCGGCCTTGTCGACGCCAAAGAGCTTCCAGCCGTGGGCCGTGAAGTTGGTGTAGATCAGGTTGCCTTCCGGCGTAATGCGCGGGGTCTGGGCGCCGCCGATGACGTTGGTCAGCTGGGTGATCTGGTTCGTCTCGGGATTCAACTTGAAGATGTTGAAGATGCCGTCCGGGTCGGCGGAGAAGTAGATCATCCCGTCGGTGTGCCAGTAGGCGTCCTGTTCCTCGTGGGAGTCCCAGGTGAGGGCTCGCAGGTCCGAGCCGTCCCGGTTCATCAGGTAGATGTCCTGCTGGAAGTTCCGGAAGATCACGAGCAGGATCTGCTGCCCATCCGGTGACCACTCGGCCCGCTGGAGCCACGTGCCGTCGTCCCAGTTGGTCAGGTTGACCTTGTCGGTGCCGTCCAGGTTGATCCGGACCAGGTTCAGCGTGCCGTCGCCGTACTGGAAGTAGACGAGCTCCTCGCCGTTCGGCGCCACGGACGGCTGGGAACCCCGCAGGGTGTTGGGGATGGCCTTGGCCTGGACCATTTCCTCGGCCCAGCGCCCCTTGCCGAAGTCGCCCTGCTTGCCGGGCTTGATGGTCTCGTAGGTGTCGCCGTTCTTGGTCTCTTCTCGCGGCGTGAAGTCCACGATCCAGAGCTGGTTCCAGTTGTAGCCAGCGTGGTCCGCAGGAAGGCCGAGCTTCTTCTGCAGGTAGCCGCCGGCGTACGAGAATTCGTTGCCGGTGCGCACGAGCTGCGTGGTCCCGGGGATGAAGTCCCAGGCGGACATGTAGTTCGTGGAGAACTGATGGGTCATGTGCGACTGGCGCTCGAGCATCTCGGGGTCGCCAAAGGCCACGCCGCCGTTGAACGCGCTGTACCGCCGCTCGTCCGGCACCTCGGTCACGATCACGCCGGGGTAGTTGTTGACCCCCCACCACTGCCCGTCGGCGGAGATGCGGGCCTCGATGGCGTACTTGCTGGTCGCTTCTTTCTTGTCTTCGCGGTCGGCCTTTTCCTGGGCGAGCCAGGCGTCGCGGCCGTCGGCGTCGGTGTACTCCCACTCGGCGCGGCCATCGATGCTGAGCTCGCGGCCTTGCACCTCGCCTTCGGCCCGGACCCGGTCCCAGACCGCGGTGTAGCGCTCGGTGAGGTAGTCGACCCAGTCGTCGTAGAGCTGGCGCAGGGGAATGCCCAGCACGTCCTCGATCACGACCTCCCAGTCCCCATGGAAGCCCTTCTGGGACTCCAGAGCGAACTGGGCAAAGGTCTCGTCGCCGAAGCGCTCGCGCAGGTAGAGCGCGATGCTGTAGCCCTGTTGGTAGCCGCGCTCGCCGTCGCCCCAGTCCCGCTTCTCGATGCGGGTGACCCACTCGTCATAGGTCAGCAGACGGTCCTCGAGCACCGTGGTGCGGATGTTCATGTCCCGGCTGGAAGACCACCAGTTGTAGCCCGCGTTGTCCGACCAGTACTCGGCGCCGCCCTCGGTCCACCAGAACGGGGGGGAGTCACCCAGGAAGACCTCGGCGCCGCTGGCGGTGTTGTTGATGCCGTCGGTGTACAGGCCACCGAGCAGCACGCCCCCGGTGCCTTCGGCGAAGGGGCTGTTGGCCTTCAGCGAGATCACGTGGGCGAACTCGTGGACCATGACGTCGCTGAACCACTCCATGCGACCGCGCATCCGGTAGAACGACGGGCCCGGGTTCGCGGAGATCTCGATCCAGTCCCACGCGGGAATGGTGAAGCCCGTGAGGAAGTCCGGCTGGTCCAGCAGGACCACGTGGATCTTCTCCTTGAGGTAGTAGTTGAACTCCGCGCACATGGGCGCCCACATCTCTTCGGAGACCTTGGCGATCTTGCGCGCGGACCAGACCGGGTTGACCACGTGGTCGTTGGCCTCGGACTGGTCCTTGGACGCCGCGTAGTGCACGTAGAAGTGCTCGGTCTCGATCGTGAACCACTCGAGATCGGTGTAGTGCTGGGGCAGGGCGAACTTGTCGGCCTGGGCCGGCGCCGATGCCAGGAGCGAGAGAGCGAGCCCGAAGGCTGGAAGGACGTTCTGCAGCTTCATGCTCAGTACCGGAACTTGAGGGCCGCGGACCAGGTCAGGCCGCGGGTCGGGTGGATGTCCTCGATGGGGAAGAACATGAGGTCCTCTCCCCGGACGGGCACGTGCAGGCCGAGCACGAAGTCGGCGTTCTTGGAGGCGTGGGCGATCAGCTTGGTGTCCACGCTGAAGGACCAGCCGCCCGAGCCGTCGACCGGCTCGAGGTTCTGGTCGGGGAAGAGGCCCTCGGAGCTGGTGCCCAGCTGGGTGGGGCCGTGGGCCTCGAACTGCGGGGTGACGATGACCGCGACCGGGCCGCCCTGGGCGACGAGCTGGGCCTGGAGGTAGACCATGTCGCCGGGCTTGATGCGACCGGCGAACTGCTGCTCCTCGGTCTCGACCACGAACTGGGCCAGCCCGCTGAAGTAGTGGATGTACCCGACCTGGCCGCCGACAGCGACGGGACCGAGCTGGGTCTTGCCGGCCAGGCCGAGCCGCAGGTCGGTGGTGCCGGTGGTGGTCACGAAGTCGGACAGGGTGCCCGGGCCCCCGATGTAGGAGCCGACGGCCTCGTTGCCCGCGGGAAGCTTGAGGTCGACGATGGCGACCACCGAGGTGAGCGGAGAGCGGGCCCGGTACAGGTCGTACATCAGGCCGGCGTGGGGGTCGCCCAGGTGGAAGGCCTTGGTGTCCGTGCCGTACAGGTCGTTGGTCAGGCGCATGTAGTGGAACGGCAGGTTCCCGAAGAGCTCGATCTTGCGGGTCAGGCCATACCGAACCGCCAGGTACTCGGTGGTGTAGAGCCAGGTGGCGTTCTCGAAGTCGAGCCGCTCGCCGTCGGAGCCCCAGTAGCCCGTGGACCGCTTGGCCTCGACGCCGGCCTCGAACTCCAGCCAGCCCTTGCCCAGGTTGAGCGGACGCTCGACCTCGCGGCTGGACCAGTAGTCCTGCATGGTCTTGGATTCCCAGGCGCTGGCCTGGGCGGTCGGTGACAGCGCAGTGGCGGTCGCCAAGAGCGTGAGGGCGCAAATGGCCCTCAGGACATGACCAACCTGCTTCATCGGTAGGGCCTCGTGCATCTGGCGCACCGGGTGAGGGACCCAGTGGGAAGGAACCGGCCGCAGTTAACGCGCCCGGCGGGCCCCTGCGCGGGATTTCGGGCCGGGGTGCCCCGGCGGGTCACACCCGTTATTCGCGCCGGCCCTCAGCCCCCCAGGAGCACAGCGCGATGAGCCCCGTCCTCCTGGCTCTGTTGGCCTGTAGCGGGCCGTCCGTCGATCACCCGGCCCTGGTCGGTCAGGACGTGCGGCTGACGATCCTGCACACGTCGGACATCCACTCCAGACTGATCGAGTACGAGTTCGACCCGACCTACACCGACAACCTCTTGGGCCTGGCCGACGGCGCGGGACCCTACGGGGGCATCCCGGAGATCGCCCACATCCTCAAGCGAGAGCGGGCGCGGTCCGGCCGGGTCCTGCACCTGGACTCTGGCGACTGCTTCCAGGGCGCCATCATCTTCAACGAGTTCCTGGGCGAAGCCGAGATGCGCACCCTCACCGAGGCCGGGCTCGACGCTGCCGTGGTAGGCAACCACGAGTTCGACGCTGGGGCCCAGAACATCGCCGCCCAGGCGGGGGCCCACGCCGGCTTCGCTCTGTTGGCCGGCAACTACGACTTCGAGAACGCGACGGCGGAGTGGGCGACCACCCTCGAGGAGATCGTGCTCCCGTCGGTGCTGTACTCCCTGGACGGTCTGCGGGTCGGCGTGATCGGCCTGGCGAACCTGTCGTCGCTCAACTCGATCTACGATGAGGACAACTCCCTGGGCGTCCGGGTCATCCACCACGCCGAGGTGATCCGCAACGAGGCCGCCCACCTGCGGGCCGCTGGCGCCGACGTCGTGATCGCGCTCAGCCACATGGGGCTCGACGACGACCTGGAGCAGGCTGCGGAGTTCGCCGAGCTCGACGTGATCATCGGCGGCCACCACCACGTGGCCATCGACCCGCCGCTGGTGGTCACCAACGACCACGCTGGCGGCAAGCGCATTCCCGTCGTGCACTCCGGCGCCTTCGCCAAATTCGTCGGTCGCCTGGACCTGGTCATCCGCGTGGGCGAGGAGCTGCGGGTCGAGCACGACAGCGGCGGGTTCGAGACCGTGCACAACCCGGTGGTCAGCCATAGCTACACGCTCTTTCCGGTCGACAACGCGGTGCCCCAGGACCCGGCGACCCTGGAGATCCTCCAGGAGTACCAGGACCACCTGGACACCACCTACGACACGTCCCAGGTCCTGGGCCACGCCTGGCAGAAGCTGACCCGGTATGGCCCCAGCGGCGGGGACTCGATGCTCGGCAATTTCACCGCGGACGCCATGCGGTCCTGGCCCGGCGTCGAGACCGAGTTCGCGATGAACAACACCCTGGGCGTGCGGGCGGACATCGGCACCGACGACGTCGACTGCACGGGTCCTGGCGAGCCCGCCGGCTGCGAGTGGGACATCACCCTGGACGACCTGTACAACTCGTTCCCCTTCGACAACACCATCACCACGATGTTCTTGAGCGGCCGAGAGGTCCAAGAGCTACTGGACTACGCGACCCAGCGCTCCACCGATCGGGGGTGCCAGTCCCAGATCCAGGTCTCGGGCATGACCTTCACCATGAACTGCGGTCTGGGCGTGGCCCAGGACATCGTCATCAATGGCGAGCCGATGGACCCCAACGGCACCTACGAGATGGCGACCAACAACTATGTGGCCAACGGCGGCTCGGGCTTCTCGATGCTCGAGCGCAACACGACCCAGTCCGACACCGGCATCGAGATCCGCGACGTGGTCCGGGCGAGCTTCACCAACTTCCCGTCCCTGCCGGTCGAAGGCACGTCGACGGTCCAGGGCGTCGCCGAAGTCGACGGCCGCATCACGACGGTGTTCTGATGCTGATCCTCCTGCTCACGAGCTGCGCAGACCCCGCTGAGCGCGTGCGCCCAGAGCCGACCTTCATCCGGGTCGAGTTGACGGCCGGGGAGGCCGGGAGCGAAGACACGCCCCTGCCCTTCTCCTCGGAGCCCCAGAGCCGCACGGTCCGGGTCACGACCGAGAACCAGGACGGTGACCCGTACCCCTTCACGGGCGAGCTGACAGTCAACGTGCGCACCGGCCGACTGGAGATGGACACCGATCTGGTGACCCTGACCGACGGGGTCTGGGAGGGCGACGTCACCTTTGCAGCGGCATTTGGCCCGGCGCGCATCTGGTTCTCCGACGAGGGCGACCGCCCAGGCACGACGGACCGGGAGCCGACCTATGCGACGGGCGTGAGCGAGCCCCTGTGGTTCCACCTGCCGACGCTGGCCGAGATCAACATCATCGAAGACGGCACGACCAACCAGCTGGCGGGCGAGTTCGCAGAGCTCCGCACAGCCGACCGGGACGTGCGGGTCACGGCGGTAGGCACCAACGGCTACTGGGTGACCGATCTCGACGACGGGGTGGCTGCCCACAACAGCCTCTTCGTCTACACCTTCAGCGCCCCGGACCCCTGGGTCGAGGTCGGCCAGCGCATCGACCTGCTGACCGGCAGCGACCAGGACTACCTGGGCACCACGCAGCTGAGCTTCCCCCACTACACCGTGGCTGAGGACGAGCCGGTCGCAGCGCCCGCTTCCAGCCTGCTGTCCGAGGCCCTGTGTGGCCAGGACGACACCCTCGAGGCCTATGAGAGCGCTGCCGTGCGGCTGGAGGACGTCTGGATCCCCAGCACCTTCACGGCGGGGAGCTTGGACTACGAGGACTACATCGACTACGGCCAGTGGCCCGTGGCCTTCGGGCAGGGCGGCAGCGGCTGCGTCTTCTACGTGGACAGCACGATCGCCGTGCCGTCCTTTGATCCCCGGGATCACGTGGGGGTCGCGCTGACATCGGTCGACGGCATGCTCTTCCAGGTCTTCGACAAGTGGATCCTCCTGATCCGCGGCGTCGAGGACCTGCCCGTGGCCCTGGAGCTGGACGGCTCCGGACGTGGCCCCCGCCGGCCCCTGGGCCGGGTGGACCCCTTGATCGAGAGGAAGCTCCAGTGAGTGGACTGCTGCTGTGGTGTGCTGCGCTGGCCGTGAGCCAGGCGCAAGAGGACGAGCCCCCGCCCCAGGAGGCTCCCGCCGCCGAAGAGGCGCCGACCGACGACGAGGCCCCGACCGAGGAGGCTCCAGCCGACGACGAGGCGCCGACCGACGACGAGGCCCCAGCCGAGGAGCCTGAGAACGCGGAGGAGCCCGAGCCCGGGCCCGAGCCGGAGCCCGAGCCGGAGCCCGAGCCCGAGCCCGAGCCCGCCGTCGAAGCCATGGTGGCGCCGAGCGAGGAACCCCAGCGCTCGGAGCAGTCCAACGAGCGCCGCACGGTGTCGGACTTCCTGGACACCTGGGTCACCACAGCGCTGGAGGACACCAACGTGCGTGCCGGGCCGGAGCACTTCAGCCCGGGCCCGAACTTCGTCATGCGCGGCAACCAGACGTTCTTCGAGAACTACGAGGGCCGGTACTCCGACGACATCAGCCAGTCCCACCTGGTGCTCTACCACCAGGACGATGGCTACTTCGACAAGTGGTGGACCGAAGCCGCCGTCGTCGTCCAGTTCACGCCGTACCTGGACCCGGACCAGACCGACGACGGCGTGGGCGTCAGCGATGACGGCTCGTACGTGCGGGTCGTCCGGGACCTGGGCGAAGACCACTCCTTCTCCATCACCGGCTACGCGGTCGACGCCAGCCGGTTCCGGCTCGGCTACTCCTATGACCTGAGCTACGGCGGCAAGGAGATCATGGCCCGCCAGGTCGGCGCCATGCCCGGTGTCCGGCTGCAGTGGCAGAAGGGCGGCAGCTACGTCTTCGGCGGGGCCAAGACCGCGATCTCCAAGCGGGTCACCGACGACTGGGACGGCGACCGCAACAACGCCTACTACGCCCTGCTGGGCGGCGCGGGCATCGAAGTCGCAGACAAGATCAAGCTCGAGGCCGGCGCCGGCTACTTCCAGCAGGGCCAGCTGGAGAACGTGCCCGACGCCAACGATCCGCTCTACGGTCAGCTCATCCACGCCTACGGGGTGAGTGGCCAGGTCGCGTTCCGCAGCACGGCCGAGCTGAGCTTCATCCAGAGTGCCGAGCTCCGGCTGTACCGCAACGCACCGGAATTCCTGCGGGACAGCTACCTGAGCCACAGGCAGCTCGACGGCTTCGGCGTGCTCGTCCAGGCCGAGGTGGACCGCCTGAGCCAGCAGCTGTTGGATCCCGACGCCACCGGCAGCACCGCCCTGGCGTGGCAGAACGCCCTGGCCGGCGACGTGCAGACGGTCGCGGTCTTCAACAGCACCAGCGTCGGCGTGGACCTGGTCTACAAGGATCTGGCCTACATCCTCTTCGACATCCCTGGCTTCACGAGCGGCTGGGGCATCCCGGAGTCTGTGGAGACCCAGCCCCAGCTCTACGGGCGCTTCACGGTCAGCCACTACCTCGAGAAGATGCACCTCACTCCGAGCTTCGGCGTCGGCATGATGCAGCCGGCCGCCTACACCACCGACGGCGGCACCTTCGTGCAGTACAGCTCCCGAGACAAGGAGGGCACGCCCGAGGGCCAGGACGCGCTCAACATCCTGGGCGCCGTGGTCGGGGCCCAGCTCGACGTGTCCCCGTCCGTCGTGGTGGTCGGGGAGCTGCTCTACACCCAGGACTACAACCAGACCAAGGTCGAGAGCACCGACAACGGCGGTACCATCCGGGTCCTCGAGGACGACGAGCAGCTCCGCGCTCTCGGCTTCAACCTGATGCTCCGAGCGAGGTTCTGATGCTGCTGACCGCCCTGGTGTCCACCGCCCTGGCTGTCGAGCCCGTCGCCACCACCTATGCCAGCCTGGCGGGGTGGGAGTCCGGCCTGCAGTGGGCGGGCCAAGCCGGCCTGAAGCACACATTCTACGGGGACCCGGACAGCACGCTGTTCACCGATGTCTACGTGCGCGGCGACGTGCTGCTGCAGCTCACACCGGACTATCTGCGCGGCGGCGGCCAGCTCGAGGTGTCGCCGATGGCGATGCTGGTCTTCCGCTTCAAGTACGAGACCAGCACCTACTTCGGCAACGTGAAGTCGGTGTACGGCTTCGACCGCGCCACCGACGGCTATGGCGACGCCGAGCGGGACCAGCGCACCAACGGACCGGGACACGACACCCGGATCACCGGCACGGCGGTCCTGCGGGCCAAGGTCGGACCCGCCATCGTGGCCACGGTCTTCGACCGAGCCTGGATCCGCCAGGACCCGGGCGAGGGTGTGGTGGGCGACTACTGGTACGAGCCCGAGTACCAGATGCTCGTCGCGCTGGACGACAAGATCCTCCAGAACACCACCGTCTTGCTCTACGAGAAGACCCTGGAGCTGGACGCGATCGACAACGTGCTGATCGGCGTGATGAGCACGTACCGGCGGGCCCAGACCAGCGAGGATGTGATCTACCGCGCGGGTCCGATGGCCGTGCTGAACACCCACGACGGCGACCGCAGCCTGTTGTTGCTGGTCCAGCCGCAGTTCGTGAGTCGGACCTTCAGTGCAGCCCGGCCGTTCCTGGCGATGCGGGGGACGATGAAGTTCTGAACAGCGCCGCTCAGCGCCGCACGCCCAGCCCCCGAAAGCTCTCCGCGTTGCGCACCCGCCGGCTCACCTGGATGTCCGCGAAGCCCTGGTCCACGTACCAGCGCTCGAGCTCCTCGCCAGTGACCCAGGTGGTCACCGGCACCCGCAGCCGGTCGTAGACGTCGGCGACCACGACTTCGAAGGGCCATTTGTGGTGATCGTGGGCCGGCAGGTGGGTGACGACCTGCTTCATGACCGGCGTGTGGCGCAACAGGCGGGTGGGCGTGTGGGAGAAGAGCCGCAGGCCGCTGGAGATGGACTTGCTCAGGCTGTGCAGCGCCTCGTCGTCCATGGTCTGGGCAGCGCCGCGCAAGGCGTTGGCAGCCGCAGCGACCGTGCCGCCACGGGGGCCGTAGACCCAGGTCTGCAGCCGGCCGCCGCTCTTGACCAGCCGGGCCAGCAGGTCGAAGGCGTCCTTGGGGCGCTCCAGGTGATGGATCACGCCCAGGCAGCTGACGAGGTCGAAGGCCTCGGTCCGCAGGGGCGGGTTGTAGAGATCGCCCTGGACCACGTGGACCCGGGGCATCGACGCGCAATTCTCAGCGGCCGATGCGACCGCGTCGGGGCTGATGTCCAGCGCCAGGACCTCGGCCCCGTAGCGGGCGGCGTAGAAGGCCGTGCGACCGTAGCCACAGCCCACGTCGAGCACGCTCAAGCCCAGGTACTCCCGGGGCCCCAGCGGGTGGGTCATGTCGGCGAAGTTGGCCTCGTACTCGGGCTCCTTGCCCTCGAAGCGGGTCCACCGGTGGCCCGACGCGGGGCCGGTCTCAGTGCCCTCGATCACCATGCGTGGGATCCCGTCGGTGATCGCGTAGATCTGGCTGCACTCGGTGCAGTGGAGCGCGCCCGCGACCACGTCGGTCAGTGTTCGCCCGTCGTGATCCAGGCCTGGAACCCCGGTTTCCGACGCCTTCCAGGAGGCGTGGTAGGTGGTGAGCTCTCGGGTGCGAGAGGTCTCCAGGGTCAGGTCCTCGCACCGACAGGCTGGACAAGCCAGCCACTCCAACATCCGGTAGCGCACGTCGTGTCTCCTGGGGCCCGGGGGGCATGTTATGCGCATCCGGCGTATTTCGGGCCCCGCGCCCGCACCACAGACCCCCCAGGACAGCGCACATGCAGACCCCTGTACAGATCCGCGAGAGCGTGGTCATCCGCTTCGCCGGCGACTCCGGCGACGGCATGCAGCTCACGGGCACCCAGTTCACAAACACGTCCGCCCTGTTGGGCAACGACCTGGCGACCTTTCCCGACTTCCCGGCCGAGATCCGAGCGCCGGCCGGCACCCGGGCAGGGGTGTCGGGCTTCCAGCTGCACTTCTCGAGCGACGACATCTACACGCCGGGCGACGCCCCGGGGGTGCTGGTCGCCATGAACCCGGCCGCGCTGATCAAGAACATCGGCGACCTGTCCGGCGGCGGCATCTGCATCGTGAACACCGACAAGTTCGGCGATCGCGACCTGGCCAAGGCGGACCTGACGTCGAACCCCCTCGAAGACGGCACCCTGGACGGCTTCCGGACCATCCCGATCAGGCTCTCCACCCTGGTCAAGGACGCGGTGAAGCCGCACGGACTGAATGCCAAGGAGTCCGACCGCTGCAAGAACTTCTTCGCGCTGGGCCTGACCTACTGGATGTTCAACCGGCCCATGGAGACGACCCAGACCTGGATCAAGGGCAAGTTCAAGGGCAAGTACCTGGACGCCAACCTGGCGGCTCTGCAGGCCGGCTACAACTACGCGATCACCGCCGAGATCCACCACGAGACCTACGACGTCAAGCCCGCCAAGCTCGACCCCGGGCTGTACCGGAACATCACCGGGTCCGAGGCGGTCGGCCTGGGCTTCGTGACCGCCGGGCTCAAGAGCGGCCTGCCCGTGTTCCTGGGCAGCTACCCCATCACCCCGGCCAGCGACATGCTGCACGTGCTGTCCAAGTACAAGCACGTCGGCGTGAGCACCTTCCAGGCCGAAGACGAGATCGCGGCCGTCTGCGCCGCGATCGGTGCGGCCTACGGCGGCAGCCTGGCGCTCACGACCACGTCGGGCCCGGGCCTGGCGCTCAAGGGCGAGGCCGTGGGCCTGGCCATGATGGTCGAGCTCCCCCTGGTCATCGTCGACGCCCAGCGCGGGGGCCCCAGCACGGGCCTGCCCACCAAGACGGAACAGTCCGACCTGTTGTTCGCGATGTACGGGCGCAACGGCGAGTCCCCCCTGCCCATCGTGGCAGCGGCGACGCCATCCGACTGCTTCGGCGCCACGATCGAGGCCTGTCGCATCGCGCTGGAGCACATGGTGCCCGTGCTGCTCTTGACCGACGGCTACATGGCCAACGGCGCCGAGCCTTGGCAGATTCCGAGCGCCGACAGCATCTCGGCGATCCACCACCGCCAGACCACCGAGCACAACAACCCCGACGGCGACTACCTGCCCTACAAGCGGAACCCCGAGACCCTGGCCCGCATGTGGGCCCTGCCCGGCACCAAGGGGCTGGAGCATCGGGTTGGCGGCCTGGAGAAGCAGGACGAGACCGGCCACGTGTCCTATGACCCGGCGAACCACCAGCTGATGACCAACATCCGCCAGGACAAGGTCGAGCGCATCGCCGACCACATCCCGCTGCAGGAGACCTTTGGCGCCGACGGCGGCACCCTGGTGCTGGGCTGGGGCTCGACCTTTGGCGCCATCCGCCAGGCGGTCGTCGCCGGCCAGGCCCGGGGCTGGGACGTGGCCCACGCCCACCTGCGGCACCTGAACCCCTTCCCGCGCAACCTGGGCGAGCTGCTCGCCCGCTACGACCGCGTGATCATCCCCGAGATGAACATGGGCCAGCTGAACAAGCTGATCCGTGCCAAGTTCCTTCTCGACGTCGTGAGCCTGCCCAAGGTGACCGGCCAGCCCTTCAAGGTCCAGGAGATCCTGGCCGCCATCGACGCCAATCGGTAGGACATCAAGATGCATGGAGAACACGAAATGACCGCAGACGAGGTCGGCGTGGAAGAGGAGACCCCGAGCTACACCAAGAAGGACTTCATGTCCGACCAGATGATCCGGTGGTGCCCCGGCTGCGGGGACTACTCGATCCTGAGTCAGGTCCAGACGACCTTCACCCAGCTCGGCATCCCCCGCGAGAACTTCGCGGTGATCAGCGGCATCGGCTGTAGCAGCCGGTTCCCCTACTACATGAACACCTACGGCTTCCACACGATCCACGGCCGAGCGCCAGCGTTCGCCACAGGCCTCAAGGCCACGCGGCCCGACCTGAGCGTGTGGGTCATCACCGGCGACGGCGACGGCCTGAGCATCGGCGGCAACCACCTGATCCACTGCCTGCGCCGCAACGTCGACCTGAACGTGATGCTGTTCAACAACCGCATCTACGGCCTGACCAAGGGCCAGTACAGCCCCACCAGCGAGGTGGGCAAGAAGACCAAGTCCACGCCGCTGGGGTCCCTGGACGCACCGTTCCAGCCCCTCGAGCTGGCTCTGGGCGCCGGGTGTACCTTCCTGGCCCGCAGCGTCGACATCTACCCCAAGGACCTGCGCGCGGTGCTCAAGGAGTCCGAGGCCCACAGCGGCGCCTCGTTCCTGGAGATCTACCAGAACTGCAACATCTTCAACGACCTGGCCTTCGACTCGGTGGTCAACCGCAAGGTCAAGGCTGAGACCTGCGTGTTCCTGCAGCACGGCGAGCCGATGACCTTTGGCGCCAAGGACGCGCCCAAGGGCCTGCGGCTCAGCGGTCTCAGCATCGAGGTCGTGAGCCTGGCCGAGGGCTCCGGCTACACGGCGTCCGACTGCATCGTGCACGACCGGCACAACAAGGTGCTCGCCGGCATGCTCGTGCAGCTGGACTACCCCGACTACCCGGTGCCCATGGGCGTGCTCTACCAGGAAGCCCGTCCCACCTACGACGGCGCGTTCCAGGAGCAGTTGCGCTACGCCGAGACGATCAAGCCCGACGTCTCCCTGGACGCCATCCTGCAGTCCGGCAACACCTGGACGGTGGAGTAATCCCACGGCCCCGCCACTGCTGAGCACGGCTCCCCCAGACCTCGGGGCGGGCCTGCGCGGGGTGTTCTGCGACATCGACGACACCCTGACCCACCACGGGCGACTGGTGCCCCAGGCCTTTGCGGCCCTGGCGGAGCTCCAGGCCCAGGGTCTTCGCGTGGTGCCGATCACCGGACGGCCCGGGGGGTGGGTCGACCACATCGCCCGCATGTGGCCCGTCGACGGGGTCGTGGGCGAGAACGGAGGCCTGTGGTTCTGGATGCAGGACGGCCGCCTGGAGCGGCGCTTCCTCCAGGACGCGCCGACGCGTGCGGCAAACCGGGCGCGACTGAGTGCGCTGGGCGAGCGCATCCTGGCCGCGGTGCCGGGCACAGCCCTGGCGTCGGACCAGCCGTATCGGGATCTGGACCTGGCCATCGACTTCTGCGAGGACGTGCCGCGCGTGGGCGACGCCGCAATCGACGCCATCGTGGCGGAATTCCGGAACGCCGGCGCCACCTGCAAGGTCTCGAGCATCCACGTGAACGGCTGGTACGGGTCCTTCGACAAGCTCACGGGCATTCGGCGCCTGCTGCACGATCTGTGGGGCGAGGATCTGGACCAGGTGATCGGCGACTACGCCTTCTTCGGGGACTCGGCCAACGACGAGCCCATGTTCGGCGCCTTTCCGCTGAGCATCGGCGTCGCCAACGTCGCCGACTTCCTGGACCGCATGGATGCCCACCCCAAGTGGGTCACGGCCGCCGAGGGCGGGCACGGCTTCGCCCAAGGCGTGGACCAGCTGCTGGCCGGTCTGCGAGGATCCGGCGCATGAGCACCGCCCACGTCGCCGCGGCCAGCCTGAACCAGACGGTCGGGGACTGGTCGGGCAACGCCCGGCGCATCACCCAGGTGATGGCCGAGACCCGCACCCAGGGCGGCCAGGTCCTGGTCCTGCCCGAGAGCTGCGTGTCCGGCTACAGCCTGGGGGATCGGCTGCACCGCTCCGGCACCCTGGAGCACTCGTGGCGGGTGCTGCGCCAGGTCCAGGAGCAGACGGCGGGCCTGATCGCGTGTGTGGGCCTGCCCATCGCCCACCAGGGCGTCCTGTACAACGCCATGGCTGTGCTCGCAGACGGCCAGCTGGCCGGGCTGACCTGCAAGGAGAACCTGGCCGTCGGCGACGTGGAGTACGAGAGCCGCTGGTACCAGCCCTGGCCCCACGGCCGGGCCGAGACCTTTGAGACCCCCGACGGCGAGCAGTGCCCCATCGGCACGCTGATCTTCCACGCCCAGGGCCTGGGCCGGCTGGCCCTGGAGATCTGCGAGGACGGCTGGCTGGGCATTCGGCCCGGCTCCGTCTATGCCCTGGCGGGCGCGGAGATCCTGGGCAATCCATCGGCGAGCTGGTTCGTGATCGGCAAGCACCGGACCCGACGCGGCCTGGTCGAACAGGTCAGCCGCGAGGACAAGTGCGTCTACCTGTACAGCTCGCTCCTGGGCTGCGATGCGACCCGTCTGATCTTCGATGGCAGCGTCATCGTCGCCGCAGACGGCACCACCCTGGCCGAGGGCCGCCGCTTCCTGTTCGCCGGCGAGTCGGACCTGGTGCACCAGGTGGTCGACCTGGACGTCTTGCGTCGGGCTCGCCGGGAGCAGGGCTCGTGGCGGGAACAGGTCCGCCGGCTCCAGAACGGGGACTATGGACCGCTGCCCACCGAGGTCACGCTGCCGGGCACATGGGGCTCCGACACCCCGGCCCAGGCCGACGCCCCCTACTGGATCCAGGAGGGCGCCGGGAGCGCGGATCCGAGCCTGGCCTGGCTGGAGCCTCGCCTGGGACCGCTGAAGCCGTCCGACGTCCCCCACCTGGAGCTCGAGCTCGCGCTCACCCTGGGCCTGCGGGACTACCTGCGCAAGACCGGCGTACCCGGCGTGGTGGTGGCCCTCTCGGGCGGGCGGGACTCGGCGATGGTGGCCACGCTGGTCCACCGCATGCTCGCCAACGACGGCCAGCTCAGGCACACCCGTGAGCGCCTGGCCATGGCCTACCTGAGCACCGAGAACTCCGGCTCGACCACCCGCGACGCCGCCCGGCGGCTGGCCACGGCCTTTGGCGCGGAGTGGCACGAGCTCGACGTCCAGGCCGTGCTCGACGAGAGCCTCAGGCTGGCCGAGCAGCTGAACGGTGGCCCGCTGTCGTGGGACGATCCGGTGCAGGACCTGGCCCTGCAGAACGTGCAGGCTCGGGTCCGCGGCGTGCAGATCTGGATGCTGGCAAACCTGCGCCGGGCCCTGTTGCTCACCACTTCGAACAAGAGCGAGGCCGCGGTGGGCTACACGACCATGGACGGCGACACGTCGGGCGGGCTGGCCCCGATCGCCGACGTGCCAAAGAGCCTGGTCACGACCTGGCTGCGCTGGGCTCGGGACTTTCACGACCTGCCGGCGCTGGACCCGGTGCTCGCCCAGCAGCCGACCGCGGAGCTGCGCCCGGCCGACCGCACCCAGACCGACGAAGACGACCTGATGCCCTTCGCCATCCTGGACCGACTCATGTACGAGTTCGTGCAGAACGGGCGGGATCCCGTCGCGCTGTTCGAGGTCCTGTGGCCCGAGCTCGGCGAGCACTACGGCGGCGCCACGACAGCCTTTGCCGCCGACATCCGCAAGTTCGTCACCCTGCTCTGCCGTGCACAGTGGAAGCGAGAGCGCTTCGCCATCAGCTTTCGGGTCACGGCGTTCGACCTGGACCCCAAGACGGGCTTCCGCTTTCCCGCGGTCCAGGCGCCCTTCCGCGAAGAGCTGGACGCCCTGGACGCCCACGTGGCGGGGCTGTCTTGAGGGCCGGCCGCGTGCTGGCGGGCGCCCTGGCCCTTGCGGGGCTGGTGGCTTGCGGGGAGTACTTCGCCGACCCGGTGGCCCCTCCGACCCGGGTGGTCGTGGTCGGCATCGACGGCGGGGACTGGCGCATGTTGGACCCGCTCTTCGACGAGGGCCTGCTGCCCAACCTGGCCCGGGTTCGCAAGGACGGCGCGACGGCCCCACTCCAGGTCGACTCGGCACAGTCCCCCGAGTCGTGGACCACGCTGGCGACCGGGGTCTACAAGGCGCGCCACGGCATCGTCCAGGACAACAGCCGCCCGGGCAGCACCTTTGCCGCCCACCCGAGCCAGGTCAAGGTCAAGCGGCTCTGGGACATCGCAGGCGAGCTCGGTCGGCGGGTCTTCGTGGCCGACTACTGGGTGACCAAGCCGGCCTACCCGATCAACGGCGTGATGATCAGCCGGGAGGGCAACGACAGCTACCCGCCCGGGAGCCGCGACGTGCGGGGGCGGCGGCTCAGCCCCAAGGCGCACAAGGAACAGCTCGCCCAGCTCGGCCTGGAGTTCTCGGTCAGCGACACCATGACCGGCTGGCTGGACCGGGACCCGGGCTTCGACCTGGCCATCCTGCCCTACTACGGCTGGGACCAGGCGCTGCACGTGATGTTCCAGGAGTACACCATCTGGCGGGATCCCGTGCGCATGCAGGGCACCCCCGAGAGCGCCAGGGCACGGGTCGAGCGGGGTGGAGAGCTGGTCCTGGAGACCGGCAAGGTGGCCGACCGGCTGCTGGAGCGAGGCCTGCGCTACGCGGGCGCCG
The DNA here is from genome assembly GCA_964519895.1 of uncultured Enterobacterales bacterium. Lineage (GTDB taxonomy): Bacteria > Myxococcota_A > UBA796 > UBA796 > CAJQPC01 > CAYFPX01. The sequence continues at coordinate 97,159 of CAZFLE010000008.1, read as the reverse complement.
ACGGCTATGTGGTGGTCTGGAGCGACCACGGGCACCGTGCCGCCGAGCCTTGCAAGCGCCGGATCGCCTACCGGCGGGCCGCGCTGGAGGGCCGAGACGCCCCCACCGACCCGCGCACCATCGAGGACGGCGAGCTCCAGGCCAAGGACGCCCGCCTGACCCTGAGCAAGCGCGAGGTCACGTGGTACGGCCGCACCCCGGACCTGGCCTGCGTGCTGAGCTTCCCGAACATCCAGGTCACCGGCGACGACGCCGAGGCCCACCTGACCCGGCTCGCCGGGCTGACCCTGGGGGACGGCCAGCTGGCCTTCCACCGGGTGGGCGACTCGCTCAGACCCAGCCAGGGCCTGCAGACAGCGGCGGCCGAGACCCTGGCCAAGGAGAGCAACGACCTGTTCTCGGTCTTCGTGAACTCCGGGGCCCACGGCCAGGAAGATCCGGGCATCTTCGGGGTGATCGGACCCGGCGTCAAGGCCGGCGAGCTGACGGGAACCGTGCGCTCGGTGGACACCACCCCGACGGTCCTGTGGCTGATGGGCCTGCCGACGGCCGACGACCTGGATGGTCGACCCATCACCGAAGTGCTGACCCCCGAAGAGCGCCAGCGGCGTCCCGTCACCACGGTGCCCACCTTCGAGGACGGCGTGCGCCCCTGGGCCACGCCCGAGCGCAAGGACCTGACCGCCGACGAGGCCGAGCGCCTCAAGGCCCTCGGCTACATCGACTGAGATCGCCCCATGCCCCGCACCCTCTTGTTGCTCCTGCCGGCCGTGGCGCTGGCTGCCCCCCCCGAGCTCCACGCCGATCGCCCTCCGTACAGCAACTGGTGTGGCAAGGCCTCGGAGAAGAAGATCGCCAAGGGACTGGCCCGGTACCAGCCCCTGCTGGGCACCGACGACACCCGCGACGCCTGGAAGTCGCTGGCGGACCTGGGCGTGCCCGGCTGCCAGGCGGTCGCGGACTGGCTGGCAGCGGGCGCCGACGGCGGTGAGACCGGAGACGTGCGCGACGCCGGTGCGCGCATGATCCTGTCCGGGACGCCGAGCCAGATCGCCGTCGGGGTCGACGTGATGCTGGCCGACAGCGACGACCGGATCGGAACCTATGGGGCAGCGCTGGCGGCCAAGCGGCTGGTCCTGCTGGACGACGAGCGCATGCACGCCTCTGTCACGCTGTTGCTCTCCCCCGCCGGCCGCACGGACCCCTTGTCGTTCAACAACGCCAGCGGTCCGGCCAATCTGACGGGCGTCTGGGACGGCATCAACGTGCTCGTCGGGCTGGGCCTGGGCACCTACACGATCGTCCAGACCCCCTACTCGAGCACCAGCTACATCCCGGGCGCCACGGTCCAGGTGGACGTGCGTCAGACCGTGCTGAGCTGCAGCGCCAGTCGCACCGCACCCCCAGACGCCGCCGGCATCCGCGCTGTCGAACGGGCCCTGACCCTGGACAGCCACAACACCCCCCTTCGACTGGCCCAGAACCTGACCTGTCGCGGCCGGGACAAGGGCGACGGCGCCGACGCCTTCGTGGGTGAGCTGCGCACCTGGGCGACCCAGCCCGACCAGGACAAGAAGCTGGCCGAGTACAGCGCGAGGGCCCTGGGGGCCACGCAGCCCCAAGGCGCCCTCGCGGCGGCCGAAGCCCTCATCGCCACGGGCCACGAGGGCGTCCAGGACAACTTCCTGATCGGCCTGGGGATGCGCATCGACGGGGGCTGGGGCAACGACGGCACCCGGGCGCTGGCGGCACTGTTCGCCGAGTCGGGCCACCGCGACGTGCGCAGCCGCGCCCGGGACTGTCTCAAGGACCTGGGCGAGTAGTGCCGTCGTGATCTGCCTGCTGTCACTGGGGGCTCTAGCCCTCGCCGGGCCCGTCGAGGCTCGCTTGGCTTTCGGCGGGCAGATCCAGGCGTCGGGCAACGGCATCACGGACCTGGGCATCCGCACCGACCACCTGTCGGCCGTGCTCTACACCGACACCCTGGCGCTGCACTGGCGTCAGGAGCGGTCGGGAGGCCGCGCGTGGATCGGCCTGCGCGGCGCGGCCTTTGCCGCGGGCTTCTTCTTCAACCCTTGGACCGCGGGGGCACCGGACCCGGGCAGGGCCCTGCGGTCCAGCTACCTGGGGCCAGAGGTGGGCGTGCAGCGCTACCTGGACCGGGGGCTGTGGATCGGCGCCGAAGGCCATGCCCGCTACACGACCTTTGGCGCCCTGGACGGCACCGTGGTCGGGGTGCCGGACCCGGCCCTCTGGATCCGCGCCGACGCGACCGCCGGACTCTGGCAACAGGACGGTGCGCTCCAGGCCCGACTGCGCATCGGCCTGGACGTCGAGCCGCTCCCCTACGGCGCCCAGACGCTCTCGCCGCACCTGTTCTTCGACGGCTCCTGGCGCCCCCGGTGGCCGGTGGCCCCGTGGCTGGGCCTCCATGTGGGCTGGGCCGAGGAACAAGACGCTCTGACCCAGACGCGCATCGGCGGCCTGACCCCCTACGAGGTCCCTCTGGCAGGCGCTGCGTGGTTCGAGTTCTGGGCCGAAGACTATGCGGTGGGCAGGGTCGGCATCGTCTCCCAAGGGGAGCGCGGCTGGGCCGGCGTGACCCTGGACGGCGGCACGGTGGGCGGCGGCGTGTGGGGCCTGGCGGCCCACGGGGGCTGGACCCGAGGGTCCTGGCAGCTGGAGGGCGCGCTGGGCTGGGCCGGCGGCGTGCCGCGCCAGCCGGGGGTCTCGCCGTTGAGCGTCTACCTGATGCTGGAGCGGCCCTGGGCGCCCCCGCGACTTCAGCGCGACGGGCCGTAGCAGGGCAGCGAGTCCGCCGGGCCGCAGCCGATGACCTGGACCCCGAAGATCCCGTCCAGAGCCGCGTTCGCCGTGTTGTCGAAGGCGTCGAAGGGGTCGTCGAAGCGCAAGAGCTGGCCCGCACTGGAGTCGGCCACCAACAGGGCCCCGTCGACCCAGGCGACGTCCTGGGGTTTGTCCAGCACGGTCCGGTCCAGGGGACTGCGCCAGGTCTCTTCGCCGTCGGCGTCCAGCCGGACCAGCTGGTGCTGTCCCCGCGCGCAGTACAGGGCCGAGCCGTCGTCCAGCAGGGTCGGCCCGTGGGGGCTCTCGACCTCGCCGGCGTCGTCTGGCGGGAGCACCCTGGACCAGGTCAGGGTCGGCGCCTGGTCCCGGTCAGCCAGGCGGTACCGGTTGATGAGCTCCTGGTCGTCGGCGCCGCCGACCGTGAGGGCGTGCCGGCCGGTCACCAGCATGTGGGCGACCCCCGAGTCGTCGGTCCAGAGGGCCAGGCCATTGGGCGCCGTGGTCGGCAGGGGCTCCTCCCACAGCAGCTGGCCGTCGAGATCCACGCTGATCAGGCGGGCTGCCGACGTGTCCGCGATGACCAGGTCGCCCCACGGGGTCCAGGCGACGCCGTGGGGAAAGGAGAGGCCCCCGACGCCGGCGCCGTCCCAGGTCCAGCTCAGCTCGCCGTCGGGCCCCAGGACATCGACCCAGCCCCCCAGGGTGGACCCCGTGACCCGGGTGTAGACCGTGCGGCCCGCAGGATCCCTGTCGATGCCTTGGGCGCCCCGGCCCTCGAGGCCGTCGAAGGAGCCTTCCCAGACCCGCGCCAGGCCGCTGTCGAGCTCCAGGAGCGGCGGATGCTCCTGGGACAACAGCCCGTCCGCGGTGAGCAGGGCGTGCCACGATCCCGGCTCTGCGACGGCAGAGTCCTCGGACGACGTGGACGAGTCGGTGCAGGCCAGCAGACCGACGACGAAGAACACTGGAGGCGTCATGGCGGCCGCAGGGTAGCCGGCCGGCCGCGGCTCCGGGATAGAGCCGGCGTCATGAACGTGCTCATCGTCGGGGCCGGCGCTGTCGGCCAGGTCTACGCCCGCCACCTCCAGCTCGCCGGCCACGGCGTCTCCTTGCTGGTCAAGGACAAGTACGCCGAGGCCTGTCGGGCAGGCCTGCCGATGTACCCCCTCAACGGGTTCCAGAAGGGACAGGCCGTCACGCTCCAGGTGGACGAGGTGCTGACCGGGCCCGAACAGGTCGCCCAGCGCACCTTCGACCAGGTCTGGCTCTGCATCTCCACGCCCGCCCTCGCCGGCCCCTGGCTCGATGCCTTGATCGCAGCGAGCGGGCAGGCCGTGCTGGTGTCCATGACACCGGGACTGCGAGACGCCGATCGGGTCGCCGCCTTGCTTCCGCCCGAGCGTCGGGTCCAGGGCATGATCGGCTTCATCTCCTGGCAGACGCCGCTGTCCACCGAGACCCGTGACGTGCCGGGCATCGCCGAGTACCTGCCGCCCTGGTCTCCCAGCCAGTTCGGCGGCGCGGAGGCACCGGCGCGGGCCGCTGCAGAGGCCCTGTCCGCCGGCCACTGTCCCGCGTCGTACAACCGTCGGGTGGGCCTGGCGTCAGCGCTGGGCAGCGCGGTGCTCCTGGCGGCCATCGGTGGGCTCGAGACCGCAGGCTGGTCCTTCGACCACCTGCGCCGATCCCCGACGCTGGGTCTGATCGCGCGCAGCGCCCGGGAGTCCATGGTGGTGGCCGCGTCGTGGCACGACCAGGGCCCGCCGGTCTTGCGCCTGCTGGTGCGTCCGGTGCTCATCCGAGCTGTCCTGCGCATCGCCCCGCGCGTCATGCCCTTCGACCTGGAGACCTACCTGGCGTACCACTTCACCAAGGTGGGCGATCAGACCCGACACCACCTGGAGACCCTCACCGAAGTGGGCCGAGAAAGAGATCTCCAAGTCCAGGCGATCGCTGCGCTGCGGGACGCGCTGGGCTGAGCCGAGGACGAGAACTACAGCAGCGACCAGATCCCCTGTACACCCACAAACGCCGCCGCAACCATCACCAGCACCCACAGGTCCAGGCTGCGGGGGGCGCGGGCGGCCGGAAGGTGGTGCACCATCGACGGCTGCGGGTCCATGAGCGAGCTCCGGGACGGGTCGGGGAGAAGCGTCTTGCTACGTCAAGAGTCTCGCACTCGGGCTGTTGCCAGGTCAATGGCCAACTGAGGTCTGCCGGACCCGGGCGAGCGCTGCGCAACCCTGTGCGCGGGGCCGCCACCCGGGCTGCGCACCTGGTGCAGCCCAGGTCCGCTGGATCCGCACGAAACGGCGCGGCGCAGGCTGGCACGCCCTCTGCAGTCCCCTCCCCCATGCTCAGCCTCACCCTCGCCTTGACCGCCCTGTCCGCCGAGCCCCTGGCCGACCTGGATCTGCAGTGGCACCCCCAGGATCCTCCGGCCCGGCGACTGGCGCGGGTCGCCACGCTGGGGGCACTCCAGTGGGGGGCCCAGTACGCCACCCTGATGATCAGCCAGCCGCCCAACTGGCAGGACCACGGCAACTCCTTGACCCCGTCGTGGGCCAAGTTCCAGTCGAACTTCGGCCGGGCTCCGGTGTGGGAGCCGGAGACGATGGGCGGCGGCGGGCCCCTGGGCTGGCTCCAGGCCGACGGCGACGCCTGGACGACCAACGTGCTCGGCCACGCGCTCCAGGGCTCGGAGATCCACGTCCGAATGCGCCGGGAGGGCTTCTCGCCGGGGGCCGCCGCCATCGCCGGCGTCGTGCACTCCACCCTGTGGGAGTACGCCGTCGAGGGCTGGAACGAGACCCCGTCGGCCTGGGACCTGGCATGGACCCCCGTGGGCGGGTGGCTCCTGGGCGAGGCCCGCTACCGGGCCTGGCACTGGCTGGGTGACCGGCGCCATCGTCCCGCCGCCCGGGCGGCACGCATCCTGCTCGACCCGGTCGGCGAGCTGGTCGACGCGCCCATCCGCTGAGCGGCGCTCTCAGACCAGCCTGTGGGGGAGCGGTGCCTGCTCGAGCCAGGCCCCGACCGTGGCTTCGACCTCATGAGCGATCGCTGCGCCCAGACCGGCGTGGTAGCCGGCCGCGTGCGGCGTGAGCAGCGTCGACGGCCGACTGGCCAGCGTCTGGAGTCCCGGCCAGGGCTCCTGGGGAAACACGTCCAGGCCGATCCCGCCCAGGTGCTCCGCTGCGAGCAGGGCTTGGACGTCGACACAGCGACCCCGGGCCGTGTTCACCACCACCGTGCCTGGGGCCATCGCGTCAAAGGCCCAGCTGTCCAGGATCCGCTCGCTGGTGGGGGTCAGGGCGCAGTGCAACGTGACCAGCCGGGACAGCTCGAACAGGTCCGCCAGGGGGAGCGAGCCACTGACGGCCGGGTCGTGCCAGCGCACCCTCGCGCCCAGGTTGCGCCACGCTTCCGTCGCCCGTCGACCGATCACGCCGTAGCCGATCACGCCCACCTCCAGGCCCCGGACCAGCCCGAGCCGCCGGGCGGGCAGCTCGCCGCGGGCCCAGGCGCCGTCACGGGCCCGCGCGTGCAGACCGGGCAGGTCGCGGAGCAGGGCCAGACCCATGGCCATGGCGGTGTCGACCACCGCATCCCTGCGGGCCAGCGGGCAACGGCAGACCGCCACGCCGCGCGCCTCGGCGGCCGCCAGGTCCACGTGGTCATGCCCCGACGTGGTGGTGATCACCAGCCCCACCTGGGGGGCCCGGGCCAGGGTCTCGGCCCGGACCTGCTGGCGGCTCGTCACCACCAGGACCTCGACGTCCTCGAGGGCGGGTTCGGGGCCTTCCTCCTGGCGCACCCGGCAGCCGAGTGCGGCCAGCGCCTCGGCCTCTCCGGCCAGATCGAGGGGGGTCTCATAGGCCGAGCGGCCCCACCGCAGCACGTTCGTCATCGGGTGCGCTCCAGGTAGCTCTCTTCCAGGCTTCGCCCTCGGCGGACCCCGCGGATCGGAACGGCCGCCGCGGCGAGCTGTCCAGCGATGACCACCGAGCCGGCGTCCAGGTGTTGTTCCGTGGGCGCCCTGTGCACCAGGGTCTGGGTGACCAGCTCGAAGGCGTGGTCTGGCAGCGCCGCCTGCAAGGCCGCCAAGGGCACGTCGCCGGGGCCCAGGGTCCAGGTCTCCTCGACGCCGCGGGACGTGAGCGCCTCGATGGTGCCCTGGCCCAGGCACCGGCCGGCCTCGATCAAGACCACGTGGTCACAGATGCGCTCCAGCTCGACCAGGTTGTGGCTCGACACGATCAGGCTGGCCCGGCCGCGCAACCCCATCAGCACGCCGCGCAGGCTGCTGGCCTCCTTGGGATCCAGCCCGGCCGTGGGCTCGTCGAGCACGATGAGCTCCGGCTCGCCGACCAGGGCCGAGGCCACCGCCAGGCGACGTCGCATGCCGTGGGAGAGGGAGCCGACTCGGTCCGAGGCCCGATCCGAGAGGTTCACGGCCGCGATCGCCACCGCCGCCGCCGCCTCTGCAGCGTCCCGGCCCAGCCCCTGGAGCCGGGCCATGCCCCGCAAGAACACCGTGGGGGTCAGGCGCAGGTCCAGGGTCGCGTCCTGGGGCAACATGCCGAATCGCCCCTTCATCCGGAAGGGATCAAAGGGCCCCTCCCCCAGGATGTCGACCGTGCCGCCCTGGAGCTGGAGGTACCCGGCCACGGCCGAGAACAGGGTGGTCTTGCCAGCGCCATTGGGCCCCACCAGTCCGCTGATGGCTCCCCGGGGGAAGCTGCAACTCAGGCCGTCCAGGGCCCAGGGACCGCCGCGCTCGTAGCGCTTGCGCAGGTCTCGCAGGGTCAGGGCGGGGGCCGTCACAGGTCCCGCCGCGACAGGAGCCAGTGGCCGGGGATCGCATAGGTCACGCCGATCGCCGCCAGCACGATCCCGGCGGTCAGCCAGCCCGTGCCGGGTCCCCACAGGCCGGCGATCCAGCCCTGGGGGAGCAACAGGATGACCAGATCGGACCACGCCTGGCCCTCGCCGTAGTGATCCGCTGCCCGCCAGCCGATCCAGGTCAGCACCACCGCGCCGGCCGAGAACAGCCGAGACCAGTTCACGTTGCTCACCATCGTCGAGCAGCTCAGCCCCAGCGCCACGAAGGGCAGCGACCAGAACCACAGCCTGGGCACAAAGGCCAGGAGCGTCGTCAGCTGGCGCAGGGCGGGCTGCTCCGCCATCCAGAACATCGCCACGGCCAGCGGTGCCGAGATGCTCAGAGCGATGGCGATCAAGACCAGCACCGCCAGCCCCAGGAAGCGCCCGCCCACGATCTCGAGCCGGCCGGTCCGCAGCGCCTCGAAGCGGATCGTGCGCCCGGCCAGGTCCGGGGAGATCGCGTTGGCCCCGACAGCCGCTGCCAGGAAGGGGATCAGCCCCAGCCCGGACCAGGCCCAGGTGACGGTCATGTAGGGCGTGGTCAGCGCCCACTCGACCAGCTCCACGTTGCCCAGCATGGCCTCGAGCATCGACTCCAGGTCCCCCTGGACCCGCAGGGTGTCGAACATCGCGCCCGGGGTGTCCGTCGTGGGCACCCCGAGTGTGCGCGAGGCCATGTCCTCCATCGCCTTCAAGATCTGGCGAAAGCCGATGGCCGAGCCGGTGGCGCAGAGGGTGAACAGCGCGCACAGGTTCAGGGCGCTGCGGGTGCGCACGGCGCGAGCAAAGTGGAAGCGGGCCACCAGCAGGGTGTCGGTGAGCGACTGCAGCGGGCTGGGGTCGGGGCGGCCGGGCCCTGCCATCAGGGCGTGTCCCCCAGAGCGGCCAGCACGTCCACGATGCCCTCGTCCACGTAGCTGAAGGGGTCCACGGCGCCGTCGTCCACCGCGTCGCGCTGGTCTGAGTCCAGGGCGTCCCAGATCTGGTCTTCGGCGGCGATCATGGTGTCCAGGGCCTCGGCGGCAAAGACCATCGCGTCCCGGCGACCGGGCTCCCCGCCCTGGTCGAACATGTCCACCAGGTCCTGGGCCAGGACCTCCAGGGACGCGTTCATGTCGTCCACCGCGGCGTCGATGTCCGCCAGCTGCGCGTCGCTGGGATCGGCGTCCTCGATGAGGGCTGCCCGGGCCTGGCTCCGTCGGAGGGCGAGGGCCGCCCGGGCCGCCTGGAGCTCCTGGTCGTCGGCGAGCTCTCGCTTGAGGTCCGCCTTGGCCTCCTCGCGCAGGGCTTCGGCCTCGGCCTCGGCCTCGGCCAGCTCTCCCTCCAGCTCTTCGAGGTCCACGGCCGGCGGCGGTGCCCGGCGCGGTGGCGGCGTCGCCAGCCCGCTCCCCATCAACGCGGCCAGGTCCCGTCCCAGGGACTGCGCCTCGCAGTCTGCGGCCGCCTCGGCCTGGGCCAGCCGGGCCTCGAATTCGGCCAGCTCGCTGGCCGGCCCGAGCCGCCCCAAGACCACGCCCAGCAACAGGCCCACCATGACCGCGATCACCCGTCTCATCCCGTGCTCCCGTCCGTCCGACGCACACTACCGCTCCCGTCCGGACACCTTCTGGCACACCCCTGGTTGCCGTCGCAGTCCCGCGGGCGTACGTGCCGGCCATGGCTCGCCCGCGAACCCGGTTCCGCTGCACGTCCTGTGGTCACGTCGAGACACGCTGGGCCGGGCGTTGCGCCGGCTGTACCGCCTGGAACACCCTGGTCGAGGAGACCCCGGCACCTGGGGGCGTGGGCACCCCACCGTCCAAGGCCCGGGTCCTAACCCCGACCCCCCTCCAGGACGTCTCGGTCCGCGGCGGCGGCGAGGTCCGCCTGCGGGTGGGCATCGGAGAGCTCGATCGGATCCTGGGGGGGGGCCTGGTCGCCGGCTCCCTGGTGCTGCTGGGCGGCGATCCCGGGGTCGGCAAGTCCACCCTGCTGCTGATGGCCCTGGACGCCCTGGGCCGGCGGGGCCTGCAGACCCTGTACGTCACAGGCGAAGAGTCCGCCGCCCAGGTCCGTCTGCGGGCCGATCGGCTCGGCCTGGCCGGCGATGGCCTGTCGCTGCTGGCCGAGACCGACCTGCCGGCCGTGGTCGAAGCCGTGCGTCGGCTGCGGCCTGCTGCGGTCGTCATGGACTCGGTCCAGACCCTCCATGACCCGGCGCTCCAGGGCGTGCCCGGTGCGGTGTCCCAGGTCCGCCAGGTCGCCAGCCAGGCCATGGCCCTGGCCAAGGGCGAGGGCATCGCCACCTTCCTGATCGGCCACGTCACCAAGGAAGGCAGCCTGGCTGGGCCGCGCATGTTGGAGCACCTGGTCGACACGGTCGTCTACTTCGAGGGCGATGGCCGCTCCAGCCTGCGCATGCTCCGAGCGGTCAAGAACCGCTTCGGGCCCACGGGCGAGACCGGCCTGTTCGAGATGCGCGACGAGGGCCTGGTCGAGGTCCCCGACGCCTCGGCACGCCTGCTCCAGGAGCGGGTCCCGACCGCATCTGGAACCGCCGTGGTCGCCGCGATGGAGGGCAGCAGGCCGGTGCTGGCCGAGGTCCAGGCCCTGGTCGGTGCGCCTGGCCTGGGCAGCCCGGCTCGGACCGCGGTGGGGCTCGATCGTGGGCGTCTCATGATGCTCCTGGCGGTTCTGGGCAAGCTCGGCCTGCCCATGAGCGAGCGCGACGTCTTCGTCTCGGCGGCCGGGGGACTGCGCATCGTCGAGCCGGCGGTGGACCTGGGCCTGGTCGCGGCGATCGCCAGCAGCTTCCGGGACCGCGCCCTCGATCCCCACGCGCTGGCGTTTGGCGAGGTCGGCCTGGTGGGCGAGGTCCGGGCCGTCGGGCACCCGCTGCTGCGGCTCAAGGAAGCCGCCCAGCACGGCTTCCGACGGGCGATCGTGCCAGCGAGCAGCAAGGTCGAGCCGCCACCCGGCCTGAGCCTGGTGCCGGTCCGCACCGTGCGCGAGGCCCTGGACGCGCTGCTCCGATGAGCACCTATGCCCACTACCGAGCCGCACTCCAGGGCGAGCCCCTGCCCTGCGCCTTCGTGGACCTGGACGCGGTGGACCGGAACCTGGAGACCCTGCTCGCCCCGGTCCGGGCGGCCGGCAAGACGCTGCGCATGGCCAGCAAGTCCCTGCGCTGTGTGGCGCTCATGGAGCACCTGTTCGCCCAGGGCGGGGACACGCTGAAGGGTGTGATGTGCTTCTCGGCGACCGAAGCCGCGTGGCTGGCACAGCGGGGCTTCCACGACCTCTTCGTGGCCTACCCCACGGGTCAGTTGTGCGACGCAGACCTGCTCGCCCAGGCCAACCTGGGCCCGGCCACCGTGGGCATCGTCGTGGACAGCACCGGACAGCTGGACCTGCTCGATCGGGCAGCCCGGGCGGTCGACAGCGTCATCCCCGTGGTGGTCGAGGTCGACACCAGCTACCGCCCCCTCGGTCCGTGGGTGCACGTGGGCGCCCGGCGCAGTCCCCTGCGCACGCCGGCGGGGGTGTTGTCGCTGTGCGAGCACATCGCCGGCCGGCCCGGTCTGCGCCTCCAAGGCGTGATGGGCTACGAGTCCCACATCGCCGGGGTCCAGGACGCCAGCCCCTTCGTGTCCGGCCCCATGAACGCGGCCACGCGCTGGATGAAGCGCAAGGCCCACCCCCACGTGGTCGAGGTGCGGGCCCGCATCGCCGCGGGCCTTCGCGCACGCGGCATCGCCTATGACCTGTTCAACGGCGGCGGCACCGGGAGCGTGTCGTTGACCGCAGCCGAACCACACCTGACCGAGGTCACCGCTGGCAGTGGCTTCGTGGACTCCCACCTGTTCGACTACTTCCAGGGCCTGGACCTGGACCCGGCCATCGCCTTTGCCCTGCAGGTCGTCCGGCGGCCCGACCCTCGCCACGTGACCTGTCACGGCGGGGGCTACGTAGCCAGCGGCGCGGCAGGCCCCGACAAACTCCCCGTGCCGTGGCTGCCCCAGGGCCTGGCGCTGCTCGGCATGGAGGGCGCCGGCGAGGTGCAGACGCCGCTCCGCGTGCCCAAGGGGCTGGCCCTGTCCCTGGGAGACCCGGTCTTCTTCCGCCACGCCAAGGCCGGGGAGCTCGCCGAGCACTTCACCGAGTACCTGTTCCTGCGGGGACAAGGCGTGCTGGACCGTGTCGCGACCTACCGAGGCGCCGGGGGCTGCTTCCTGGGGTGACCACCCCCCCGCCTTGTTAGGCCCGCTACACCACTGAGCCGCCATTCATTTCCAGGGGAGTCCCATGAGCGCCACCGGGATCAACTTCGACCTGCGCGACATCCGCTTCGTCCTCTTCGAGCAGCTCCGGGTCCAGGACACGCTCAAGGACTTCGAGGCCTTCGCCGACATGGACCAGGACCTCTACGACGCGATGATCGACCAGGCCGCCAAGGTCGCGACCGAGCTCTTGTGGCCACTCAACAAGTCCGGCGACGTCCAGGGCTGCCAGCTCGACGCCGACGGCAACGTCACGACACCGTCCGGCTTTCCAATGGCCTTTGCCCAGTTCCGCGCGTCGGGCTGGATCGGCACCATGGCCCCCGCCGAGTGGGGCGGCATCGGGCTGCCCCGGCCGGTGGGCGCCGCGGTGGGGGAGATCTTCTCGGCGGCGAACACCGCCTTCATGACCTACCCGGGATTGATCCGCGGCGCGGCAGAGCTCGTCACCGAGCACGCCCCCGGATGGATCAAGGACCTGTGCTTGCCCAAGATGTACGCTGGCGAGTGGGCCGGCACGATGTGCCTGACCGAAGCCGGTGCGGGCAGCAGCGTCGGCGACAACCGGGCCCGGGCCACCCCGACCGACGAGCCCGGCGTGTACCACCTCGAGGGCGAAAAGGTCTTCATCACCGCCGGCGACCAGGACCTCACCGACAACATCCTCCACCTGGTCCTGGCCCGGACACCCGGGGCACCCGAAGGCACCAAGGGCATCTCCATCTTCCTGGTGCCCAAGCTGCAGATCGCCGGCGACGACGTGGGTGCGCGAAACGACGCGGTGGTGGTCGGGATCGAGGAGAAGATGGGCCTGCACGGCTCGGCCACCTGCACCCTGGTGCTGGGCGCCAACGGCCCCTGCCGCGGCTACCTGCTCGGCGACGAACACAGCGGCATGCGCATCATGTTCATGATGATGAACGACGCCCGGATCCAGGTCGGCCTCCAGGGCCTGGCGTCGGCGAGCGCGGCCTATCTGAACGCGCTGACCTATGCCCGCGAGCGCATCCAGGGCTCCGCCGTCGAACAGTGGCGGGACCCGAGCGCTCCCCGGGTCGCCATCGTGCACCACCCCGACGTGCGCCGGATGCTCATGCTCCAGAAGACCTCGGTCGAGACCATGCGCTCGCTGGTCTACACCACGGCCTGGCGCAACGACATGGCGAACCGCCACCCGGACCCGGACCGGCGCAAGCACTTCGACAACCTGGTCGAGCTCATGACACCCATCGTCAAGGCCTGGTGCTCGGACCTGGGCTTCGAGTGCACCCGGCTCGCGATCCAGACCTATGGGGGCTACGGCTACATCAGCGAGTACCCCGTCGAGCAACACATGCGGGACCTCAAGATCGCGTCGCTCTACGAGGGCACCAACGGGATCCAGGCCATGGACCTGCTGGGCCGCAAGCTCACCCGCGGCGGCGGCATGCTGCTGTTGCAGTGGATCCAGGAGGCCGGCGACGGCATCCAGGCCGCCCGGGACGCCGGTCTCGCCGACCAGGCGAACGCGCTGGAACGGGCGGTTCAGGCCGTCGGCGCCACGGCGATGCACCTGGGCAGCGTGGGGGCCGAAGACAACCTGGCCGGGGTGATGGTTCAGGCCACGCCACTGCTGGAGATGATGGGCACGGTGGTGCTGGGACTTCACGCCCTGGAGCAGGCACGCATCGCTCGCCAGGCTCTGGACGGTGGCGCAACCGGCTCGGACCAGGCCTTCTACCGCGGCAAGGTGCTGGGCCTGGACTTCTACGTGGCCAACACCTTGCCCAGCGCGATCGCCCTGGGCAAGTCCATCCGCACGGCCGACGAGAGCTGCCTGAACGAGGCCCTGTTCGGCTGATCGCGTCTTCTCGACAGGCCCCCCCTCACGCTCGACGCCCGCTGTGTCGATTCCCGAGGGGTCCGGGGTCCGCCGAGAGTGTGCATGCCCAGAGTCCGCGTCCTCCTTGCGCTCAGCGCACTCTGCCTGACCAGCTGCGATTGGGACAGGGACGGCGTCGATCGCGACCAGGACTGCGACGATCGGGATCCGACGACCTACCCGGGCGCCCCTGAGCTGTGCGACGGGGTGGACAACGACTGCGACGGCGCGGTCGACGAAGACGGCATGAGCGGGTGGTACGTCGACAAGGACAGCGACGGCTACGGCGACGACGACTCGGTGCCCACCTGTGAAGCCACCACCGACCGCAGCACGGTGGTCGGGGACTGCGACGACGCCGACCCCGACGTGAACCCGCGCGGGGTCGAGGTCTGTGACGGCGTCGACAATGACTGCGACGGCCGGATCGACACCCTGGCGCCCGGCCTGGGAGACAGTCCGGTGCTGGGCACGGAGCTGCTGATCGCGTCTGGCACCTTGTCCGGAGACAGCGCCGGACACAGCGTGGCTGGGGTCGGTGACGCCGACGGCGACGGGCTCGCCGACGTGCTGGTCGGCGTGCCTGGCGACACCAGTGAAGTGGCCGTGCCCGGGCAGGCCCTGCTGGTCTCCGGCGGACGGGTCGTGGCCACCTTGAACGGCGAGGATCCGGGAGATGGCGCCGGCTTCGTGGTCGCTGCGGCCGGCGACCAGGACGGGGACGGGCTCGGGGATCTGCTGGTCACGTCGACCCAGCACGTGGACCAGGACCTGGCTGGGGATCTGGTGGAAGGCACCGTCTACGTGGTCACCGGCCCGGTGGTCGGCGACGTGGACCTGGCGGACAGCGCCGGGCGCATCGTGGGCAGCGGGGTCGGCGAAGGCTTCGGCTGGTCCGCAGCAGGCGGTGGAGACCTGAACGGAGACGGCGTCGACGACGTGGTCGTGGGCGCGTGGGCCCGGGATGGCGAAGACCTGCCCATGGCCGGTGCCGTGGCCGTGTTCTACGGACCGGTGCTGGAGACCCGACACTGGTCCCAGGCGGACGCTCTGCTGTGGGGAGCCGACGCCGCTGACGCCGCCGGCTGGTCCGTGGCGATGGCCGGCGACACCGACGGCGACGGTACCGACGATCTGCTGGTCGGGGCCATCGGCCACGACGGCGGCGGGGCCGAGTCCGGGGCCGTCTACCTGGTGCGCGGCCCAGTGGCCGGAGAGCTCAGCCTGGAAGACGCCGACGCCGTGCTCATCGGCGAGACGGATTTTGCCAGCGCCGGCACGTCGGTGGCCGGCGCCGGCGACTTGGACGGCGACGGGCTGGCCGACCTGTTGGTCGGTGCCCCGGGTCAGGACCGGGCCTATGTCCTGCTGTCCCCGGTCGACGGCGAGCTGAGCCTGGGGCTGGCGGACACCTTGCTCGACGGCAACGGCGTGTCCTCTGACGCGGGCTTCTCCGTGGCCGGCGTGGGTGACGTGGACGGCGACGGCCTGGGCGACGTGGTGATCGGCGCACCTGCCGGAGACTTCGGCAGCGCCGTGCTCTTCTCCGGACCGGTGACCGGCAGCCTGACCCTCGATGACGGCGCCCTGATGGCCCGCGGCGGGGCCGGCGCTCTGGCCGGGTTCAGTGTGACCGGCGCGGGCGACACCGACGGGGACGGCGTGCCCGACTTCGCCGTCGGTGCGCTGAGAGACGACGTCGGCGGGCGCAATGCCGGTGCGGCCTTCCTGATCCCTGGTGCCGACGCCGCCGAGCAGTACCTGGGCGCCGACTTCTTCGCAGACACAGACGGCGATGGCCACGGCGATGCCGACACGACAGTCCAGGCCTGCGAGGCCGGACCCGGCGCCCTGGATGACGCCGACGACTGCGACGACGCCGACGCCCAGACCTTTCCCGGGGCCGACGAGGTCTGCGACGAAGGAGACGACGACTGCGACGGCGCCGTCGACGAGGGCCTGGAGGCCTGCGGCGACACCACCGACGACGACCCCGTAATCGACGACCCGGTGGATGATCCGGTCGACGACCCGGTCGACGACCCCGCGGACGAGGACCCCATCGACGACCCGGTCGACGACCAGCCCACCGATGACGAGCCCGTAGAAGAGGAGCCCGTAGAAGAAGAGCCCGTAGACGACGACCCACCAGAAGATGACCCGGTCACCGACCTCCCCGACGACGCGGACGAAGATGAGCCTGCAGACGACGACGAGCCTGCAGACGACGACGAGCCCCAGGACGAGCCCGACGACGAGCCCGCAGACGACGAGCCCGACGACGAGCCCCAAGACACCGGCCTGACCGCTGACCCGGACCCCGACCCCGACGACACCGGCCTGCCCAGCGACAACGATCCCCCCGAAGACGACGACCCGGTCGACGACACCCCCGAAGAAGACCCCTGCGAGTCGCTCACCTGGTACCTAGACGGCGACGGCGACGGCTTCGGCGACGCCGCGAGCCCGGTCGAGTCCTGCGACCAGCCCAGCGACGCCGTCGCCGACGCCACCGACTGCGACGACAGCGACGGCGCGGCCTATCCAGGAGCCACCGAGACCTGCGACGGTGTCGACAACGACTGCGACGGCCGGACCGATCAGATCCCTGCCGACCTGGATCCGGTGGAGGGGCTCGACCTTGCCGATCTGCTGATCACCGGAGAGCGCTACGGCCAGGACGCCGGCTACGCCCTGTCGGCGGTCGGCGACCTCGACGGCGACGGCCTCGACGACCTGGCGGTCGGTGCACCCGGCGACGAAGGCGAAGCCGGCGCGGTCTACGTCTTCTACGGGCCCATCTTGGGCGAGGTCGACCTGGAAGACGCCGACGCCGTATTGCTCGGCGACACCGAAGGCGGCTGGGCCGGCTACACCCTGGCCGGCCTGGGGGACATCGACGGCGACGGCTACGACGATCTGGCCATCGGGGCCCCGAACCGCCGGACCTTCTCCGCGGACGGCTGGCACGAAGGGGCCGTCTTCGTCGTCACCGGTCCTATCTCGGGCCAGGTCGACCTGGGGGCCGCCGACGCGATCCTGGTCGGCGAGCGCCGTGGCGACTTCGCCGGGGTCAGCGTCGCTGCTGCGGGCGACGTCGACGGGGACGGACTCAACGACCTGCTCATCGGCGCCAGCGAAGCCGACCCCAACGGCCCGGCGTCCGGTGCGGCCTACCTCGTGCACGGCCCGATCACCGGCGACCGGATGCTGGACAGCGCCGACGCGGCAATCCGCGGGGACGCGCCGCTCCTGCTCCTGGGCCACAGCGTGGCCGGCGTGGGCGACACAGACGGCGACGGCCACGACGACGTGCTCATCGGGGCCTGGGGCGACGACACGGCCCACGCCGACGCCGGGGCCGCCCTGCTCTTCCGCGGTCCGCTCTCTGGGGATCTGACCCCCGCGGACGCCGACGTGGTGTTCACCGGCTCGAGCGAAGGCGCCCTGGCCGGCTACGCCCTGTCCACGGCGGGCGACCTGAACGGCGACGGGCTCGACGACCTGCTCATCGGCGCACCGGGCACCGAGGACGCGACCCACGAGGTCACCGGCGCCGTGCACCTGGCGCTGTCTCCCTTCGCCGGGGTGGTGGACCTGGCCGCTTCGGACGCCACGGTCGTCGGAACCGGCGGGGGCCCCGTGGGCTACGTGGTGGCCGGCGGGGCCGACTTCGACGGCGACGGCTCCCCCGACCTCGCCCTGGGCACCCCCAACCGCGAGAACGACAGCAACCGGGGTCGGGCCGGCGCGGTCCACCTGTTCTACGGTACCCCCCTGGGCGTGCGCAGCACCGACGAGTCCGATCTAACCGTCGAAGGCGCGATGTCCGACGACAACCTGGGCTGGGCCGTGGCCTGGAGCCCTGACCTGGACGGCGATGCCTTGCCCGACCTGGTGATGGGCGGCCCCGGGATCGGTGCCGGCGGCGGCGTGGCGATGCTGACCGACAGCATCCACCAGGACCAGTCCCTGATGACCCTCTGGTACACCGACGCCGACGGCGACGGCTACGGCGACGACGCCACCACGGTCGAGCGCTGCGAGGCCCCCAGCGGCACCGTCAGCGCCGGAGGAGACTGCGACGACGACGACGCTGGCCTGAGCCCTGGCGCCGACGAGTACTGCGACGGCCTCGACAACGACTGCGACGACGACATCGACGAGGGCGAGGCCGCCGACGCGCCGACCTGGTACCTGGACCGCGACAGCGACGGCTACGCCGGCGCCCTCTCGTCCCGCGTGGCCTGCGAACAGCCCGAGTCCGGCCATGCCGAGGTCCTGGACTGCGACGACCGTGACGCCACGCTCAACCCCGACGCGGCCGAGATCTGCGACCTGGTGGACAACGACTGCGACGACGCGGTCGACGAGGACTCCGGCGACGACTTCGACCTGTTCTACAGCGACACCGACGCCGACGGCTTCGGCGATCCCGCCCAGGCCGTCGAGGCCTGCATGGCGCCTTCGGGCGCGGTGCGCAACGACGACGACTGCGACGACGCCGACCCGGCGATCTCCCCCGACGCCACGGAGCAGTGCGATGGGGTCGACAACGACTGCGACAGCATGGTCGACGAGGAGGGCGCCGAAGACGCGACCCGCTTCTACACCGACGCAGACGGCGACGGCTGGGGGGACCCCGACACCCGCGTGATCGCCTGCACCCCCCCGACAAGTGCTGTCGCCCAGGGCGACGACTGCGACGACGCCGACCCGGCGGTCTCCCCGGGCGCCGACGAGCTCTGTCAGGACGCCGTGGACAACGACTGCGACGAGATGGTCGACGAGGACACGGCCGTGGACGTGGGGGTGTGGTACCGGGACGAGGACAGCGACGGCTACGGCGACCCGAACCGCTGGACGGCCACCTGCGACATGCCCAGCGGCTACACCACGGATGCCCAGGACTGCGACGACCGAGAGGCGCTGAGCCACCCCGGCGCGGCCGAGTTCTGCGACAGCCAGGACAACGACTGCGACGGCACCGTCGACGAGGACGCCCCGGACACCAGCACCTGGTACGTCGACGGCGACAACGACCACCACGGTGCCGGCGACCCGGTCCAGGCGTGCGAGAAGCCGGCGGGCCACGCGGCAACGGACGACGACTGCGACGACACCCGCACCGAGATCTACCCGTTGGCTCCGGAGATCTGCGACGGCCTGGACGGCGACTGCGACGGCACCACCGACGAGGACGCCGGCTCGACCTGGTACGCCGACGACGACGGCGACGAGTACGGCGATGTGTCCGACACCGTCGACGCGTGCGATGCGCCCGACGGCTACGTGGTCAACCGCACCGACTGCGACGACGCCGACGCGACGATGCACCCCAACGCGGCCGAGACCTGCGGCGACGGCATCGACTCCGACTGCGACGGCACCGACGACGATCCCGACGCCGTGGACGCGGTCGCCTGGTACCAGGACGAAGACGGCGACGGCTACGGGGCGAGCCGAGACCCCGTCTACGCCTGCGACCAGCCCTCGGGCACCACCCAGAACAGCGAGGACTGCAAGGACAAGGACGCCACGGTCAACCCGGACGGCACCGAGGTCTGCGACGACGTCGACAACGACTGCGACGGCGACACGGACGAAGGCGGCGCCACCGACGCCCTGACCTTCTACGCCGACCTGGACGGCGACGGCTGGGGCGACGACAACAACCCCGTCAGCGCCTGCAGCCTGCCCGCCGAGGCCTCGGAGACGGGCGGCGACTGCGACGACGACGCCCGCACGGTGAACCCCGACGAGCGGGACTACTGCGGCGACGCGGTGGACTCCGACTGCGACGGCCTGGACGCTGGCTGTGGCCTGGACGGCACGACCTGGCTCAGCGCAGCCGATGCGGTCCTGTACGGCGAAGGGGACGACTACGAAGCTGGGACCTCGGTGTCCGGCGCCGGCGACCTGGACGGCGACGGCTACGAGGACTTCCTGGTGGGCAGCCCCGGCTACAAGCGCACGGTCGACGAAGCCACCTACAAGTCGGGCACCAGCTACGTCGTCTTCGGCCCGGTCTCCGGCGCCCAGGCCCTCTACAGCGTGGGCCACCGCCGCTATGGGGCCGAGCGCTACGACAAGATCGGTCAGTCCGTCGCCGGCGTGGGCGATGTAGACGGCGACGGGCTCGACGACGCGGTGGTCGGCGGGCCCTACGACAGCACGGCGGACAACAAGGCCGGCGCGGTCTACCTGATCACGACGGCCCCCACCGGGAACGGCAAGGTCACCAACGGGGCCACCGAGTGGACCGGTGAGAACGGCAACGATCGGGCGGGCAACGCCGTGGCCGGGGCGGGCGACATCAACGGCGACGGCAACACCGACGTGCTCGTCGGCACCGAGCGTCTGGGCACCGGCGGCAGCAAGGCGGGCGGCGTCTACGTGCTGACCGACCCCACCGCCGGCGGCTCCCTGGCCGGCGCAACGGCCCTGTTGGTCGGCGAGGATCGCTACCACTACGCCGGGCACTCCGCGGCCGGTGCAGGCGACGTGGACGGCGACGGCTTCGCCGACGTGGTGGTCGGCGCCCCGGGCACCGACGACGGCGGCGCGGCCTACCTGGTGTTCGGCCCGATCAGCGGCACGTTCACCCTGTCCAGCGCCGACGCGATCTGGACCGCCGAAGACGGGGGTGACGACGCCGGCACGACCGTGGCCGGACTGGGCGATCTCGACGGCGACGGCCTGGACGACATCGGCATCGGGGCGCCCGGCGCCACAGGCGCAGCCCTCGCATCCGGGGTGACCTACGTGGTCGACGGCCTCTCCGGCGGATCCCTGGTCGACGCGGCCTGGCGGGTGCACGGCGCCGAGCGATACGACGGCTCCGGCGCGGCCATCCTGGGTCCTGGCGACCTGGACGGGGACGGGAACCTGGACCTGGTGGTGGGTGCCCCCGACGCCGCCGACGGCGCTGGAAGGGTCTTCGTGGTGCTCGCGCCGACCTCGGGCACCACCGAGCTGGACGCGGCCGACGGCCTGCACGAAGGCGACGGCGACGACGCCGCAGGCACCAGCCTGGGCGCGGCCGACACCGACGGGGACGGCTTGCCAGACCTGTTGATCGGGGGAACAGGGACCGACACCGGCGGCAGCAACGCCGGCGGCGTCTGGATCCTGAGCGAGGGCGGCCTGTAGTGGGGTGAGGCTGAAGTTCGCGTCGGAAGTCGCGCCGCAATCGGCGTCGCTGGCAAGGCGCGGCGACGCAGTCGTGGCCGAGTCACGTCCAGGAGCCGGAACGCCGCCAGCGGCGTCGAGGGCAAGTGAATTCCAGCGAACTTCAGACTCACCCCACTAGGACCGAACCTGGCGATCCGACGCCCCATGTCGTACACCGAGGGCAGCGGCAGCCGCCGCAGTGGGCGAAGATGCCCGAGCGAGGTCCGACGTGTTCCTGCTCCTCACCGCCACGTCCTGGGCCCTGGACAGCGCCCACATCTCTGCCGTCGGCGAGGAGATCACGCCGGGCTTCGCCGGCTCCTGGGTGCGGCTCTTCCCCGACGAGAGCAACGTCGGCGCCTGGCACTTCCTGTTCGGCGCAGGCGGGGACTACAACCTCCTCGAGATGTCTGCCGAGTTCGATGTCCAGGACGCCAACCGGGTGCGCCTCACCGACTTCAACACCCTGGACGACCACGCCATCAGCAAGTGCCCGGACGGCTCCTACTTCCACGTGGGCTCAGCCGGGGTCGGCACCCACAACGACAGTGGCTACGCCTGGCGCTACGACGCGGCCTTCGAGACCCTCGGCCACAGCACCATCTCGGAGTCCCACGGCACCTTGCGCTTCAACGACATGGCCATGGTCTGCTCGGAGCAGGGCACCGTCGCCGCCTTCTACGACATCAGCACCTTCAGCGGCTGGTTCTTCACCTTTGACGAAGACGCCCAGGAAACCTCCCGACAAGAGGTCCTGGGCACCCCCTTCTCGACCGAAGGCACGACGCTGCTCGAGGACCCGCACACCGGCAAGCTGCTGCACGTCGGCACCGACGAGTTCCAGGGAAGCATCGAGGTGGCCACCCTGGAGTGGGACCTCACGGTGCTGGACAACCGGGCGGTGCTCACCCTCGACGACGCGCCCGACAGCCGCGTCTACTGGGCCCAGTCGGTCCAGGCCGTCGGAGACCGCTTCCTGGTCGCCTACATGCACCAGACCTGGTCCGAGGGCTGGAAGTCCGACTGGGGGGACCTGTGGATCGCCGTCTTCGACCGGGACTGGACCCTGCTGGAGACGAACCAGATCACCGACGACCCGGTGCCCGATGGGTCCATGCGCCCCTCCATGCTGGTCGAGGGCGACAAGCTCTTGCTGACCTATGACCGCATCACCGGGACCCCTGGCTACGTGTCGCCTCGGATCCGCGAGCTCACCCTGGACCTGGCCGCCTTCGACGACCCCGACGACACCGGGGACACCAGCGTGCCCGACGACACAGGGCCCCACGTCACCACCGACGACACCGGGACGATCACGGCCCCGGCCGACTCAGGGGACACCGACCTGCCGCCGCCCGCCGCCGAGGAGGGCTGTCTGGGCTGCACCGCCACCCGCACGCCGCCGGTCGCCTGGGTCTGGCTCCTGCCGGGCCTGGTCTTCGCCCGGCGACGTCAGTAGAGCAGGCAGCTCTCCCGGCGCTCGAGCCAGTCCGACAGCTCTCCCCGCCAGCCCTCCAGGAGGTCCCGGGGTCGGACCCGGGCCTCCAGGGCCAACCGCGCGTCGCGGCTGCCGCACAAGAGATCGATGGCGATGGGCTCGTCGACGAATTCGTAGGTCTCGGTGCGCCAGGCGAAGTGCTCGGCATCCGCCCGCCGGGCGGCCTCGATGATCACCAGGCCCAGCAGGAAGGACTCCAGGGCGTCGCGGTCCTCGACGTGGACCTCGGTGCCGCCGCAGACCACACCTGCGTGCTTCTGGAATTGCGGCAAGAAGGTGGCCTCGCGAAAGGCCACCCCGGTCAGGCCATTGTCCTTGGCCCCTCGCCGACAGAGCCGGGTGAAGCGCCCCGGGTGGAGCCAGGGCGCACCGACCAGGTGGAAGGGCCGCGTGGTGCCACGACCCTCGCTCAGGTTTGTGCCTTCGATCAGACACATGCCCGGGTAGATGACCGCCGTCTCCAGGGTCGGCATGTTGGGGCTCGGGTAGACCCACGGCGCGTCGACCTCGTCGAACCACTGATCCCGCCGCCAGCCCCGGCATCGCACCACGTCCACCTGGCCTCCGACCCCGCAGTGCCGCTGGAAGAAGCCCGCCAGCTCGCCCATGGTCATGCCGTGCCGCACGGCCAGGGGGTAGGCGCTCACGAAGGACTCGAAGCCCTCGCGGACCACATTGCCTTCCACGTCGACGCCGTTGATGGGGTTGGGCCGATCCAGCACGACGACGCGGGTGTCGGTCTGGGCCGCCACCTCCATCAGATACCCCAGGGTCGCCTGGTAGGTGTAGTAGCGGGCGCCCACGTCCTGGATGTCGAACAGCACCACGTCCAGATCCGCGACCACCTCGGGCTGGGGCCGTAGCGACGCGGCCGAGTCCCCGTAGAGCGAGATCACCGCGACCTCGCCGTCCTCGCCGTCCACCGGGATCATGTCCTGGGCCGTGGCGGCGATGCCGTGCTCGGGCGCGAACAAGCGCGTGAGCCGGACCCCGGCGCCAGCCAGCAGCTCCACGGCATGGCGCAGGCGCCGGTCCACGGCGGTGTGGTTGCAGACCAACCCCACGCGGGCGTCCCGCAGGCTCGCCACCTCTTCCTCCAGGAACACCTCCAGCCCGCTCAGCATCGCGACGCCTCCTCTCCAGAGGATATGGCAGTGCACCCTGACCGGCCCTCGGAGCCCCCATGAGCAACAAGTCCATCGTCGCCGCCGTTCGGACCACCCCAGAGACGGTGCTCCAGGACTACGCGCGACTCCTGGACCTGATCGAGTACCAGGACATCCTGGATCCCGACGCCACCACGATCCTCAAGAACAACATCTCCTGGCACATGCTCTACCCGTCGGCGAACACCACGCCCTGGCAGGTCGAGGGCGTGGCCCGCAAGCTCCGGAGCGACGGCTTCGACGACATGGTCGTGGTCGAGAACCGGACGGTCGTGACCAACGCCAAGAAGGGTGAATTCCTCAACAACTTCACCCCGGTCCACGAGAAATACGGGCTCCAGGTCAAGTACAACTTCGACCCGCGAGACATGCGCTGGGTGACCTATGAGCCCAAGGGCAAGATGCTCACCCTGGACAAGGTCTTCCCCAAGGGCATCCGGATCCCCGACTACTTCTTCGGCAAGAACGTGGTGCACCTGCCCACGCTCAAGACGCACATCTACACCGACTACACCTGCGCGATGAAGAACGCCTTCGGGGCGTTGCTCGACAAGACCCGTCACTACTGCCACCCGACCATCCACGAGACCCTCGTGGACCTGTTGCGCATCCAGCAGGAGATCCAGGCCAGCACCCTGGCCGTGGCCGACGGCACCACCTGCGGCTCGGGCCCCGGTCCCAGGACCATGTTCCCGGTGGTGAAGAACCTGCTGCTGGCGTCGTCCGACCAGGTGGCCATCGACGCCGTCACCGCCAAGCTGCTCGGGTTCGACACCATGGACGTCAAGTGCATCCGCCTGGCCACCGAAGAGGGCCTGGGCCACGGCCACCTGGACGACATCGAGGTCATCGGCGATCTCGACACCGCCGAGGTCAAGCGGACCAACTGGGAATTCGTGGTCGGCGACAACGCCGCCAGCACCGTGGGTGACCTGTTCTGGTCCGGCCCCTTGCGCCCCCTCTCCAAGCTCGCCTTCCAGACGCCCCTGGTCAACGCCTTCATCTTCGGGAGCTTCGTCTACCACGACTACTGGTGGTACCCGATGGAGGGCTGGGGCCGGGTCCAGGGCTGGCTCGACGACACCGAGTGGGGGGCCAAATTCCTGGAGTACGGCAACCCCTTCGCCACCCAGCGCCGCCGCGGTCTCCGCGGCATGATGCGCCGCCCCGACACCGCCTGAGGATGATGACCCTATGCTGCGCCTGACCCTGACTGCCTCTGCCGTGACCCTGTTGCTGGCATGCGCCGGCTCCAAGAACGAGCCCTCCGACAACAACGACGCGACCCAGGACCCGCCCGTGGCAGACGGTCCGGTGGTCGACGAGCCGGCCGACGAGCCGACCGAAGATCCCGACGGCAAGGACGAACACGGGGCGATCGAAGGCCCCACACCCGTGGGGGACTGGGTCAGCGCGCCCTGTGGCGAGCGCACCTACGAGCGCCGGATCAGCTTCTTCGGCGAGCCCGCCGACCGCCGCACCTTCGAGGGCCAGGACCTGGTGTCCCCCTGCCCCGAGGGTGCCCAGTGCGCCTGGTCGGGCATCGTCGCCTTCAACGGCCGCTGGTGGCCCACGGACACGGGCGTCGGGCTCGACGAGCTCAAGGCCGACAGCGACCAGGGCATCGCCCGGCCCAACAGCCTGACCTGGGCCGACGGCAAGCTGGTCGAGGGCGACGACTGCGCCTACCAGGTGGCTGCCGCGCCCTGAGCGGTCTCCCGCAGCACCCGGGCGCGGAACGCCCGGTGCAAGGCCGCGCCCACCGGACCCGAGCCTGGGCCCGGGGCGCCGTCGAGCTGCACCACCGGCGAGAGCTCCTTGAGGGTGCTGGCCAGGTACAGCTCGGTCACCGCCAGCGCCGCAGGCAGCGGTGCCTGGCGCACCGCCAGTCCCGCGTCCGCCGCCGCATCCAGCATCGCGGCCCGGGTCACGGAGCCCAGCTGGCGACCGTCCAGCGGCGGGGTCCACAGCGTGCCGTCGGCCACCGCCATCACGCAGCTGCGGCTCGCCTCGAGCACGTGGCCCTGGCGGTCCACCAGCAGCACCTCGTCCACACCGGCTCGCCGGGCCGCCAGGCTCCAGGCCAGCCGACTGCCGTGCTTGACCGTGCCTGGCAGGGATGCGGGCGGCTCAAAGGACAGACGGGCCACGCTCACGTGGCGCCCCACGGTGCCCGGCGGGATGGGTGCGCCGTCCACGATGCGACGACCCCCTCGGGTCAAGGTGATGCGGATTCGGTGGTCCGGCCCCGCGACCCGGGCGACCTCGGCGGTCAACAGCGGGGCCGGTGGCACCGTCAGGTCCAGCGCCACTGCCGACGCCGCCAGGCGCGCCAGGTGCGCCTGGAGTCGAAAGGGCACACCGCCGTAGCACCGCAGCGTGTCAAAGGCGGTCCACCCCAGCAGCAGACCGGGATCGTCCGCGGGGATGGTGGCGCTCGCTCTGCCGTCGACCAGGATCATCGGTTAGTCGGGCCGCCCCCTCCGGAGGTCCCCATGCAGAAGTTCCAGGGCTTCGACTTCTACCAGATCGAGTCGCTCCTCTCCGAAGAAGAGGTGATGGTCCGGGACCTGGTGCGCAGCTGGGTCGAGGAGAAGATCATCCCCATCATCGAGGGGCACTGCCGCGCAGGCACCTTCCCCATGGAGCTGGTCGCCGAGATCGGCGAGATGGGGCTGTTGGGCGCCAACCTGCACGGCTACGACTGCGCAGGCATGAGCAACGTGGCCTACGGGCTCATCTGCCAGGAGCTGGAGCGAGGCGACTCGGGCCTGCGCTCGTTCGTCTCTGTCCAGGGCTCCTTGGCCATGTTCCCGATCTGGAAATTCGGGACCGAGGCCCAGAAGCAGAAGTACCTGCCCAAGATGGCCAGCGGCGAGTTCATCGGCTGCTTCGGCCTGACCGAACCGGACTTCGGCTCCAACCCCGGCGGCATGATCACTCGTGCCGTCGACGACGGCGACAGCTTCGTGCTCAACGGCGCCAAGATGTGGATCACCAACGGCACCATCGCTCATGTGGCCATCGTCTGGGCCAAGCTCGATGGTCGCATCCGGGGCTTCATCGTGGAACAGGGCGACCCGGGCTTCAGCGCCCCGGAGATGACCGGCAAGCACAGCCTCAAGGCCAGCATCACCAGCGAGCTGGTCTTCCAGGACTGCCGCATCCCCAAGGACCGCCTGCTCCCCGAGGTCGGGGGCCTGCGCGGGCCCTTCAGCTGCCTGAACAACGCCCGCTTCGGCATCAGCTGGGGTGCCCTGGGCTCGGCGATGGCCTGCGCGCACTCGGCCCTGGAGTACAGCAAGAGCCGCATCCAGTTCGACAAGCCCATCGCCAGCTACCAGCTCATCCAGAACAAGCTGGCCTGGATGCTCCGCGAGATCACCAAGGGCCAGCTCCTGGCGCTCCAGTGCGGCCGCCTCAAGGACGCCGGCACCGTGATCCCCGAGCAGATCAGCCTGGCCAAGATGAACAACGTCGACATCGCCCTGGACATCGCCCGGGTCGCCCGGGACATCCACGGCGCCAACGGCATCCTGGACGAGTACCCGGTCATGCGCCACATGGTGAACCTGGAGTCCGTGAAGACCTACGAGGGCACCCACGACATCCACAACCTGATCCTCGGGCGCTACCTCACCGGCATCCAGGCCTTCTTCTAAGCTGCAGGCGTGGCCGAGCTCCAGACCCGCCGACCCGGCCGCTTCCTCCGGCTGGTCGCCCGCCTGCTCGCCCCCTCCAAGGGCGGCGAGGTCCAGGCCCTCCAGCAGCTGCTGGAGCTGCGGGGCCAGCTGCGCTTCTTCTGGGTGTTCCTGCTCACGGTCATCCTGCCGGGGCTGGCGCTGGCGTACTTCAGCCTCAGCAGCCTGCGCGGCGAGGAGCTCCAGGTCCGGGTCGAGGTCGAGCGCCGCGCCCAGACCCTCGCCGCGGCGGTGGTCTCCCGGGCCGACGCCCTCTTCGGTGGCTTCGAGAGCGCCGTGCGCCGACGGCTGGAGTCCGGCCGCTCGGTCGTCGACCAGACCGGGGAGATCTCCCCCTACCTGCTGCTGGCGGTCCGGCTGGACGGTCAGGGCCGCATCGCCGCCCCCTTCGAGGCGCCGGCCGACGCGCCCCCCGTGGACCAGGCCGTGTACTTCAGCGACACCTGGCGCGCCGCCCGAGGACACGAGCAGCCGGGGGGCGATCCGCCCATCGCGTCGACGCTCTACGACCGCGCCTTTCGCAACGCCCGGGGTCGCCAGGCCAAGGGCCAGGCCCTGTTCTCCAAGGGCCGCGCGCTCATGAAGGCGGACCAGGACGACGAGGCCGCCCTGGTGCTCACCGAAGTGGTGATCGAGTACAGCAGCGTGCGAGACATCCACGGCTTCCGGCTCGGGGACCTGGCCCAGCTCAAGCTCGGGCAGCTCGACCTGGAGCGCAACGTGGTCGCCGGCACCGCCGAGCTGAGGGCCCTGGTCGACGAGAAGCTGAGCGAGCGCTGGACCATCGGCCAGGGTGGCGAAGCCGCGATCGCCGCCCGCGCCCTGGAGCTGCTCGAGGAGCTCGCACCGCGGGACTGGTTGGCCACCGCCCGAGGCCGTCTGGAGGAGAAGACCCGCTTGCTCTTCTGGGCCGAGCAGCTCTACCCGGACCTCCAGACCCTCACGGGCGGCGGTCTGGCGCTGCCGGTCGAGGCGGCCGAGATGGCCTACACCCGGATCCGCGGGGTGCTGTGGGCCACGATCTGGTGGAGTGGAGACCTCTACGCCTTCGGCCTGGACCTGAGCGAGCTGCGCAAGGGCCTTGCAGCGCTCTCCGTCCAGGCCGGTCGCGCCGACGGCACCGTGGTCGCATCGCTGGTGCCCCCGGACATGGACCTGCCCGTGGCGGCGATGACCCGGCGCAGCCTGGCCCCCTGGATGCCCGGCTGGTCCCTGGTCGTGACCCCCCGAGACCCCGAGGCCATGCGCAGCGTGCAAGCGACCAAGCGCAACCAGCGGCTCGGCATCATCCTGCTCTCGGTGCTGATGATCACTACCGGCACGGTGCTCACGTGGCGCATGATCGGCCAGGAGCTCGATGTGGCCCGCATGAAGGCCGACTTCGCCGCCAACGTCTCCCACGAGCTCCGGAGCCCGATCACGAACATCCGGCTCAAGGGGGAATTCCTCCAGCTCGGGCTGGTCGAAGGCGAAGAGGACCTCCAGTCCTCCTACGACGCCATCGTGACGGAGTCCGAGCGCCTCTCCAGCCTGGTCGACAACATCCTCGACTTCGCCGCCATCGAACAGGGGGCCAAGAAGTACACCCTTCGGCCCGGAGACCTGCTCGAGACGATCCGGATGGGCGTGGAGTCGTCCCGCTACGCCATGGAGACCCGCGGCATGGTCATGGACATGGTCCTGCCCGACGACCTGCCGATGGTGCACCACGACCCCGAGGCCGTGCGCCAGGTGATCCAGAACCTGATCTCCAACGCGGCGAAGTACGGCGAGGACGGCGGCTGGATCGGCATCGAGTGCCGCTACGACGAAGAGTGGGTGCGCATCATCGTCTCGGACCGGGGGCTGGGCATCGCCGAAGAGGAGCTGCCCCAGATCTTCGACCGCTTCTTCCGCAGCCGGGACAAGGCCGCACGCCGCAAGAAGGGCACGGGCATCGGCCTGACCATCGTTCGCTACATCATGGAGGCCCACCGGGGCACGGTGGGCGTCACGTCCGAGATCGGTGTCGGCACGGCCTTCACGTTACACTTCCCGCTCCCCGACGCGGGGTCCAGCACGGGAGCCTAGGGGTCACGATGGCACGGATTCTCTTCGTCGAAGACGAGCTCGAGGTACTCAAGTCCCTCCAGGCCTACTTCCGCCGTGAAGGCTTCGACGTCTACGGCGCCCGCTCGGGCCCCGAGGCGTTGGAGCTCGCCGAGCGCTTCCCCCCCGACGTGGCGGTCCTCGACGTCATGCTCCAGGAAGGCCCCAACGGCGGCGACATGGACGGTTTCGAGATCTGTCGGGCGCTGCGGGACACCAAGAAGTTCAAGGGCCCCGTGCTCTTCCTGACCGCCCGCACCAGCGAACAGGACAAGCTCCTGGGGTTCGAGCTGGGCGCCGACGACTTCATCACCAAGCCGTTCTCGCTGCGCGAGCTGAACGCTCGGATCCGGGCGGCGCTCCGCCGTTCCGGCGGCGCCCGCAGCTTCTACAAGTTCGGCGAGATCGACGTCGACCTGGACAACTACGTCATCCGCCGTCCCAGTGGGGTCGAGGAGCGGCTGTCCAACCGCGAGCAGGAGCTGCTGCGCTACCTGATCGAGCACCGGGGCAAGGTGCTGGCCCGGGACCTCCTCCTCAAGGAGATCTGGGAGTACAGCCCAAACGTCACGACCCGGACCGTGGACACCCACATCCTGAACGTGCGCAAGAAGCTCGGGGACAACGCCCAGAGCCCGCGGTTCATCGAGACCATGCACGGTGTGGGCTACCGCTTCATCGCCGAAGAGGGCTGAGCCCCTTGGTGCTGCCCCTGCTCCTCGCGGGGCTGTGGACGACAGCACAGGCCCAGGACCTGCGGGCCTGGCAAGGCATGTACGAAGGCCTGCTGAAGGAAGCGGCCGAAGGCGACGCCGCCGGCGCCCAGGAGTGGTACTGGGGCCTGCTCGCGGGCCTGGACAACTCGGATCCCACCGCGGGTGAGCTGCACTACTGGATGGGGCGGGCCAGCTACCTGAGCGGCGACGCCGACCGCGCCCGGCGCGAGCTGCGGGCGGCCCAGGACGATCCCACCGCGGCGCCCCACGCCCGCGCCCTGCTCGGCCAGATCGACGCCCAGGAACTTCGCATCCGTCGGCTTCCCGTGACCCACGACTTCCGGCTGGGCACCGCCCACTGGCTGCACAGCTGGCAGCACGGGGACAAGGGCACCATCGAGGCCCGACCCTTGCCGCCCGAGGGCGAGCCGGCGATGGCATGGACCACCACGGTCGAGGACCGCGAAGACGACCAGATCGTCGTGTACTTCGACGACCCCGAGCCCGCGCCATCGCTGGTCCGCATGTCCCTGCGCAGCGAGAACTTCCCGGCCTATGTGCTGCCGTCGCTGCACGACGACCGGGGTCGTAGCTATGCGCCCGACGAACCCGTCGCCATCCCCACCGATCGGTGGGTCCCGGTCGAGTTCGCACTCACCGACTTCCCTCCCCGCGAGGGCAACGAGCCCTTGCGCCCGGGGGACCTGGAGGCCCTGGTGCTGCGCGACGTGACGGCGTTCTACAGCTCAGACCGCGGCGCCAACGTGCTCTACGTCGACGAAGTCCACATCTGGTAGCGGTGGAGGCGCCGTGATCGTCGTCCAGAAGTACGGGGGCAGCTCTGTGGCCACCGTGGCCGGCATCCACCAGGTGGCCGAGCGGATCATCCGCACCGTCGGCCTGGGCCACCAGGTCGTGGTGGTCTGCTCGGCCATGGGCAACACGACCAACGAGCTCCTGGCGCTGGCCCGCCAGGTCTCGCCAGCGCCTGGTCGACGAGAGCTCGACATGCTCGTCAGCGTGGGGGAGCGCATCGGCATGGCCCTGCTGGCGATGGCGATCAACGACCGAGGGGTGCCCGCCCGCTCGTTCACCGGCAGCCAGAGCGGCATCATCACCGACGAGTCCCACAGCAACGCCCAGGTCATCGCCGTGCGCCCGCAGCGCTTGCTCGCGGCGCTGGAAGAGGGCCACGTGGCCATCGTCGCTGGCTTCCAAGGGGTCAGCCGCGACCGCGAGGTCACCACCCTGGGGCGCGGGGGCTCGGACACCACCGCGGTCGTCCTGGCTGCGGCCCTGGACGCCGCGTGGTGCGAGATCTGCTCCGACGTGGACGGGGTCTACACGACAGACCCTCGCAAGGTCTCACAGGCCCTCAAGCTCGACACGATGAGCCTGGACGAGGCCCTCGCCCTGGCCCGGGGTGGCGGCCGCGTGCTGCACGACGAGGCCGTGGCCTATGCCCACCGCCATGGGGTCGAGCTGCGGCTGTCGGCCACGGCGAGTCCCGGTGCCGGCACGCGCATCTCCGTGCCGCCCCAGCCGCCTCGGGTCGCCGCCCTGGCGGTCGACGCGGAGCTCGAGGTCTTCGGGTGCGAGGACCCGGCCCCGTTGCTGCTGGCCCTGGCCGCGGCGGGGGCCCGTGTGCGCAGCGCCGGGTGCGGCGAGGTCGTCGTCGACGTGCGGAACTGGCCCGATCGGGCCGCCTTCCATGTCCCAGAGGGGGCCCGAAGCCAGGGCAGGGTGGCGGTCGTCACCGCAGTGGGCACCGGCATCGGGCTCCAGGGAGACCTGTGCGCCCGGGGACTCGCCGCGCTGGCCACAGCGGGAGTCCCCCTGCTGTCCTGGTCCGCGGCGCCCGAGACCCTGTGCTTCCGTGTCGCCGTCAACGCGGGAGATGCCGCGGTGGCCGTCTTGCACGACGCCCTGGTCTCCGGCACTGGGGCCGCCTGATCGGCCGGGTCACCGAAGTTGATCGGGCAACTTCGATGATCCGGCCGATAAGCCAACAATCATTGCCGCCGAGCCCATCTCGCCCTATCTTGGGCGCGATCGCGGGATGGCCCGATGCTCAAGCACTTCCTGAATCCACCGAACTGGTTCACGTCAGCCGGGTTCTTCTGTGGGTTCTACGCCATCCTGCTGGCCGCGGGAAACCCGGGCGACCCCAGGGTCTTCCACCAGGCCGGCCTGCTGATCTGCTTCGCGATGGTCTTCGACCTGCTGGACGGCGGGGTGGCCCGGGTGACCGGTCGAGGCTCGGACTTCGGCATCCAGCTCGACTCCTTCTCCGACGCCGTGTCCTTCTGCGTCGCCCCCGCGGTGCTCGTCTACGCCTGGGGCCTCGACGCCGTGGGCTGGTTCGGCCTGGCGGTCAGCTTCGGCTTCGCCCTGTGCGGCATCTTCCGGCTCGCCCGCTTCAACGTCGCGGCCGACGGGACCAAGGAGACCCACTCCGAGGGCCTCACCACCACCATCGCCGGCGGCATGCTCGCCGCGATGGTCATGTCCCACGCCGCCTTGGGCCGCACCTTTGTCGCCAACGTCGAAGGCCCCCTTGCACTGACCGCGCTCCTGGCCCTGCTGATGGTCTCGCCGGTGCCCTTCCGCACCTTCAAGTCCTTCCGCTTCGACGCCCGGACCAAGGCGCTGTTCGCGCTCACAGCCGGGTCCGGCATCGCTCTGGGTCTGGTCTACGACATCAGCCTGTGGTTGTTCGGGCTCGCGGTGCTGTACCTGGTGTCCGGCCCGCTGGAGGCCCTGTTGGGTCGACGCGCCGCCCGCCGGGCCGCTGGCCACGGCATCCACGTCGAGCTCGACGACGACGATCAGTAGTCCCCTGTCTCACTCGGGGCCGTCCAGCGCCTCTTTGAGGGCCAGAGCCCACTCCAGGCGCAGCGCCAGCGCTTCCTCGTGGTCCGGTGCGACCGCGAGCACCTCGCGCACCGCGATCAGTGCCCGCACCCACTCCTTGCGGCCCGCATAGGCCCGCCCCATCGCCAGACCGTCCTCTACCGTGCCCAGCCACGGCGACTGGAGGTGGTCGTACAGCAGGGCCAGGTTCTCCGGCACCGTCTCCCGGTGCAGGTTGCGAGGCGCCGAGAATTCGATGCGCATGTTGTCGTCGGTGTTGCGGGTGGCGCCTTCGGCCATCGCCTGGAGTGCCGCGCCGTCCATCTGGAAGTAGGCCAGCAGATCGTGAGGGGTCTCGATGCCGATCGCCTTGAGCTCGGCCCGGCGCCCGGGGTGGTCGTGGACCAGGCGTGCCGCCGCGACGGGGTCCAGGACGAGGGGTTCGCGGGAGCCCACCAACACCAGGTCGGCGTCCTCGGCGGCGGCGAACAGGGCCACGTGGGGGAAGACGTCGGAGAAGGTCCCCACCAGCGAGCGCAGGTCCTCGTCGTCCATGCCGTACATCTGGACCCACTGACCCCAGACCCCGGACGGCGAGAGCCGGGCCAGGCCCAGCTCGAAGAACTCCCGGGTGAACAGGTTCGACACCCCGGAGATCCAGGGATTCGAGGGCTCCGACACGATGACGTCGATGGAGCCCGGATCTGCAAGCAGCAGGTGGTTGCGCCCGTCGTTGGCGGTGATCGTCACCCGCGGGTCGTCGAGCAGGTGGTGGTTGTAGTCCTCGAAGAACCGGGCGGCCTCCAGGATGGCTGGCTCCAGCTCCACGACGTCCAGCCGCTGCACCTCGTCGTAGAGGGTGAGCGCACCGGCGCTGATGCCCGACGCCAGCCCCACCACCACCACGTGCTCGCGCTCCTGGGCGAACAGCATGGGCAGGTGGCTGACCAGGACCTGGGTGGGCATGTCCACCGTGGTCGAGGCGTCGACCTTGCCGTTGTTCGCCAACCACACATTGCCGGTCTGCCGGGACTGCGCCACGGTCACGACCGTGCTCAAGCCCTCGTCGTAGAACAGCAGCCGGTAGCCGTGCACCGCGTAGTCCAGGATGGACTCCCGGCTGTGGTCGTCGAGGTCCGACACGTACTTGTACATCCCTGCGGTCATCAGCAGCGGGTTCCAGGGTGGCGGCACGGTGATCAGGAACAGAGCCGCGCCGGCGATCACCACGACCACCCGTCCGGTGATGAGGGCGCTGGCCCGTGCCAGCAGGGGCCAGACCGCCACCCCTGCTGCCAGCAAGTTCGCGCCGGCCGCCACCCGCACGGCGCCGGTCAGGTCGAGCAGCGGCAGCAGCAGGAAGCCACCCGCTGCAGCGCCGGCGATGCCCCCCAGGGTGTTGGCCCCGTAGAGGCGCCCCACGGCCCGACCCAGGGGGTCTTCTCGCCCACCGATGGCCGCGCGCACCAACAGCGTGAAGGTGGCCCCCATGAGCAGTGCTGGGGGTGCCATGACCCCTGCCGCCAGCCCCATCGTGGCCACCCAGAGCAGCGTGTCGATGCCATCGATCGCGTCGTAGAGCGCCACGAAGGCAAAGGGCAGCTCCTGCCACAGCCACATCATGGCGTAGGTCAGCAGCGCGATGCCGACCTGGATGGCCGCGAGCCCCTGGAGGGTGCCCGCCCGTCCCGCCACCCGCTGAAGGCGGTCCGCCGGGCCCCCGGCCACCCAGCCTCCCCCTGCGATGCCCACAAGGAAGGCGATCAGCATGACCGAGAAGGCATAGGTCGAGCCGCCCAGGATCAGCGCCATCAACCGGAACCAGGCCAGCTCGTAGATCAACGCAGCGAAGCCGGACAGAGCGGCCACTCCGAGCAGCCCGGCCTCCAGGCGGCGCGGTGGCGCGGCGGCGGGCACCCCGCGAGCTTGCGCCGGCAGGTCACCCGCCCGGCCCGACAGGCCCAGGGCAGCCAGCCCCAAGCCACCGTTGGCCCCGGCCGCGACCCATGTGGTCGCGGCCAGTCCCAGCCCAGGCAACAACACGAACCCACCCAGCGCTACCCCGGCGACGGCCCCCAAGGTGTTGACGCCGTAGAGCCACCCCACCACGGCGCCGGCTTCGCCCACGCGCCGGGTGGCGAAGCGGGCGAGCAAGGGCAGCGTGGCCCCCATGCACGTGGTCGGCACCATCAACAGCAGGGCGACCACCGCGAATTGGACCGCCCCGAAGACCTCTGGAGACGGCTCGAAGGCCCTGTGGAAGCGCAACAGCCATGGGGTGACCACCCCCAGCAGCACGGGAAACACCAGGGCATAGCCGCCGATGATGAGCTCCAGCACGGCGTAGCGACCCAGGGGCCTGGCCAGCGAGTCGGCGTGGCGAGACGACCAGAATCCCCCCAGCGCCAGGCCGCCCATGAAGGCGGCAAGCACCGTGGCGATGGCCTGCTGAGATGTGCCAAACACCAGGTGGAGCTGCCGGACCCACAGGGTCTGGTAGATCAGCGCGGTGCCGCCCGACAAGAAGAAGAGCGGGGCCAGGAGCGAGACGACCCTCTGCCGTCGCAGGTCCGCGAGCTCTTCCATGGAGCCCGCCTATCCGCTTAGGGTTGATACTCCTCGGCGAACACGGTGTCAGCGCCGTCGGCCATCGCCCGCATGCCGCTGATGAAGCCGTTGTCTTCGTTGGTCAGGGCGAACCCTGCGGCGACCACGGCCACCACGAGCACGCTGATCAGGAGCATCACCTCGACCGTGGACTGGCCGCGGCGGCGACTGAGGTTCTTGGCAAGGTTCATCGTCAGCTCCCCTTGTCCACGACGCCGCCGTCGACGACCGTGCTCAGCATGAGCTGCTGGCCCTGGAGGCCGCCCTGCAGACCGGGGATCAAGGCATAGGACATTGCCACCATTGCGATCGCCAGGACCGAGATCAACATGACCGTCTCGACGGTGCTCTGTCCCCGACGTGTCCGCAACGTCATGGACCCTCCGTCGGTGCCGTTGTTAGAATAGCACGCCTCCCCGGGGCCGTCCCAGGCCCTCCCAGAATCCCCCCGGCTCCCCGCCGCCCTCCCCCGCCGAAGATGTTCCCGCACAAGAAGCTGGACTGGCTGATCGACCGCCTCCAGCACCAGGTCGCCGATTCCGGCGACGACTCCGAGCTCCACCACGAACTCGCCCGCGCCTGCCTCTCCAAGGGGCTCTACCACGGCGGTGGCGAAGCCTGGACCCACCAGGCCCTGTCCCACGCTCGCAAGGTGCTGAGCCTGGAGCCCGGCCACGTGCCGGCCCTGATCACCGCCGGCATGTCCCTGGTCGGCCTGGGTCGACCCGATGGTGCCCACAAGTACTTCGAGGAGGCCCGGAACACCGAACCGGAACGGGCCGACCTGTTCCTGGGACTGGGGGCCCTCGCCCGCAGCGAGGGGCAGCCGGATCGGGCCCTGTCCGCCCTGGAGCACGCCTGCAGGCTGGCCCCCGACGACTGGGAGACACACCTGTACCTGGGGCGTGCCCTGGCAAAGCGTGCGCGGGTCCACGGCAACCCCAAGCGGCTGAACGAGCGGGCCCAGTTCCACCTGG
Organism: uncultured Enterobacterales bacterium; assembly: GCA_964519895.1. Taxonomy (GTDB): domain Bacteria; phylum Myxococcota_A; class UBA796; order UBA796; family CAJQPC01; genus CAYFPX01. Next base: position 60,565 of record CAZFLE010000008.1, on the reverse strand, counting down.
TCCAAGCCATGCAGCACGAGCCCAGTCCACACGTCCTGCCGGCCCTGCTGCGGGATCTGGGCATCGGTTGTCTGCACGCGGGCCGCTTTCGGGAGGCCGAGCGGCTCTTCCTTCGCCTGCGCGAGAACGACGACCACGCGGCGACCGCCCGGTTCCACCTGGGCCTCGTGGCGTATGAGCTGGGCAAGTACAAGAACGCCATCCAGTACTTCCGCCAGTACCTCCAGGACCGCCCGGAGACTCCACGGGTGCACGCCCAGGTGGCGATGGCCCACCTCCAGCTCGGGGATCACGACCAGGCCCTCGATGCCTGCGACCGGGCGCTGCTCTGTGACCCGACGGACCTGCTGGCCCGGTACACCAAGGGCTGCGCGCTGTTGGAGCTCGATCGGGCCGCCGAGGCCGTCCGAGTCTTCAAGGAGACCCTGCGGGACCACCCCGACCACATCTCTTCCTACGTCGAGCTCGCGCGGACCCGACGGGCCGCAAGGGACATCGGCTGGCTGGTCCAGGCCCTGCACACCGAGTGCCGGCGGTTCGACAGCCTGCCCTTCCAGTCCGGGCCGCGGACGCCCCGGACCGTGACCCGAGAGCGCATCGCCGTGCTGCTCGAGGAGCTCCGCGCCGTGGGTCCGTCGTCGATCCCCGCCATGCTCCAGGGCATGAGCCTGGTCCAGGACGAGGGTGTGCGCTTCCAGGTCTGGGAAGCCGCGTGCTCCCAGGCCGCAAGCTCGGTGGCCGATGTCGTGGCCACGCAGCTCCGCGAGCCCGGCGCCCGGTTCCACCCGGAGCTCGGTCGCCAGGCCGTGGCGACCGCCCACGCGATCCCCGAGCCCGTGCTCACCCGCGGCCTGGGGGTCGAAGAAGACGATCTCAAGCGTGCGGCCGTGGCCCGCTACGACGCGGCCCCCAATGTCGAGGAGCACCGCCGACGGGTCGAGCACGAGCGAAATCGCGCCCGCGCGTACCAGAGCCTCGTGTTGCTGGCGGTCGCTGCCCGCCGCTCTCGCTCCGGTCGCCGGCTGCTCGATCGCTGGTCCGACGCGGCGGATCCGGAGCTCGCGGTGGCCGCCCAGACCGGGCTGGCCATGTACGGGGACCCCAAGGCCATCGCCCAGCTGGTGAATCGGGCCGATCAACGCGGCGCCTCGGCCCGCGTCCGGGCGCTCCTGGGCCACGTGATCCCACGCCAGTCCGAGCTGGGGCCCCGACCGGCCGCAACAGACGAGGCCGTGCACTGCTCCACCTGTGGCCGCACCGCCGACGAGGCCGCCCACCTGATGGCTGGGAGCGACGCCGTGATCTGCGACCACTGCGTCGTCAAAGTGAGCCGGAATCGCACCGAGCTGCTCGCGGCCGACGACGCCCGCTGCTCCTTCTGCAACCGCTCGCACCTGGAGTCCAGGGGGGTGTGGGCCATCGGCGTGGTCCGCATCTGCTCCCACTGCCTGGACCGAAGCCTGGGCCTGATGGAGCGGGAAGAGGTCGATCGTTTTCTCAGCACGTGCTGACGCGGGTCCAACCCGGGACAGGAGCGCCTTCATGACCCTCTGGACCCTCATGCTCGCGGGCTGTACGCCCCAGGAAATCTCCCTCGACGACACCGCGGCGGTGGACGCCGTGTCGACGGTCACCGACACCGACACCGACACCGACACCGACACCGACACCGACACCGACACCGACACCGATCGCACCGATCTCGACGTCACCTGGACCGGCGGGGATCCCGACGGGCACAGGCTGGGGCTCTTCTCGGTGCTGATCTCCGGCGAGTCACTCGTGGTCGACACCCAGCGAGATGACCAGCCCGCAGGTGGCACACCGTCCCTGCCCCTGCCCGACTCCGAGAGCTTGTTCGAGCTCGACCCGGTCGCAGCGCCCGGTTTCCTGGTCGGCGTCTACCAGCTCGCGGTCTACGACGACGCGGACGCCAGCTCCAAGCACGACGCTGGCGAAGAAGCGATCGTCGGCTGGACAGGCGCCCTGCCCACCTGGCTCGAGGGTGCCATCCCGGCCGACTTCACGGGCCTGGGCGCCCGAGAGGGCTGGAACCTGCTCCAGCTCGACTTCGAGACCGGGCAGCCCCACTTTTCTGGGCTCGACGACGGTGTCACGGTCGCCGTCCTGGACGACGCGCCGGGGCTGGTCCTGAGCGGCACTTCGGCGAACCTGCCCGGGATCGACCCAGCCGTCGCCCTGCTGCCCGTGGTGATGTTCGACGGCGTCCCGGCCACCCCCCTGGGCGACGGCGAGTCGTCGGACAGCTGGTCCTTCACCCTCGACGCCCCCGCCCCCGACGACCACCTGGCCGACAACGTCGACTCCATCGGCGTCACGATCCGCTACGCCCAGGAGATCGTCCTGGCCTACGGGGACGCCGACAACTCGGGTGGCCTGAGCGACGGCGACGTGCCCTTGGCGACGGCCTGCGATGGCGACAGCGCGGTGGTCGGCTTCTACCTGGCTCCCTTCACCGAGTTTCCGGCCGAATTCGTGTACTACGCCAGCGTGTTCGTGCCTGGGTGGCAGCTCATGACGGCGTCCCCCGAGGGCGACTTCGAGCCCCTGGACAACGGCGAGGGACTGGTCATCGACCCGGACGCCTGCGATCTGTGATGCGCCGGTTCAAGGGGGCGTGATCTCATCGCCGATCGGACAGTGCACGCTGCGCAGGTAGACGTCGTAGTCGAACTGCGGTGAGTTGGCCGGGTCGTGGCAGCGCAAGCAGGTCTGGGGCCCGACAGGAGTGGGCCGGACGTCATCCTCCTCGGGGTGCCCTGCCAACATGCCGTGGCAGGCCTCACACTGGACGCCGCCGTACTGGCTGAGGCGGAACGGCGTCAGCTCTCCGAAGCCGCCCTCCTCACCGAAGCCCAGGGTGTGGCACCCCAGGCACTCCGGGTTCTCCGCCTCGTTCCGGGACTTGAGGGTGTCGTGAGCCTTGGCGTGCGACGTGAAGGTCCACCGCGCGAATTGGGGCCGGTGACAGCCGACACAGACGGATGCTGTGGCGTAGTGCGGACCGCGTTCTTCGACCTCGGCGGTCTCGACCGCCAGTGCCTCGCGCAGCACCGAGCGCTTGTAGCGGGCGATCCGGGCCGACACCGGTACCTCGCTGTCCAGGCCAGCGCCCAGTGGCCGCAGGTCGTGCACCGCCAGGTTGTGTCCCTGGGCGGCCGACGTGAGCGCAGCCAGGGCGGTCTGGACCCGCCCCTCGAGCGCGCTCTGGGCAGTGGGATCGGCCTGGCCGCTCTGCACCATCCGGCGCAGCGCGACGCGGCTCTGATCGTACCGCTTCAGGTCCTTGGACCGGGTCGTCTCCAACGCCAGCGGCTGGCCCGCCGTCGACCCCAGCCAGGTGCGCAGCAGGGTCACGTAGCGCCCCCGGCCCGGTACCTCGACGACCGGCGCACCACTGGCCGCCCGGGGCTGGTCGTGCTGGGCACCGGCGGTGGAGAGCACCGCGGCGAGCCCGGCCACCTCGGCCGCGACCCGATCGTTGTCCTCGTTGGGGAGGTTGGAGAGCGCAATGACCAGGTCCAGATCTTTGGGGAGCGCCCCCACCGCCTCTCTGGCGGCGTCGACCGGGTCTCGCCAGCCCACGATCGCCCGCTGCTCCGGCGACGTGGGACGGCGGGAGAGGCCCACCACGCCAAGCGTCAGGCCGTCCCGCGAGAGCACGATGCTCGGGGGAAAGTGCGGCTCGCCCTCCTGGTCGATCCAGGTGGCGCTCGTGAGGGGCGTGGTCCCCGCCGGGAACAGGGCCTTGAGCCCCTTCAGCCCGGCCGGCGCCAGATCAGAGGGGCCCGGCACCCACGCATCGACCGCGACGTCCTCCATCAATTCCGCCAACAGCTCGGCCCGGTCCTTCATGGCGCCGGCGTCGGTCAGGATCAGTCCCTTGACCAGACTCTCGCCCGCGTCCAGGTGAAATGTCGGGATCCCCAAGCCAGAGACCTGGGCCAGCAGGGCCTGGCGCCGCACAAAACCCCCATAAGGCAGGGTCGGGCAGCCGCAGGGCTCGATCTCCCCGCGGACCTCACCCACCAGGAAGAGCTGGATCTCTCGGGGAGCGCGCACCTCGCCGACACGGTCCACAGGCCCGGCGACGAGCTCAGGCAGCTCCGGGAGACCGGAGTCAGGCTTGGGCTCCGGTGCATCGCTGGAGCAGGCCTGGAGCAGCGCGAGGCACAGTGCCCAGCACACCAGAGTCCACCGGGGCTTGTCTAGACCCTGTCGGCGCACTGCAAGATTCGTGTTGATTGAAGTGTGACGGCTTGCGAAATCATCTCTGCCGAACGAACCTCTTCTCCCGACGGAGGGTTCCAATGTCCTTGTTGATCGCCGTGGGCCTGCTGCCCGCCCCGGCATTTGCTCTCGCTCCCGCTGATGACATCTACATCGGTACCGAGCCATACCGACTGCCGATCTACCACCCGCGCACCCAGGCCACACTTCAAGACGGCGAAGGGTGGCGTCAGTTCCAGGACTCCGAGGGTGCTGGCTGGCAGGCACGGTTCGACGAGTGGACCGGCACGCCACACCGGGCCTGGGGCCCGGGGATCCCGATGGGGAGCCTGGAGGATGAGCACCAGGTCGAGCGCGCTCTGCGGGACTTCTTCGCCCGTCAGCCCGACCTGATCGACGTCGATCCCGACGCTCTCGTCCTGAAGAGCGCCGGCTACGTCGCGCGCACCAACACCTGGTACGTGGACTTCGATCGCGTCGTGGACGGTGTGCCGCTGTACCGGAGCGGCGTGACCGCGCGGATCAAGCACGGAAACCTGATCCTGCTGGGCATCGACACCCACCCCAGCGCTGACTGGGTCAGCACATCTCCCGAGATCGGCGAGGACCTGGCCCTGAGCCAGGCCATCGCCCAGGGGCCGGCGCCCGAGGCCGACCACAGCTTCGAGGGCGCGCGGCTGGTGCTGCTCCCGACCGAGCAGTCCGGCGGCCTCCACTACGACCTGACCTGGGAGATCCGGACCCGCACGGCGGATCCTGTGGGCATCTGGGTCCACTTCGTCGACGCACACAACGCCGAGCTGGTGAACGTGCACAACGAGGTCCGCTTCCTGGAAGGCCACGTCAGCGCCGTGCACGACCTGCGCACGGTCGACGGCAACCTGGCCGAGTCCGATGTGCCGCTGGCCCAGGTGACCAACGGCAGCGACACGACCTACACCGACATCACCGGCGTGTTCAACCTGGACCCGTCCGGGGACGGCACCTTCATGACCGAGCTGCGGGGCGACTGGCTCCGGGTGAACAACCAGGCGGGCAGCGAGCTCGAGGCGGTGTTCTCCGAGGAGAGCTTTGTCTGGGAGCGCAGCGGCGACGAGTCGATGGCCCAGATCGACAGCTACATCTTCCTGCACCAGGTGCGGGACTGGGGCCTTGCGACGGCCCCAGAGGTCTCGATGAGCACCAGCGATCTGCGCAGCAACGTGAACCTGAGCTCCAGCTGCAACGCCTACTATGACGGCAACGTCAACTTCTACACGGCCGGCAGCGGCTGCAACAACACCGGGCGCATCGCCGACGTCAACTACCACGAGTGGGGCCACGGCTTTCACTACTACAGCCTGCAGAGCGGCTCCTTCGATGGCTCGATCTCCGAGGGCATCGGCGACATCATCTCAGCTCTGCTGACCGACGATGCGCTCCTGGCCCCCGGCTTCTCGACGAACGGCTCCGGAATCCGTGAGATGGAGTCCAACCGCATCTACCCCGATGACTGGGTCGGCGAGGTGCACTACGACGGCCTGATCTTCGCCGGCGCGGTGTGGGACCTGTGGCAGCTGCTCACCGACGAGCTCGGGGACCGGGACGCCGCCCAGCGCGTCACCAGCCAGCTGCTGGCGGACGGCATCAAGGGCGGCCCCACGATCCCGGACGCCTACGACGAGTTCCTGGTCGCCGACGACGACGACGGAAACCTGGGCAACGGCACGCCCCACCAGTGTCAGATCCTGGAGGCCTTCCAGATGCACGGGCTCGGCCCGGGTGGCAACCAGAGCCTCACCACCGTGCTCCACAACACCGTCGACAACCACCTGCCCTACCAGGACGTGTGGGTCGATGCCGAGCTGCTGAACCTGGCACCGGACTGCAACGAGTTCGAGATCACCGCCGGCACGGTGCACTTCTCAACCGACGGCGGTGAAAATTGGCACCAGGCGACGATGACCGTCGACAGCACTTCGGAGCTGTCGGGGCTCATCCCGCCCCAGCCCGACGGCACGATCGTCCAGTACTACCTGGCCGTCGAGGACGCCGAGGGCGACGTCCAGATGGCCCCGGCCGGTGGCGCCATCAACCCGCACACCTTCTACGTCGGCGAGCTCGTCGAGCTGTACTGCACCGACTTCGAAGACGAGCTCGGCAGCGAATTCCGCCACGAGCTGGTGAACGGTGTGGACGAGCTGGGCGCCGACGACTGGCAGCTCGGCCGGCCGTCGGGCAACGGCGGCGATCCCAGCGACGCGTTCTCCGGCGACCAGCTGTGGGGCAACGACCTGGGCTCGGGCAACTACAACGGCGAATACCAGCACGACAAGCACAACCGCCTGTACAGCCCCGCCATCGACGTCAGCGGCGGCGAGGGCGCACCGCTCCTGCTCCAGTTCCGCCGCTGGCTCACCATCGAGGACGGCTACTACGACGAGGCCTGGGTCGAGGTCGACGGCGAGGAGGTCTGGGAGAACCACGCCACGAACTTCGACGTCGGCGACGAGCACCACCTGGACGAGGCCTGGTCGCTCGCGACCTACAGCATCGAGGACGCGGACGGTGACGGCACGGTCGAGCTGGCCTGGCACCTGGAGTCCGACCAGGGACTGGCATTCGGCGGATGGAACATCGACGACGTCTGCATCTATGCCCTGAGCAGCCAGATCGGCGACGGCGACCCCACCGGTGACCCCGGCACCGACCCGGGCACCGATCCCGACGGCGCGACCGACGGCGACCCCAGCGTGGACCCGGACGGTGAGTCCGGCCTCAACGCCGGTGGCTGCGGCTGCGCCGCCAGTCCGGTCGACCCGGCGGCGGCCTGGCTCATGCTGCTGGTCGGCCTGGTGGCCGGTGGCCGGCGGCGGCGACGCTGAGCCTGGGCCCCGTCTGGGCGGCGGCGCTGGCCGTCGCCCACGCCGAGCTCCCGCCGCCCGACTACAGGGCGGCGTTGGTGTCCGCCGTCGAGGCCCAGGCCGATCTGCTGCTGGACCAGCGGCGCTACGACGAGGCCTTGGCCCTGGTGAGCGACTTCCGGGAGCGGGTCACGGATGACCCCCGCCTGATCTACGAGGAGGGGCTCATCTACCGCCACAGGGGCCAGCTGGACTGGTCACTCTCCCGGCTCGAAGAGAGTGTCGCGGCCGACCCCTCGCTGGGCTTCGCCTGGTACGACCTGGGCGAAGTCCGCTTGCTGGTCGGCCAGCGGCCGGCAGCCAAGGAGGCCTTTGCCCGCGCCCTTCCCGGCACGGATGCCCACCCGAGCGGCTGGGTCGTGCCCCTGAAGCTGGCGGAGATGGCCGCTCAGGACACGCAACCCGAGGCCTGGGACCGCTGGCTGCGCGAGGCCCTGCGGCGCGGGTTCCGCTTGTCCATGGTGGTGGAGAACCCCGCCTGGACCCAGCAGTGGCAGGGCTACCTGGCGACATCCGAGCTCGCCGGCGTCCTGCGCCGTCTGGCGACGGTCTACGGCGAAGAGCAAGCGCTCGAGCAGCTCTTGCAGGACCGCTGAGTTCAGCCCGGGCCGCGCCAGCCCACACCCAGGGCCACCTCGAACCGACCGGAGCCGTAGATCTGGGTGTCCGTAGGACCGTGGATGATCTGGTCTTCGAACAGCAGGACGCCACCCCGCAGCTCCAGCATGAGCGAGCCCCACGTCCCGCTCAGGCCCACGCTTGCCCGGGGACTGACCAGCGTCGCCAGCTCCTCGTCGATCTGGACCCAGACCACCGGCACGCCCACCTGGACGAAGGGCGCGACCGGCCAGCTCCACAGCTGCAACCGCAGCGCGGGACCGACCTGGGACGCCCGCACCTCCAGGCCCGACAGCTCGGTGAGCGGCGTGGTCCACCCGGACACCGCGAGCCCCACGCCCAGGCGCTCCTGGATGAACACGTCGATCGCCCCTTCCAGCCCCATGCGGGCGGTGGGCCCGACGGCGCCGACGGGGCTCAGCGCCCCTTGCAGGGACAGCCGTGCCCCCAGGACCTGTCGCCGACCGACCGTCGCCACCGGCTCCTCGGCTGCGACCGGGGCCGCCGTGCCCGCCGCCGGGTCGACGTCTCCGAGTGCGGACCACAGGATCTCCCGGGCCGCCAGGGCGAGATCCGCCTCGGCGTCGGGTCCCACTTCGGCCTGGACCAGCCGGACCACCGCGCGATCATCGGTGACGAACACGACCGCCAGACCGAGCTGGCCGGCGCCGAGCTGGTCGAGCCAAGCCACGGCATCGGCCTTGCCGCTGCCAAGCCAAGGCCGCACCCGCTCCACCTGGGCGGTCAACGGCGCCCGGGCGAAGCCGGGGTTGTCCACTGGCCGAGGCGTCACCGCGACCTCGTCCAGGGCCAGGGCCAGCTCCTCCACGAACCGCTGTTCGCTGGCTTGTCCCCCGGTGTCCTCGGCGAGCTGGAGCACCACGACCTCGTCGGCCAGGGCGGCCCCGGTGAGCTGCAGCAGTGCCAGGCCGAGCGGTCCCACGGCCGGAGGATAGCTCGGCACCGAAGCAAGAACGGCCCGCCGGAGATGCCGGCGGGCCGTGCCTCAGCGGGTCAGGCTCAGTGGTGGTGGCCCATGTCGCCCTCGTCGTCGGCCTCCTCGGCCACCATGGCCTCGGTGGTCAGCAGCAGGCCCGCCACCGAGGCGGCGTTCTGCAGGGCGGAGCGGGTCACCTTGGTCGGGTCGATGACGCCGGCCGCGACCAGGTCCTCGAAGCGATCTTCGCGGGCGTTGTAGCCGTAGGTCCCCTCGCCTTCGAGCACGTTGGCCAGCACGATGCTGGGCTCGCCGCCGGCGTTGCTGACGATCTGCCGGAGGGGCTCCTCGATGGCACGCCGAACGATGTCCGCGCCGAACTTGCGCTCGCCGCTCAGCTCCAGGCCAGCCAGGGCGCTCTGGGCGCGGAGGTAGGCGACGCCACCACCGGGCAGCACGCCCTCTTCCACGGCGGCCTTGGTCGCGTGGAGCGCGTCCTCGACCCGGGCCTTCTTTTCCTTCATCTCGATCTCGGTGGCTGCGCCCACCTTGACGATGGCGACGCCGCCGGAGAGCTTGGCCAGGCGCTCCTGGAGCTTCTCGCGGTCATAGTCGCTGGTCGTGGCTTCGATCTGGTTCCGGATCTGGCCCATGCGGGACATCAGATCGTCGTTCTCGCCACCCCCGTCGACGATGGTGGTGTTGTCCTTGGTGATGACCACGCGCTTGGCGGTGCCCAGGTCACCCAGGTCCAGGTTCTCCAGCTTCAGGCCGAGCTCCTCGGCGATGAGCTTGCCACCGGTCAGGACGGCGATGTCCTCGAGCATCTGCTTGCGACGGTCGCCAAAGCCCGGGGCCTTGACCGCGGCGCAGTTCAGGGTGCCGCGCAGCTTGTTGACGACCAGGGTGGCCAGGGCCTCGCCCTCGATGTCTTCGGCGATGAGCAGGATGGGCTTGCCCGTGCCGTGGACCTTTTCGAGGAGGCGCAGCAGGTCGCGCATGTTCGAGATCTTCTTCTCGTGGAGCAGGATGTACGGGTCCTCGAGGACCGTCTCCATGCGCTCGGCATCCGTCACGAAGTACGGGCTCAGGTAGCCGCGGTCGAACTGCATGCCGTCCACGGTGACCAGCTCGGTCGCCAGGCTCTTGGCCTCCTCGACCGTGATGACGCCTTCCTTGCCGACCTTGTCCATGGCCTCGGCGATGATGTCGCCGATGGTGGTGTCGCCGTTGGCGGAGACCGTGCCGACCTGGGCGATCTCCTTGGTGTCGGCGATGGGGCGGGACAGCGCGGCGAGCTCGGTCACGATGGCAGCGACGGCCTTGTCGATGCCCCGCTTGAGCTCCATGGGGTTGTGACCGGCGGCGACCAACTTGGAGCCGGTCCGGAAGATCGACTGAGCCAGCACGGTGGCGGTGGTGGTGCCGTCGCCCGCGACGTCCGAGGTCTTGGAGGCGACCTCCTTGACCATCTGGGCGCCCATGTTCTGGAACTTGTCCTCGAGCTCGATCTCCTTGGCGACGGTGACGCCGTCCTTGGTCACGACCGGGGCACCCCAGGACTTCTCGATGACCACGTTGCGGCCCTTGGGACCGAGGGTGACCTTGACGGCATCGGCCAGGGTGTCGACCCCGGCGAGCAAGTTGTTGCGAGCTTCGACATCGAAGACGATCTGCTTGGCGCTCATGATTTGAGGCCTCCTGTAGACTGTGAAGTGTGTGGAATCGTGGTGAGAGGCAGCAGCGCTACTCGATCACGCCGAGGATGTCGTCCTCTCGCATGATCAGGCGGTCTTCGCCGTTGACCTTGATCTCGGTGCCGCTGTACTTGCCGAAGACGATGTGGTCGCCGGCCTTGACCATCAGCGGCAGGATGTCGCCGTTGTCCTTGATCTTGCCACCGCCGACGGCCACCACGGTGCCTTCGACGGGCTTCTCCTTGGCGTTGTCGGGCAGAAACAGGCCGGACTTGGTGCGGGTGGGCTCTTCGTTGCGCTTGACGAGCACGCGGTCGTACAGGGGGCGGACGTTCATCGGGGAACCTCTCCTAAACCCGGCGTTGTCGCGGGTCGATGAGGAATGGTGGGAAGAGTGCGAGGACACCGCAGTGTTGGCACCAGGACATAGCCCGAGCCCGCAGCCGCAGGCGCACGAGGACCAAGGCAGCCCTCAGCGCGGCCACAGATAAACCCCTACTGGACACCGTCAAGCAACCCACGCATCTTTTTGAGAGAGGAGGACCCCCCATGAGCGCAGAGAACGCCGTCATGACACAGGCCAACCTCTTCGACTGGTTCGACGCCCGGGTCGACGACGCGGTAGAGACCCAGGCCTTGGCGCTGCCCAAGGACGTGACCCGATACCTCAAGCAGCTCCTGGTCGAGCGGGCGCAGAGCGACAGGGTCTTCCGGCCGGACGCGCCGCAGACCCTGGCGGAGCTCCATCTGCGGGCCAGCGGGAGCCCCCCTGGCCAGGCGATCGGTCTGTACAAGCAGCTCGGAGATCGCGCTCTGTACATCGGAGGCTACTTCCACGACAGCCTGGACCGGAAGACCGTCGGGGTGAACTACTACGCCGACATGGGCCAGGCGGCCTATTGCCGACTGGCGGGCTTGTGTCGCGTCGGCTGGACCGAGCAGGGGCCCCTGGCCGAGCTCTTCGGCGAAATGGCCCAGGCCTTCCGGGACTGCCTGCAGGTGCTGCGCAGCATCGGGGGCCGAGACCGCGGCCGGAACCTGGAAGACCTGGCGGCGCTGGCCCAGCGGTGGCTCCTGACACGGGACGCCCACGCGGAGCGGCTGCTCGTGGAGCACGGCGCCCTGCCCCCGCTCACGACGCCGGAGAGCTGAGCCCCGCGGCCCCGCCTCGGGCCTTGACGGAGGCCGCCTCAGTCCATTAGAGACGCCCGGCTCTACCCCGGGAGGCCTCGTGGCCCGCATCACCGTCGAAGACTGCCTCGAGCAGGTCCCAAACCGCTTCACACTCGTGCTGGTCGCAGCCGAGCGTGCCAAGCAGCTCTTGAAGGGCACCTCGTCGCTCATCGAAGACGACCGGGAGAACAAGGAGATCGTCACCAGCCTGCGCGAGATCGCCGCCGGCGTGGTCGCACCAGACCTGGCCGACTTCGACGAGAACCTTCTCAAGTACACGCTGCAGCCGGTCAAGGCCAGCGAGGACGAGCTGCCCCCCGAGGCAGGCGACCCGCTCCCCCCCCAGGCAGACGCCGAGTTGCCCCCCGAAGCCGGCCAGTAGGAGATCCCATGCCCAAGTCCATCGACGTCAGCCTCTTCGACGTGCGCGTGGTCGAGCGCCACATCAGTGAGGGTCGGGTGACCCGCAAGGACTACCAGAACCACCTGGCGTCCCTGGCCGACGAGACCGAGGAAGGCGAAGAGACCGAGACGCGCATGACCGCGCCGCAGCCCGCCGAGGCCTGAGGGCCCCGCACCCGACATGCCGCGCCGCCTGGAGGCCCCGACAGGGACCCGCCTGACCTGCAAGGGCTGGGTGCAAGAAGCCGCCTACCGCATGCTCTTGAACAACCTGGACCCGGCCGTGGCCGAGCGTCCGGACGATCTGGTGGTCTACGGCGGCACCGGCCGCGCAGCCCGCAGCTGGCCAGCGCTCGAAGCCATCCTGCGCAGCCTCACCTCCCTCGAGGACGACGAGACCCTGCTGGTCCAGTCCGGCAAGCCGGTGGGCGTGATGAAGACCCACGCCGATGCCCCCCGGGTCTTGATCGCGAACTCGAACCTGGTCGGCAAGTGGGCCACGTGGGAGCACTTCAGGGAGCTCGAGCGAGCAGGCTTGATGATGTACGGCCAGATGACCGCCGGGTCGTGGATCTACATCGGCACCCAGGGCATCCTCCAGGGCACCTACGAGACCTTCGTGGCGGCCGGCAAGCAGCACTTCGGCGGCGATCTGACCGGGCGCCTCATCCTGTCCGCGGGCCTGGGAGGCATGGGCGGTGCACAGCCGCTCGCCGCGACGATGGCCGGGGCGGTCTTCCTAGGATTCGACGTCGACGAGGAGCGCATCCAGAAGCGCCTCATGACCGGGTACCTGGACGAGCTCGCCCCCGATCTGGACACCGCACTCGCGCGGGTCGCTGACTACCAGGCTCGCGGCCTGGCGCGATCTGTCGGCGTCGTGGGCAATGCCGCCGACGGCTTTGCAGAGCTCGCCAGTCGGGGCATCGCGCCCGATCTGGTGACCGATCAGACGTCGGCCCACGACCCGCTCCAGGGCTACGTGCCCAGCGGCCTCGACCTGGCCCAGGCCCAGGCTCTCCGCGAAGCGGACCCAGACGCCTACGTGGCCCGTGCCCACGCCACGATGGCCGCCCACGTCCGCGCGATGCTCGACCTCCAGGCCGCTGGCAGCCACGTCTTCGACTACGGCAACAACCTGCGGGCCGGCGCCGTCGAAGGCGGTTGCGCCGACGCCTTCGACTTTCCCGGCTTCGTGCCGGCCTACATCCGGCCCCTGTTCTGCGAGGGCAAGGGCCCCTTCAGGTGGGTCGCACTGTCCGGCGATCCCCAGGACATCTACACCACCGACGAAGCCCTGATGGCGCTCTTCCCCCAGGACCGGGCCCTGCACACGTGGCTCGAGCGAGCGCGAGCACAGGTCCACTTCCAGGGGCTGCCCGCCCGTATCTGCTGGCTGGGCTACGGCGAGCGGGACAAGGCCGGTGCGCTGTTCAACGAGCTGGTGCGCACCGGCAAGGTGTCCGCCCCCATCGTGATCGGCCGGGACCACCTGGACTGCGGGTCGGTGGCGTCGCCCAACCGCGAGACCGAAGGCATGCGCGACGGCTCCGACGCGGTGGCGGACTGGCCCATCCTCAATGCGCTGATCAACGCGGTCAACGGCGCCAGCTGGGTCTCGTTCCACCACGGTGGCGGGGTGGGCATGGGCTACAGCCTGCACGCCGGCCAGGTCATCGTGGCCGACGGTACCCCAGAGGCGGCACGAAGAATCGAGCGGGTGCTGACCTCGGACCCGGCGATGGGCGTGATCCGACACGCTGACGCAGGCTACGACCAGGCCATCCACGTCGCCCACGACCGCGGCGTGCGCATTCCGGGGCTCACCGAGTAGAGCGCCGATCAGCGTTCCTCGATGATCTCCAGCACGTAGCGCATCTTGCGCTTGCCGCCGGCGGCGTGCACGAGCCGTCGGATGGCGTCTGCATGCACGCCCTTGCGCCCGATGACCTTGCCCACGTCCTGGGGGGCCACCTCGAGCTCGAGCACGCAGCTGTGCGTGCCCATCACCTCTCGGCAGAGGACCTGTTCCGGGTAGTCCACGATGGCGCGGACGATCTCCTCGACCAGCTCCCGGACGTCGAGGACCCGGCGTTCTTCGCTCGCGACTGCATCTGCCATTTGTCGTGCCACAGCTGCGGACCCGACCCCCCGTCCCAGTGCTGGGAATGCCGCAGGGAGGATCCTGCACTGAAATTGTCGTCTCTGTGGCCCAAGGAGTCAAATTCAGAAGCGCAAGGCCCTGTCGAGAGGGGGGTTTCGACCGCCAGAGCAGTCCCTTGGAACCGACAGGCGACATCCCTTGACGAATGGGAGACGGAGCCGCGCGTAAGTGTGGTTGCAGAACCCTGCCGGGTGGGAATGGTCCGTCCGGGTAGGGGGTCTGCGGGAACGAGGAGCGCCCGATGGGAACCGTCAAGGTCATGCCACACCCCGACCCCACTCGCTGGGAAGACGGGGATCTCAAGCGCCTGAGCCAGGAGAACCGTCGCCTGGCGGTTGAGCTTGTCGTGCGAAAGTACCGCTCAAAGCTCTACTACCATGCCCTCTGCATCGTGCGTGATCCCCAAGAGGCCTACGACGCCGTGCAAGAGGTCTTCATCAAGGCCCTGCGGGAGCCTCGCTTCTTCACGCCGGACTTCCAGATGAAGGCGTGGCTGTTCCGAGTGACCTCGAACCTGTGCTTCAACATCGTGCGCGACAAGAAGCGCCGGGGCGGCCTGCTGAACACCCGCCAGGAGGAGGCAGCGCCCCAGCTCCCTCCCCGGAGCGCCACGGAGCATGTGCTGGCGGGCGAGGTGCGAGGGGAGATGATGGCCGCCTTGGAGCACCTGACGCCCGCACACCGGGAGATCCTGCTCCTGCGGTACTACAACGACCTTTCCTACAACGAGATCGCCGACGTGCTCCAGGTCAAGCTGGGGACCGTGATGTCGCGTCTGTCACGAGCCCGCACTCGTCTGGCCGGCGTGCTGGGCCCAGAGCACCCGCTCGTGGCTGAAGGCGTCTGAGGAGCCCCTGGCATGGCCAAGGCGTGTGGTTTCCAGTGATCCCAACCGATTCCCGCTATAGGATCGGCCTCGGCCTGCCGTATTCCGAGGAGTCCATGGGCTGTCGGCGCACCCGGTCCCGCATCGTGGCCTGGCTCGACCAGGAACTGACGTCTGTCGAGTCCCACAAGGTCGAGGACCACCTGGCCGAGTGCACCACCTGCCAGGCCCACGCGAGCCTCCTCCAGGCCACCCAGCCCGGACCGAGCACCGGACCCCAGGACGTCGAGCAAGAGCCGTTCATGGCCGACATGCTCGAAGGTGTGTTGACGCGGTACGACCAGCTCGACGCCCAGGGGCTGGCCTTTCACCGGCAGCGGTGGTGGCCCTCCGAGGTCCGACTGGGGGCTGTGCACATGGTCGCCTACGCCGCGGTCCTGGCCACGGCGATCTGCTGGGCCTGGGTCAGCCACCTGGAGGCCGCCGAGGCCGTCGCCGCCAAGGACCGCCTGTTGCACAGTCTCGAGCGCTCTCGTGTGACCGACGGGGCCGCAGCCGACCAGGCACCGCGAGCGGCGCCGGTGCTGCAGCCGACGCCCCTCTGGAGCACCGCCGGCACCCTGGAGCGCCCGTCCCTGACCACCCCGGCGACCACCCCGACGTTCCGCACCGTCGCCACGACCCCCTATCGGGGCACTTTCTAGTGGGGTGAGCCTGATGTTCGCTTCGGAAGTCGCGCCGCAATCGGCGTCGCTGGCAAGGCGCGGCGACGCAGTCGTGGCCGAGTCACGTCCAGGAGCCGGAACGCCGCCAGCGGCGTCGAGGGCAAGCGAATTCCCGCGAACTTCAGACTCACCCGACTAGGCTGGTCCATGACCGGGCCCTGCGCCTGGGCGCTGCTCGCCCTCGTGGCGTCCCCTTCCTTGGCCGACCCTGACGCCGATGCGCTGCGCCAGTCGGACGTGCTCGCGCCGGACGCCGACGCGACCGAGAGCGCAGCAGCCCTCGAGGAAGCGCTGAAGCTGATCGGCGCCCACTACGTCGATCCGGTCGACACGAACGCCCTGTACCGTGCCGCCATCGACGGCATGCTGGCTCACCTGGACCAGCTGCAGGGCTTTCAGGCCAACGGCAGCTACGGCGTCGACGAGCCAGACCCCTACGACGAGCTCGCACGGGGCGTCTACCAGGGCATCGGGGTGGAGCTCCTGGCCGTGCCGGGACACAGCCTGCTGGTCCTCGATGTCTACCAAGGCGGACCGGCCGCGGTCGCCGGCCTGCGAGCCGGCGAGGCCATCATCAGCATGGGGGGCATCAGCTTCTACGGCCGCACCCCCCCCGAGATGTATGAGACGGCAGCGAGCCTGAGTGGGCGTCCCGTCGCGCTGGAGGTGCTCGACCGCGCAGGTGTCAGCAGGGCCCTGACCGTGACGCCCGGCGAGTTCCGGGTCCCGGCGGTCCGAGTGGTCACCGACGGCCCAACCGTGGTGATCCGGGTCGCCCACTTCGGTCAAGGAACCGCCGAGGTCCTGGCCCAGACGCTGTCCAGACTCGGCGAAGCGCCGGTGGTGCTGGATCTCCGGGACAACCCTGGCGGTCTGCTCGAGGAAGCCGTGGCCGCAGCAGACCTGTTCCTGGAAGCCGACTCGGTGGTGGGCATGGTGCGCCGAAGAGATCAAGAAGAGCGCCTGCTGATGGCCCGAACGCCGGTGTCCTTCAGCGCGCCAATGGCCCTGTTGGTCAACGCTGGAACGGCCAGCGTGGCCGAGCTGTTCGGCGCAGCGCTGCAAGAGCAAGGGCGGGCCGTGCTCGTGGGCACCCCGACCGCGGGGCGGGCCTGTGGGGCCGATGTCCACCAACTCTCCACCGGCCTTCGGGTGCGCCTGCTCGACGCCACGTTCCGCTCACCCCAGGGCCGATCCTGGGCAGGCACCGGGTTGTGGCCGGACGTGCTGGTCGACGTGGTCCCCATGGTGACCACGTCTCCTCTGGCCCCACCGCCCGACCCACAGCTCGAGGCAGCATCCAGCGTGGTGGGGGCTCGTTGACCCCACCGGGGGCGGCAAGTACCATCTGGCGCGAACCTCCGGGATGGAGGCGCTCGAGGCCGGATTGAGCAGCGACACGACTCAAACCACCCAGGCCCTGCGACGTCAGCTGACCGAAGGTGCCACAGGTCGCCTGACCACGCGCGAGCTCGCGGGCGGCGTGGTCGATGTCTACCTGATGAATGGCGACGTGCTCGCAGCTCACGCCGAAGACGACGAGGCGCAGCTCCTGCGCCGCCTGCGGGTCCTGGGCACCCTCAACGCCACCCAGGTCCAGGCCCTGCGCGACGGCGATCCCGAAGTGCCCATCGAGGACCGGCTCTACGAGGTGGTCCCAGAGGACCGTCTGCTCGAGGTGCTCTTCGGGCGCTTCAAGGACAACCTGACCCGCTTCCTGGCGTGCCAAGGCCCCTGCGCCTTCACGCCGATGGAGGCGATCTTCGTCACCAACCTGCAGTTCAGCCACGACACGAGCGCACTGCTCGCCGATGCGTTCGAGGTGCTGGACCGCACGGCGGGTCTCCTCGCAAACCCGCCCCACCTGGTGGAGCTGATTCCAGGCACGGAGCGGGCCACGCTGCAGACCGAGCAGCGGCTGGCCCGTCTGGTGGGTCTGGACGGCTGCAGCCTTCAGGCGCTGCTCACGGGCTCGCCCTTCGAGCCCTATGAGAGCCTGGATCTGCTGGCCGACATGCTCCAGCGCGGGGCCGTCCATACCAGCGTGGAGCTCACCGACAGCGACATCGAGGCCATCTCGGTGCTCTCCGAGGTCGACGTCGACCAGGACTTCGAGGAGGTGGAGACCCTGCGCTCAGAGCCCCTGATCGACGAGAGCGAGCCGGTGGTCCCGCTCGTCGACCAGCCCGGGGCCTCCGTCGAAGACGACGAGCTGGCCATGTTCGCCGACCACGATCAGACCCGGGGCAGCCTGGGCGACGGTCAGTTCACCGGAGCGGTCCGGGACCGCGTCGACCTGACCGACGTGCTCGTCCCTCAGGGAAACATGCTCGACAAGTTCGAGCAGGACGACCACGACCAGCCCCTGGAGATGGGCGAAGCGGACGGCTCGGAGCAGGACGGTCCGATCGCCAAGGTCCAGATGAACTTCACCGGGCCCAGGCTGACCAACCAGGAAGCCTTGCGGAAGCTCGAGGTCGTGAACGGCGTGCTCGGCCAGCTCTCCGTGGCCTTCGACGCCAAGACCGGGTCCGGCAGCGGCCAGGCCCAGGTGCAGCTGCTGCTGGACGGCAGTCCGGCGGGCTTCTCGCTGCTCTACTACCAGGTAGAGTCCAGGCGCAACGGCACCATCAACCCCAACTCGATCCTGCACAACCTGCGGCGACGCCCTGCGGCCGAGCACCGCCGGCTGCTCAACACCGGGCTGCTGGACTTGATCGAGCGGGCGCTGTCTGCAGCCTGCGAGGCCCTGGACGACGACGCCTTGGACCGCGTGCTGGAGTCGATCGCCGGCTACCAACAGGCCATCGGCCTGTAGTCCGACGGTGGGCACCCGGCCGGTGGCTGTCGCCCTGATCGCGGCCATCACACCTGTCCTGGCGGCCAGTCCCCTCCCCCTGGACACCGTGGGCCGCACGGACCCCGACATGGCGGCGCTGGCGGCGTCCGTGCGCGACAAGCCCCTGCCGGAGCGGCTGGGCGCCATCACCCAAGCCTGGCTGGGGGTGCCCTATCTGGACGGTCCCCTGGGCGAGGCCGGGGGCTTCGACGACGACCCGGTGACCCGCTACGACGCCTTCGACTGCCTGACTTTTGTCGAGGAAGCCCTGGCCCTGGCCCTGGGCAACGATCCGGTCGACGTGGCCCGGGTTCGCCGAGGCCTGCGCTACCGGGACGGCGGACCGGCCACCTATGAGAACCGCCGCCACTTCATGTTGGCGGAGTGGATTCCCGGCACAGTCGACGACGGCTGGCTGGTCGACGCGACGCCGAGCTTCCCCGAGGCGGTTGCACTGAGCCACACGGTCACGGACCAGACCTGGGCCCAGTGGTCCCGCCGCAGCCTGTTCTCGCTGGGCGACGCACGCTTGCCCACGGGCACGCTGACCTTTTCCCACTTGCCCCTGACGGCCTTTGCCGCGGACCCGACCCTGGTGGAACGGATTCCCGATGGGGCAGTGGTCTTCACCCTGCGCGTGGTGGCGCCGCACCTGCCAATCGCCATCACGCACGTCGGACTGACGGTGCCCGCCGTGGTGCCGACCGTGCGACACGCCACCAAGATCGGAGCCCCCATGGTCAAGGACCACAAGCTGGCCTGGTACATCGACAACCTGGGCAACTACACGAATTGGCCCGCCGCGGGGCTGATCATCCTGGTGCCCCAGGAATACGGTCCACGCCGATAGGCCCGATCCGGAGTATGTTGCCCCCAATGGGCATGACGCCGCTCGCCCTGGTCCTGGCCACTGGCTGCTTCGGACTGGACAGCTACAAGGATCCCGCGACCACGGGTGCCACCGACAGTGGTCACGTGTTCCCACCGGCAGAGACCGGCACGCCGGACACCGGCTGGCACGCCCTCGACGACACCGCCACGTCGGACAATGGTGCGCCCTCGGCCGACGCGGGGGGCGATCTGACCGGCTGGGTGGGCGACGTGCTCAACCTGGACGGGAACGGCTCCATGGACCCGGACGGAGACCCCCTGGAGTTCACGTGGTTCCTCGTGAGCCGGCCTCCGGCGTCGGCGGCAGAGCTCATCAACGAGGACCGGGCCGACGCCAGCATCTACCTGGATGTCCAGGGCACCTACGAGCTCCAGCTCACGGTCACGGACGGGGCCCTGTTCGACTCGGACACCGCGGTGATCACCGCGGACAAGGCCAACGGGCTGCCAGTGGCCGATGCGGGTCCGGATCAGTCCGTCACAGAGGGCACGGTCGTGACTCTGGATGGCACTGCTTCAACCGATCCCGACGGGGATCGGCTGGGCTGGTCCTGGGCCTTGATCAGCCGGCCGGGCACGTCGTTGGCCACCCTGAGCGATCCGACGGTGGCGCGGCCGACCTTTACCGCAGACCAAGCTGGGACCTATGAGTTCGAGCTGGTGGTGAACGACGGCACCACGGACTCCGCGCCCGACGGCATCCGGGTCCAGGCCACCTCCAGTTCCTCTGGCGGCTCGGGTGGGACCGGGGGCTCCAGCGGCGGAAGCAGCTGCTCGTGTGCCGAGCTCGAAGACGAGGTGCTGCGGCGCCACCCCCTGGCGCGCATGTTGCCCGCCGCCGTGGGGGTGTTGCCGGCGCTCGTGCTGTTCGGCGTGCGCCGCAGAGACGACTGACCTCACTCAGTCGAACAGGGACTCCAGGCTGGCCCTGACCGCGGCCGAAGGCGGCGCCGTGCCCAGGAAGGCCTGGACGCCCGGTGCGACCAGCAGGTGGGCGTCCTTGCCATAGGGGGCCACCCGCTCGTCGAGCCAGGGCCCAACGTCCTCGCCGGCTTCGAGGCGCGCCACCAGGGCCGGGAGGACCTCTTGGGCGAAGTGCGCCTTGTGCTCCAGCGCCACCAGGTCCGAGATGGCGAGGGCCCACCTGGGCAGGTCCAGCCCGACCCGGTCCAAGAGCGCAAGCACGAAGTCCTCGGCCAGGCGGGCTGCCTGGGCCTCGAGTTGGGGCAAGGCTGTGGCCGGGTCCTGGCCCGGCGGGCCCACGAGCTCGACGTAGACCTTGCTCTTGGGCTCTGTTCCGCTGGGCCGCAGCAGGACCCGTGCGTCAGGCCCGAACTCGAACACCAGCACGTCCCGGCTGGCGGCGTCGGTGCCGGACTTCAGCCGTCCAAAGGGGCCCCGAGGGTCGCGTCGATCGTGAAAGTCCGTGACCGTGTGCTCGCCCACGTGCCGGAGTGGGTCGTCCCGGAGCGATGCCTGGATGGCCTGGATCCGAGAGCGCCCCTCGGCGCCCCGCATGACCAGGGAGCGCAGGCTGTTGGTGACGGCGCCCACCTGGCGCCAGCAGTCCTCGAGCAGGTCCACGAGCGTGAGCCCGCTGGCCTTCTGCCAGGCCGCGGCTTCGGCCAGGAGCAGAGCGGCGCCAGCGGCGTCCTTGTCCCGGACCTCGTGGGTCACCAGCACGCCGTGGGACTCCTCGATGCCCGCGGCGAAGTCGTCCAGGCTGCCCTCGACGTTGTAGAAGCGCCCGACGCGCTCCAAGCGGCGCAGGCCGTCGCCGATGTACTTGAAGCCCACCAGGAGGTGCCCCACGACCCGGGCGCCATGGTGCCGGGCGACCCGCGCCACCAGGGACGAGGTCACCTCGGTCTTGATGACGATGGGGGCCCGTCCGGTCCTGGACCGGCGGAACTCGAGCAGGTAGCGCACGACCAGAGCCCCGAGCTCGTTGCCCGACATGAACCGGAAGCCGTCGCCGTGGCGCACCACGAGCCCGAGCCGGTCGGCGTCGGGGTCGCAGGCCATGACGAGGTCCGCGCCCAGCTGCTCAGCCAAGGCCACCGCGCGATCCATGGACTGGGGGACCTCTGGATTGGGCACGCCGAAGGGCACCTGGGGGAACGCGCCGTCGTGAGGCGACTGGGTCGGCTCCAGCGTGACCTGGAAGCCGGCGGCGCGGAGCACCTCGGCCACGGTCGTGTCCCCAGTGCCGTGGAGCGGGGTGAACACCACGTGGCAGTCCCGACGGTCCCGGCGCAAGGAGACCGCGAGATTCGCCTGGAGGTAGGCCTGGTGGACCTGGGGGTCGAGCTCGCTGACCCAGCCCTGGGCGAGCGCGTCGTCGTAGGAGAGGGAGCGAATCTCGGTGACCGCGGCCACACGGTCGGCCAGCTCCTCGTCCCAGGGCGGGACGGCCTGGCCTCCTTCGCCGTCGTAGATCTTGGCCCCGTTGTCGTCGGGGGGGTTGTGGCTCGCTGAGACGTTCAGGCCACCATCTGCGCCCAGGTAGCGGATCGCAAAAGAGAGCTCGGGGGTGGAGACGTAGGTCCGGCTCCCCCGAGGCAGGATGTGCACCCCCACGCCGTTGGCGGCGTAGACCCCGGCCGCGATCTCAGCGAAGTCGCGGCTGGTGAGACCGAGCAGCGGGTTGGGCAGATCGCTCCGATAGAGGCCTCGGGCGTCCTTGTAGCAGCGCACGTCGTAGGCGATGACCACGGACAGCTCCGCGCCGGGATCAGCCTGGTCCCGCAGGAAGCCGGCGTGGCCCTGGATCGACGTGGCCAGGGTCCAGCCGTTGTAGCGGTTGGGGCCGACCCCCACCGGGCCCCGGCGCCCCCCGGTGCCAAAGGGCAGGACCTGGTAGAAGCTGTCCAGCAGGACGTCCCAGCGACCGGCCTCGATCAAGGCCTGGAGCTGAGGCAGGGTGTCCTGGACCTGGGGGTTGGCGAGCCAGCTCTCCAGGTTCTCGAGGGCTGCGGCGCGAAAGGAGGGGTCGACGGCCAGCCCGGCAAAGCCCGCCCGGGCTGACTCCAACAAGGTGCTCATGGAATGGATCAGCTCCCGCCGAACTGGTGTGTCAGGTGCGAGGTCGTGACGGCGTGTTCCGCCAGGTGCTCTCGGAGCACGGCGCCCTCGGCTGTCATGGAGTCGTAGGTTCCCCAGCTGGTCTCGACGACGGTCATGTCCCACTCGGTGACGCCCCAGCCGAAGCCGGGGCCTTCGCTTGGCAGGTTGACCAGGCCGCTGGTCGCCGGCAGGTAGTAGTCCCGCTCGGCGCCGTCCTTGCTGGTGATGTAGAGGTGCACGAGCTGGGCGTCGGCGTCGCTGGAGAGCTCCACGTCGTGGGTGGCGCCGTCGAAGCTGTCGAGCGTAGGCGGGTCTTGGAAGGGCTGGATCGTGGCGATGCCGTCGACCACGGGGGCGGCGCTGAGCACCCGGGCGCCGCCTTCGCCCGTGCCCCCGTGCTCGAGGAACGCGAGGACCTGGGCGGCGCTGCCATCCCAGCCGAAGAAGGTGCCGGGCGCTCGGGACGTGTAGGCGGTGCCGGGGAAGCCGCGGCCGATGCCCACGATGCCGGGCCCTTCGGGGCCGTCCCCGTCCAGGGCCAGGAGCATCGCGGTCTCGGAGCCGTCGAAGCCCGCGGGCCAGTCCGGCAGCTCGACCTGGACGGTCTCGGACAGGGACGAGGCGGGCCGGACGTCGAGCTCCAGGTCGGCATCGGCGGCGGCGACGAGGCCCCCGTCCCAGCCGTAGACGAACCCGTCGACGTGCTCCAGCAAGAAGTCCAGGGCCGAGGACAGGTCGGAGAGGCCCAGGACGGCCTCGGCCAGGGGCACCGGGCCCGCGAGGCTCCAGATGCCAGCGTCGCCGGACCAGGCCGGAGACTCCCAGGTCTCGACCTCTTCCATGATCGCGATATTGCCCGGCATCGCCACGTCCAAGCCATAGAGCACGGCGTCGCGGTCCGGGGCCAGCAGCTCGTCGGGACGCCAGTACAGCGGGCCCCAGGGCATGCTGGTGCCCGCCAGCCCCAGGACCACGTAGCCGGCGGCCTTTTCGTCGTCGGATAGGGGGGGCACACCGCCAAAGTCATAGGCACCGGCGATCTGGGCGTCGGCCAGCGCCACCCCGCCGGGCGCTCGCAAGCGCACGACCAGCTCGCGGCCCACCAGCGCCATCACGGTGGTCGGGATGCGTTCGTCGGAGCGGGACCAACAGGTCACCCAGACGGGCTCGCCCGCCGGGACTTCGAGCTCGGCCGTGCCGGTCAGCTCGTCGACGTTCATCGACACGTCGCCGTAGCGAATGCGCCCGTCGGTGACGACGCTGCCATCCTCGCTGCGCACCAGAGAGACCTTGAGCACAGGGGTCTCCTGCACCGTGACGGCCGAGATGGCCTCCAGGTCCCCCCAGGTCGCGGTCAGGGTGACGGCCCCCGGGGCGACGGCGGCGGCCTGTCCCGACGCGTCGACGGTGAGCACGGCGTCGTCGGACGAGGACCAGGTGGGGGTCACGTCGGCCCGGTCCCCTTCGAGCTCGTAGACGGTCCGAAGGGTCCAGACCGCCCCAGGGTCGACCACGAGCTCCCGGGGAAAGACCGAGAGCGTTCCGGGCGTGGTCTCTACCGGGTCGCCGGTCTCGCCGGTCGAACCGGTGTGGGTCGTGCCGGTCGGGGTGCCCGTGTCGCTCGGAGAGGTCGAGTCGGGCGTGCCGGTGTCCGAGGTCGTGCCCGCCGAGTCGGAGGGGTCCAAGCCGTCGGTGGGCGCGGCGTCCTTGTCGGAGCAGGCCAGGCCGAACAGCAGGGCCAGTGGGAGGAGCCCGCTCATGGCACGTAGAACTTCACGCCGGCGGGCTCCAGTGGGTTGTCGAAGTCGTCGACACAGGGGCGCTCGGTGTCATCGCGAGCGACCATCGCGTACCAGTAGCCGCGAGGCAGCAGGTCCGAAGTCTGGAACTGGACCTTGTGACCGCCCTCCAGGAAGGTCAGGCTGTAGGACAGGTCGAAGGCGACGGTGTCGTCGTCGTTGATGGCCTCCAGCGAGAGCTGCCCTTCGAAGCAGACCGACTGGTTGGCCGCCGATGAGAAGCGCAGCTCGGGGACTCGGGCTTCCGGCACATCGATGGCGCCATCGGATGGGTTGGAGCCGGTCACACGAAAGGGCGCCAAGGAGCTGTCCGTCCCGCTGTCCGCAGTCGAGGCCGCGGTGCAGGCCGACCCGAGGGTCAGTCCGAGAGCCGCACCGCCAACAACCATGCGTCGCCGTCGGGGTCGGCTGCTGCTCCGCTCGCCTGGCACGGTTCGCACCCCACGCACTCCACAAGCACGTCTTCTGTGTATCCCGCCAGGGCCGGGGCCTGCCCCTGGGCCAGGACATCCCCGGCGGCGTCGAGCACATCGACGGCCACATCGACGGGCACCCCCACCGGGAGGCCGGGGTAGCTGTAGGTGCCTGCGAACCGGTAGCCCAACACCCGCTGGCCGACACCGCCGACACAGAGTCGGATGAATTCGGCGCCGTCAGGATCCTCGCCGATCAGGTCCAGCTGGAGGTCCGCGGACACGTAGTCCGGCTCGCCGCAACCGCCCGCCCACACGAGGAGAGTGAGCGCGGACAGGGCTAGCACTCCACCCCTTCCTTGGTGCAGTCGTGCTTCTTGAGCACCCACTTGTCCGGGGCGCCCGTGGGCTCGAACCAGGCGATGCCATAGCGGGTGACCAGCCAGTAGGTGCCCGCGATCAGGGACCCGGCCTCGTCGTCGCCGTCGCCGTCGTCGAGCTCGACGCGCAGGCACTCGTTCCAGTCCTGGGTCCAGTGGTTGGGGCAGGCCTCGGTGTAGGGGAAGGAGCTGGTGAAGGTCGTGCCGCCGGTGACGGTCTCTTCGGTGTCCCCAGGGGCCATGCGGTCGTCGGCGAACTGGACCGGCGGGTCGTAGGTCACCGAGTCCCCGATGGTCGGCGGGTCGCCGGTCTCGCCACCGGTGTCCGTGGTGCCCGTGCCCGGGCCAGCAGGGGCCGTGACGTAGGTGGTGTAGCCGTGGATCAGCACGCCGTAGAGGGAGTCCGAGGACCACTGGACCTCCATCAACAGATCGCCGGTCTCGGCGTCGGAGTGCTCGAAGACGTACACGTCGATGCCCTCCTCGGTGCTGAAGGCGGCGGTCTCGCTCTTGTGCACGGCGAGCTCGTAGCCGGCCTCGCCGTCGTTGGCGTAGGTCCACGTCCTGTCCGCGTCGAGCGGCACGTGGTCGTACATCTGGTAGCCGACGTAGGTGTAGGTGGGCTCACAGGCGAGCTGGGTGAGCAGCGCGCCCCCAAAGAGCATCAGCAGAGCTGCCTGGACCTTACGCATCACTTCCTCCATCCCTGGCCGATCGACTGTACCCGTACCATCGCCCGCGGGTTTCCGACAAGGAACCCCAGAGGATGTTGACCACAGCGGCTGCAGCGCGCTAGAGCGGGCAACAATGCCGACCTCCTCTGACCACGGCCCGTTCCGGAACCTGGAAGCCCTGCGTGACAGGGTCTACAACCACGCCCAGCGGGTCTTGTTGAGTCACGCCGCCCACTTCGCCTGCCGGCTGGGGTGCACGGACTGCTGCCAGACCGAGCGCACCGTCAGTGACGTCGAGTTCGAGGCGCTGGCGCGGGCGGTGGCAGCGCTCCCGGCCGAGACCCGGGATCGCCTTCGCGCCCGAACCGAGACCACCCCGTGCCCGCTCCTGCTCGACGGTGGGTGCGCGGTCTACGACGAGCGGCCGCTGATCTGCCGCTCCCACGGTCTGCCCCTGGTGATGGAGGGTCAGCACGATGTCTGTCCGCTCAACTTCACCGACCTGTCCATCCTGACCCTGCCGGACCACGATCTGCTGTCCGTGGACACTCTCACGGCGGTGCTTGTGGCCGTGAACGCGCTCTATTGCCAGGAAGAGGGGGGCGACGCCCACCGGCGGCGGCCGGTCCGGGAGCTCCTGGTCGACGCGGGCTGAAAAAAAGCCTCAACCCCTCTGGACCCCGGTGCGAAGAGGGTCTCAGACAGCAGGGGTCCCCGCCCCTTTCGGCGCGTCACCGGAGACCCACCGCACCGGGTCCGAGCGATTGCGCACACGGTTCTGTCCAGGACAAGAGGAGGGTCCGGGACGGGGGGGCGGGGAAGCCCTTTCTGTTGTCGCGAGATGTCAGCGAGCTCTCATGCCGCAGGCCTGGTCTTCCGACTTCAGGGGCAACAAGCCACTGCCGGAGACCCTGTGACCAAGACCTCCCTCCCCCTCGCCGCTGTCGCCCTTGCAGCGGCTGGCACCCTGACCGGTTGCTACGACATCACCTTCCCCATCAACGAGTCCTTCGCCGTGGTGGTGCCGGAATTCGATGTCGAGGCGCTCGCCGAGAACCCCGATGGCTGGGAATTCGAGGAGTCGTCGCCGATCCAGGACACCGAGCAGCTGATGAGCCAGCTCCCGGAGTCGGTCCAGGAGTACAGCGACCTGGAGCTGCTGGAGGTCACCATCACCAGCCCCGTCCAGGGCAACCTGGGTGAGTACCTGACCGACATCTCGCTGTGGGTCTCCACGGACGACCAGCTCTCCGACGACGACGAGCGCATCGTGTTCCTGTCCGAGCTGCCGCCCGAGCAGATCCAGTACACGGTCCCCTTCCCAGACGGGACGACGCTGCAGAAGTACGTGGACGCGGGCACCCTGGCCATCATCACGACGGGCACCTTGGTGACCCTGCCAGGTGAGGAGGTGACCATCACCCTGGACATCTCTGCCCAGGCGATCGCCGGGGCCTTCTAGAGGCCGGTTAGGCGCGGCCCATGCCCGAGGTGCGCTTCGAGGGGCTGGGGGTCACGGTCCCGGCCCAGACCGACGAGACCCTCTACGAGGTCTGCCTGGCGCACGATCTGCCGATGGAGGCCGCCTGTGGTGGCTTTGCGGCTTGCAACACGTGCCGGGTGCGGCTGTTGGAGGGCGAGCTCACGCCGCTGGAGGACGTCGAGGAGCCCTTCCTGGACGAACCGGGACAGCGCCTGGGCTGCCAGGCACAGGTGATCTCGGACGTCTTGGTCCGGCTGGAGCCCGGCGAGACCTGAGGGCCCCGTCCTACGCGAGCGCTTCGCTGTCGGCCTGGGTCGCTGCGACGCCTTCCGGGATGTCGAAGGACTCGCCACAACCACACGCTCGCTCGACGTTCGGGTTGTGGATCTTGAAGCCGGTCTCCATGAGCTCGTCGACGTAGTCGATGACCACACCCTGGAGGAAGTCGCGCTTGAGCGGGGCCAGGTACAGCGGCACGCCATCGATGTGGAAGGTGGTGTCGCCGTCCTGGGCGGCCTCCTCGAATTCCATCAGGTAGGAGTAGCCTGAGCAGCCTCCGCCCTGGACGCCGAAGCGCAGGCCGTGACTGGCCATGTCGTTGTCGGCCAGGAGCTTCTTGAGGTTCTCGATGGCGATCGGCGTCAGGGACACGAACGGCTTGCCCACGCGGCGCTCCTTTGTCTGCAGTGCCCCGAAGGATAACCACCCGGACGCCGGGGTCACCCCCTCGGCTTGGAGCAAGCGTTGATCACACCGACGGCCGAGGACTTCGTCGCGCTGGCCCAGGCCCACGAAGGGCAGGCGGTCTCGATCCCGGTCTTCCGAGAGGTCCTCGCCGACCTGGACACGCCGGTGTCGGCCTTCATGAAGGTCTGCGACGGCCAGCCTCCCCTGGACCGGCCCGACGCGCACGCCTTCCTCCTGGAGTCCGTGGAAGGCGGCGAGCGCTGGGCCCGCTACTCCGTCATCGGCTTCGACCCGGCGTTCGTGGTGCGGGCCCGTGGACGCCTGTGCGAGGTCCTGAGAGACGGCTGGGTCCATCGCTCCGAGGAGCGCGACGACCCCCTGGCCTTCCTCCAGGACGAGCTGGGCCGGACCGTGTCGGTGCCCGTCGAGGGGGTGCCACGCGTGGTGGGCGCAGCGGTCGGCTGGCTGGCCTGGGACGCCGTCCGGTGGTGGGAGAGACTGCCCTCGCCGTTCACCGCCGAGCCCGACGCAGCCCCGACGCTGGTGTTCTCGCTGCCCCGATCGCTGTTGGTGTTCGACAACCTGCGCCACCGCATCGCCGTGGTCCAGGTCGTCACGGTCCAGCCGGGCACGGACCCCCGAGTGGCCCACGCGGGCGCGGTCCAGCGCATCGCCCGCATCATCGGCAAGCTCCGGGGCCCGCTGCCCGAGCGCCCCACCCGCAGGGGCGACCAGGTCACCCTGGAGCCCGAGTTCGACCAGCCGGCCTTCGAGGCCGGTGTCGCGCGCATCAAGGCCTACGTCCGGGCCGGAGACTGCATCCAGGTCGTGCTCAGCAACCGCTTCCGGCTGGGCTTCAGCGGCGATCCTCTGGACCTGTACCGGGCCCTCAGGGCCGTGAACCCGTCGCCCTATATGTTCCACCTGCGCTACCCGGAGCAGCTGGTCACCGGCGCATCCCCCGAGGTGATGGTCCGTGTCGCCGAGGACCAGGCCTGGGTGAGCCCGATCGCCGGCACGCGCCATCGCGGCGCCAACGAGGCCGAGGACCTGGCCCTGGCCGAAGACCTGCTGGCGGACCCCAAGGAGGTCGCCGAGCACGTGATGCTGGTGGACCTGGCGCGCAACGACCTGGGCCGGGTCGCGGCCCCGGGGTCGGTCCACGTGGACGCGCTGATGAAGATCGAGCGCTACTCCCACGTGATGCACATCGTGAGCGACGTGCGTGCACTGCTGGCCCCGGGTCGGGACGGCTTCGACGCGGTCCGGGCGACGTTTCCCGCAGGCACCCTGTCCGGGGCGCCCAAGGTCCGGGCGATGGAGATCATCGACGAGCTGGAGCCGGTCCCAAGGGGGCCCTACGGTGGGGCGGTGGGCTGGGTCCGGGGCGACGGCCAGATGGACCTGGCGATCGCGATCCGCACCGCCTGGCGCCAGGGCGAGCGCTGGTTCCTCCAGGTGGGCGCCGGCATCGTGGCCGACTCGGTGCCCGCCAGCGAGTACCAGGAGACCCTGAACAAGGGGGGGGCCGTGCTCCGGGCCCTCGAGCTCGCCGAGCAGGGGCTGTAGTCACACCATGAACGTCCTGGTCATCGACAACTACGACAGCTTCACCTGGAACATCGTCCAGTACCTCCAGGTCCTGGGGGCCCAGGTCGACGTGGTGCGCAACGATCAGATCCCGGTCGAGGCGATCGGGGCGCGCTCGCCCGATCGCCTGCTGATCTCCCCCGGCCCATGTGACCCGGATCGGGCGGGCATCTCCCTGGCCGCCATCGCACGCTACGCCGGCGAGATTCCGCTGTTGGGCGTCTGTCTGGGGCACCAGTCCATCGGCCAGCACTTCGGGGGCCGCGTCGTGGCGGCCAAGCGGCTCATGCACGGCAAGACATCGCCCATCCACCACGACGGCAGCGGCGTGTTCTCCGGCCTGCCCAGCCCGTTCACCGCGACGCGCTACCACTCCCTGGCGCTGGACCGGGCCAGCCTGCCCGACTGCCTCGCGGTGAACGCGTGGACCGACGACGACGAGATCATGGGCCTTCGCCATGTCTCGTTGCCCGTCGCCGGAGTCCAATTCCACCCGGAGTCGATCTTGACCGAGCACGGCATGGCGCTCCTCACCCACTTCCTCCAGGGGACCCTGTGAACGTCGCCCCACTGCTCGAGCTCCTGCTCGCCGGCCAGGACCTGTCCACCGCCCAGGTCGAGGCGGCCTTTGACGCCATGCTCCAGGGGCAGCTGACCGAAGCCCAGATCGCCGGGCTGTTGATCGCGCTGCGCACCAAGGGCGAAGCGGTGCACGAGATCGCCGCGGCCGCGCGGATCATGCGAAGGCACGCGACCGGAATTCCAGTGGCCCCCGGCCTGGACC
Source organism: uncultured Enterobacterales bacterium (assembly GCA_964519895.1). GTDB lineage: Bacteria > Myxococcota_A > UBA796 > UBA796 > CAJQPC01 > CAYFPX01. The sequence continues at coordinate 30,263 of CAZFLE010000008.1, read as the reverse complement.
CGGTGGACACCTGCGGGACCGGCGGGGACCGCTCGGGCACATTCAATCTGTCCACCGCTGCAGCGCTCGTCGCCGCGGCGGCCGGCGCGACGGTGGCCAAGCACGGGAACCGTTCGGTGAGCAGCAAGAGCGGCTCGGCCGATGTGCTCGAGGCCCTGGGCCTGAACTTGACCCTGCCGCCAGAGACCCTGGGGCGGGTGCTCGAGGAGGTCGGCATCGCGTTCCTGTTCGCGCCGGCCCACCATGCGGCGACGCGCTTCGCCGTGGGCCCCCGACGCCAGCTCGGCGTGCGCACCGTCTTCAACGTGCTGGGCCCGCTCACAAACCCCGCCGGGGCTCGCCGACAGGTCGTCGGGGTGTTCGGCGCCGAGTGGGTCGAGCCCCTGGGTCGGGTGCTGGGAGAGCTGGGTGCGGTCCATGCGCTGGTGGTGCATGGGGCCGGGGGTATCGACGAGTTCAGCCTGGCCGGCCCGACCCAGGTGGCCGAGTGGCGAGACGGCACCCTGCATTCCTGGACGGTCACCCCAGAACAGGTCGGGCTGGCGCCCGCGCCGCTCGAAGCCCTGCGCGGCGGCGACGCGACGCACAACGCCGAGATCCTGCGGGCGATCTTCGGCGGTGAGACCGGGCCTCGCCGGGACGCTGTGGCCCTGGGGGCCGGCGCAGCGCTCTACGCGGCGGGGCGGGCCGAAGACCTGCGTGAGGGCGTCGCGCAAGCGCTGGACGTGCTCGCCAGCGGAGCGGTCCAGGACACCCTGGCGGCCCTGGTCGCGGCCACCCAGGCCTGAGGGTCGGGTAGGCTCCCGCCATGGTGTGGCTCCTGCTCAGCGCCTGCAGCGGCACGGTCGACGACTCGGCCACGGACACCGTGCTCGGAGACACGGCCTGCGCCGACGCCGCGACAGTGACGTGGAATAGCTGGGGGCAGGGCTTCCTGATCGAGGCCTGCCAGGGCTGTCACGCCAGCGCAGCAGAGGAGCGCTTCGGTGCCCCGGAAGACGTGTCCTTCGACACGGTGGACCAGGCGTGGGACCAGGCGGACCGCATCCTGGCCCGAGCGGGCACGGACCCGCCGACCATGCCGCCCCAGGGTGGGGTCGAGCCCGACGACCGCCAGCGGCTGGTGTGGTGGCTGACGTGCGCTGAGCCCGGGACCTGAGGGTGCGGGTCATCGTCGTCGGCGGCGGCCCGGGGGGCGCGGCCTGTGCCGGGCTGCTGGCGGCCGAAGGGGCCGACGTGACCCTGCTCGAGCGCGCCGAGTTTCCCCGGCATCACGTGGGGGAGTCCCTTCAGCCGGCCACCCTGACCCTGCTCGATCGGCACTTCGGGCTTGGGCCGGCCCTTGACGCTGCGGGCTTCCCCCGAAAGTACGGGGCGGTCTACGTGTGGGGGGAGCACCAGGAGCCGTGGTCCGTGCTCTTCGATCCGGCCCTGGAGTCCCAGGTGGACGCGCTCGACGCAGCGGGCCTGCGGGACGGGGGCTTCGAGCACGCCTACAACGTGGACCGAGCGGTGTTCGACGACCTGGTGCTGGGGGCTGCCCGAGTCGTGGGCGTCGACGTGCGGCACGGCTGGGAGGTCGTGGGGCCACTGGGGGACGCCAGCGGCGTGACCGGTGTGCGTGCACGAGGCCCTGATGGGCCCGAGGAGTTGAGCGCCGACCACGTCGTCGATGCCAGCGGCCAGCGATGCCTGCTGGGACGGGCCTTCCGCTTGACCCGCACCGTCGAGGACCTGCGCAGCACCGCCACCTATGCCTACTTCGACGGTGCGGGCGGCGTGCCCGGGGTGCTGGGCCGGCTGGTCCAGTGGGTGGTCTCGGTTCCCCAGGGCTGGGTCTGGTTCATCCCTGTGAGCGCGGAGCGGACCAGCGTCGGTGTGGTCCACCGCGGCCGCACCCGCCTGTCCGAGCAGGACTTCGAGGAAGCCCTGGCCCTGGCGGGGCTGCCCCTCGCCGGTGCGCACAGGGCCCAGGTCGCCGGTCGGACCCTGCACCACGCCCGGGACTGGTCCTTTACCCACCGACAGCTGCACGGCCCCGGCTGGGTCCTGATCGGGGATGCAGCGTGCTTTGTCGACCCCATCCTGAGCGGCGGGGTCGACTTCGCCGTGCGCACCGGACTCGGGGCCGCGGTCGCGCTGCTCCAGGGGGACCTGGACGGCTACGCCACCCGCGCTCGCCAGGAGTACCGCGCCTACCTGCGGCTCGCCCGGTACTGGTACGGCAACAACCGCAGCACCGAGGGGCTCTTCTGGGAAGCCCATCGGCTGCTGGACCACCCGGACAGGACCACGCCCCTGCGGGCCTTTGTCTACCTGACCACCGGGCACTACGCCGCGGACCGGCACTTCCGGGTCTTTCAGCGCTGGCAAGAGGAGAAGATGTTCCGGGCCTTGGGGGTCGACCCGGCCACCGGCCAGGGATAGCCGCGGCCCATGAGCCTCTTGGAGCGCGTCCGCGCCGACAAGCTGCGCCACGACGCCCAGCTCGCCCTGGAGGGGGTCGGCGATCCCGCTCAGGCGCCCCCGCCGCGGGACCTGCTAGCGGCGCTGAACGGACCCGACCTGGCCTGGATCGCCGAGGTGAAGCGCCGCTCGCCCTCTCGGGGTGAGATCCGACCCGGCGCGGATCCGGTGGCCATCGCCCAGAGCTACGAGGCGGCCGGCGCCGCGGCCATCTCGGTGCTGACCGATCTGCCGCGCTTTGGTGGCTCCCTGGACGATCTGCGGGCCGTCAGGGCCGCGGTGGACATCCCGGTGGTGCGCAAGGACTTCCTGGTCAGCCCGCGCATGGTGCGGGAGGCCCGGGTGGCCACCGCCGACAGCTGCCTGCTCATCGTGGCGATGCTCTCCGACGAGGAGCTCGTGGCGTGCATGGACGAGGCCCGTCGACTGGGCATGGAGCCCCTGGTGGAGGTGCACGACGGGCCCGAGCTGGACCGGGCCCTGGCCGCCGGCGTGCGCATCCTGGGCGTCAACAACCGGGACCTGCACTCCCTGGCGATCGATCTGGCGACCAGCGAGACGCTCCTGGCGCGGGTCCCAGCGGGCGTGGTCAAGGTCGCGGAGTCCGGCATCCACACGGTGGCGGACCGCGACCGGATGCGGGCAGCCGGGGCCGACGCCCTGCTCGTGGGCACGTCGCTGATGACGGCACCGGACCCCGGCGCGGCCCTCGCCGCGCTGCGGGGCTGAGGGCACCATGTGGGTCAAGATCTGCGGCGTGCGCACGGTGGAACAGGCGCTGTGGGCCGAGCGCTGCGGGGCCGATGCGGTGGGGCTGAACCTGCACGCGCCTTCGGCCCGATCCATCTCGGTGGACCTGGCGGCCGAGATCGCCGGGGCCGTGTCGGTGGAGTCGGTGCTGGTGCTCGTGGATCGCACGGCAGACCAGCTCGTAGACCTGGTCGCCGCGATCTCGCCGAGCTCGCTCCAGCTCCACGGGCGGGTGACCCCGGCCCACACGGCGTGGCTGGGGGTGCCGGCCTTTCGCGCCTTCCGAGCCCACCGGGACGTGGAGGCAGAGATCCGCGCCTGGGCGCCCGATCGCTTCCTGCTGGACGCCCATGTGCTGGGCAAGGCTGGCGGCACCGGCCAGCGGGTCGACGAGGCCCTGGCCCACCGCTGCCGCGGCCTGGGCTCGATGATCCTGGCCGGCGGACTGCGTCCGGACAACGTGGCGGATGCCATCGCGGCGGTGGCCCCTTGGGGGGTCGACGTGGCGTCTGGGGTGGAACACGAGCCGGGGCGCCAGGACCCCGACCGGGTCCGCGCATTCATCGAAGCCGCCAGAGGTCAGAACGGATAGGCGGCTGGCTCCTCGGAGGGACCATGGCCAGCCCCGACGCACGCGGACACTTCGGCCCCTATGGCGGCCGCTACGTGGCCGAGACCCTGGTGCCGCCCCTCGAAGAGCTGACCACCGCCTGGGAGGCCGCGTGGGCCGATCCGGGCTTTCGGGCCGAGTTCGAGGGGCTGCTCTCGGACTACGTGGGCCGGCCGTCGCTGCTCTACCGGGCCGACGCGCTGAGCGCCGAGCTCGGCGCGAAGATCTGGCTGAAGCGCGAGGACCTCAACCACACCGGCGCCCACAAGATCAACAACTGCCTGGGCCAGGTCCTGCTGGCCCGCCGCATGGGCAAGACCCGGGTCATCGCCGAGACCGGCGCCGGCCAGCACGGCGTCGCCACCGCCACGGCCTGCGCCCTGTTCGGCCTGCCCTGCGTGGTCTTCATGGGGCGAGAGGACACCGAGCGCCAGCGGCTCAACGTGGCCCGCATGCGCTTGCTGGGGGCCGAGGTCCGGCCCGTCGACAGCGGCACGGCGACCCTCAAGGACGCGATGAACGAGGCTCTGCGGGACTGGGTCACCCACGTGGGGGACACGTTCTACTGCATCGGATCCGTCGCCGGACCTCACCCCTACCCGGTGATGGTGCGCGAGCTCCAGGCGGTGATCGGGCACGAGGCCCAGGCCCAGCTCCGCTCTGCCGGCGTGCCACGGCCGGACGCCGTGGTCGCGTGTGTGGGCGGCGGGTCCAACGCCATGGGCATCTTCCATGCCTTCGTGGACGACCCCCAGGTCCAGCTCATCGGCGTCGAGGCCGCGGGCCACGGGGTCGACACCCGTCAGCACGCGGCGTCGATCCACGACGGCCGGGTCGGGGTGCTGCACGGCCAGAAGACCTACCTGCTCCAGGACGACGCCGGCCAGGTCCAGCCCGCCCACAGCATCTCCGCCGGGCTGGACTACCCCGGCGTGGGCCCCGAGCACGCCTGGCTCGCGGACACGGGCCGGGCGACCTATGTCTCGGTGACCGACGCCCAGGCCCTGGAGGCGACCGGTTGGCTTGCACGGGCCGAGGGCATCGTGCCGGCCCTGGAGAGCGCCCACGCCCTGGCCGCGCTGCCCGGGGTGGTCGAGCGGCTCGGACCCGGTGCACGGATCCTGGTGAACCTCTCGGGCCGGGGAGACAAGGACATGGAGACGCTGACCCGGGAGCTGGGCCTGTGAGCAACCGACTCGACCAGGTCTTCGCCCAGCCCGGCGGGGTGCTGGTCACCTACCTGACCGCCGGGGATCCCACTCCCCAGGCATCGCTCCCCCTGTTCCAAGCCCTGATCCGAGGCGGCGCCGACGTGCTGGAGATCGGCGTGCCGTTCTCGGACCCTGGGGCCGACGGGCCGGCCATCCAGCGAGCGTCCGAGCGGGCCCTGGCCGCGGGCGGTGGCCTGCAGGCCGCCCTGGACCTGGCCGCCGACCTGCCGGCCCACGTGCCCAAGGTGCTGTTCGGCTACCTGAACCCGTTCCTGGCCTATGGCTACGAGCGCCTGGCCGAGGCCGCGGTGTCGTCCGGCATCCACGGGCTGCTGTGCGTCGACTGCCCGCCCGAGGAGGAGCCGGAGCTGTGGCAAGCCCTGAGCGCCCGGAACATCCATCCGATCCTGCTCTTGGCACCCACGTCGCCAGATGCGCGCATCGCTTCCGTCGCCGGCAAGGGCTCGGGCTTCCTGTATTACGTGAGCATGACCGGCGTGACCGGCGCAGCGCTCTCCGCCCAGGGCGCCGTGGCCGACCGGGTCGCGAGGGTTCGGCAGCTGACCGGGCTGCCGGTCGCCGTGGGCTTCGGGGTCGCAACGCCCCAGGACGTCGCCAGGCTGGCCCCCGCATCGGACGGTGTCGTGGTGGGTTCGGCGCTCGTCCGCCTGGTCGAGCAGCACGGTGCCGACGCCGCCCCCGCCCTGGAGGCCCTCACCCGGGCTCTGAAGGGGGGCTTCTGAGCGGGTAGGCTCTGGGGGTGCTGCTGCTCCTGATCGCCTGCCTGCCCCCCGAGCCCGGTCCCTACGACACCGGGCCGACCGCCACGACCCGGACCGACACCCTGGATCCCGGCGAGCTGGTGAGCACGGCCGGCCCAGACCACTGCGGCGAGATCGCCAACGACGAGGTCTGGGCGGCGGATCGCAACCCCCACATCCTGTCGTGCGTGGTCCACGTGAGCGAAGGCACCCTGATCGTGGGGCCGGGGACCGTGGTCCTGGCCGCCGAGGGCAGCGGCCTGGTGGTCTCCGAGTCGGACGCTGCGACGCTGCGCGTGCTCGGCCAACAAGACGCCCCCGTCGTGTTCGAGCCCGATCAGGGTCCCGGTGAGCGGGGCACCTGGCAGGGCCTGTTCCTAGGGCCCAGCGGCGAGCTACCCCCCCCGGAGCTGCGCCACATGAGCCTGGACGGCGCGGGGGCGTCCGACGGCATCCACCGGCAGGCCGGGCTGTTCGTCGAGGCGCCCCAGGTCACGGTCGAGGAGGTGTCCATCCTTCGGTCTGACGGCCACGGCTTCGCCCTGGCGGCCGACGGATCCTTCACCCCGGACAGCACGGGCCTGCACGTGGCCGAGTCGTCGACGTCGGCCTTTGCAGAGGTCTGGGCCACCGGCACCATTCCAGACGGGGACCTGACGGGCAACGACGTCGACGCCATCGACCTGCCCGGTGGCCAGGTGACCGAGTCGGCCAGCTGGGACGCCAAGGACGTGGCCTACCGCCTGCTGAACGACGCCTACGTGGACGGCACGACCGAGGCACCGGCCGTGCTCACCCTGGGGGTGGGTACCACCTTGCTGTTCACCGACAATCGCGGGCTGTACCTGGGCACCAGCGGCGCCGCCGCACTCATCGCAGAGGGCACCGAGGACGCGCCCATCGTGTTCCGAGGCGAGCGCAAGGTCCCCGGGTCCTTTGCCGGGGTCGGGATCCGCGGGCACGACGTCGGCAGCTCCCTGGAGCACTTCGAGCTGGCCTATGGCGGGGCGAGCTTCCCCCTGGACGGCGCCCTGCACCTCGAGGACGCGGCCACCCAGGTCGACCACGGGCTGGTCCACGACAACGCCGAGTGCGGCGTGTGGGTCGAGGACGGCACGTCCGACGTGGGCCCGAACATGACCTGGGCGGACAACGCCGGCGGCAACATCTGCCAACCTTGAGCGAGCACCCGCCCCTCAGCCGCTCAGGTTCTCCCCGTGGCGGGCGTCGGCCCGAAGCAGACACTCGCGCAGGCCGTCTGCGTCTACGGCCTCGCGGATGCGCTCCAGGAAGGCGGGCCCCATGAGCATCCGGGCCAGCCGGTCCAGGACCCAGAGCTGGGTCTGGCGGTGGCCGGGCTGGGCGAGCACGACCATCACCACGTCGACCTGGCGGTTGTCGTTGCCTCGGAAGTCCACGCCCCGGGTCAGGGTGGTCACGCCCAGGCAGACGTGGCTCACGTTGGGGGACGTGGCGGCGAACAGGGCCACGCCGCCACTGAGCGCGGTGTTCCGGCGCCGGTCCCGGTCCCACAGCGCCTTCTCGATCGCGTCGGCGGGGGTCTGCCCGTCCGCCCGAGCCAGCTGACTGGCAAGCGCCTTGAAGAGCTCTTCCTTGCGACCCACCCGCAGCCTGGCGTGGAGCGCTGCGTGCTCCATGACGTCGGCCAGGCTGAAGGCGCCGATGGACTCGTTGGGCGCCTTGCTCACGGCCTCGCCGTGGTGGTACGCGGGATCCAGGGTCTTGAGACGCAGCACCGAGCACCGGGCCCGCTCGGCCATGTGGTCCTCGAAGGAGCCAAGGAAGACGCCCCGCAGGGAGCGCTCCGGGGGCGCACCGGTGATCATCAGGTCGAAGCGGCTGCTCACGTCGGCGAGGGTCTCGAGCCGATTGCTGGAGGGCAGCACCAGGCTCTTGGTCTCGCTGGAGGTGAGCTCCATGAGGTGGCGGTGGTAGTCCCGCACGCCCTGCAGATCCTGGGGAGAGGCGCTGTCCCGGGCCAGGTGCAACAGGGTGATGTCCCCGTCGTGCAACGCCGCCAACCGGTTGGCGATGCGCATGACCAGCGAGTCATAGGGGCCGGGGTCGACCACCACGAGCACGTGCTGCCAGCTGACCGAGCCCCGATCCCTGAAGATGGCCAGGTCGCATGGCGGGTGGTCCAACCACCAGGCCATCGGGTGGCGGATCAGGTAGTGCAGGTCGCCCCGGTTGGGCCACTGCATGACGATCCAGCTGGCGCTGGTGGCCTTGGCGTGCTCCAACAAGGCGCGCTTGGCGTTGTGGGTGACCACGTCCCGGAACTCCAGGTCCGTGCCGGCCTCGTCGGCGATGCGCTGGGCCTCCCGGGCCAGGCGGTGCATCTGGGTGTCTTCCTCGAGCCAGGTGGCCAGGGCGGTCTGTTCGGGGACCTCCTCGAGGCGCTGGACCTCGAGCAAGGCCCCGGGGGAGAAGGCCGTGGCCAGACGGATCAAGGTGCCCGTGTGCTCCTGTTCGCCGAACACCGGCACGATGACCCGGGGCCCCTGGACCGTCGCTTCGTCCTCGGCTTCGGCGAGTTCGGTCTCGCGCAGGGCTCGTGCCTCTCCGAACAGGTGACCCAGCACGCTCTCGCGGCTGACCCGCTTGCGGGCATAGCCGATGTACCAGAGCGTCCCGACCAGGACAGCCCCCAGGACCCCGCTGGTCGCGAACAGTCCCAGCGCCGCCAGCATGGCGATGCCAGACAGGATCGCGAAGACCTGGAGGCCCGGGTAGAGCGGGGAGCGGAAGGTGGGCCGGTACCACCGGGCGTTGCTCTCGCGCAGCAGGATGACCGCCAGGTTCACGATGCTGAAGACGAAGATCTTGAAGCCGCTGGCGAGCTTGGCCAGGGCGGCGACCGGCAGTCCCAGCACCAGGACGGCCAGCGCCAGGCCGGTGACGAGGATGGCGATGGTCGGGGTCGAGAAGCGCGGGCTCACGTGCCCGAAGAACCGGGGCACCAGCGAGTCCCGGCTCATGGCGAAGGGGTAGCGCGACGCCGCGAGCACGCCGGCGTTGCACATGGACATGAGGCCCAGGATGCCGACCACCGCCAGGCCGAGCATGACCCTGTTGCCGCCCAGGTGCTGGCCAGCCGTGGCGATGGGGGCGACGTCGACCGAGAGCACGTCCATCGGCACCAGGCCCACGAGCACATAGGCGACCACGGCGTAGAGCAAGGTCAGGGTCAGGTGGGCGCTGATCATGCCCAGCGGCAGGTTGCGCTCGGGGTGGCGGACCTCCTCGGCGACGGAGCAGACCTTGGTCACCCCCCCGTAGGACAGGAAGACGAAGGCCGTGCCCATCACGATGCCTTCCATGCCATGGGGCAGCGCCGGCTCGAAGCGCGCGGGCTCCAGGACGGGCAGGGCCATCAGGGAGAACAGGATCAGAGACCCCACGGCGAGGGTCACGATGATGACTTGGACCCCGCTGGCCTTGCCGGCCCCGATGATGTTCACGCCGACCATCGTCAGCAGGACCATCATGGCGATGCCCTGGCCCGAGCCGCCGGTGATCATCGAGACATAGGCCTCCAGCCCGACCAGACCGAAGCCGGTCTTGGCGAGCAGGCTCATCCAGGTGCCGAGCCCCATGATGGTGCCCATCCACGGCCCCATGGCGCGGTCCACATAGACGTAGGTGCCACCGGCGACGGGCATGGCCGTGGCCAGCTCGGCCTTGCTGAGCACGCTGGGCAGGACCAGCAGACCGGCCAGGACGAAGCAGAGCCACACGGTGGGCCCGGCCACCCCCGCGGCCAGTCCGGGCAGCACGAAGATTCCGGAGCCTACGGAGGCTCCGACGGCGATGCTGAACACCCCGGAGAGCCCGAGCTCCCGGTCGAGTTGCTTTGCGATAGGGGATTCCCTGCCAGGGATGCGGTGAGCAATGCTACCGCAGGGGGCGCACCAGACTCCAGATTCTCAGTGGGATCTGGGATGCGACGGCCAACCAGAAGACCGGCCCCAACCAGTTCATCCGCAGGGCGGTCCACCACTCTCCGTGCCCCATGAAGACGAAGGAGCGGGTGAGGCCGCAGCCTGGGCAGCGGAGGCCGAAGACCTTGCGCAGGGTGCAGACCTCGGGGATCTGCCAGCCAAAGGCATAGACCCACTGCTCGTTGGCCGTGAGCACCATCGACGCCCCGACCACGGCGAGCGCCACCATCAGGACGAACCAGTCCAGGCTGTGGTCCCGCCGAGCGACGACCGTCCCGATCAGCGGCTCCCGATACGGCCCAGGTCCCGACCGATGCGATCCAGGATGCCGTTCACGAAGGCCTTGGAGTCCTTGGTGCCGAATTTCTTGGCCAGCTCGACGGCCTCGTTGATGATCACGTGAGGGGGCGTTCCGGGCTGGTGCACCAGCTCAAAGGTGCCCAATCGCAAGATGTTGCGGTCGACCGCCGCCATGCGGCCGATGCGCCAGTTGGTGCTCGACGCCTCGATGCGGGCGTCGATGGCGTCCTGGTGCTCGGCCACGCCCAAGGCCAGCGCGGTGGCGAACTCGATCTCCTCGGACTTGGGCGCCCGGGTCCCGAGCACGTCGTCGGTCTCCTCGATCAGGCCCCTCCAGAGCGCCTCCAGGCCATCGCGCACGTGCACCCGACCCACGTCGGCCTGGTACAGCGCGGAGAGCGCGAATTCCCGTGCCCGGCGGCGGCTGGACAATCTAAGCGTCCAGCTTCTTGAGCAGGGACACCATCTCCAGGGCGGCCAGGGCGGCTTCGGCGCCCTTGTTGCCCATCTTGGTGCCGGCGCGCTCGATGGCCTGCTCGATGCTGTCCGTGGTCAGCACGCCAAAGGTCACGGGAACACCGGTGGACCACGACGCCTGGGCGACGCCCTTTGAGACCTCGCCGGCCACGTAGTCGAAGTGGGGCGTGCCCCCGCGGATCACGCAGGCCAGAGCCAGGACCGCATCGAAGCGGCCGCTTCCGGCGAGCTTCTGGGCGACCAGCGGCAGCTCAAAGGCCCCGGGCACCCAGACGACCTCGATGCGCGCGTCGGCGTCGACGCCGTGCCGCCGCAGGGTGTCGATGGCGCCTTCCATCAGGCGGCCTGTGATCATGTCGTTGAAGCGGGAGACGACCAGGGCAAATCGCCCTCCGACGTCCTGGAGGACTCCTTCGTGGACCTTCATGGGCTCAGCCGTTGTTCAGGTTGATCAGATGGCCCAGCTCCTGGGCCTTGGCTGCCAACAGGCCGCGGTTGGCCGCGGTCTCGGCGATCTCGATGGCCTCGCGGCCCACCACCTCGAGGCCGTAGCCCTCGAGCCCCACGATCTTCTTGGGGTTGTTGGTGAGCAGGCGCAGGCGCCGCACGCCCAGGTCGACCAGGATCTGGGCCCCGGTGCCGAATTCCCGCAGGTTGCCTCCTGGGGGACGCCGGGGGGCGTCTTCCTGGCCCTCCGGGGGCAGGAGGTGGGCCTGGATCGTGCGCAGCAGACGGTCCTCGCTGCGCCCGCCGGCCACGTGGAGGTAGAGCAGCACGCCGCCTTCGTCGGCGATGCGACCCAGGGCGCGGATGAGCTGGGCGCTCGCGTCCGAGGACTCCGCTCGAAACACGTCGGCGACCGGGTCGCTGGCCTGGACCCGCACGAGGGTCGGCGCTTCGGCGTCGATGTCGCCCCGGGTGATCGCCACGTGGAGGCCCTCGTCGGCCGCGGACCGGTAGACCCGGCAGCTGAACTCGCCCAGGTCGGGCACCGGCAGCCGGCCCTCGACGACACAGTGCACCAGGGTCTCGTGCTGGAGCCGGTACCGGATCAGGTCGGCGACGGCCACGATGTGCAGCCCGTGGGTCGCGGCGAAGACCTCGAGGTCCGGCATGCGGGCCATGGTGCCGTCGTGCTTCATGATCTCGCAGATGACGCCCGACGGCGTCAGGCCGGCGAGACGGGCCAGGTCCACCGAGCCCTCGGTCTGCCCGGTGCGCACGAGCACGCCACCTTCGCGGGCGCGGAGGGGGAACACGTGGCCTGGGGTCACGATCTCCCGGGGTCCCGACTCGGGGTCGACAGCGACCTGGACCGTGCGGGCCCGGTCGGCGGCAGAGATGCCCGTGGTGACGCCCTCCCGCGCTTCGATGGAGACGGTGAAGGCCGTGCTGTAGGGGCTCTGGTTGTGGGTGGCCATCATGGGCAGGCCCAGCCGATCGATGGCTGGGCCGGTCATGGTGAGGCAGATCAGGCCCCGGGCGTGGGTGGCCATGAAGTTGATGGCTTCGGGGGTCACCAGGCTGGACGCCAGCACCAGGTCGCCCTCGTTCTCACGGTCTTCGTCGTCGACCAGGATGACCATCTTGCCGGCCTGGATGTCAGCGATGGCCTGCTCGACCCGACGGATCGGGTCCGAGTCCATGACGATGTGCTCCACGGGGGGCTCCGGTCTGGGGTGTGCGTCAGTCGCCGTAGCCGAGGTCCCGGAGGCGCTCGAAGGTGAGGCCCTCTCCAGGCTCGGCCAGGAGCCGTTCCACGTATCGCGCGAGCAGGTCTACCTCCAGGTTGACCGGGTCTCCGGGTCGGCGGTCCCCCAGGGTCGTGCTGGCCACGGTGTGCGGGATCAGGTTCACCCGGAAGGCCCCCCCGGCGAGCTCGTTGACCGTGAGCGAGACCCCGTCGACGGTGATCGAGCCCTTGACCGCGACGTATCGGCGGAGCGGGGGCGGCACGTCCACCCAGACGACCAGGCTCTCGCGCGAGGGGGTCACGGTCTTCACCTGACCGACACCGTCCACGTGGCCCTGGACCAGGTGGCCTCCGAGTCGGTCACCGACGCGCAGGGCCTGCTCCAGGTTGACCCGGCGCCCGCGCTGGAGGCCGCCGATGGTGGTGACGGCCAGAGTCTCCTGGCCCGCCGTGACCGTGAAACTGTCGGGGCCGAAGGCCTCGGCGGTGAGGCAGACGCCGTCCACGGCGATGGAGGCCCCCAGGGCGACCTGGTCCAGGGGAAGCGCGGTCTGGAGGGTGAGCACCCGCCCGTGGCCTTGGGGACGCACGGCCGTGACCGTGCCCACGTCTTCGACGAGACCGGTGAACATCAGGAGACCTCGAGCTCGATGAGGACCTCTCCACCGACGGTCGAGACGTCCAGGACGGTGAAGGTACAGGCGTCGGACAGGTCCAGCGGCGGGCCACCGACGAAGCCCATGCCCCCGGCCAAGACCTTGGGGGCCACGAACAACAGGAGCCGATCGGCGAGCCCGGCATCCAGCAGGCTGCGGTGCACCCGCCCGCCGCCTTCGACGAGCAGCTCGAGCACCCCGATGCTGGCCAGGTCCCGCAGCACGGCCCCCAGATCCAGGCCGCCGGCACCCCGGGGGACGCGCACGATGTCAGCGTGCAAGGGGCGGTCCGGGGCGTCCGGGGCACAGTAGATGCGAGACCGCCGCCCCGCGGTGAGCACCTTGGCGTCCGCGGGGCAGCGCAGGTCGCTGTCGAGCACCACGGGCAGCGGGTCCCGGCCCCCCTCCAGGCGACAGTTCAAGGACGGGTCGTCGGACAGCAGGGTGGCGGAGCCGACCAGGATGGCGTCGAGCCGGTCGCGCAGCCCGTGGCCGTGGGCGCGAGCCCCCGGCCCCGTGATCCACTCTGACCGGCCCGCGTGGTCTGTGATGCGGCCGTCGAGGGTGCAGCCGGCCTTGAGCCAGACCCGCGGAAGGCCCGTCGCGATGCGCTTGAGGTAGCCGCCGTTCAGCGCCCGACAGGCGTCGGCCTCGACGCCCACGTCGACGGCCAGCCCCGCGGCACGGAGGATGGCCAGGCCCTTGCCGGCCACCGCGGGATTGGGGTCCTGGATGCCCACCACCACACGGTCCAGGCCAGCGGCCAGCACCGCGTCGGTGCAGGGCGGCGTGCGGCCGTGGTGACAGCAGGGCTCCAGGTTGACGTAGAGCGTCGCACCCGCCGCGCGACCGGGGTCCAGGCGGGCCAGGGCGGCGGGCTCGGCGTGGGCCCCGCCCAGCGCTTCGTGCCAGCCCTCGGCCAACACCTGGTCGTCTCGCACGACGACGGCACCCACCAGCGGGTTCGGCGAGGTGCGACCCGCGCCGCGCTCAGCCAGCGCGAGGGCCCGGCGCATCCAGTGGCGGTCGTCCTTCATCGCCGGAGCAACGGCTGCAGCAGCTCCAGGAATTCCTCGGGGCTGGCGAGCTCCTGGTAGACGCTGGCGAAGCGCAGGTAGGCGACCCGATCCAGGCTCAGGAGCTGCTCGAGCACCAGCTCACCGACCTGGGTGGACTGGATGTCGCGCCCGGGACGACCAGCGACCTTGCGGGTGATGGCGTCCACGGCGTCGTCGATCTGGGCCCGGGTCACCGGGCGCTTGCGACAGGCCAGGAACATGCCCTTGAGCAGCTTCTGGCCATCGAAGGCCTGGCGCTCCCCGTCCTTCTTGACCACCTGGGGCAGCCGCCGCTCGATGGTCTCGTGGGTCGTGAAGCGCTCGCCGCACCCCTCGCACTCCCGCCTGCGACGGATGGTCGACCCGGCGTCGCGGGAGTCGACGACCTTGGAGCCTGCGTGGGCGCACCAGGGGCAGATCATCGGCGCACGCCGCTAATCGCGCAGGTGGGCATAGACCGGGTGCTCGGCACACCACTGGGTGACCTGGCCTCGGACGCGCTCGATCAGGTTGCCGTCGGTCGGGTTCTGGAGCACGTCGGCGATCCAGTCCCCGATCCGCACTGCGTCGGCCACCGTGGCCCCACGGGTGGTCACCGCAGGGGTGCCGATGCGCACCCCACTGGTCACCATCGGCGGCCGGCGCTCGCCGGGCACGGTGTTCTTGTTGGTGGTGATCTTGGCCCGGGCCAGCACTTCTTCGCCGTCCTTGCCGGTGATCGGCGCGTCGGACAGGTCGATGAGCATCAGGTGGTTGTCGGTGCCGCCCGACACCAGCGAGAGCCCGCGGGCCACCAGCTGCTCGGCCAGGGCGTGGGCGTTGTCGACCACCCCCTGGCTGTAGGTCTTGAACTCCGGCCGGAGCGCCTCGCCGAAGGCGACGGCCTTGGCGGCGATCACGTGCATCAGCGGGCCGCCCTGGATGCCGGGGAAGACCGCGGAATTGAGCTTGCGCATCACCGAGCGCTGGCCCAGGACCAACCCGCCCCGCGGACCGCGCAGGGTCTTGTGGGTCGTGGTCGAGACGTACTGACAGTGGGGCACCGGGTTGGGGTGGTGGCCGGTCGCCACCAGGCCGGCGAAATGCGCCATGTCGCACAGCAGCACCGCACCGACCTCGTCGGCGATGGCCCGGAAGGCCTCGAAGTTCCAGAACCGGGGGTAGGCACTGGCGCCGGTCACGATCAGCTTGGGGCGGTGGGTCCGGGCCAGGTCCCGGACCTGGTCCAGGTCCACCCGCCCGGTGTTCGGGTCCAGGGTGTAGTGCACGGCGTTGTAGAGCTTGCCGCTGAAGTTGACCGGCGAGCCGTGGGTCAGGTGGCCCCCGTGGGTCAGGTCCAGGCCGAGCACGGTGTCTCCGGCGTCGAGCGCGGCCAGGTAGACCGCGGCGTTGGCCTGGGCGCCGGAGTGGGGCTGCACGTTGGCGCCGATGCTGTCGAACAGGGTCTTGGCGCGACTGCGGGCCAGCTCCTCGGCCTGGTCCACGAACTCACAGCCGCCGTAGTAGCGCTTGCCGGGCAGGCCCTCGGCGTACTTGTTGGTCAGGGGCGTCCCCATGGCTTCGAGCACCGCGGGGGACACATAGTTCTCACTGGCGATCAGCTCGAGCTCGTCTTCCTGGCGGTGGATCTCGCGCTGGATGGCCGCGTAGACGGCGGGGTCGGCGGACTGGAGCGTGGCCATGTCAGCTCCCCTGCTCGAGCGCCGTGATCTTGGCGACCCGACCGGTGTGGCGCCCCCCTTCGAAGGTGGCCCCCAGGAAGGCGTCGGCGATGTCGCAGGCCAGGCCTGTGCCGATGACCCGCTGACCCATGCACAGGACGTTGGCGTCGTTGTGCTGGCGTGTCGCGTGGGCAGAGAAGGTGTCGCTGACCACGGCCGCGCGTACACCGGGGACCCGGTTTGCGGCCATGGCCATGCCCTGTCCGCTGCCGCAGCACAGGATGCCGAGCTCGGCGTCCCCCGAAGCCACGGCCCGTGCGACCGCGGCGGCGAAGTCCGGGTAGTCGCAGCGCTCGGCCCGGGGGGGCCCCAGGTCGGTGACCGCGTGCCCGGAGGCCTGGAGGTGGGCGATGACGGCCTGCTTGAGGTCCCAGCCGGCGTGGTCGGAGCCGATCACGAGTGTCATGGCGTTCAGCCTGTGAAGCGGGAGAAGACCAGGGAGGCGTTGGTGCCGCCGAAGCCGAAGGCGTTGGTGAGGGCGTGGTCGACCCGGTGCTCCCGAGCCGCACCAGGCACGTAGTCCAGGTCGCACTCCGGGTCCCGGTTCTGCCAGCTGGCTGTCGGCGGAATGACACCGTCGGCGATCGCCAGGACGGTGGCGAGCGCCTCGACGCCTCCGGCTGCGCCCAGGAGGTGACCGGTGACGCCCTTGGTCGAGGAGACCATCAGGCGGTCCGCGTGATCCCCGAAGACCTCGCGGATCGCTCGGGTCTCGTTGGCGTCGTTGGCCGGGGTCGAGGTGCCGTGGGCGTTGACGTACCCGACCTGGTCCGCGTTGAGGCCAGCCTTGGCCAGCGCCGTGGCCATGCAGCGCTGGGCGCCGCCGCCCCCTGGCAGGGTCTGGTGGAAGGCGTCGTTGTTCAGGGCGTACCCGGTGAGCTCGGCGTAGATCCGGGCGCCCCTGGCGCGAGCGTGGTCCAGCGTCTCGAGCACCAGCACGCCGGCGCCCTCGCCCATCACGAACCCGTCGCGATCCCGATCGAAGGGCCGCGACGCGTGCTCCGGGTCGTCGTTGCACTTGGACAGCGCCCGCATCACCATGAAGCTCGACACGCCCAGGGGCAGGATCGAGGCCTCGGTGCCGCCAGCGATGACCACGTCGGCGTCGCCCTCGCGCAGCACGCGCCAGGCCTCTCCGATGGAGTGGTTGCCCGTGGCGCACGCGGTGGCGACGGCCAGGCTCGGTCCCTGGGCCTGGACCCGGATGGCGATCATGCCGGCGCAAAGGTTCACGAGCGCGTTGGGGATCAGGAAGGGTGACACCCCACGCCAGCCGCGCTCGGCAAAGCCCTGCTCGCCCTCGACGATGTCGCCGAAGCCGGCGATCCCGCTGCCGACGTAGATCCCGAGCCGCTCAGGGGGCACATCGCCGACCGCCAGCCCGGCGTCGGCCAGGGCCTCTTCGCTGGCCACGACCCCGAATTGGGTGAAGCGGGCCATGCGGCGCACGAGCTTCTTGCCCAGATGAGCCACCGGATCGAAGCCCTTGACCTCGCCGGCGATGCGAACCGGCCACCCGGTGGCGTCGAAGTGCGTGATCGGGCCCACGCCGGACCGCCCGGCGACCATGGCGTCCCAGGTGGCTGGGGCGGTGTTGCCGCAGGGGCTGATGCCCCCGAGCCCGGTGACGACGACCCGGTTGGGCATGCCGGGTGCGGTTCAGCCCAGGTGCGCGTGGATGTAGTCGATCGCGTCCTGGACGGTGGAGATCTTCTCGGCGTCTTCGTCCGGGATCTCGATGTTGAATTCCTTTTCGATCGCCATGACGAGCTCGACGATGTCGAGGGAGTCTGCGCCCAGGTCCTCGATGAAGGAAGCGGCGGGTTCGATCTCGTCGTTGCTCACGCCGAGGGAGTCAGCGATCAGGTCCTTGACCTTGCCGATGACCTCGTCCTTGTTCGCCATCTCTGACGCTCCTGTCCAGCTTTGAGGGGCCGCCCCCGTAACCGCGATCAGGGGGCAGGGGCAAGGCTTGGCTCATCCGGAGAATTCGGCGAGGCATGAGCCCGGATCGCGTCGGCCACCCGACCGACCACGTCCTGCTCCACGCAGCGACGCGCGACATCGGTCGCGGCGGAGATCGCCGCGGCGTCCGAGCCGCCGTGGCAGACCACCACCACCCCGTCCACGCCGAGCAGCAGCGCACCGCCGTAGTTGCTGGCCGCAGTGCGCTTGCGGAAGCGAAGGAAGGGCTTGGAGAGCAGCCACAGCCCCAGCCGACTCCCCGGGCTCCAGGTGCTGAGCTCTCGGCGCAGGACAGAGGTCACGACCTTGGCGGTCGCCTCGACGGTCTTGAGCATCACGTTGCCCACGAACCCGTCGCAGACCAGCACGTCGGCCGCCCCGTCGAGCGCGGCGTCCGGCTCGACCGGGCCCACGAAGTCCAGGTCCAGGACCTCGAGGCGGCCCAGGGCCGCACGGACCTGGGCGTTGCCCTTGGAGCGCTCTTCGCCGTTGGACACCAGACCGACCCGGGGCCGCGCCACCCCCAGGACGAAGCGGCAGTAGGCCTCACCCATGAGCGCGAATTGCACCAGGTGCTCGACCTTGCAGTCCACGTTGGCGCCCAGATCCAGCAGCACCGTCTCCCCGCCATCGCTCCGGGGCACCACCGTGACGAGCGCCGGCCGGGTCACGCCGGGCAGGCGGCCCAGGACGTGCAGCGCAGACGCCATGGCGGCCCCGCTGTGTCCGGCGGTCACGACGGCCGATGCCCGACCGGCGTGGAGCTCTTCGAGCGCCAGGCGGATGCTGGACTGGCTCTTGCCCCGCAGCGGCGCCGACGCAGCGTCGGCCATCTGCACGGTCTGGGGGGCATGGACCACCCGCAGGTCCCGCGCCCGGTCCAGCAGCGGGCGCACGAAGGCCTCGTCTCCGACCAGGGTCACGGCGTGCCCTTTGCGGCGCGCCTGCAGGGCGCCGCCGACGGGTTCCTGAGGGGCTCTGTCTCCCCCCATCGCGTCGATCGCGACAGGGAGCTGCGGGTCCACGGGAGGACTCAGTCCGACTCGACCTCGAGCACCTGCTTGCCGCGGTAGTTGCCGCAGACCTCGCACACGTGGTGCCGGAGCTTCAGCTCGCCGCACGCCGGGCAGGACTCGACCGCCGCGGTGTACTGGATGGCGTCGTGGGACCGCCGCATGTTCTTGCGGGACTTGCTCGTGCGCTTCTTGGGGACAGCCATGGTGTCAATCCTGGGGACTCGTCGGGCGCGCCGCCTGACCGTCGTGATGTCTGAGGCTCAGCCCTCTATCTTCAAGTCGGCCAACATCGCAAATCTCGGGTCGACTTGGGGGGCCTGTTCGGTGGGGGCCACACGCTCCTCGGCGCACCCCGCGACCGGCTCGATGCCCGGCACATCACAAGCGAGCTTGGCCGGCAACAGCAGGACCAGCTGTTCGCTCACCACCGCAGCCAGGTCCAGGAATTCCCCATCGTAGAACCCGACGTCGAGCTCGCCGGGGGCCAGCTGGCGGGGTGCCTGGGCGTCGTCGGGGCCAGGCGTGGGGGTGAAGGTCAGCGCCACCGGGCCCTCGACCGTCACATGGACCCCTTCGCCGCAGCGGTGGCAGTCCAGCGGGACCACGGCCCGCACCTGGCCGGAGACCGCCAGGTCCCGGAGATAGCGCCGCACCAGCAGCGTGCCCTGGAGGATCTGGGGCGGGACATCGAGTGCAGCCGTGGCCGCCGCCAGCGCCCAGGCCTGGGTGCCGTCGAAGTCGACGGACCAGCCATCGTCTGGGATCTGCTCGAGGTGAACGCGCATGGCCGGGCCCGATAGCGCCCCCGGGGGCTGGGGTCAAGGGGCTCAGCGGGTGGAGTAGAGCACCGCTGGAACCCGCTCGATCTCGTCGGCCGGCCGATCCAGGTCGAGCGCGTCCGTCACGTTGGAGCCGCCGGCCTCCCACAGGGCCTGGAGCTGGTCCTGGGCCCACTGACCCAGCGGGGCCAGGCGTCGGCTGGTGCGCAGGGTGCCGTCGGGCAGCACCTCCAGGCGCAGACCCAGCGAGCGACGACTCGACCGGCCGCCGCCGCCCAGGAGTGCCGGGTGGGTGTCGTGCTCGCCCAGGGCCGCGACCGCTTGTCCTGCACCCGAAGGGAGCTCGACGTTTGCCGGGGCGCTCGCCAGGACGCCGTCGACGCCGGTCTGGCGGGCCAGCCCAGCCATGGCGCCCAACGAGCCGACGGTGTCCGAGGCCAGACACAGCGCAGCGAGCAGCGCCAGCGGACGCCCGCGGTCTTCGCGAGCCTTGCGCAGGTGATCCAGGCTGGCGAGGGTCTCCGACAGGGGCGTGCCCGTGCGATCGGCGTGTGCGCGGTCGTCCAGGGAGCCGATGCGCACGGTCGCGGCGGCCAGTCCGGCATCGACCAGGGCCATCGCCAGGTCAGGAGCCAGGGGCCCGGCGGTCACCAGGTGGGTCGGACACTCGAGCCGGTTGGCGAATCGCACCAGCGGCACGAGGTAGGGGCTGTGGGCGGCGGCACCGCGGAAGCACACCCGAATGGGTCCCAGCCAGTGCACCGCCTCGACGATCACGCGCTGCCACTGGTCCCGATCGAGCCCGTCAGCGGACTCGTCGCCGCCCAGGCGGACCACCAACAGCACGGGACGCTGGTCCCGGGCCGAGCCAGGAGCGACCGCGCGCAGGCGCCTGAGCGACGCCCGACCCCGGCTGAGGACCTGTTGCAGGTGCTTCACGGCGCTATTCTATGGCCCATGACGTCTTGGAAGCGCTTCGTCCGCCTGTTCACCCTGGTGCTCTTGTCCACGACCCTGAGCGTCGCCTGCGGTGGCGGCGCGGGGGCCGACGCGGCCCAGGCCTACCACACCCAGATGGTGCCGCTGCTGCTGAAGAACCAGGAGCTGGCCCAGGAATTCGTGAACATGGCCACACGGGTGCGGAGCAATCAGATCACGGTCGAGGAGACCGTGCAGATCTGGCAGGGTCGGATCATCCCGCTGGCCGACGGCCTGAAGAACGATGCCACGGCGATCCAGCCCGGCGAGCCGGTCCTGACCGCACACCACGAGCGCCTGGTCACGGCCTGGAGTGCGCGCTCCGAGGCCTACCGCGGCATGCTCAAGGCCTACCGGGACCACGACCAGGACGCCTTTGCCAAGGCCAGGCTCAACAACGTGGACGCCAAGGTCGCAGAGGAACAGTACTTCGAGCAGGTGAACTCGGCGCTGCGCGGCTTCGGCTTCTACCTGGACCAGTTCCCCGGCTGACCATGGGACTCGGACTCGGGCCTCGGGCCCGCATCCTGATGGGGGCCGTCACCATCGGCCTGTGGGCCGGCATCGCCACCATGACCTGGGACGGGCTGAGGTGGGTGTCGTGGCTGGCCATCGGCATGTCGGCGCTGCGCGGCTGGCTCTGGCTTCGGCAGCTGAAGCGGCTGTTCGCCACGGACGACGAGGGCTGAGCCATCAAGGTCGGCGGCGGGATCGCCGATCCCGGAGGGGCCACACCAGAACCCCGGTCCCCGCCCATGCGCTCTGCCCTCATCGCGATCGCCCTCATGACGCTGTCCGCGTGTGCCGAGCCGCTGCCCGCAGCACCCGGAGCCTGTGCAAGCATCGACGAGATCGCCGACGCCGTGGGCCTGCGCTTCACGGAGCACGACTTCCCCGAGCTCGAAGAGGACCTGAGGGTCGACTGGCTCGCTGGGGGCACCGGACAGGTCGAGGCCGTCGCCACCGACCGTGGGCAGTGGACTTCGCTGCTCGACGAGCTCGACGCGATCGACCCCGTGGAGACGATCGACTGGCAGTCCCAGGACGCCCTGGTCATCGGCGAGCCCCAGTGGGGCTGCGATCGGTCGACGTGGGTCTTCGACGAGGTCTACGCCGACGACGTGGTCCGCAGCGTCTCGAGCCGCCGGGCCGACACCGGGGCCAACGGCGAGCTGGGCTGCGGCACCCTGTGGTTCGATGCCCGGATCCTGGTCATCGACAAGCTCGACGGCGCCGAGAGCTGCTCCGTCTGCATCGACACGACCAGCGACTGAGCGGGCCCGTCGTGGATCACTCGGTACAGGCCGAGTCCGTGCACGTGAAGGACGCACCGTCGCCGTAGGTGTAGGGGTCCACCCCGTACAGGGTAACGTCGTCGTCGGCGTTGTCGTCACTGCCCTCGCCCCAGTCGCTGGCGTCGGACGTGATGCCCTCCAGGTAGACGGCGTAGACCCCTCCGCCGGCGTCGGCCACGTTGCGGTGCACGGTGCAGCCCGACAGGGTCAGCTCGGTGGCGTAGTAGCTGCCGTAGTAGCTGTAGATGCCGCCGCCGGTGGTCGCCTCGTTGTCCGTCAGCGCGCAGTCGGTCAGCGTGGCGCCGCCGTAGATCAGGTAGATCCCGGCCCCGGTGGCGGCAGTGCAGCCGCTGATCACGAGCCCGTCGCCGGTCAGGGCGTTGCCGTAGGCCTCGCTGTGGTAGATGCCGCCGCCGCTCGTGGCGTCGCCCGCGGTGATCTCGGTGTCGGTCAGGACCAGCTCGCCGTAGCTCTGCACGCCGCCGCCAGCAGAGCCGCCATCGTGGGAGTCCAGTGTGCTGTTGGACAGGTCCAGGCTGCTGTAGGCATCCACGTAGAAGCCACCCCCACCGGACACGGCGGTGTTGTCGGAGAGAGCCAGAGCCTCGCCGACCAGGTCGCTGTAGGTCTGACAGACGGCGCCGCCGTAGCTGGCGCTGTTCCCGCTGAGTGCGACGGTGTCCATGTGCCAGTCCGCGTCGTAGAGGTAGACGCCCCCCCCGTTGGCCGTGACCCGGTTGTCGGTGAAGCTGCTGTCGTCCAGGCTGCCCGACGACGCGTAGGAATAGAGGCCGCCCCCGTAGGTCGCGGTGTTGTCCGTGAAGGTCAGCCCGGTCAGCGCCACGTCTGATGAGATGGCGTAGAGGCCGCCGCCGTACACGGACACATTGCCCGTGAAGACCACGGACTCCAGGCTGGCGTCGCTGTTGCCGTTGATGTCCACGGCGCCTCCGCGCGACGTGGAATCGTTGTCGGTGAATTCGGCGTCGGTGAGCGTGATCTCGGAGGCGCCCAGGTAGAGCGCACCGCCGTAGCCGGAGGACCCGCCCGTCCAGGTGCACTGGGCCAGGACCAGCTCGCTGTCGGTGGCATAGATCGCACCGCCATAGGACGGCGACTCGGTGTCGGAGAAGTCGCAGTCCGACAGGCTCAGGACACTGCCGGAGACCAGGAACAAGGCGCCGCCCGAGCCGGCGCTCTCGGCGTCGGTGATGGTCACCCCGCTGCCGCTCACCTCGGACGCGGCCGCGTACATCACGCCGCCGTAGTACAGGGTCGAGGCACCGTCGATCGCCACGTCGCTAAGTTCCACAGTTGTCCACGACGCATAGAACACCCCGCCGTAGTAGTCGCTGCTGTCGTCCTGGGAGGTGACGGTGTCCAGGGCGATGGCCGAGAAGTCGTCGGCGTAGACCAGACCGCCGTAGTAGAGCGCGTAGTTGTCGGCGAACGCGGTGTCGTGGGCTTCGAAGGTGCTCGCACCCAGGGAGAGGGCGCCGCCGTAGCCGCCGGATGCGGTGTTGTCCGACCACGCCACGCCCTGGGAGGTCACGTCAGAGCCCTCTGCGCAGACAGCGCCGCCGAGGCCCCCTGACGCGGTGGCCTGGTTCTCGGACAGGGCGCCACCGGTCATGTCCAGGACGCTGTCGTCGGCGACGTAGAGGCCGCCGCCGTAGCTGGCGGCGTTGGCGTCGACGGTCGTGTCCGTGAGCGTCAAGGTGGCCTCGTCGGCGAAGACCGCCCCGCCATAGCCGGCGTTGTTCCCGGTGAGCGCTGAGGAGGCGAGGTCCATTGTGGCTTCTTCGAGGTAGATGGCGCCGCCGTAGATGGACGCCGAGTTGCCGGTCAGTTCCGTGTCCGTCAGCACCGCCGCGCTGTCCTGGCCCAGGTACAGGGCACCGCCACTGGTGGTCGCCGAGTTGTCGCTGAGCACGGCGTCGGAGATGGCCAGCAGGTTGTCGCCAGAGGCCAGGATCGCTCCCCCGTTGGCACCGCCTCCGCTGGTGAGGGTGACGCCGCTCACCGTGGCGGCCGCGCCGTCCTCCAGGGTCAACAGCGGGCTCCCGCCGTCGCCCGTCAGCACGCTGGCATCGGCCCCAGCCCCTTCGAAGGTGAGCGCCAGGTCCTCGCCGACGGTGATCCGACCGGCGAAGTCGCCCGGGCACAGGGTCAAGGTCCCGCTCTCGGCGAGCGTCACGCCGGCCCCGGTCGTCAGGGGCGTGGTCCGGTCGGTCACCGTGCCGGCGTCGTTGGTGAAATGAGCGAAGCCGCTGGCCCCGTCCACCGCCCCGTCGCAGTCGTTGTCCTTGCCGTCACAGAGCTCTGACGCCCCCTCGTGCACCACGGGATCGGCGTCGTCGCAGTCGCCGGCGCCTTCGCCGTGGCCCTCGGGGGCGGTGCAGGCCAGGATCGGCTCGCCTTCGGCCCCGAAGCCGTCGCCGTCCTGGTCCGGGTAGTACTCGGCCCGGTCGATGGCGTCGTCGTCGATGGTGCCGTCGCAGTTGTTGTCGAGCTCGTCACAGACCTCGTCCGCGCCCGGGTTGATCCCAGCATCGGCGTCGTCGCAGTCGTCGGCGAGGTCGTAGAGGTCTCCGTCCAGGTCGTCGTCGGGGGTGGCCGGGTCGCAGTCGTCGTCCAGGCCGTTGTAGGTGAGCTCTTCGGCGTCGGGGTTCACCTCGGGCACGGCGTCGTCGCACTCCTCGCAGGCCATCCAGCCGTCCTGGTCAGCGTCCAGGTCGTCGGGGGTCGCGGCGTCGCAGTCGTCGTCGATCTCGTTGCAGAGCACCTCGTCGCGCCCGGGGTACACGTCGGGATCATTGTCGTCGCAGTCCCCGCGCTCGACGGTCCAGCCGTCCTGGTCTTCGTCGGGACTGCCAAAGGTGCCGGTGTCGGTGACGTCCAGGCTGCCGGTCGAGTCGCAGGCGCACAAGATGGCGGTCAGGGCGAGCGCGGCCCAGCGGGACAGTGGCATGAGCACCTCGGGGGGCGGGCTGGGAGGCGGCCTGCCCCTGGTGGAATCTACCGGATCGCCCCAGGGATGTGAGCGTTGGGGGGGACCACGATGGTCGGGAACCGGGGCTCCTGCGAGTAGGCGTCCGGGGCCTTCCCGTCGGGCGTCGGATAGACGGCGGGTCGTTGGAGGACGACCCGTGGGCCTCGAAGCGCTGCTGACCCTGGCGGTCCTGTTGCTGGTGCTCGGACTGCTCGTGTTCACACGAGTCGCGCCCGACGTGGTGCTCGTGGCCGGAGTGACCGCGCTCCTGGTCGCGGGGGTCATCGGTCCCCAGGACGCCTTTGCCGGGCTGGCCAACGAGGGCGTGGTCACCGTCGCGGTGCTGTTCGTGGTCGCGTCCGGCATCCAGCAGACCGGCGCCCTGGACGGGCTGGTCGCGCGCCTGCTGGGACGCCCGCGCAACCAGCTGGCGGCCCAGGCACGGCTCGTCCTGCCCACCGCCGTGCTGAGCGCCTTCGTCAACAACACCCCGGTGGTGGCGATGCTCATGCCGGTGGTGAGCGACTGGTCCCGCAAGCTCGGCGTGAGCCCATCGCGCCTGCTGATGCCCCTGTCCTTTGCGTCGATCCTGGGCGGGGCCTGCACCCTGGTCGGGACGAGCACGAACCTGATCGTGAACGGCTGGCTGATCGACGAAGCCGGCCTGCCGTCGCTGGGCATGTTCGAGATCGCCTGGGTCGCGCTGCCCGTCGCGGTCGCCGGCATGATCTACATGCTGGTGTTCGGCCGGCTGCTCCTGCCCGAGCGCAGCGCGGTCCTGAGCGTGCGCGAGGACCCCCGCGAGTACACGGTCGAGCTGATCGTGGAGCCGGGCAGCCCGTTCAGCGGCCGATCCATCGAAGGAGCCGGGCTGCGGAACCTGCCCGGGCTCTACCTGATGGAGATCAACCGAGGCGACAGCGTCCTGCCGGCGGTCTCCGGCAACGTGCGGCTCAAGGACGAAGACCGGCTCGTGTTCGTCGGCGTGGTCGACAGCGTGGTGGACCTGGCCAAGATGCGGGGCCTGTCCCTGGCCGACGAGCAGCTCTACAAGCTCGACGAGCCCCGGCCGAACCGCGTGCTGGTGGAGGCGGTCGTCAGCGAGTCCTGCCCGGTGGTGGGCAACACCATCCGCGAAGGGCGGTTCCGCACTCGGTACCACGCGGTCGTCCTGGCGGTGGCCCGCAACGGCGAGCGCCTGGAGGGCAAGCTGGGCGACGTGGTCCTGCAGCCCGGGGACACGCTGCTGCTCGAGGCCCGGAGCAACTTCCTCCAGGAGCAGCGGCACTCGCGGGATTTCTACCTGGTGAGCCAGATCGAAGGGGGCACGCCACCCAACTACGCCCGGGCCCCCCACGCGCTGGCCGCGCTCTCGCTGATGGTCGTGGTGGTGGCCGGGGGCTGGCTGAGCATGCTCCAGGCCAGCATGCTCACAGCGGGGGTGATGCTGGCCACGCGCTGCCTGCGCGGCGACGCGGCCCGCGCATCTGTGGACTGGCAGGTCATCATCGTCATCGCTGCGGCCCTGGGGCTGGGTCGGTCCATCCAGGTGAGCGGCCTGGCGGAGCACCTGGCCCAGGGGCTGATCGGGGTCGTGGGCGGTGACCCGATGCTGGCCCTGGCGACCGTGTTTGGGACCACCATGCTGCTGGCGGCCCTGGTGACCGCCAAGGCCGGGGCGGTGCTGATCCTGCCGGTGGCCCTGGTGCTGTCCCAGGACCTGGGGCTGGCGTTTGAGCCCTTTGCCATCACCGTGATGATCGCGGCGGCCACCACGGTGGCGACCCCCATCGGCTACCCGACCAACCTGATGGTCATGGGCCCCGGCGCCTACCGGTTCCGGGACTATCTGGTCTTCGGCGGGCCGTTGAGCCTGCTGGTCTGGGTGCTGACGATGTTGATCGTGCCGAGCGTCTGGTCGTTCTGAACCGCCGTCAGCGAGCCGGGTGGCCTGGCTGGAGGTCCAGGACCACGAAGCGCCCCTCCACGAGCTTCAGCTCGAAGCGGGCCATGATCTTCTGGAGATCCGCCATGCCCATCAGGCTGGCCCGGCCGAGTTCTTCCTGGGGACCGTCGACGAGGCCGTCCAGGTCCGCCACACGGAGCGGCCGGCTGGCTGTCGCGCTGTCCAGCAGGCGGAGACTGGGCGGGCTCTCGCCGGTCCGCGCCGCTGCGGGGACTCGCGCGGCGGTTTCCTCGGCGTTCTGCTCCCAGGTCAGCAGAGCATTCAGCTGGTGCCGAAGTGCTTCGTGCTGGTCCGGCCTGAGCACGGGCACGGGCACGGGCCGCTGCAACCCCTCTTGCTGCAGCCGATGCAGGATGGCGGCGAGCAAGCGATAGTGGTCGTGGTCGTCCAGCTTCTCCCCTGGGCTCACGACCACCACCAGGGCACCCACGTGATCCGGGACGCCGGCGCCGCGCAGGAGCTCATCGTTGTCCGCGTGCAGGGACGTGCGCAGCCGTCCGATGGCGAGCACCGGGTCTTGGATCTCAGGGCACCTCCGGTGCGCCACGACCACGTCGCCGACGCAAGGCGTCATGCCGAAGCGAAGCTCCTTGACGATGGTGCTTGCGAGGTCCACGCCATCGAGGCCCGTGCGCCGGGCCAAGGCCTCGCTCACCTCGCTGATCAGCTTCCAGGCCCCCCCATCGTCTTGGACCTCGATGTCGACGGCCGTGTCGAAGAGCTGGGTGACCTCGACCTCGGCGTCCCGCTCCCGCAGGATGCCCAGCAGCTCTGTGTCGAGCTCTCGGTGGACGTCTCGACCCAGCCGCTCGAAGACGTGGTAGATCGCGCCCCGTCGGGACGTGCGGGCCCGGCCATAGGCCAGGTACCAGAGCAGACCCGCAATCACGATACCCGTGGTGAAGAGCACCGAGACCGCACCCATCTCGGAGATGAGCCACACGGGCACGATCATGCCGAAGATCTGCACCCAGGGGTAGAGCGGGGACCGGAAGCTGGGCCGGTAGCCGTCGATGCCCGACGAGCGCATGACGATGACCGCCAGGCAGACCAGTCCGAAGAGCAGGAGCTGGAAGGCGCCGGCCAGCTTCGCCACGGTGGCGATGGGGAAGAAGGCGATGAAGAGCACGGTCGCGCACGAGGTCACGAGGATGCCCCAGGTCGGCGTGCCGAAGCGGTTGATCTCCGCAAAGAACGAGGGCAGCAGGCGGTCCCGGGCCATGGCCAGCGGGTAGCGGGAGGACGCCAGGATGCCGGCATTGCCGGTGGAGGCAAAGGCGGAGCACGCGGCGATCACGATCACGCCGGTGGCCACGGCAGCGGGCAGGAAGTCCATCACCACCAGGCCACTGTCCATGACCGGCGTGAGGGAGGACCGGAAGGCCTCGGGGGACAGGACCGCGTTCATCACCCAGACGCCGACCATGTAGACGAGCGTGACGGCCGCCAGCGACAGGCCCATGCCGAGGGGGATGTCGCGGCCGGGGTTCCGGACCTCTTCGGCCACACTGGCGACCTTGGTCAGGCCCGCGTAGCTGACGAAGACCAGACCGACGGTCGAAAAGAAGCCGCCCCAGCCGCCCAACAGCTCGGTGCCAAGGGTGTCCCCACCGCCCAGCAAGGCCGTCCCGGCGACGTGAGGCAGTGCCCCGAGCAGCCAGACTCCCAGGCCCGACAACAGCAAGAAGACCAGGACCCTCTGGATGCCGCCAGACTCCTTGGCACCGACGAGGTTCACCAAGGTGAAGGCCGCCGTGAGCACGATGGCGACCCACTTGATCGGAAGGTCGATGAGCAAGGCCAGGTAGGCGCCCATGCCGATGAGGGCGAACGCGGTCTTGAGCACCAGCGCGATCCAGGTGCCCAGGCCACCGACGGTGCCCGCCGCCGGACCCAGCGCCCGGTCCAGGAAGTAGTAGGTGCCGCCCGCTCGCGGCATGGCCGTGGCCAGCTCGGCCTTGCTCAGCATGGCGGGCAGGATGAGCAAGGCCGCCACGCCGTAGGCCAGGTGGACCGAGGACCCGGTCTGGGCCGCGGCGATGCCGGGAAGCAGAAAGAAGCCCGAGCTGAACATCGCGCCAGCACAGATGGCGAAGACATCTGCCAGACCAAGATTCTTCTTCAATGCGGCCATGTCGACCCCGGTGCCTGATCGGAATCGTAGGACAAATTTTACCATCGATACTAAGATAGTTTGTCATCAACACATGGAAAATCTCCATGCCAGCTCTGCTGCACAGCCTCCACTACCACCACCTCTACTACTTCTGGATGACGGTTCGTTCAGGCAGCGTGAGCGCAGCCGCCGAGCGCCTTCGGCTGTCCCAGTCCACGCTCAGCAGCCAGATCAAGACCCTGGAAGGCAACCTGGGCGCCACGCTGCTCGAGCGGCGCGGGCGCACCCTTGCGCCCACCGATGCCGGGCGCCTGGCCTTCCGCTACGCAGAGGACATCTTCAGCCTGGGCCGAGAGCTGGTGGACGAGCTTCGAGGTCAAGGCGGACACATCGACCGACTCCGCGTCGGTGTCGCGATGGTGGTGCCCAAGATGATCGTGCACCGCCTGCTGGCCCCCTTGCAGCAGCTCGATCCACCGCCCAACCTGGTCGTCTCAGAGGACCGCCCCGACCGCCTGATCGCCGACCTGGCCGTCCACGAGGTGGACGTGGTGTTCAGCGACGCCCCCATCCCGCCAGGCGTCAACGTAAAGGCCTACAACCACCTGCTCGGCGAGTGCGACGTGTCGATGATGGCAGCGCCCAAGCTGCTCGAGGCCCACGGCCGGGACTTCCCAGGCTGCCTCGACGGTGCACCCTTGTTGCTGCCGACCCTGCACGCGGCCATCCGGGCGCCGCTGGACCGCTGGCTTGCCGCCCAGCAGGTCACGCCCCAGATCGTGCTCGAGGTGCAGGACAGCGCCCTGATGAAGGTCTACGGCCGGGAGTCGCACGGCTTCTTCGTCGTGCCGAGCCTGGTGGCCGAGGAGGTGAGCGAGATCTACGGCGTCGAGGAGGTCGGCATCGTCGACGTGCGCGACCGGTTCTATGCGATCACTCTGCACCGACGGATCACGCACCCAATCATCGCGTTGATCGCCGGGGAGGCGCACATGGCGCTGATCGGGGGCTGAGGGGCGAGCACGTCATGCCTCTGACCTCACGGCCAGCCCGACGGCCCCGCGGGGCAACGCATTCCCCGGCTGATAGGCTCCCACCGTCCGCCCAGGAGCCACTTCCCCATGCCTGACCTCCCCGATGCCGTTCTCCTCGCCGCGACCGCGTGGCCCGGGACCCACACGGTCGACTCTTTGGCCGACGAACTCGGGTGTGACGTGGATGAGCTCGCCGGGGCCGTCGCCGACCTGCGCGGCCGGGACTTGCTCCAGAAGCGCCGAGGCTCGCCGAAGCTGGTCCGCATAGACAGACTCCGTGCCTCCAAGGCCGGGGCTGCGGCGTGCCGGGCGACCCTTCGGCGAGAGATCCGCGGAAGCTGAAGGGCTCCTGACGGACAAAACGCAGGAAAGCCCTTGGTTATGCCGAACCAAGGGCTCCTGAATGGTACCCCCAAGGGGAGTCGAACCCCTGTCTTCGCCGTGAGAGGGCGAT
>CAZFLE010000007.1:0-120179 GCA_964519895.1 uncultured Enterobacterales bacterium | reverse complement strand
CCACCCGCTGTTCACGGACTACGCGCCGGACGATCGGTACAAGAAGCACCTGTAGTCGCTGGCGACCGTCAGCTCAGCTCAGTCCAGGCACCGCCGGGACGCCACATAGAACTTGGCGTCGTACTCCGAGGACGCGGCGAAGGGCGTCCAGCCGCTCACGGTGATCGTCTGGTCGTCCGGGACCTCGTCGCGGCGGACTTCCCAGGTGCCGCAGTCGGCCTCCTGGGCCAGGGCGGTGTCCACCAGGGTGTCGTCGGGCAGGAGCTGTCCGCAGCCGAAGCCGGCGACGAACAGGGCGATCAGGGGCCAGGACTTCTTCATGGGACGCTCCGAGGTGTGCTGAGCTTAGGGAAACCCCCCGTCCCTGTCTTCTTGAAGAATCCCCCTCGCGGATCGTCCCTCCAACGCACCCTCAGGAGTCCCATGCGCGCACGTGCCTTCGCCGTCCTCCTCGTCGCCTCCACCCCCTTCCTCTTCGCTGGCAAGAAGAAGAACCTCGCCGCCATCGACGCGCTGCTCGCCCAGCACGCCGCCGCCGACCACAGCCTGCCCGACCCGGGCGCAGCCATCGATCCGATGCCCTGGAAGCCCGGTCAGTGGGCGCTCTACAAGCGCACCGACAAGAAGGGCCGGGTCACGCTGGAGAAGCTCTCCGTGGTCGAGATGGCCCCCTGTGGCTTCCAGGTCGAGTCGCTCCAGTGGTCGTCCCAGGGCCTGAGCGGCACCCGGATCTGCTACGCCGAGATGCCCATCGCGTGGACCAAGACCGAGG
Organism: uncultured Enterobacterales bacterium; assembly: GCA_964519895.1. GTDB lineage: Bacteria > Myxococcota_A > UBA796 > UBA796 > CAJQPC01 > CAYFPX01. Next base: position 119,407 of record CAZFLE010000007.1, on the reverse strand, counting down.
CCATCAACCAGGCCACGGACCTGGTGCGGGTCTTCACCACGTGGACCGAAGGCAACGCCCCGATGACCATCGACCTGGGCACCCCCGAAGGCGCCATGATGCGCGGAATGATGCGGGTCATCGGCCACGGCATGATGAGCACCCTGCGGCTCGATCTGACCGCAGGCGGGGAGACCGTGACCGTGCCCGCGGGCACGTTTGCGGGCACCATCCACGTCGACGGCCGCATGACCCTGGGCCCGATCAAGCTGGACGTCGAGGGCCGGGCCCACCCGGGCGTGCCCATCAACGGCAACGTGCGCACCACCGCCAGCGACGGCTCGACCAACGAGCTGATCGACTTCGGCCTGACCGGGGCCACCAGCCGGATTCCCTGATACCTTACGTATAATCTGTTGAGGAAGTATACGTATGGCATCGGTGAAGCTGACGCTCAGCGTCGACCGCAGCGTGGTGATCGCGGCCAAGCGCTACGCAGCCGAGCACGGCACCAGCGTGTCCCGGCTGGTCGAGGACTACCTGTCCGCGGTCGTGCAGGCGTCGCGCTCCGGGCGGGCCACTCCGGTGCTCAGTCGACTCCGTGGATCATTGGGGGGTGCTGAACGCGACGCCTGGCGGGAGCACCTGGAGCGGAAATACCGGTGAGTCAGGTGCTGGTCGACCTGAACGTGGTGCTGGACGTGCTGTTGGATCGCCAACCCCACGCCGACGCAGCAGCAGCACTCTGGACAGCCATCGAGGGGGGGCAATTGGTGGGCTTGCTCTCGGCCCACTGCGTCACCACGCTTCACTACCTCGCAGCCCGAGGCCGCTCCCGGGCCTTTGCCGACCGATGTGTGGCTGATGTGCTCTCGGTGTTCGGCGTGGCCCCCGTGGATCACGGGGTCCTCACCGAAGCTCTGGCGCTCGGATGGTCCGACTTCGAGGACGCGGTCTGCGCTGCGGCCGCTGCAGGCTCTGACTGCGACCTGATCGCGACCCGGGACCTGGCTGGCTTCCGCCGGTCGCCCGTGCCGGCCCTCGACCCCGGCGCAGCGCTCGAGGCCCTGTCGCGCCTGCCGTGAGCGGTTAGCTGCGCGGCCCGCCAGGAGGACTCGATGCCCGTGCAGGCCATGTTGGTCGTCGCCAAGGACGCCCACCCCAACACCGACCAGCTCTTCGTCTACACCTTCGAGAGCCCGGCACTGGGGCAGCGCACGATCGTCGCCAACCTGGAGAACACCTACGAGGTCGGCGACGTGGCCGGGATCGCCCTCGAAGGGACCTGGCTGCCCGGCCTGCAGATCAAGCCCCGCAAGGTCTTTGGGCTGCACTCTGAGGGCATGGCTCTGGGGGTGGTGGACGCCGCCCTGGACGCCGACCTGTCGGAGCGCTTCGAGGCCGACCAGGAGCCGCGGACCTTCCGGGTCACCCTCGAGGTCGACGTCGAGGCCCGGTACGCCCAGGACGCCGAGCGCGCGGCGCTCAAGGCCGCTCGGAGCACCGGCAAGGCGGTGAGGGTCGTGGCACTCTGACGCCGTGACCCTGTCCCCTGAGTGGCTGTCCAGCCTGCCGGACCAGACCCTGGACGGTGCCCTGGCCCGCATCGCGGCCCGACAGCCCACGCGAGAGGCCCTGGTCGACGGCGACCGGCGGTGGACCTATGCCGAGCTCGACCGGCTGGTGGCCCGGGTGGCCGGCGCGCTTCAGGCCGACGGGCTCGCACCGGGCGAGCGCATCGGGTCGCCGCTGCACCGGACTTGGGAGCTCCCGGTGCTGTTCCTGGCCGTGGTCCGTGCCGGCGGCATCTTCGTGCCAGTGGTGCCCGATCCGAGCGCCGAGGTGCGCGAGGCCCTCGGCCGCATGGGCGTGCGGCGGTTGGTTCGGCCGGGGGAACTGCCCCTGGATGGGCCGCCCCTGTCGCCGTCACAGGACCCCGGGGCCATCTGCTACTGGAACCTGACCAGCGGCTCGACCGGTCTGCCCAAGGCAGCCCCGACCACCCACGCCCAGGTCCACTGGAACACCCGCGCCTGCCTGGAGAGCTTTCGGTGGCGCCCGGACGAGCGCTACCTGTGCCTCTTCGCGCCTTTTGCCCACCCTCACGAGCACTGGGCGCGGCCTCTCACCACGGGCGGGACCTGTGTGATGGGGCCAGCGAGCCGGCCCAAGGCGGTCCTGGCACTGCTCCGTCGACACCGGGTCTCCTGGTTGTTCGCCGTGCCGAGCACCGTGCGCCAGCTGGCCCGAGAGGCGGATCAGCCCCTACCGGACCTGCGGGTGGTCGAGACCGGCGGCGCCCTGGTGGAGCCCGCGCTGGTCCACCTTGCCGAAGAGCGGCTCGGCGCTCAGGTGATGCCGATCTGGGGCTGCACCGAGGCCACGGGGGTGGTGCTCCACGTGCCGCCCTGGGACCCGGACCGGGACCTGGAGAGCCTGGGGCGCCCTCTGGCCCACTACGACGTCCGGGTCCTGGCGCCCGACGCCGTCAGCGCCGTGGGCGAGCTGGTCCTGGCCGGGCCGGCTGTCGTGTCTGGCTACGAGAGCGATGCCGATCCCGACCGCTTTGTCGACGGTCGCTACTGGACCGGGGACCTGGTGCGGGCTGCGCCGCGAGGGCACTTCCACTTCGCCGGTCGCCGCCAGGACGTGATCAAGGTGGCGGGTCTGAAGGTCTACCTGGGCGAGGTCGAGCGGCTGATGCGGCGGCACCCGGGCATCGCCGACGTGGCCGTGGTGCCCGCCCGGGACGAGGTGCGCAGCGAGGTGCCGCGAGCCGTCGTGGTCGCCGGCGACCCGGCGCTGACGCCGGAGCGGGTGGCTCGGTGGTGTCGAGAGCACCTGCGCCCCGAGCAGCGGCCCCGGCGCATCGAGCTGCGGTCCGAGCTGCCGAGGGGGCCGACGGGAAAGTTGGATCGAAGGCGGCTCTGATCGGCCGTATGATCCGGCCGATGAGCCGGCTACGCGGCGTAGACGCCCACGCGCTCTGCCTGGTTGGCGTACCAGCGCACGACGGCGGTGCCGTTGCCGACGAAGCGGGTGCCCACGATGCGCATGAGGGGCTGGCCCGGGGCACGGCGGGCATTGCGGAGCTCGAGCTCGACGGGAATGGGATCGCGGCCCGGTACGTGCAGGAGGCACGTGGCCCCGTCGCCCAATTGCTCGGCGACGGCTGCTGGCGCGCGCACGGAGACCCCCCGGGCGGACAGGTCCACCACCTCGAAGGACCCGTGGACCGGGTGCTCCAGGGAGAGGGCGCCGGGGTCCACGTCCAGGCGCATGTCTTCGCGGTGCTCCGTGATCTGGATGATGGTGGGCATCTCGAGCAGCCAGCGGCCTCGGCCATCCGTGCCGCGGGTCTGGGTGTAGAAGCTGAGGCTGCCCACGTCGCCCTGCAGGTCGACCCGCACCGCTGTGCCGATGGGCAGCGCACTCAGGAGACCCCAGGGATTCATGAAGGGCAGGCGGCCGGTCGCGTCCGGGGGCGCCAAGAGTCCGGGTGCTCGCCAGCCGGCCGGGCCCGTCAGGGTCGCGGACCACTTGGACGCCGCGGCGCACTCCAGGGCGGCGTGGATGGCGATCGGGCTCAGCTCGGTGGTGTGCACGGTGACGTTCATGGCGTCAGGAACGGATCGCTGTCCCTGGGGGATGAGCCCCGCGATAGACGGGCTGGTCATGTCCTGGCTGAATCCCCGCAAGCTTCGACGCCTGGACCGAGGAATGATGCGCCTCCGCGAGCGGGCGTGGGGCCGCCTCCGTGCCACGCGGCGCCGGGCCCTGGCGCTCGAGAGTCCCCAGGGACACCCGCTCGCGTGCCGACTGCACCTGCCGCCGGGCAACGGCCCCTGGCCGGGTGTGCTGGTGGTGCCCGGCGGGCTGGACGGCGCTGCGTCGGTCGAGAGCCCCAGCTGCGTCCTGCCCGCCCAGCGGCTCGCCCGAGCCGGGCTGGTCGCGGCGGTCTTCTCGCCTTCGGGTCGGGAGGGCCAGGGGGGACCCGCGGACTGCAACGGCCCCTTGCACCAGGCCGAGTGCGCCCAGGCCCTCGCGGCTCTGCTCGCCTGTCCCGAGGTGGCCGACCGTCCGGTGGGTGTGCTGAGCCTGTCCTTTGGGCTGGTGATGGCCCTGGGGGCCCTGCGGGATCGGCCCGAGCTCTCCCGCCGGGTCGGGCTGCTGGTCGACTGGGAGGGCCCCGGCAGCCGCCGCTGGTTCGCCGCCACGCCCATCGGTTCCCCGGCCGACGACGACGCCTTCTGGGAGCCCCGAGAGGGCGTGCGGCTGGTCCACGGCCTGAGGGTCCCCTACCGCCGCTTCCAGAGTGCTTGGGACCACGTTCACGGTCCCGACACCGGCATCGGCTGGGAGATGGCCGAGGCCGCGGTGGCGGGGGGCTGTCCGTCGGTGCACCTCAACGAGCACGGGCTTCCTCTGCCAGACCCTGCCGCGGTGCGCTGGGGCCCGGCGCTGCGCTCCCAACAGGGTGCGGTCCTGCTCCAGTGGCTGATCGACGGCCTGGTGGAGGTGACCCGGAGCCCGTCGGGTTAGGATCGGACCGTGGCGCTGCCGACCCAACGTTGGCGCCGGGTCTTCGCACGGCAGTGGGTCCGTGAGCTGGCACCGGCGCTCCTCCCCGTCCTAGGACTGCCGCTGCTTGTCCTGCTCTTCGCGGCCACGCCCGCATCTCCCTGGGCGCTGCACCGGGCCGACGCCACCCTGGGCCAGGGCGACGTGACCGGTGCGGTGGACGCCTACCAGGCCGTGGCCCGCTGGTCCGTGTGGCCTGGCCAGGCCCGCGAGGCGACCTGGCGGGCGGCCAGCCTGGCGTCGAGCAGCGCGGGTGAGCCCCTCCAGGCCCGGCGCCTGTACAGGTCCTTCCTCAAGGCCTGGCCAGACGATCCACGCATCGCCCAGGTCCGGCTGTCCCTGGCGCAGCTGGAGCGGCTGGACTTCGGCCGCCCGGACCGCGCGGCGCGGCAATACGCCTGGGCCGTGCGCGAGGCGCCGGACCACCCCCAGGCCGCGAACTGGCTCCAGCGCTCCGGCGAGTCCTGGCTCCAGGCCGGCAAGCCCGCCCAGGCGCGGTCGACCTGGCGCCGGCTGATCGCCGACTACCCGGAGCAAGCGGCCGTGGCGAACCTGTCGCTGGCGCGGCTGTCGCTGTCCGACGGCGACGTGGAGCGGGCCTACGAGTACTTCCAGTCTGCGGCCGTCCAGCGGGCCCGGGGCCCCGAAGCCACGCTGGCCAGGCTCGGCATGTCCCTGTGCCTGGAGCAGCTGGGGGACCTCGAAGCCGCCCTGGCCGAGCTGGACGAGGTCTCCGAAGAGCTGCCCTACGATGTGTGGCAGCAGCGCCGGGCTCGCCTGGTGGAGCGCCGCCGCAAGTCCTCCGGCGAAGGCCCGTGAGCCTCTTGGCGCTCCTGCTGGCGTGCACCGACGACGGCAGCAGCACGGCGGACTCGGCCACGCCCTCGGACACCACGACCCCCCCTGTCGACACGCGACCCGACGTCGACCCCGCGACCTTGCCCGCCGGCACGGCGCCCTGTCGGGAGCCCGTGCTGATGTTCGTCGACTGGGTGGTCGACGGCGACACGGCCTACATGACTGCGGACGGCGCCTCGTCCCAGGAAAAGGTCCGGTTCATCGGCATCGACACGCCGGAGCTCGGCTACCGGGGTTCCGCGGACGACTGCTATGGGCCCGAAGCCCTGGCCGAGACCCAGCGCTTGATCCAGGACCGGTGGGTCTACCTGACCTTCGACGCGGAGTGCGAGGACTACTACGACCGCACCCTGGCCTACCTGCACCTGGGCGGCGGCGACGACGACTTCGTCAACCGCTCTCTCGTCCGAGCAGGCTTTGCGTGGGCGTACGCGGTGCAGCCGAATGTGGCGTTCGAGACGGAGTTCCAGCAGGACGAGCTCGCCGCTGTCCAGGCCGGGCTCGGTCTCTGGAGCGCTTGCGAGCCCTGACCCGGCGCCGCTTCACTGCCGGGCCTGGGGTGACCAGGAACAGCACGCTCCCAGACACCAACAGGATGAAGCCCAGGGTCGGGTCGCCCCACGTCTCGACCAGCTGCTGCACGTCCTGGAGGCGCTGCTCGCTGCGTCGCGCGTGGCTGTTGTAGCGCTCGGCGTACTCGGTCTGTCGGTAGCGCGCCGCCCGCTCGACCAGGGTGTCGAGCTTGGACTGTGCGGCCCGCTCGGCCGTGTGCACCCCAGCCCAGGCGACCACCATCCCCAGTCCTAGCAGGACCACCCACTTGCTGAGCTCGTGCAGGCGACGCTGGGTCTTGCGGGCGGAAGACATCACCTTCGAGTTCGGATCTCAGAGGTGGGGATTGAGGGGAATTCCCCTAGAAGGGCGGCGTGGACTGCCCGCTGCGATCCCGTCCCCAGCACTGGATCTCGCCCAGGGTGTCCAGAGCACAGGTGTGGGCCCCGCCGGCGGTCAGGCTCTCGAAGATCGACAGCGGCGGGTTGGCCTGGCCGTAGCGGTTGCTGCCCCAGCAGGACACCAGCTGGGTCTCGTCCAGAGCGCACGCGTGCTCGTTTCCAGCCGTCAAGGCGGTCCAGGTGCCCTCCGGCGCCGCGTCCACCGCTCCAAAGCAGGCGATGCGGCCGTCTGTCTCGAGGGCACAGCCATAGGTCTCGCCCAGGTCGGCCTTGCGGTAGTCCCCGATCAGCTGGGCGTCGGTGTCAAAGGTTTCGCCGACGCAGTAGACCTCGCCGCCCGTCTCGACGTAGCAGCTGTCGGCGAACCCGGCTGTGACGTCCTGGACCGGGTCGTCGATCACCTCGAGCCGGGCGTCCGAGGGTTCCCCCCAGCACGTGGCCGAGCCGTCCGACGCCCGTGCGCAGGTGTGGTATGTGCCGGCGCTCACGGCGACGAAGGACCCCTCGGGGGGCGTCGACTGACCGGAGTCGTCGTCGCCCCAACAGGTGATCGCACCGTCCAGGTCGATGGCGCAGGTGTGGTAGTGCCCCGCGCTGACCTGGGTCCACCCGTCCGTCTCCGGTGCCTGGCTCTGGCCGGACAGGTCCCAGCCCCAGCAGGCCAGGCGGCCGCTCTCCCTCACGGCGCAGGTGTGCTCGAAGCCCGCCGAGATCTGAACGGCCGGGTCCGCACCCCCCGTGTCGCCGCTGTCGGCACCGGTCGGGTCCTGGGGTGTGCAGGCCAGCGCCAGCGCCAGGGACAACATCGGACCTCCAGCTGGGGGGGAAGGATAGGATGCGCGGGATGTTGTGGACCCTGCTGTTGTTCGTCGTCGCCTGGGCCGAGCTGCCTGGACCCGTGGTCGAGGTGACGATCCACCGGAACGGCCTGGCGACTTCCCAGACCGGGCGTCTGGCGGGCCAGGACTTCGCCATGCTCCGCCACAAGGAAGCCTGCCAGTTCGCCGTCGAACGGTATGGACCGGACCTGACGGAGCGCTGGACCTCGAACCTGGTCTACGAGGCCCGCATGGCCATGGGCAACATGGCCTATGCCGGCCGCAACCCCGGCTGCCTCCTCAAGCCCTACACCCCCGTGTGGGGGCCCCTGATCGCGCTGAGCACCGCCGGGTCCGAGATCCGCGTCTTCGCGGTCCAGGACAAGGGTGTGGTGGTCGATCGCCTCAAGCCCAAGGACGGCAGCGCCACCCGCCAGGACCTGCTGGTCGCCGGGGGCAACCACCACCTCCGCCTGCACAAGGGCACCGGGCGCATGGTCGTGGTCACCCACCACGCCGGCGACGCAGCCACCGAGGCCCGGTTCTTCGGCCCGGACCTGCGCCAGCTCGGCCAGGCCGCGTGGCAGGAGTCGAACAAGGAGTACTGGCGCCAGTACAGCGTCGACGCCAAGGGCCACCTGTACGTGCTGGAGCACCTTGAGAACGGCACCTGGCACGTGCACCAGGTCAAGGCCGACGGCACCCGCAAGACCCTGAGCTGGTACGAGGTCCACCCCCACGAGGGCGTGCCCGCGTGGGGCCACGACGACAAGGGCCAGGTCTGGGTGGCCGTGCGCTCCGGCGAGAAGTCCGGCGCCAAGGACGAGCTGGTCGTGACGGCCCTGGACTTCACCAACCAGCGCTTCCGCTGGCAGAGCGTGGGTGGCATGTCCTGGCTGCTGCCCGACGTGGACGACAAGTCCCTGCGGCGGACCGACCAGTACTTCGTGCTGCCCCAGACCAACGGCGACGTGATCGTCGTGTCCCAGTTCTTCGCGCCCTGGGGCATCACCATGTTCGGGGCCGTGCCCTACCAGGGCCTCTGGCGCGAGCCCGTCGACGACAAGGGCGGCTGGCTGCTGGGCAACCTGCGGGTCGTCTGCCTGGACAAGAAGGGCCAGGCCAAGTGGGTGACCGACGTGCCCATCCACCAGAAGAGCGCGGACCACATCATGCAAATGGGCGGCGGGGTCAACCTGCACCAGACGGGCACCACGCTGCGCCTGGCCTGGCGGGAGTTCTCCGACGCGAACTCGATCCGGGTCAAGGACCTCTCGCTGACCACCGGCGCGGTGACGTCTGTCGCCGAGTTCCCCTTCTCCTTTGGGAACTGGGGTCGGGACCTGACACTGCAGCAGCCGGGCCAGATGGTCATCATGACCATGGAAGGCCTGGAGATGCGCACGGGCAAGCTCCACGCGGTGCCCCTGGAGTAGCTGGGGCCTGTCGGCCCGTCGCCACCGGCTGTCCAACCTTGGACAGGGTGACAGGCCTGGCTCCCCGCAGTCAGCCACTCCGGGACCTGGCACGGACCGTGAAGAGCGCTGGACCATCCCGGAGGTCCGCGATGTTCTGGCTGCTCACCTTGACCCGCACCGGGCGCCGCCCGCTCTTCGCCGACGACCTGGACCCGATCCTGTTCCTGGATCGCTTCCAGCAGCTGGGCGACCGCTGGCACGTCGCGCTGCGTGCCTTCGTGGTACGAGGGCAGGAAGCGCGGCTCCTGGTCGCCGGGCCGGAGCGCGCCGTGGCCCAGGTCTGCCGGCTGCAGCAGTCCGGGTGGGGGGTCTGGCGTCACCACCGCGGGGACTTCGTGAGCTGGTCGCCCGCGGTGCGGGAGTGGATCGCCGACGAGCGCCACGCGCGCCAGACCGCCGATCACCTGCACCAGAACGCGGGCCTGGCCTGGCCCTGGTCCTCACTGCGCGAGGCCCTGGTCCTGCGGCACCCGGGCTGGGTCGACGGCGCCTGGCTGCGGTGCGGGCGGAGCGCGACGTCGGTGCTCCAGGCCGCCCGGCTGCCGGGCCCCGCTCCGGCGTCGGTGCCGGTGTCCTGGCGGGCCCGAGAGGCCCTCCCCTGGGCCGTGGTGGAGGGGACCCTGCGGCACGTGACCGGCCGGGACTCGACCCGTCGCAGGCAGCGGGTCCTGCGCACCCAGCTGGCGTGGTCCGCGGGCTGGAGCCCGGCTGGCATCGCCGATCGCCTGGACGTGCAGCCCCGCTCGGTGGCGCGTTCCCTGCGGACGCGGGGGGAGTTCGGCTGGGACCTGGGGCGGGTGGTGCTGCAGGATCGCCGGCTGCGCCCGAGCTGGCTGCCACCCGCGGACCAGTGGGCTACAGCGCCGGGCCCGGAGGTTCCATGTCCCGCAACTCAGCCCTCCTCGCGCGTGCTCGTCGGGTGATCCCCGGCGGGGTCAACTCCCCGGTTCGCGCCTTTGCCGCCGTCGAGGGTGACCCGCCCTTCATCGTGTCCGGACAGGGTCCACACCTCACCGACGCCGAAGGGCAGACGACCCTGGACCTGGTCGGGTCGTGGGGTCCGCTGATTCTGGGTCACCGTCACCCGCGCATCGAAGAGGCCGTCATCGACGCGGTGCGGCGCGGCACCACCTTCGGCGCACCGACCGAAGCCGAGATCGCCTTTGCCGAGGACATCGTCGCCGCAGTGCCATCCATCGAGCAGGTCCGGGTGGTGTCGTCGGGCACCGAGGCCACCATGCACGCGCTGCGGCTCGCCCGCGGTGCGACGGGCCGAGACGGCATCGTCAAGCTCGACGGCTGCTACCACGGGGCCCACGACAGCGTGCTGGTGGCGGCGGGCTCCGGGGTCGCGACCTTTGCCCGGCCGGGCTCCCCGGGCATCATCGCCCCGGCGACACTCACCGCGCCCTTCAACGACCTGGACGCGGTGGCGGAACACCTGGCATCGGACAGCGTCGCGGCCGTCATCCTGGAGCCCGTGGCCGGCAACATGGGCTGCATCCCGCCGGCCCCCGGCTACCTCGAGGGCCTGCGGGACCTCTGCGATGTCCACGGCACCCTGCTGATCTTCGACGAGGTCATGACCGGCTTCCGGCTGGCCCTCGGGGGCGCCCAGGAGCGCTTCGGTGTGCTGCCAGACCTGACCTGTCTGGGCAAGGTGGTCGGCGGGGGCATGCCCCTCGCGGCGTTCGGGGGACGGACCGCGCTGATGCAGCACCTGTCCCCGGTCGGTGCCGTGTACCAGGCGGGCACACTGTCGGGGAACCCGGTCGCGGTGGCCGCCGGTCGCGCGGCGCTGGCGATCCTGTCCGCGCCGGGGATCTACGATCGCCTCGACGGGATCGGCGACGCGGTCGACGCAGAGATCCGTCCCCACGTGGTCCGCCACGGCCTCTCCATGAGCCGGGTCGGATCGATGTTCACGATCTTCTTCCGGGCCGAGGCCCCCACCCGCTTCGACCAGGTCGCGGGCTGCGATCTTCGCTGGTTTGGCCGGTTCCACCGGGCGTGTCTGGAACGCGGCCTCACCCTGCCGTGCAGCCAGTACGAGGCCGCTTTCCTCAACCTTGCCCTGACCCGCGATCACATCGACCGCATCGGGGTCGTGGTCGGCGAGGCCCTGGACGCCACCAAGTCCTGTTGACCCCCCCAGGACCTCGCGATATCAGGCCGCCCCTTCCGGGATGACCGCCTGTTCTTCGGGGGTCTGTAAACATCCCGGGCTGACTCCAGGACGGACTCTTGGAAACCCGCCAGCTGCTCCGGAGCGCACTCCCCCTCATCGGGCTCGGCGCGATCGTGGCTGGGGCCCTGAGTGGGGCCGTCGCTGCGGTCGCCGTGCTCGTCGGCGGTGCCTGCGGCCTGGTGCACATGGTCAGCCTGGGCCGCAACGTGACCGCCCTTGCCGCCCAGGGCGTCGAAGGCGCCCGGGCCCGCCTCGCTGTCGCCTACATCCTGCGGCTGCTGGTCTCCGCCGCGATCATCGTCGCCCTGATCCAGGTCCTGGACCCCGTTCCCTTGTTGATCGGCTTCGGCCTCGTGCTCCTGACCGCGACGGTGTTCGTCGGTCGGGGCGGCCTGCTGGTCCCCAACCCCACCGAGGGCGCCTGACATGCACCTGCTGCCTGGCCTCCCCAGCTCCGACGGCTTCCTCCCGGCCGACCTCTTCCAGGTCGCCGAGTGGTCCTGGTTCCACCTGATCCCCGGCGTGGCCGACGGCTCCTTGTTCGGGTCCCTGGTGACCGAAGAGGGCGCGCCCTTCGTGCACACCGTGCCCGCTGCTTTCCTGGCCTGCGCCTTCCTGTGCGTGTGCGCCGTGCTCGCCCGCGGGGGCCTGAACAAGGCCCGTGCCCAGGGCGGGACTCTGCAGTACGTGCCAGCCAGCGACCTCAAGGCCCGGAACATCTTCGAGCTGATCGTCGGCGGCCTGCTCAACCTGTTCACCGACGTGCTGGGCAGCCGGGCCGCGGCCGAGCGCTACTTCCCGCTGTTCGCCGGGCTGTTCTTCTACATCCTGATCTGCAACCTGATCGGGCTGCTGCCGGGCTTCCTGCCGCCGACCGCGTCGATCTCGACCAACTGGGGCATGGCACTGGTGGTGTTCGTGGTCTTCAACTTCGAGGGCCTGCGGGTCAACGGCATGGGCTACATCAAGCACCTGATGGGCCCCATCCTGTGGCTGGCCCCGCTCATGTTCGTGCTCGAGACCGTCGGGCTGCTGTTCCGCCCCTTCACGCTCAGCGTGCGGCTGATGGGCAACATGAACGGCGACCACATGGTCCTGGCGATCTTCAGCGACCTGGTGCCCGTGCTGGTGCCGGTCATCTTCCTGGGGCTCGGCACCTTCGTCTGCCTGGTCCAGGCCTTTGTCTTCACGCTCCTCTCCGTGGTCTACGTCTCCCTGGCGATCGCCCACGACGAGGGGCACTGAGCCCGTCTCGCAACCCTGCTGACCCTGTCTGAAGCCCGCTCCGGCGGGCAACCCGGAGAGCCCAAGATGTCCAAGATGCTCCAGGTCCTCACCGTCATGGTGGCCACCTTCCTGATCTCTCTTCCCGCATTCGCCGAGGGCGGCGCTGGTGCCGGCGACGGCGGCGGCATGATCGCTGTCGGTGCCGGCCTGGCCATGGGCCTCGCTGCTTGCGGCGCTGGCATCGGCCAGGGCCTCACCGGTGGCTCCGCGGTCGAGGGCATCGCCCGCAACCCGCAGACCGCTGGCACCATCCAGACCGTCATGATCATCGCCCTGGCCCTCATGGAGTCCCTGGCGATCTACGGCCTGGTCATCGCCTTCATGCTGGTCGGCAAGATCTAGTACTAGCACCCTCGCGGTGCAGCCGATCGAGGCCATCCCCCGAACACGGGGGGTGGCCTCGCTTGGCTTCGGGCCGGACCCTGTGCGGGTGGAACATCCCGAGCGCGATGGTGTCTCCGCGTTAGGCGGGACGCCGTTGGAGGACTGTCCATGCGCCTGAATTCCGCCTTGCTCGCCCCGCTCTCCGTCATGGCCCTGGTGGCCTGCGGTGACAAGAAGGACGCCGAGCCCGCGGCCCCGATCGAGGGCTGGCACGCCGAGGAGGGCTGGGTCGGCCAGTGCTGGTACCCGGTGGACTACGACAGGGTCGAGGCCAACCAGGGCACCACGGCACGGCTCGAGGCTCGGCAAGGGGCCCTCGAGGCCATGATGAGCCAGTGGCAGGGCCGCCGTGACGACGGCGTGTCCATGAAGAGCTCGGCCGTCGAGAAAGTCGAGATCACCCTGCTGGGGCGCCCCACACTCATCGAAGAGGTCTCCCGGCAGAACGCAGACCAGTGCCGCGCCGTCATGGCGGCCGGCGCGTCGACCGACGACGAGTCCCCTGCGACCCTCGGCGACATGGGCGCTTGGAAGCGCTGGTTCGGCAGCCTGGACCGCGATCTGAACGAGGGGGAGTGCCGGGGCGGTCTCGAGGACACGCTCTTCTACTACCTGGAGATCGACGGCGGCTGGCAGCTCGACGTGCCGGTCTGCGAGGGCATGAGCTTCAAGATCCGGGCGACCGAAGGCGACAAGTACCGGATTGCCGAAGACGGTCCCTGGATCAACACCGCCGGTGACCCCGACCAGCTCACCATGGGCATGGAGGACTGGCCCTGCAACATGGAGGGCTGCTACGCTGGCATGTTGATGATGCGGTTCACCACCGACTCGGGCATCGAGACGATCTACCCGATCGGCGTCGGCATGATGTTCAACGTACCGGCCCACGGCTCCATGACCTTCCGGATCAACGACACCACGTTCTTCGACAACACCTGGTTCAAGTCCGGCGGCATCATCGACCACACCGGCCTTGAGATCAGTCCCCAGTAGACTGCCGCCGTGGTCTCCAGCCGTCGTCGACGAACCGTGATCCGCAACCTGGCCTTCAGCCTGGTGATGCTGGTGATGGTCTTCGGCGCGGTCGAGGCGGGCCTGACGGCCATGGGATGGCCCGAGCCGGATCCAGACGCCAAGTTCGCCCACAAGGACGTCTACTGGGTCCAGGACGCCCACCAGGAAGAGGAACCGGTCGCCCACCGCGAGACCGGGGGACTCTTCACCGTCACCACCGACGAGCACGGGCTCCGGGCGCCGATCCACCCGACCACCAAGCCGAGCGACGTCACGCGCATCATGACGATGGGGTGCTCGACCACGTTCGGGTGGGGCGTGAACGACGACGAGAGCTACCCCGCCCGACTGGAGACCCTCCTGCACCAGGAGGGCTACCGCAGGGCCGAGGTCATCAACGCCGGACAGCCCGGCTACACGTCGTTCCAGGGCCGCTGGCTCTGGGAGACGGTGGCTCACAAGTACCGGCCCGACGTGGTCCTGTTGGGCTTCGTGGTCCAGGACGCCCGCAAGGCCGAGTACTCAGACCTGAGCCAGGCGCTCCAGCAAGGCAACGCCGACTTCCTCAAGCACAACCTGCTCTACAAGTGGCGGCTGTACCTGCTCCTGAAGTCCTTCCGGGACAAGGACGTCATCCGGACCAAGGAACGGGCCGAAGGCGGGAGCGAGGGCGTCTTCCGGGTCAGCGATCAGCAGTACCTGGACAACCTGCGCGCACTGCGCAGCGCGATCGAGGCCACGGGTGCCCGCGTGGTCCACTTCGGCTACCCGCTGGAGCGCGTCGGCTACACCAAGCTCCACCGCTCGGTCCTGGCCGGAGAGGCCGCCGCCGAGGGCCTGCTGCACTTCGACCCGAGCCCGGAGATCGAGACGCTCAGCAAGCGCCAGGAGCTCTACTTCCCCACCGACAAGGGTCACGCCAACGCCGCGGGCAACGATCAGATCGCCCGTCTTGTGGTGAAATTCCTCGAGAGCAGCGGGGTCCTGCCCGCGAAGGGGAAGTGAAGCGCAGTGCCTGAGCCCGTCCGCGACGCCGCCATCGTCCTGTTGACCCTCAACGAGATCGACGGGCTGCGCCTGCTCTTCGATCAGATCCCCGTCGATCGCTTCCGCGAGACCGTGGCGGTGGACGGGGGCTCGACCGACGGCTCCCGCGAGTTCCTGGCCGAGCGCGGCATCCCGATCCTGGACCAGTCGATCCCCGGGCGCGGGGTTGCCTTTCGGGTCGCTGCCGACGCCTGCCAGAGCGAGCGGCTGATCTTCTACAGCCCCGACGGCAACGAGGACCCCGCGGACATCGAGCGCCTGGACGACCTGATCCTCCAGGGCGCCCGGGTGGCCATCGCCAGCCGCTTCGCGGTGGGCTCCATCAACGAGGAGGACGTCGGCCTGTTCCGGCCGCGCTCCTGGGTGAACCAGACCCTGACCTGGATCGCCAACCGTCTGTTCAACGAGGGCGACTACGTCACCGACACCATCAATGGCTTCCGGGCCCTGCGTCGCGAGGACCTACTGGATCTGGACACGTCGGTGAAGCGCTTTCCCATCGAGTACCAGATCTCGATCCGCGCGATGCGCCGACGATGGCCCATCGCCGAGGTGGCCACCGAAGAGGGCCAGCGCGCCGGGGGCGAGTCCAAGGCCATCAGCTGGCCTGTGGGCAAGGACCACCTGAAGGTGCTGCTGACGGAATTGCCGGGGGCCAAGCGGCTGCGCTGAGCCGTCGGTTGCACGCCGCCCTCGCTTGGGCGACCCTTTCCCCATGTCCGACCGCTTGGCGCAGGTGCGCGCCCTCATCGCCGCCGAGATGGCGCACCTGCCCGTGGAGCGTCACGACCCGGCCCAGGGGCTCCCCCTGCAGGTGACGGGTTTTGGGGCCGACGAGGTCAACGACGCCGTCGAGGCCATGGTCACGACCTGGGTCACCATGGGCAAGCGCGTGCGGGCCTTCGAAGAGGCTTTTGCCGCCTGGATCGGGACCCGCCACGCCGTGATGGTGAACAGCGGCAGCTCGGCGAACCTGGTCGGACTGGCCGCGCTGGTCCACACCGGCCGGCTGCGGCTGGGCGACGAGGTCCTGGTGCCCGCCGTGGCCTGGTCCACCAGCCTCTTTCCGGTGGCCCAGTGCGGGCTACGGCCCGTGCTTGTGGACGTGGACCCGGACACCCTGTGCGTCGACGTCGGGCTGGCGGCCGAGGCCATCGGGCCCCGGACCCGGGGCGCCATCGGGGTGCACCTGCTGGGCCAGCCGGCCGACGTGGCGGGCCTGCAGGACCTGGACCTGGTCGTGCTCGAGGACGCCTGCGCCGCACACGGTGCCCAGGTCGCTGGGCGGCGCTGTGGCGGACTGGGGGCGGTCGGCACCTTCAGCTTCTTCTTCAGCCACCACATCACGACGGTGGAGGGGGGCATGATCGTCACCGACGATCACGCCGTGGCCGAGGCAGCACGCGCTCTGAGGGCCCACGGCTGGATCCGGGAGCTCGACGAGCGGGACGCCCACGCGGCGGCCCATCCGGAGATCGATCCGCGCTTCCTGTTCACCGCGGCGGGCTGGAACCTGCGCCCCACCGAGATGGCCGGGGCCTTCGGGCTGCGTCAGCTCCAGCGCCTGGACGACTGGCTGGTGCGCCGCCGGTCGAACCACGACGCCTGGTGTGCCGCCCTGGCGGATCGGCATCACCTGCGGGTCTACCCCCAGCAGCCCGGCACCGCCCACGCGGCTTTTGCCTTTCCGATGCTCGTGAGCGACGACGCGCCGTTCTCCCGGGCCGAGTTCATGGCCCACCTGGAGTCCCGCAAGATCGCCACGCGGCCGATCTCGGGCTCCAACCTGGCCCGGCAGCCGGCCTTTGCGCGGGTGCCCGGCGCCCGGGTCCACGGCGAGCTGCCCGTCTCGGACCGGATCCACACCCACGGGCTGTTCATCGGCAACAGCCACGCCTTCCACGACGGCCACAGGGACCTGCTGGTCTCGGCCGTCGACGAGGTCTCTTGATGCACTTCTCCCCCGACAACGCGAATCACAAGGTCGTGGTCACCGGCGGGGCCGGCTTCTTCGGTTCGGTGGTGCTGCGGCGGCTCCTGAACGCCGGCTACCGGGTCCACTGCATCGACAGCCTGATGTACGGCCCCGAGCCCCTGATGGAGCTGTTCGTCTCCGACCGCTTCACGTTCACCCGGGGCGATGTGCGAGACGCCGAGCTGTTGAAGCGCGAGTGCGCGGGTGCGGACACGGTGATCCACCTGGCGGCCCTGGTGGGCTACCCGCTGTGCAAGAAGTACCCCGACGACGCCATCGCGGTGAACCTGGGCGGGACCAAGAACGTGCTCGCGGCCATCGATCCGTCGACCCGGCTGATCTACGCCAGCACGGGCTCCAACTACGGCGAGGTGGACGGGATCTGCACCGAGGAGACCCCGCTGAACCCGCTGTCCATCTACGGCGAGACCAAGACCGAGAGCGAGCTCTTGTGCATGGCGCGGCCCAACACGCTCTCCTTCCGCTTCGCCACGGCCTTTGGGCTGGGCCCCCGCCTGCGGCTCGACCTGCTGATCAACGACTTCACCTACCAGGCCCTGGTCCAGAACTACCTGCTGGTCTACGAGAAGCACTTCCGCCGGACCTTCATCCACGTGGCCGACATGGCCCGCTGCGTCCAGTTCGTGATGGCCCGGTGGGACGCGATGAAGGACGAGACCTACAACGTGGGCCACGAGTCGATGAACTACACCAAGGAGGACGTGGTTCGGATCCTCCAGGATAAGCTCAGCTTCTACGTGCACTTTGCCGAGGTCGGGACCGACGCGGACAAGCGCGACTACGAGGTCAGCTACGCCAAGATCGGGCGCCACGGCTTCCGCACCGAGATCGACATCCACCGCGGCATCGACGAGCTGATCAACGGGCTGAAGCTGTTGGAAGTGCGCAACCCCTACTCCAACGTCTGAGCGGACCGTGTCCCCCGCAGCGGATCCGGCCTTCTGGGAGAGCGTCCCCGTGCTGGTCACCGGCGGGCACGGCTTCCTGGGCTCCTTCGTGGTCGAGCGCCTGCGGGCGGCGGGGGCGGTCGTGCACACCTCTCGATCTCGGGATCACGACCTGCGCAGCGCGGACGCCTGTGCGGCGCTGCTGGCCGAGACCCGGCCCCAGGTGGTCATCCACTGCGCGGTGGACGGCGGGGGCATCGGGTACATGCGGGCCCACCCGGCCAGCATCTACACCAACAACGTCCTGATGAATACCCACCTGCTCCACGCGTCCTGGGAGGCCGGGGTGGAGCGGTTCTGCGGCGTCTCGTCGGTCTGTGCCTACCCCCGGGACGCGCCGGTCCCGATGCGCGAAGACGACGTCTGGACCGGCTACCCCGAACCGAGCAATGCCGCCTATGGTCTGTCCAAGCGCATGATGGTCGAACAGGGCGTCGCCTACCACCAGGAGCACGGTCTGAAGTGCTGCTTCCCGATGCCCGTGAACCTCTACGGCCCACGGGACGAGTTCGACCCCGCCCGGAGCCACGTGGTGCCAGCGCTGATCCGCAAGTGCCTCGAGGCTCGCGCGGCCGGCGCCGACCACGTGGTGGCGTGGGGGACCGGGCGGGCGACCCGGGAGCTGCTCTACGTCGAGGACTGCGCCGACGCGGTGGTGCGCATGGCCGAGCGGGTCACGACGCCAGAGGCCATCAACCTGGGCACCGGGGTCGAGACCAGCGTGCGCGAGCTGGTCGAGACCGTGGCCCAGGTGTGCGGCTTCGAGGGCGAGATCCGGTGGGACACCACCAAGCCTGATGGCCAGCCGCGCAAGTGTCTGGACGTCTCCCGGGCCCAGGAGCGCTTCGGCTGGACGGCCCAGGTGCGCCTGGCCGAAGGGCTGCGGCGCACGGTGGCGTGGGCCCGGCAGGCGGGGGTGGTGTGAGGGCCGGGCTCTTGCCCCTGGCGGCCCTGGGCCTGACCGGGTGTCTGGAGAGCCTCACCGGCGAGGAGCGGGGACTGGACGAGCGGTTCACCCAGGGCGCTCCGGGGGGTGGACTGGACGGGGGCGCGGGCGCTGGCGAGCTGGCGCCCTTTGCCGGGATCGAAGGCGAGCGAATCGGCTTCTCGGGCACGATCGTGTCGTCGATGGTGCTCCCGGTCGACGTCGACTTCCGCCAGCTGGACGACGCCCTTCCCAGCGGCCGCAAGGACCTGGGCAAGCTCGCCCTGCAGCAGCCAGGGGACTTCAGCCTGGAGGTGCCCGCGGGCTTCGGACCGGTCCTGTTGGAGGCCTTCCAGGACGTGGGCGGGGACGGACCGACCGAGGACGATCCATACGGCTGGCTCGAGGTGGAGGTCGGGGGCGAGCCCGTCGCTGGCGTCAGCCTGACCCTCGAGGTGGGTGGGCTCATCAAGGCCCGCCAGGCCTTGACCCAGAGCGCCGGCGGATTGGTCTGGGACGACGAAGAAGGGCCCCGGGTGGGCGTGAGCCTCCAGGTGCTCTCGCCGCTGGAACAGGCCATCGACATCGATCTCCGCGGGCCCGAGGACCAGAATGCGGGCAAGCTCACCCTGGCCGCCCCGGGCGAGCTCGGCTTCGAGGCCCCGGTCGACTACGGCGAGCTACGGGTCCAGGCCTTCCAGGACCTGACCGGCGACGGGCCCAGCGACGACGACCCCTTCGGGTGGGTGGTCCTGGCGGTCGGCGGCCGGCCCCTGAGCGGGCAGACCCTGACCCTGGAGGTCGGGGGCAAGCTCGCGCTGGCCGAGGCCCTGGGCCACGGCGGCGGTGCCGCTGGGGCCGGTCCCTTCGACGACCACGAAGGGCCCATGGTCACGCTGTCCGGCATGCTGTCCGGCATCGACCAAGGTGAGGTCGACCTGGACCTGCGGCAGCTCGATGCGGACGCGCCAGGGGGCAATGTCTACCTGGGCAAGATCCCGCTCACCGAGCCGGGCCCCTTCTCCTTCGACGTCCCGGTGGGGCTCGGCACGCTCTCGATCCAGGCCTTCCAGGACCAGACCGGCGACGGACCCAGCGACGACGACCCCTTCGGCTTCGTCCAGGTCGAGGTCGGCAAGCGCCCGGTCACCGGCGTGGCCCTGAAGGTCGAGGTCGGCGGCAAGCAGAAGCTCGCCGAGTCCCTGGGCCATGGCGGCGGGGACGACGCAGCCGGGCCCTTTGCCGACCACGAAGGACCCTGGGTGACCCTGTCCGGCACGATCACGAGCGACGTGGCGGGGGCCCTGGACCTGGATCTGCGGCGCAGCGACGCCGACGCGCCGGGGGGCAACGTGCACGAGGGCAAGGTGCCCCTGGAGGGCCCGGGTGACTTCTCCCTTCGGGTCCCCGCCAACCTGGGCACGCTCTCGATCCAGGCCTTCCAGGATCAGACCGACGACGGGCCCAGCGACGATGACCCCTTCGGCTTCGTCGACGTGGCGATCGGGGCCCGCGATGTCTCCGGTGTCGCCCTGCCGCTGGTGGTCGGTGGCAAGCAGCAGCTGGCGGCGGCCCTCGGTCACGGGGGCGGCGGTCAGGGCGCGGCCCAGGATCCCTTTGCCGACCACACCGGGGAGTGGACCGTGCTGTCCGGCACGCTGACCGGGACCACGGAGGGCCAGGTCGACGTGGACCTGCGCGTGCCGGACGCGACGGCCGAAGGCGGCAACCGGCAGCTCGGCAAGCTGGTGTTCACCGTGGCCGATGGGCGCTACGAGTTCCGGGTGCCCCAGGGCCTGGGCACGCTGATCCTGGAGGTCTTTCAGGACCAGGGCGGCGATGGGCCCAGTGCCGACGACCCCTACGCCACGGCGACTCTGGAGGTGGGCACCGAGTCCGGGCTGACGCTGGACCTGTCGCTGGTGGTCGGCGCCAGGGGCGCACCGGGCAGCGGGGGCGGGCAGCCGTCGGCCCCCAGCGGCGGGGGCTCCGTCTTCAACACCCTGGGGGACGACCCTGTGGCGGTGACGGGCCGCATCGAGCTGTCGGCCCAGGCCCAGGCCGCCGCCGGCTCGGCCCAGGTGGACCTGGACGTGTTCACGGTGGATCCGGCCAGCGAGGCCGGGCGCACGCTGCTGGGCAAGTTGAAGGTAGAGCCTGGCAGCTTCCGCTTTCAGGCCCCGCGGGACTTCGGTACCCTGGAGCTTGAGGCCTATGTGGACGTGGACGGCGACGGCCCGACGCCGGGGGATCCCTTCGGCAGCTGTGCGGGCAATCCGGTGCGGATCGGCACCGCCGACGTGGCGGGTCTGGTGATCGCTCTGGACGTGGCGGGAGCACGGTCGGGGGACTGATTCTGAAGATAGTCCACACCTGAAACCCAAAATCCCATAAGTCCTCCGGCTCATTGCGTTTTTCTTGTCCTCGGAGCTTGATCTGGACAGGGGGGTTCACTACAGTCCAGGTGCCCTTTCCCCGCCCCGCAATCGACCAAGGAAGGTCCCATGCGTGCCTACAAGATCCTCCCCGTCCTGGCGCTCTCCGCCTTTGCTCTCGTCGGCCTGAACTGTCCGCCCCCCGGCGGTGGCGATGACACCGGCGGTGACGACACCGGCGCGACGGGCACCGACGACACCGGCGGTGTGGTCGGCGGCTTCGACGGCACCATCTCGGGCGACGTCCGGGTCCAGCTCTACGACATCGACAGCGATGGCGAGTACGTCTACAAGGACTGGTCGGTCTGGGACGGCAACTTCCCCTTCGGCTCGATTTGGGTCTACGCCTTCAACACCGACGAGTCCACGGGCGACGAGACCTACTACGCCAACCAGTCCGTCCTCACCCCCTCGGTCGACGGCGACAGCTACAGCATGACCTTCACCGCGGCCGCTGGCGCCGTGCGGGTCGGCGCCCAGCTCGACTTCTACGCCGACGGCGTCATGGGCACCTCGGACCCGATGGGCATCTACCCCGACGCGGTCAGCGTGACCGATGGCTCCACCGCCTCTGGCGTGGACATCACGATCCTCACCTACTGGAACAACTCGTCCGGCGGTGGTGGCTGCGACGGCACGGGCGGTGGTAACGGCGACGGCTCCAGCACTATCAGCGGCGACATCATCATCACCGAGGCCTACGCCGCGGGCGACGCGGTCGCGATGCTCTTCAGCAACGGCGACGGCCCGGTCGGCAATTCCATGGATGTCATCACCCCCGAGCCCTCCGGTGGCGGCGCCGAGGGCGCCTACGCCTTCAGCGTCTGCGCCAGCAACGGCGAGCTGGATCTGGCCGGGGTCTGGGACAGCAACTTCAACAGCGTCTTCGACGCCGACGACAAGGCCGGTCCCTACATCTCCGAGCCCGACGTCGACGGCAACCCGGTCAACGTGGGCGAGAACCTCGAGGATCACGACATCCAGATCCCCCTGGGTGACTACTCCATCGACATCGTCCCGTTCGTGAACCTGAGCGGCGTCGTGTCCCACACCGATGGCGCCTTCAGCGGTGGCACGGTCACCGTCGGGGCCCTCAAGTACAAGCCGTCCGGCGAGTTCTCGGCGGCCGACATCGCCGACGCGGCCTACGACTACCAGGAGTTCGACACCAGCACCGGTGCCACGAGCCTGGACTACAGCCTGGACGTTCCGTCGAACACCATCGTCTACCTGCTCGCGTGGGACAACGAGGACGGCGACGGCCTGATCAACGAGTCCGACGAGGCCGTGGGCTCCGGCTCCTCCTCGTCGAATGGTCGCCTGCCGACCGGCTCCACGAGCCAGGTCATCGACATCTCGCTGGCGCCCTACGACGGCGACTGAGCGGTCTTGGGCCCTGACTCACAGGCGGCTGGTCCCTCGGGGCCGGCCGTCTTTGATCCGGGGAAAGCCCGGCAGGAGCGGGAATAGGTCAGGATCTGTGGTTCGAATGCCGCTTGATCCATTGTCAAGAGTCCAATACATTTCGTGACAGACCTCCCAAGAAGGACTGTAGGTCATGCGTACGCACAGAATTCTTCCCGTCTTGGCCCTTGCGGCCTTCGCTCTCGTGGGCCTCGAATGCCCCCCACCCGGCGGCGGCGACGACACCGGCGGCGACGACACCGGCAGCACCGCGACCGATGACACGGGCGCGACTTCCTCGGGCTTCAACGGCACCGTGACCGGTACCGTCCAGGTGCAGCTCTACGACGTCGACAGCGAAGGCGAGTACGTCTACAAGGACTGGTCCGTCTGGGACGGCAACTTCCCCTTCGGCGCGATCTGGGTCTACGCCTTCAACTCCGACGAGTCCACGGGCGACGAGACCTTCTACGCCAACCAGTCGATCCTGACGCCGTCGGTCGACGGCGACGACTACAGCATGACCTTCACCGCGGCCGCGGCCAACGTGCGGGTCGGCGCTCAGCTCGACTTCTACGCCGACGGCATCATGGGCACCTCCGATCCGGTCGGCATCTACCCCGACGCGGTCAGCGTCACCGATGGCTCGACAGCCGCTGGGGTGGACATCACGATCCTGTCCTACTGGAACAACTCCAGTGGCGGCGGTGGTGGCGGCTGCGACGGTGGCGGCGGCAGCGGTGGCGGCGGCGGCAACGGCGACGGCAGCACGACCATCAGCGGCGACATCATCATCACCGAGGCCTACGCGGCCGGTGACGCCGTGGCCATGCTCATGACCACCGACCTCGACGGCCCCCTGACCTGGGACTGGACCACCCCCGAGCCCTCGGGCGGCGGTGCCGAAGGCGCCTATGCCATGACGGTCTGCTCATCCGGTGGCGACTACGCCCTCCAGGGTTGCTGGGACAGCAACTTCAACTCCGTGGTCGAGTCCGACGACAAGTGCGGTCCCTACATCTCCGAGCCCGACGTGGACGGCAACCCGATCACCGTGGGCGACGAGAACCTGACCGAGCACGACATCCAGATCCCCATGGGCGACTACGGCCTGGACCTGGTGCCCTTCGTGAACCTGAGCGGCAGCATCACCCACGACGACGGCGCCTTCAGCGGCGGCACGGTCACGGTGGGGGCGCTCAAGTACAAGCCGTCGGGTGAGTTCAGCACCTCGGACATCGCCGACGCGGCCTATGACTACCAGGAGTTCGACACGAGCGGCGGGGCCACCGAGCTGGCCTACAGCCTCGACGTGCCGTCGAACACCATCACCTACCTGCTCGCCTGGGACAACGAGGACGGTGACGGCCTCATCAACGAGTCCGACGAAGCCGTCGGGTCCGGTTCGTCCCACGACAACGGGCGGCTGCCCACCGGGGAGTCCAGCCAGGTGATCGACATCAACCTGGCCCCGTACGACGGCGACTGAGTCTGCGTGGAGAGTCAGCAGTTGTGAGGAGTCGGCCCGCGGGTCGGCTCCTCCTGCTTCGGGACCGGCGATCGAGGCCGTCAATGACCTGTCGGGCAGCCTCGCCAGCGGAAGGAAAGCCCAGGGGCCGTGTTACGGTCCCCGTCTTCTCAAGGCTCCCCAAGGAGGCCTCATGGCCCTCTCCAAGCACCTCGGTTGGTCTCTCCTCCTGCTGGTCCCCAGCGTCGCTCTGGCGGGTGCCACGGCGTCGAAGTTCAAGAAGGAGACCAAGAAGGGCGCCAACTACTGGAATGCCCAGTCGGCGCTCGACGGCAACCCCAAGACCGCGTGGATGCTGCCGGGCGACAGCGCCAACCTGGCGGAGTGGATCCGGATCGAGGTGCCCCTTGGCTCCATCGACAAGATCGGCATCTGGCCGGGCTGGGGCAAGAGCGACGAGCACTACCTGGACCACCCCCGGGTCAAGAAGCTCAAGGTCGAGTACGTCTGCTGCCGCGGCGACGAGTCTGTGAAGACCATGGGCTCCCAGGTCATCGAGGTCGCCGACGAGAACGCCATGCAGTGGATCGACGTCGACGACTTCAAGATCGGCAACGAGCTCTTCGGCGGCTTCGTCAAGCTCATCGTGCTCGAGACCTACCCGGGCAAGGACTTCCCGAACCTGGCGGTCAGCGAGGTGCTGGTCGGCATGAAGGAGTTCGACGCCAGTGCCGACGCCGAGCCGTCAGGCGAGCACCCGGACCACATCATCATGGACGCCCAGGACGACAACAAGAAGACCTTCTGGTCCACCCAGGCCGAGGGCGCGAGCGTCAGCTTCACTTCGGACACCTTTGGCCTGAGCAGCGTGAACATCCAGGCCGGCCCCAAGACCCACGCCCGCCCCAAGACGGTCAAGGTCACCGTGCAGCAGCGCTCCCGGACCCAGGTCCTCGAGGACATCCCGGGCGTTCAGAACGTGCTGATCCCCGCGGTCACCGGCTACACCGGCTCGGCCTGGGGCTCGGTGGAGCTGGAATTCCTGGACTTCTACGAGGGCAGCAAGACCCAGGAGCTGGCCGTCGCCGAGCTCACGGTCATGGCGACCAACATGGAAGGCCTGTAGAGCCCTACAGGCTGGCCGCGGTCTCCTCGAACGCGGCCAGGTCGTCTTCCAAGGGCGCGATGGCCTGCCACCAGCAGTCCGGGTCGGTCAGGTCCAGCCCCAGCAGGTCCCGAGCCAGAGGCTCGGCGTGGTCGGTCCCGGTGCGCCGCAGGAGCTCGGTATAGGTCGACTGGAAGCTCGGACCCTGGGCCCTGGCGCGGGCGTAGACCAGGCTGCTGAACAGGTAGCCGAAGGTGTAGGGGAAGTTGTAGAAGGCCCGCTCCGCCATGTGGAAGTGGAGCTTCGAACACCAGTACGTCGCGTCCCAGCTGGCCAGGGCCTCGCCATAGGCGGCCCGCTGACAGGTGGCCATCGCGTCGTCCAGCGCGTCCGGGTCGAGCTCGCCCTGCCGCCGCAGCGCGTGGAGCTGCCGCTCGAACTGGAAACGGGCCGGGATGTTCATCAGGAAGCTCATGCCCGCAGAGAGCCGGGCGTCGAGCATCGCGAGCTTGTCGGTGGGCGACGCCGCCGCGGCCAGCGCTGCGTCTCGCACCAGGTTCTCGGCAAAGACCGACGCGGTCTCGGCCAGGGTCATGGGGATGTGCACCTGGGTCCGGGGCAGGCCCTTGGTGACGTGGTTGTGGAACGCGTGGCCCAGCTCGTGGGCCAGGGTCATGGCGCCGCTGAAGGTGCCGCCAAAGGTCATGAAGACCCGGGACTGCTTGCTCAGCGGGAGCGTTGCGCACCAGGCTCCCGCGGCCTTGGCGCCGCGGTCCTCGGCCTCGACCCACCGGCCCTGGAAGGCCTGCTTGGCAAAAGCGGCCAGGTCCGGGTGCCAGGCCCCGAAGTTGTCCTCGACGAAGCCCTGGGCCTGGTCCCAGGACCACTTGGCGGTCTCGGCCACCGGGGCCCACTGGTCCTGCCACTGCAGCTTGTCCAGGCCCAGGACCGTGGCCTTGCGAGCCAGGTAGCGACCCAAGAGCGGGCGGGCTCTGGAGGCGGCCTCGAGCATGGCGTCCAGGGTCTGGCGGGACATGCGGCACGCGGCCAGGGGCTGGGCGAGGGGCGCCACGTCGAGCCGTTCCTGGAGCACGTTGCGGGTCCCGATGATGTGGGTGAGCGTGCTGGCCCACAGCTCGCGGTCTTGGGACCAGGCGTCCTGCCAGGCGGTGTGGACGCGGGCCCGGACCGCGGAGTCGGCGTGGTGGAGCAGGGGCCAGGCCTGGCCCGGGGAGAGCTCGCCTTCGGGGCCGTCGACCTGGAGGCGCACGCCCGCGGAGCGGCGCCGATAGAGCCGGCCCCAGGCGGACTTGCCGTCCTCGTTGAGCTGGTTGACCAGGTCGGCTTCGGTCAGGGGCAGGCGCAGGTGCACCGTGGCCCGCTCGTTGTCGATCCAGGCCCGCAAGGTCTCCCAGACGGGCTCCTTGCGCAGGCGGGCCCAGGTGAGGTCGTCGGTCCGGGCCAGCCCGTCCAGCAGCAGGATCTGCGCCCGTTCGGCCCGGTTCCACAGAGCCGAGACCCGGGCCTCGATGCGGGGCGCGTCGGCCTGGGCGGTGTCTTCGCAGGCGGCGCAGTGGGCCACGGTCCAGAGCTCGTTGATCCGGCTGAAGGCGTCGGTGAGGGCCAGGAGCTCGGCGGCCCAGGCGTCTGGGTCCTCGGTGAGCGGCGACAGGGCCTGGACCGCCGCGTGGCGGGCCGCGACGACCGCGTTGACGGCGTCGAGCTCCTGGGAGAAGGCCGTGCCTCGGGCGCCGCCGTCGAAGATCGTGTCCAGGTCCCAGGTCGGTGCTTGCGTCATGCGGACTCCGTCTGGAGGCCCACTAATTCGCTGGCTTGACCGGGTCCGGGGCCTCTCGGGCTTCTGGCGGGGGTCCACGGTCGGCGACCATGCCGGCCTGGAGGAAGCTGTTGGTCGGCAGGCGGGACATCAGCGGCGTGTCCTGCCCGCCGTGACGGAGCCGGTCCGGCCACGTCCAGACCGGTGCGGGCACGCCGGTCTGGCCGTTCCAGCGCGCGGTCGCCCAAGCGGCGCGGTCGCCCTCGGCGAGCACCGGCTCGCCGAACAGGCCGGTCAAGACGACCTGGAGACCGGTCCAGGCGTCGGACAGCCGCACGGGGAAGAGCTCCCGATCGAGCCAGATCAGGGCCAGGCCCTGGTCTCGAAGGGCGTCGAGGTCAGAGCCCTGGAAGGTCAGGGTGCCGTCGTTGGTGTCTCCTCGCTCGTACGCTGCCAGAGCGGCCAGGAACGAGTTGTCCGCCAGCTGGGCATCCCACGCCGCCGGTCGGACCCGCCGGACCCAGGGCGCGTGGCCGTTGATCATCTTCTTGCCGTGCCAGAGCTGGTAGATGAGCGGCAGCTGGCTGTTGGAGACCTGGGGGCTGAAGGGCAGCCCCAGGAGCACGTCGCCGGGCTGATCGGCGAGCTGGGTGTGGAACGTCGACGGCATGACGCGGGTGTAGTGGAGGTGGATCGGGTCCTTCTGGACGAGCAGGCACAGGGGCACCAGGCCGACGACCGCCAGCGCTGCCACCGGCCGGGGGCCCGGCAGGCTTCCCAGAGCCCGGGCAGCGAGGAGCGCCGTGGCGGCCTGGAAGATCAGCACGTGGCGGTAGGGCCACCAGAAGCGGCGCAGGGTGGCGTGCAGGCCGTAGAGGCCCTCATAGAGCGGCGTGGCCGTGCCCAGGGCCAGCAGCCAGCCCAACAGCGCGACGCCGGCCAGCCCCAGCTCCAGCCGGGCATTCTCCGAGCGTCCCCGGGCCAGCCTGATCAGGGTCCAGGCCGCCAGGGCCAGGACGACCGCCGCCGTCGCCTGGCCACGGTGCTCGCCCTCTCGGACCGCCAGGGGCCAGCCCAGCGCGGCCGCGTCCAGCGCCGGCATGTCCCGAGGCCAGGTCAGGTCCTCGGTGCCGGGCACCTGGGCCCAGTTCTCCAGGAAGACGGCGAGCAAGGGCCCGACCCAGGCCAGGCTCACGGCTGCGGCCAGCGCCACGTGGCGCCAGGGCACGGCCGGGAGCCGCGTCAGGGTCAGCACGGCGGCCGCCAGGCCGAAGAACACGCCGTGGTACCAGTACAGCGCCGAGCTGGCGGCCACCAAGGTGCCACAGAGGATCGCCCCGCCCCAGCTGGGCCGCTCCAGCAGGGCCAGGTAGGCGGCCAGGGCCGCGAGCCAGAAGCCGATGTCGGCCTGGGAGAAGCGGCCGGCGTTGAGCTCCTGCATCACGTAGACGCTGAGTCCCGTCGCAGCGAGCACCACCAGGGAGCCCCAGGGCCCGGCGCCCCCTGCCCGTCCCAACAGGTAGCCGGCGAAGCCGTTCCACCACAGGATCACCAGCCCGTAGATGCCCACCGCGGTGGGCCAGCCCCAGAGCCAGTGGAACGGGGCGTAGAGGAAGCCTTCGCTCCCGTTGCCCGCCAGCCAGGGGGCGTCGCCGAAGGGGAAGTAGTAGCGGTCGTTGAACAGGATCGACTCGCCGCTGCCCAGTCGCTCGGCGACCCAGACCAGCAGCCAGTGGTTGCCCAGGCAGTCCGGGTGGTGCCAGTTGCCCAGGGTGTGACCCGCCGGATCAAAGGCCACCGGGCCGGCCGCACGAACCGCGAACGCAGCCGCCAGGATCGCGGCGACGACCCAGGGGATGGCGGGGCGGTCCATGGCCAACTGTAGACTGCGGGGGTGCGCGGCCTGATCCTGGGTGCCTTGGCGGCGGTGGTCCTGGTGGGGGGCTCCCTGTGGACCGCAGAGGAACCGTCGCTCCTGGCTTGGCCGGGGGGCGAGGTCTTCGGCCACGCGTGGGTCCAGTGGTGGCACGGGGTCGCCTTGCCTGGCTGGCCCGCAGGCACCGACCTGGCCCGAGGCACCGACGCCTGGCCGGTGATCGATCCGCTGACCACCGCTTTGGCCGCGCTGCTGGGGCGCCTGGTCGGCTGGGCCTGGGCCTGGAACCTGGTGGTCCTGGGCGGGGTGGCCCTGGCCTTTGTCGGGGGCGCCACCCTGGCGCGGCGCTGGGACGGCGATCCGTGGGTCGGGGGCGCGGTGCTGGCCCTGGGACCGATCTTCCTGGGCTCGATGGCGTCGGGGCTGACCGAAGACGCGGGGCTGGGCTTGATCGCCCTGGCCCTGGCCCTGTTGCGGGGTCCCACGCCCCGCCGGGTCCTGGCGGGCGGGGCGCTGCTGGGCCTGGCGGCGTGGTGCGGCCTGGTGTTGGCCTGGTTCGGGGCGCTGGCGGCGGTGGTGATCTGCCTGCCGGACCTGCGAGAGCCGGCGCGACGAGGCCCGATCATCGGCGCCGCCGCGCTGGCGCTCTTGCTGGTGCTGCCGGCCGGGCTCATGCAGGGGGACCGGCTCGGCGGGGACGGGCACAGCCACGGCACGCCCCCTGAGCTGGTGGAGCCCCTGTGGCAGGTGAATCCGTGGCGCCAGGCCGACCTGGCCTCGTTCGTGGTGCCCGGTCCAGCGCCGCTCCTGGACGGGGACCTGGTCCGCCTGCACCCGGTCTACCTGGGCTGGTTCCCGCTGCTGCTGGCGCTCCGGGGTGGCCGCAGTCGCTGGTGGGCGCTGCTGGGCCTCGGCATCCTGGCCGCCTCTGGGGCGCGCCTGACCCTGGCCGGACAGCCCCTGGGCCTGCCTGGGCCCGGGGGGTGGTTGCTCGACCTGCTGCCCTTCGGCGACCTGGTCAACCACCACGCCCGGGCCATGCTGGTCGGACAGCTGGCTCTCGCCGTGCTGGCGGCCCGGGGGGCGGCCCGGCTGGGGCGGACGGCGCGCCTGACGGTCCTGGGGCTGGTGGTCATGGAGCTGGCGATCCTGTCGCCACTGGGCCTGCCGCTGCCCACCACCCCCGCCGCGGTGCCCCAGGTCTTCCACGAGCTGCCCCCTGGCGAAGGCGGCGTGCTGACGGTTCCCATCGCCGGACCCGGGGTGCACTTCCAGCGGCCCCTGTACGAGCAGCGGGCCCATGGCCGGCCGATCCCGGTGGACCCGAACCGGCCGGGCACGCCGTTCCGGGCCTTCGAGGCCGGCCTGCGCGGTGAGCCTGTCGATCCCGAGGAGGCCCGGTTCGAGCTGCGCAAGTACGGGGGCATCGAGGTGATCGTGGCCCGCCCAGGTCACGTCCTGGCGGTCCAGGCGCTGTTCGGACCGCCGCAGCGGGAGACGGAGACCGGGGCGGTGTGGGATCTGCGGGAGCGGGCCGAGCAGTTCTGATCTGCAGCCGGACGGTCAGGAGGCCAGGGCTCGGGCCCGCAGGGTGGCGACGAGGGTGTCGCGGTCGTGCCGTGCCTGTTCGATCAGCTCGGGGTGGGCCGTGCCAGCGGGCGTGTGGGACGCTCCCCAGCAGCCGAGCTCGAGCAGCAGCGGGATCAGGTCAGCACCACGAGGCGTGGCCCGGTACACGAAGCGCCGGCCGTCGTTCGGATCCCGGTGCTTGGTGACCACGCCCGCGCCCTCCAGGCGCCGGAGCCGCTCGGACAAGACGTTGGTGGCGATGCTCTCGGATGCACCCAGCTCGCCGAAGCGCGTGCGTCCGGCCAGCAACAGGTCCCGCATCACGAGCAGGGTCCAGCGATCGCCGAGCAGGTCGAGGCTGGTGCCGATGGGGCAGGTGGAGCGGGGACCGGGGTTTTTCACTTGTCGCTGGCGCAGGGGATGATTACTTGCGAATTGCAAGTAACCACCCTCTCTCTGGACGACCACATGAACCTCACCGGACGCACCATCCTCATCACCGGCGGCAGCGCCGGGATCGGCCTGGCTTTTGCCCGCACCTTCCACGAGCAAGGCAACACGGTGATCATCACCGGGCGGAACCAGGCCAAGCTGGACGCTGCGGTGGCGTCGATGGACGGGAGTCACGGCATCCAGTGTGACGCTGCGGACCCGGACGCGGTCCGGGCGCTCGGTGCGCGCATGAAGGCCGACTTTCCCAAGCTCGACGTGCTGTTCAACAACGCCGGCGTGTTCATCTACCGGAACCTGACCAGCGCCAGCGACGACCTGGTCGAGCTGACGCGGGAGCTCGACATCAACGTGGCGGGCCCGATCCGCACGGTCTCGGTGCTCGTGGACCAGCTCACCGCCAACAACGGCACTATCATCAACGTGTCCTCGGGCCTGGCCTTCGTGCCGCTGCAGTGCGCCCCGATCTACTGCGCGACCAAGGCCGCGCTCCACAGCTACACCTTGAGCCTGCGGCAGCAGCTCAAGGGCAAGGTCGAGGTGGTCGAGCTCATGCCGCCCGCGGTCAAGACCGACCTGACCGCGGACATTCCCGATGACGGCGACTTCAAGATGCTGACCCTGGACGAGCTGCTGGCCGCCAGCATTCCCGCGCTCAAGTCCGGCGCCGCGGAGATCCGGCCGGGCCAGGCCAACCAGCTCCACTGGATGTCCCGGATCGCCCCCGGCTTCATCAATGGCCAGCTGGAGAAAGGCTCCGCCGGGCTGGTGCCCGAAGCCTGAGCAACCCGGATCAGATCCCCATCGCGGACAGCGCGTCTGCCAGGCGTCCCAGCACGGTGGTCAACACCGGGTGATCCGCCTCGAAGCGGCGCAACAGGTCCTGCGCTTGTTCCACGACCTCGTCGCCGGTGTCGCCCTCGAGCTCCTCGGTCGCCTCGAGGGCCCGTTCGATGTCCGACTGTAGGTGCAGCAGCTTGCGGCGATCGGCGAGATCCAGGTCCTGGGGGTCCGCCAGGGCGTGCTCCAGGGCGTTGAGAGCATCGTGCAGAGCGCGTCGGGGCATGTGGGGATGGTACAACCGCCGAGGGGCATCTGATCAGCGCAGGTTGGCGGACACATCGCCGCCGATCCCCGCCACCAAGAGCCTGGGGCTGAGGTCGAGCGGTGCGATGGCGTGGGTGTCCGGCACGCTGACCCAGACCAGCTCGCCCAGCTCCGCGCCCCACAGCGTGGCCCGACTTCGGACCACGTGGGCGTGGTCCGGCAGGCTGGCAAAGGCTGCGGCTGCGTTGAAGGCCGCTGCGTAGTGGCGCGCCAGGGACTCGTCGTCGGTCTGGGGACACGCGGCCAGCGAGCCCGCCGCGTAGCTCTCGACCTCTGCGCGGGTCCTGGGTGTGGACACCGCCAGGTCGTCGCGGATGGTGGCGGTTTGCGCCCCGGGCAGCGGCAGGTCGTTGAGGGCGTCGTGGTCGTCGAGCTGGAGCGACGCCCTTGCGCCGACAGCGCCCAGAGGCAGTCCGCCCAGCGCCACGACGACTGTGAGCTTGAGCCAAGGTGCTTGCATGCGGCTGTGCCGTCCTGGCGTGTCCCGACCCCGATCCACCCCAGGTGTCGGCGGTCAGGGGCCTGGACTCAACCCCTGGTCCCGGGTCGGCCCGTCAGCGTGGTGAGCTCGGCACCCCTGTGGCGCAGGGTCTGGACCTGCCAGGTGTAGCCGTCCTGATCGAGGTCCTGGGTCAGCTCCTGGAGTTCGGTTGGGGTGTAGGTGCGCAGCGACGACACCAGGCCGTCCCAGGTGATCAGCAGGGGCAGCAGGGGCAGGGGATAGGTCAGGAGCAGGCGCCACCAGGTCACCGGACGGATGAAGAGCGTGACGATCCAGACCAGCGGGGCGATGAGCAAGGCCTGGATCAACAGGGGACCCAGCCGGCGCACCGTGAGCTCTCCCACAACGATCGGCACCTGGGCCGCGCAGGCGTCGGCCAACAGGGCCCGGGCCTGGTCGGGACGGAAGCGGTGCAGGCCTTCGAAGATCGTGCGCACGCCTGTCAGCTCCGGAGGGACGGCCAAGGCGTCGACCGGCTTGGGGTGCCAGGCGACCCCGGGCGGCATGCCCGGGCGCTGGACGGGGTAGGCGTCGGTCAGCAGCACGGTGCAGTCGGTGCCGGCGTCCCTCAGGGCCGGTGCGAGGGTGCGCCAGGGTCCTCCGGCGCCGGAACACAGGTCGACGACCCGGGGCTCAAACGACAGTGCCAGCACCTCGGAGAGGGCTGGCACCAGGGCGTCATAGGGCCGCAGCTTGTCGAGCAGCGTCTGCAGGTAGTCCACCTCTCCCTGGCGGATGAGGCCAGGGAGCCAGGGCTGGTCGGTGAACTCGAACAGGTGCAGACGCGGGAGCAGGGCCATGCCTGCTGCCTATCTCAGCAGTGGGACTCCTCGTGCACGACCAGCAGCTCGCCGTTCTCGATGTCCAGCAGGATGACCGCCTCCTGGCTGCACTCGATCAGGTCCACGTAGATCGTCTGCTCGATGTAGCCGTGGGGGTACTCGGCCACGCCGAGCAGCAGGCTGTCGACCAGCTCGTCGCGGCTGTCGTAGAGGTCCTGGGCGTCGGCCGGGTCCCAGCTGCCGTCGGCGGTGTGCTCGTCGATGGCGGTCAGGGCCGTGTTCAGCATCGCGGCAAAATCGATGCCACCTGCGGTCCACTCGCCGAGCTCGACGTAGCTGGAGATCTCGGACCAGGTCCAGGGAAAGGTGGCTTCGAAGGCGGCCTGGGTCAAGCTGTCGCCGGGGGTTTGCCAGTCGTCGCAGCCCTCGGCCTGGTAGGCGTGCACGTCGGCCCAGGGGGCGTCGGAGGTGGTGGACAGGGCCAGCAGCTCGGTGAAGTCGGCGGCGTCGCTGTTCTCGACCTCGGTCACGGTGGCGTCGCAGGTCTCCTCTTCTTCCTCGTCCTCGTCGAGCCAGCTGGAGTCGCCCAGGTTGTAGGCGCCGTCGAGCAGCAGGTTCATGGCGGAGTAGCCGACGAAGTAGAGCTCGCTGAGCTCGGCGACCGACGACACCGGGCGGGCATCCAGGATGCTGTCGACCGCGCGGCGGTTCAGGGGGACCTCGTCGTCGAGCATGGTCTCGCTGGCGTCGTTGACGAAGGCCACGGTAGCTGCGGCTTCGGCCACGGTGAAGGTCACGCCGTCCCAGGTGCCCAGCTCGTCGTGGTCGTCGAGGCCGTAGCCGTTGGCCTGGGCGAAAGTGGAGAGCTTGTCCAGGGCGCTGGTGCCGACCCACTTGATGGCGTCGAGCTCGGCGATGCTGTCGAACAGGTCGTCGTCGGAGGTGCCGGCCACGCCGTCGGCGCCGTCGCGGTGGTGGATCATGTTGCCGGCGGCGCGGCGGTCCAGCGGCACGTCGTCGTCGAGCATGGCGTAGGTGGTCGCCGGGTCGTTCACGAAGGCCAACAGCGCGATGGCGTCGGGGGAGCCCTCGGTCATGGACTTGGTGGAGGCCAGGTGGTCGCCGTCGACGGTCACGTCGAGGCCGGGGGCGCAAGCGAGCAAGAAGGAGAGAGTGGTGATCACGGGATCGCCTCGGTCAGGAGGGGGATCCGCGGATTCGGGAATCACCCGGTGGGGAGGGACTCAGGCCGCCACGGACCTCCCCGGGGCAGCCGCCATGTACGCACCCGGTCTCAGGGCGTCAAGCCGCCCTTGCGAGCGTGACAATCGGTGACGCCCCCCCGGTCTCCGGGCACCTGGGGTACCCTGCGCCGACACCGGCGCCCAGGTGCAGGGCGCCGGATCCGCGCCCCCCGTCCCTCCACGGAGCTCCCATGCGCGCCTTCCTCACCGTCCTCGTGGTGTCGTTCCTCGTCCTGCCCGGCTGTCGCAACAAGGACGACACCGGCGACTCCGCCGACTACGACGTCGACAACGACGGCTACCTGGTCGACGAGGACTGCGACGACCAGAACTCCACCGTCTACCCCGGCGCCCCCGAGCGCTGCGACGAGGTCGACAACGACTGCGACCTGGCCATCGACGAGGAGACCGGCGACACCTTCTACGCCGACGTCGACGGCGACGGCTTCGGAGACGCGTCCCTGCCCCAGATCGCCTGCGAGGTCCAGGAAGGCATCAGCGCCGTCAGCACCGACTGCGACGACAACGACGCCGCCATCCACCCCGACGCCGACGAGATCTGCGACGATCTGGACAACGACTGCGACGGGCTGGTCGACGACGAGGACGGTTCCCTGGTCGACGCGCCCACCTGGTACGCCGACGGCGACAAGGACGGTTACGGCCAGGACGACTACACGGCCACCGGCTGCGAGGCCCCGGCGGGCTACACCGCGGAGCCCGGGGACTGCGACGACGCCGACGCGGCGTACCACCCCGGCGCCGTCGAGGACGACTGCACCGATCCCAATGACTACAACTGCGACGGCTCGGTCGGCTACGAAGACATCGACGGCGACGGCTTCGCGGCGTGCGAGGAGTGCGACGACACCGCCGCCGCGGTGAACCCCGACGCCACCGAGCTCTGCGACGGGGTCGACAACGACTGCGACGGCGACACCGACGGCCCGGACAGCGCCGACGCCAGCACCTGGCACGCCGACGCGGACAGCGACGGCTACGGGGACCCGGACACGACCGAGCTCGCCTGCGAGGCGTCCGAGGGCTTCGTGGACAACGGCGACGACTGCAACGACGGGTCAGCCGACGCCTACCCGGGCGGGATCGAGGTCTGCGATGGGCTGGACAACGACTGCAACAGCCAGATCGACGACGACGCGACCGACGCGCTGACCTGGTACGCCGACAGCGACGGCGACGGCCACGGTGTCAACGACTACACCCAGGACGCCTGCGAGGCCCCCAGCGGCTACGCCGCGGTGGACACGGACTGTGACGACGGCGACGCCGCCGTGAACCCCGACGCCCTCGAGGTCTGCGACGACGTGGACAACAACTGCGACGGCGACATCGACGAGGACACCGCGAGCGACGCGGCGACCTGGTACCTGGACAGCGACGGGGATGGCTACGGCGATCCGGCGGACGGGGTCGCCAGCTGTGACGCCATCAGCGGTCGGGTCGCCAACGACGAGGACTGCGACGACGCCGACGCGGCGGTGCACCCCGGCGCCACGAACTGGTACCCGGACACCGACAGCGATGGCTACGCCAACGGCACCGCGGTGCCCAACGTCGACTGCGTCGCGCCCAGCGGGTACACCCACGTGACCGGGGACTGCAACGACGGCGACGCCGCGATCAACCCGGGCGCCGAAGAGGTCTGCGACGGGGTCGACAACGACTGCGACGGCGACGCCGACTCCGGGGCCACCGACGCAGGGACCTGGTACGCCGACGCCGACGGCGATGGCTACGGCGACCCGGACACGGTGTACGCCGAGTGCACCCAGCCCACGGCCACGGTGACCGACGCGACCGACTGCGACGACGGGAGCGCAGCCGTGAACCCGGCCGCCAGCGAGACCTGCGACGGCGCCGACACCGACTGCAACGGCACGGTCGACGATGCGCCAGACGGCGACGGCGACGGCTATGGCGCCTGCGACGACTGCGACGACTCGGACGCGAGCATCAACCCGGACCTGGTCTGGTACGCAGACACCGACGGCGACGGCTACGGCGACGCCAGCGCCACGACCACGGCCTGCGAGCAGCCCAGCGGCTACGTCGAGAACAGCGACGACTGCGAGCCCGGGGACGCCGTGAGCTACCCGGGGGCGTCAGAGACGTGCACGGACAGCATCGACAACGACTGCGACGCCGTGGTGGACGAGACCTGTCCGGTCGAGCACTGCGGCTACATCTCCGCCGACGAGACCTGGTCGGCCAGCGAGCCCCACGTGATCACCTGCACGGTCTACGTGTCCGCGACCACCGCGCCGGTATTGACCATCGAAGACGGCGCCGAGGTGCTGTTCGACCCGAGCACCGTGCTCTACGTGGGCTACCCGGGCTCGGGGGACATCGAGATCCAGGGCACTTCGGCCGGGGTGAGGTTCACGTCGAACGCCAGCAGCCCGGCGCCAGGGGACTACTACGGCCTCTACCTGTACAGCTACACGAGCGGGGCCTCGGACATCGAGGGGCTCACCATCGAGTACGCGGGCCAGGGCGCGGCGGCGATCTACATGTACCAGGCCGATCCCCAGGTGCGGGACAGCACCCTGCGCTACTCCGGGGCCGCGGGCTTCTACAGCTACTACGCCGAGCCCACCTTCACGGGCACGACGTTCTCGGACAACGAGGGCAGCGGGGTCGAGTGTGCGACGTCGACCTGCCTCGACGAGACCGCCGACTCCTTTGCCGACAACACGCTCACCGGCAACGGGGGCTACGCGGCGGTGGTCTACGCCAACCACGTGGCGGCGCTGTCCGACAGCAGCAGCTTCGCCGGCAACGACCAGGACGCCATCCACGTACGGGGCGGCACGGTCAGCGAAGACAGCACCTGGCATGCCCTGGACGCGCCCCTGCTCATCAACGGCGACACCTATGTCCAGAGCAGCACCAAGGATCCGGTCCTGACCCTCGAGGATGGGTCCGAGCTCCAATTCGACGGGGTCTCGCTCTACGTGGGCACCAGCTACAGCGGGAACCTGGTTGTCGACGGCCACACCCAGGGGGTGCGCATGACCAGCGCCGAGTCGAGTCCCGCGGCCGGCGACTGGGACGAGCTGTACTTCGGCTACTACGCCGACGCCGACAGCAGCATCGACGGCCTGACCCTGGAGTACGCCGGTGGCGGCACCTATGGCACCGGGGCGTTCTTCTACTACAACCAGACCGACGCCATCCCGGTCAGCAACAGCACCTTCCAGCACAACGACGGCAGCGGCGCCTACGCCTACTACTACGCGGCGCCCGAGTTCACGGACTCGTCGTTCAACGACAATGCCACCTATGGGCTGTACGTCGACACCTACAGCAGCCTGGGTGGTGCCTTCACCGGCAACACGGTGACCGCCAACGGCAGCTACCCCCTGCTCCTGTCCCCCAAGAGCCTGGACGCGCTGGACGGGTCGTCGAGCTTCACCGGCAACGGCACCGACGTCATCCAGGTCCACGGCGGGGCGGTCAGCACCGACGCCACCTGGCAGGCGCTGGACGCGCCGTACCAGTTCACCGGCGACGTGTCCGTCTACGGGAGCGCCAACCCGCTGTTGACCATCGACGACGGCACGGAGCTGTACTTCGACAAGAACGCGGGCTTGTTCGTCGGCACATCCGGGGACGGCAATGTGCGGGTTGACGGCGACGCCACCAGCGGCGACGGGGTGTTGTTCTCGACCCTGGACGGCAGCAGCGCCGGCACCTGGGACGGCATCTACGTGGGCTACTACAGCGACAGTGACAGCGCGCTGAGCGGGTTCACGCTGGAGTACGCCGGAACGAGCAGCTACCCGGGCGGGCTGTACCTGTACGGGGCCGAGCTGTCTCTCTCGGACTGCGTGATCCAGGACAACGAGTCCTATGGCATCTACGACTACAGCGGCACGCTGCTGACCATGACCGACTGCACGATCCAGGGCACCGTGGGCACCGGGTCGGGCAATGGCGACGGGGTGTATCTGGGCGGGACCATCGCTGGCTGGAGTGGCAACACGATCACCGGCAACGACCGCTACCCCCTGGTGATCGACGCCGACGAGATGGTCGAGCTCGACGGGGCCAGCGACCTGTCCGGCAACGGGGACGACTACGTGTTCCTGAACAGCTACGCGGTGAACACCAGCGGGACGTGGCCAGACGTGGGCGTGCCGTACCTGGTCGGCGCCAACTACCTGAACGTCTACGGGAGCGCGGCCGTGCCTGTGGAGATCGAGGCCGACAGCATCGAGGTCCTGTTCCCCAGCGGCTCCAGCTACCTGTACGTGGGGTACAGCGGCTATGGCGAGCTCATCGCGACGAACTCGGTCTTCTCCAGCGCCGAGGCGTCCCCGGCGGCGGGGGACTGGGCCGGCTTCCTGTTCGGCTACTACAGCTATGCGTCCGAGGTCGACACCTCGACCGTGAGCCACGGCGGCAGCAGCACGAGCTATCCGGCGAACATCAGCTGCTACTACTGCATCCTGTCCGTGACCGACTCGACCCTGTCGGACTCGCTCTACTACGGGATCTACGGCTCGGGTTCATACACGATCACCGAGTCCGGCAATACCTACACCGACAACGCGTCGGGGGACACCTACCCCAGTCCTCTCTGACCTCGTAGACTCGGCGCTATGTCCTGGATGTGGATCGCACTCGTTCCCGCGGCCTCGGGCCACGCCTTCATCACGTCGCACGTGCCGCGCACCGAGCAGTACGACATCAAGGAGGGGCCCTGTGGGCTCGCAGATGCCGCGTGGGGCGCTGCGGTCTACCGCTACGCCCCCGGCGACACCCTGAGCTTGACGTGGGACGAGTACATCGACCACCCCGGCTACTACCGGATCGCCTTCGATCCCGACGGCGGGGAGGGGCTCGTGGATCCGGCGGACTTCGAGGACTTCTACACCAACGACCTGGTCTTGGCGGACGACATCGCCGACCGCGACGGGGGTGGTGAGTACAGCCACGAAGTGCAGCTACCCGACGAGCCCTGCGAGACGTGCACGCTCCAGCTGGTCCAGGTGATGACGGACAAGGCGCCCTATGGCGACGGCAACGACCTGTACTACGGGTGCGTGGACCTGGTGCTCGACCCGGACCTGGGGCCCGGGGAGTTCGAGGGGCCCCCGACCCAGGAGGATCCGGCGGACGAGGACGCCGCGGGGTGCGGCTGCACGGCCTCGGGGTCGGGGGCACTGGGCTGGCTGGGACTCGGCGTCCTGGGGGCCCTGATCGGTCGCCGTCAGCCGCCCCAGCGCGGGTACCAACGCGCCACCACGGTCGCTGTGGGAAGCTCCCCGAACTGCAGCCTGCCCACGTCGTAGTTGTAGAGTTCCAGCCCCAGCTCGGTCCCGACCTCGAAGCCCCGGCCGTGCCAGCGCCAGGTCGCGCCGGTGGCCATGCGCACGCCCAGGTGGGTGGTGTCTCGCCAGAAGCCGTCGTACTCCCTCGCGACGCCGAAGCCGGCGGTGGTAACCACCGTGCCCTTGGCGAACGCGCGCTCCCACACGTCGACCTCGGCGACCAGGGCCTGCCGGCGAATGAGCAGCCCCCAGAAGCCCGCGGTGGCGGACACGGCGACCCGCTCGGTGGCGTAGAACTTCAGGGACAGGCCGCCCCCCACGCCCGCCTGGAAGCCGAAGCCGAAGCGCTGTCCCGGCTCGCCGATCTCGGCGGCGTGCAAGGCCGGCAGCAGGGCGAGCATCGCGAGTCCCACGCGCCCATCTAAGCCGACGAAGCCGGGGTCGCGCTATCCTCGGGGTCCGGAGCGTGGATGGACCAGTCGCGACTGCAGTGGATCCTGGACCTGTTGGTCGACAAGGAGATCCTGCACGCCGGGCAGAAAGTCGACGTGGTCAACCGGGGCCGCGAGCAGGCCCGACACATCCTGCTGGACAAGCGGGCCGAGCTGCGCAAGCTGCTGGGCAAGCAGCGGGTCGCCTACAGCGTCTCCGAGATCGAGCTCATCGCCAGCTTCCGGTTCCGGACCGAAGACGAGCTCGAAGGCACGGTCAGCGAGCGCCTGATCACCCAGGCGGTGGCCGCGGCTCTCGAGGTGCCCTTTGTCGAGCTGGATCCGCTCCAGCTGGACTACAAGCTCGTCACCGAGACCTTTGGCGGGCCCTTTGCCGAGCGCCACCTGGTGATCCCGACGCAGATGCACGGCCAGATGCTCACGGTGGCGACTGCGGATCCATGGAACCAGACGGTCCTGGAGGAGATCGCCAAGTACAAGCAGGTCTCCATCCAGCCGGTCATGGCGATGAAGTCGGCGATCCTGGCCGTCATCGCCGAATTCCACGGCTTCCGACGATCGATGAAGGCCGCGGCGGCCGACTTCGCGTCGGACCTGCCGGACCTGGGCAACCTGGAGCAGCTCTACCGGGTCAAGGGCGTCAACGAGATCGACGCCACCGACCAGCCGGTGGTCCAGGCGGTCTGGTACATCCTGAACTACGCCTTCGAGCACCGGGCCAGCGACATCCACATCGAGCCCAAGCGCGACGAGGCGACCATCCGGCTGCGCATCGACGGTGTGCTGCACACGATCCACCGCCTGCCCAAGGTCGTGCACCCGGCCATGGTGAGCCGGGTCAAGCTGCTGGGGCGGATGGACATCGCCGAGCGGCGCAAGCCCCAGGATGGGCGCTTCAAGACCCGCTTCCGAGACCAGGAGATCGAGCTGCGGGTGAGCTCGGTGCCCACCGCCTTTGGCGAGAAGGTGGTGGTGCGGATCTTCGATCCGGACGTGCTGCTGCTGGACCTGGAGAAGCTCGGGTTCTTTCGTCGAGAGCTGCTGCTCTACGAGCGCTTCATCTCCAACACCAATGGCCTGATCCTGGTCACGGGGCCCACGGGGTCTGGCAAGACCACCACGCTCTACAGCACCCTGCACCACATCTCGACGCCCCGGCTGAACATCTGCACCATCGAAGACCCCATCGAGATGGTGCACGAGCAGTTCAACCAGATGGCGATCAATACCAACGTGGGCTTCGACTACGCGGCGGCCCTGCGCACGGTGCTGCGGCAGGACCCAGACGTGGTGATGGTGGGGGAGATCCGCGATCCGGAGACCGCCCAGTACGCGATCCAGGCCGCTCTGACCGGGCACCTGGTGGTCAGCACCCTGCACACCAACGACGCCGCCAGCGCCATCACGCGCTTGCTGGATCTGGGCGTCTACCCCTTCCTGCTCTCCAGCGTGCTGGTCGGCGTGCTGGCCCAGCGGCTGGTGCGGCAGATCTGTCCCCACTGCAAGACCGATGGCTTCCTGACCGAGGAGCAGGTCCTGTCCATGGGCATCCCCGGCGCCGAGGGTCGCCAGCTCAAGGTCTGGCACGGCAGCGGCTGTGTGCGCTGCCGAGGCACCGGCTACACCCGCCGCACCGGGCTCTACGAGCTCATGCCCGTGACCCCTCGGATCGTCCGGCTGATCAACGACAAGGCCCCCGCCATCGAGATCAAGAAGGAGGCCCTGAACGACGGCATGCTCACCCTGCGGGAGTACGGCATCAAGAAGCTCGGCCGCGGCGTCACGACCTATGAAGAGGTCCTGAGCATCACCGACGAGTCCAAGCTGTTCTGAACAGCGCCGCCGGTCAGCGGGTCCCGTTCTCGCCGGTGACCGTGACCGTGAAGACCGGATCGGCGGCCGCGTTGGACGTGATGGCGAGCCCGGTCTCCAGCGGGGTGTCGTCGCCGGGCCGATCCGGCGTCCACTCCACCGTCAGGGTGGTGGTCCCGCCAGGAGCCACGCTGATGGGCAGCATGCCCTCGGTCATCCAGACCAGGATCCCAGGCAGATCGCTGCCGGTCGTGGTGTAGGCGACATCGGTCAGCTCGAGGGTGGCGTCTCCAGTGCTGGAGACCGTGAACGCCCCGCTCACGGGCTGGGCGTTGGCGGTGG
Organism: uncultured Enterobacterales bacterium; assembly: GCA_964519895.1. Lineage (GTDB taxonomy): Bacteria > Myxococcota_A > UBA796 > UBA796 > CAJQPC01 > CAYFPX01. The sequence goes on along the minus strand of CAZFLE010000007.1, from coordinate 77,327 downwards.
CCAGGTCGAGCTGGGCCGGCTCGACTGCGATGGCGGCCGCCGGGCCGGTGTCGGTGGGCGTGCCCGAGGTCCCGGTCGTGCCCGAGTCACCGGATGCCGTCGCTGTGTCGCCGGTGGTCGTGTCTCCGGCACAGGCCAGCCACAAGATGCCGAGCGCGGTCGTGACCATGGGAGCTCCCCTCCAGTCTGGGTTCAGGCTACCAGGGCCCTGTGATCACCTGGCACTGGCGCACCTGGGACACCCTGACGGTCGGCGAGCTGCACGATCTGCTGCAGCTCCGCGCCGCGGTGTTCGTGGTGGAACAGGACTGTGCCTACCAGGACCTGGATGGGCTGGACCCGGCGTGTCATCACCTGCTGGGGTTGGACGCCGACGGGCTGGCGGCGTCGGTCCGGGCTGTGCCACCGGGGCTGTGTCATCGGTTCCCGTGCATCGGTCGGGTCGTGACGGCGGCGCGGGTTCGTGGCAAGGGGCTGGGGCGCCCGCTGATGACCGAAGCGCTGCGCCACGTCACCCAGACGTGGCCGGGCCCCGTGCACATCGGTGCCCAGGCCCACCTGCACGACTACTACGCGTCGCTGGGCTTCGTGGTGGCGGGTCCCGAGTACGACGAGGACGGCATCCCGCACCTGCCCATGGACTATGCGCCCCCGGTCAGATCATCCGGAAGCGCAGCACCTTGGTCTGACCCCTCCACGACGTGACGCGCACGGTCAGCCGGTCGTCCTTGCGCACCTTGCGAAAGGCCCGGAGCGCCTGGGTGGTGCTGGTCACCGACTTGCCGTTGACGCTGTGCACGACGTCGCCGTTGCGGAAGCCGAGCTGGTAGAGCGGTGAGCCGCAGCGCATCTTCTTGACCCGGAAGCCATCGATCTGGCCGTCCTTGCGGTGCCAGGCGGTCGCAGCCAGGGTCTCGGCCTCGCCCGGGTGGCGGGTGTAGTAGTCGACCAGGTCGCGCTCGACGTCGTAGCGGCCGGCGCCGGTCCGGGTGATGCCGCCGAACGGCTCGACGCAGGGCTTGCGGCGCTTGCCCTTGCGGGTGGTGCGGTGGGCGGTGGAGGCCAGGGTGCGGTCCGGCCGCACGTGGTGGGGGTTGAGGACCCGCGCATAGACACTGCCCGCTAGGGGCACGGGGCGGACGATCTCGGCGCCGGCCTCCTGGGCCTCGGCGGCGGAGGGATCGACGTCGGGCTCGGGGCGCTCCCGAGTCTTGGACTGCGCCTTGGCCGTCTTCTTGGGGGGAGGCTCGGGCTCCGCCTCGGGCTCCGGCTCGGGCTCCGCCAGGGCCACGATCACCTGGAGCTCCTGGAGCATCGGCTGGATGACCGGGGCCACCGGCGCCTCAGGGGCCACGGTGGCCAGGGCCAGGGGCAGGGCAAAGGCCGCGGTGGCGGTCGAGATGCTGGTCAGGATCTGGAGAGGGGTCCGCACAGTGGCTCCCGGCGAGGACGAGTCCCTGCCACAGACGCACTGCGCGGCGGATTCTTCAGAGCGCCCAGGCGCGGCGCTACTTGGACTTGCTGCCCGCCGTGAAGAAGCCGGCCAGGGTCTCGAGCACGGAGCTGTCGGACTCGTGACCGGCCAGCTGCTCGAGCTCACCCGGGTCCAGCAGGACCGAGCCGCAGTCGGGGCAGACGTCGATCTCCACGCCCTTGAACAGCCGGCTGGCCAGGTCGCCACCGCACTTCCCGCACTTCATGTGGTGAAGGAGGGCGGCCTGGGCGCGGGCCGCCGCGCTGGCCTTGGCGTCGAGATCGGCCTTGAGCGCGGCCTTCTTCTCGGCGTCTCGCTTGGAGAAGTAGTCTTCCTCTTCCGGGCGCTTCTGGTCGGGCATCATTCCTCCTGAGCGGCCCGTCTATCTCGGTCCCACTGGACGTCTACTCGCAGGTGGCGCCGAGCTGATCCAGGAGCGAGGTGACCTCGAGCTGCAGGTCCCGATCGCCGGCTCCGTGCCTGAGTGCCTTGCAGTAGTGGCGGACCGAAGTGGCGACATCGCCCTGCTTCTGAGCCGCATAGGCCAGGCCATAGTGCGCATCGGCGTCGGCAGGCGCGATGGCCACGGCCTCGATGAAGTCACTGCGCGCCTTGCTGTACTGCTTGGCGCCCAGGGCGCTCCAGCCGGCGTCGGCGTAGTCCCGAGCCGACGGCCCTGAGGCTGCGGGGACCGGCTCGGGCTCGGGCTCGGGCTCGGGCTCGGGCTCCTTGGTGGGCTGGGCGGTGGGGGTGGTCGCGCCCCAGGGAGAGGCTGCACCGCTGCTCGTGGGCGGCGCGACCTTGGTGACCTTGGGTTCCGGCTCGGGCTTGGGCTCAGGCTTGGGTTCCGGCTTGGGCTTGGGCTCGGGCTCGGCCGACGGCTCGGGCTCGTCGCGGTTGTTGACCTGGGGCTTGGGCGCGGTCTGGGTGCGGGTCGCTGGCTCGGGCTGTGGGGTGGCGGGCTGGGTGGCGGCCGCGGTCTCGGTGGCTGCGGTCTCGGTGGCTGCGGTCTCGGTTGCGGGCTCAGCGTCGGCGGACTCCGGGGCCTCGACAGCGGCCGGGGGCGGTGGCGCGGTGACGGTGGGGAGCCGCTCGTCCCGCTCGCTCTGGTTGGCATAGTGCAGGCCCACGGCCCCGACAGCGACCAGCGTCAGGGCCATGACCATCATGCGCTGGGTGCGTCGGCGCCGGTCCTGGGCCCAGGCCAGGTCTTCGTCGTCATCCTGGGCGTCGTCTCCCAAGGCCGCGCTGAGCATCTCGTTGCGCTGCTTGCGACGCTCGACCTCCTCGGGGAAGAGCAGGTCCGTGTCCACGGGTCGGGAGACGTCGACATCCTCGGCGCCGGCCAGCGCTGCCGGCGGCCCGGGGGGCGGGACCTCCTCGCGGGTGAGCTCGCCCTGCTCGACCTCGTCGTCGAAGCGCTCGGGATCCGGAACGGCCGCGGCGCCGCCCAGCTCGGGCTCGTCCTCGATGTCCAGCGCGAGCAGCGACGGGGAGGACTGGCGCTCTGTCGGCAGCTCCTCCTCTTCGGGCCACTCGACCTCCATCACCAGGGGCTGGGCCTGGTCGGCCTCTTGCTCGGCGTCGACGGCCTGCAGGTCGAGCAGGCTGGGCACGGCGGTCGGGTTTGGGTCCGCTTCGCCGGGGGGCTCGGGCTCGGGCTCGCCATCGTCCTCGACCTGGACCGGTTCGGGCGCGTCGACTTCGTCGAAGACCTGGGCGTCCAGGGATCGTCCCAGCAGGCTGGGGGTCTCGGGCTCGACGATCTTGGGCGGGGTGGTGGACTCTCGGAAGCCGGCACCCACGTCGACGGTGGCGGTGCCCAGGTTCAAGCCGGCATGGGGCTCTGCCGATCCCGGCTCGTCCTGGGGGGGGAGGGGCAGGTCCAGACCCGGGGGCTCCGAGAGCTCGGGCGGGAGGTCCAGGGCGGGTGGTTGGGCCAGCGGCTCGGCGTCCGCGGGCCCGGGCTCGGGATCGGCGGCCGGCGGGGCGCCGAAGCCCAACGTCAGGACCGGTGCCTCGGGCGTGGCTGCTGCCAGCGCTGCGGCGTGTTCGGGCTCCAGGTCCCCCGGCTCGGGCTGCGCGGTGCCGTCTTCGGCCCCGCTGAGCCAGTCTTCTGGGGACATGAGCGGTGGGGCCGGGTCGCCCTCGATCTCGGAGTCGTCGTCGTCGATGTCTTCGGCGGGGGGGAGATCGAGGACGAGTGACGGGGGCGGCGGGGGCGGCTCGTCGTCGACGGGGAGGTCGAGCAGCGGCGGAGGTGGTGGCTCTTCCAGGGCTTCGAGAGGCGGGGTCGCTTCGAGGCCGCGGTCGGGCTCGGGCTCGGGCTCGTCTTCGGCAGCCAAGGCTTCGAGCGGGGCGTCTTCGTGTTCCTGGGGGTCGTCGACCAGCCGGTTGCCGAGGGGGGTGTCCGGAGGCACGGGCGGGGCGGCCACGCTGTGGGCGACCGCGCGCTCCAAGGTCTCCAGCCTGTCGACGATCTCGAAGAAGGCATCGACGCCGGGCAGCTCGCCCACCGGGCTCCAGGACAGGCCGTCTTCGGAGATGAGGTCCGAGCGGGTCAGGCGCTGTTCGACAATCCAACGCTGGAGCGTGGCCTGGTCGCCGACCCGGTACACCCGACCCTCTTGCTTGACCAGCAGCCCGCCGGCCTGCTCGGGGGCGGGTGGGGCCTCGACGACGGGGGCCTCGGGTGCGCCCAGGGATGGCGGCGGTCCGCTGGGGGCTGGCTCCCACGCCTGGGAGAGCTCCGGGGTCATCTCGGGGCCCTGCACGTTCTGACCACAGGTCATGCAGGCAAAACGGATCCGGAATCCGGGCTCCGACAACGCTGCCGCAGGAGGCTCGACCTCATGCTCGGTCAGACAGTAGTTGCAGATGATCCGCAAGGGAGAGGAGCTAGCCGCCGGTCATGTCGTCGATGAGCGCCTGGATCCTGGCCGCGTCCGAAGGATTGGTGGCCAGGTAGGTGCGGCAGAAGCCTACCGCACCTGCGTAGTCTCCCTGGTTCTCGGCGACCAGACACTGGTACTTCTTGAGGCGTGCATCGCGGCTGCCAGCGGCTTCAGCGCCAGATAGATCCTGGCTCGCGGCGTCGATCTGGCCCTTGTGGAACTGGGCGGCGCCGCAGGCCATCATGACCTTTGGGTTGCGAGCCTCCAGACCCTTGGCGGCGCGGCAGGCCTGGAAGGCGGTGTTCCAGTCGTTCCGGCGGATGGCGTCCCAGGCGGTGTCGACGTGGTCCGACGCGGTGGCCAGGGTGGCGGCGGGCGCGGCCTGTTGGACCGGCGGGGTGGGGGCCGGGTTGGTCGCGGTGCTCGGCGGCACAGCGCGGCGCTGGGTCGGGTCGTCGGGACGGATCGGAATGAGCTCGGGCTCCGGGGGCTCCACGGGCTCCTCGGGCTCGATCTCCTTGAGGGTCTCCCTCATCTGGCGCTCGAGATCGTCGCGCGCCTGCTTGGCGATCTGTTCGGTGTCGAGCTTGTTGGTGACGGGTGCGGCCGGCTGGATCGATCCGGCGGCCGGGCCGGACTGTTGCCCCATCAGCCACCAGACCCCGCCCAGACCCACGAGCACCAGGGCGACCAACAGGAAGCGGGACTGAGATGCCTGGGCGTCCTTGGCCTTCTTGGCCTCTGCTGCGCCCCCGGAGCGGCGGGACTGGATGCGCTCGCGCTGCCGATCCTTGAGGGCTGCGAAGGGGTCTACGAAGGGGTTGCCCTCGCCGCCACCGGTGGTGCCGCCGCCGGTCGGGGCTGGGCTCGCGCCGCTGTTGAAGCCGGCACCCATGCCGGGCTGTGAGCTGTCGGACAGGGCTTCTTCGGTGGCTTGGCGGAGGGCTTCGGACGCCAGGTTCCGGCCCAGGCTGCCCATGCCCACGATGGTGGTCGGGGACTCGTCGGCGAAGGCGTTGTCGGGGTTCGCCGCGGCGCGCTGGCTCTCGGCGGCCTCGTAGATCTCGACGAAGTAGGCATCCAGGTCGGGGATGTCACCGATGGTCTTCCAGGTGGATCCGTCGTGGCTGATCGCGTCCTCGGGGGTCACGCGGCCGTCTTGGATGTACTTGCGTAGGGTCTTGATGTCGGAGAAGTCGTAGACCAGCCCGATCTTGACCTTGACCTTCCACGACGGGATGCCGACGGTCCGGAAGTCCAGGTCCTCGGCGGAGCGGCGGGGCTTAGGGGCGGATCCGGAGGGCGCCGTCACGACCTTGAGCGAAGGCCCTCCGCCGGCCGCTGCTGCCGAGCGACCGGACGCCACGGCCTCGTTGCGAGAGGTGTCTTCCTCGGCCTTTTCGGCCTTGGCAGACCCGGATGGGAAGACCACGAAGACGTGGCGGCACCGAGGGCAGGTAATGCGGGCACCGCGGCCGGTGATCTTGGAGTCGTCGAGTTTGTAGCGAGCGCTGCAGCTCGGGCAGGTGACGATCATCGAGCCGGTACCAGTCCTGGGTACGGAGACGGGAACCCCGCCCGTGCCAGCCGAAAGCTACCACCGGGGCGGGGGGCGCTCAAGGAAGACACCCCAGTGACGCGGAACGTTCGCAGAATGCCCGAGGGATCCGACAGGCTGCGGCTCCCCCCGGTTCCGGCGGGGTATGGTTGCGGCCATGGTGGGCTGGATCCGGTGGCTGGGGCTGGGGATGCTAGCGACGGGCTGCGCCAACGACGACGACGCGACCTCCGCCGCGGTCGGTCAGGTCGCGTCTTCCGATGCGGTGGTGGGACTCAGCTGGCACGACAATGCCGCCGTGGTCGCCTATGTCTGCGGCGGGGAGACCACGCTCCAGGACTGGACCCGCTGGTTCCAGGGCACGGTCGACAGCGACGCCGTGGCGCTGACAGAAGGCGAGTGGACGCTGGCTGGCACCTGGGATGGCGAGGCCTGGCAGGGCACCCTCGAGGGCCCCGACGGGTCCTCGGAGTGGTCCGCCGAGCCCGGACAGGACGATCTGGTGGGCCTCTACGAGGCCGACGATGGGGGCTGCACCGCGGGGGTCGTGGTCTCGGAGCAGACCGGCGAGCTGAGTGCCCAGGGAGCGTGGTGCGATCCCGACGCCGGCGTGCTGCGCCAGGTCACGCCGGTGAACTTGGGGCTCGAGGACGGCGGGCTCCCGGTGCGCGTCGAAGGGTCGACCGGTCCCCACGACTTCACCGTGACGCTCGTCGACCCCTGACGGTCCCGAGTCCCCTGCGGCTGCCCCCCCCGGATCCCACGCCTCTGCTCGGTCGGGAGTCGTCGCTGGCCCGTGTGCGGGACCTGCTGGAGGGGCCCCAGCGGGTGGTGACCCTGTGGGGTCCTGCAGGGATCGGCAAGACGCGGTTGGCCATGGCGCTCGCCCGTGAGCGTGCCCTGAGTTGTTTCGTGGCCCTGCCGGACTGCCGTACGGGCGACGACATCGCCGTCGAGGTTGCCGGTGCACTGGGCGTGCCGGCCGGGCCCGATCCCAGCCGCTCGGTGGGGGCTCGTCTGGCGGCGCTGGAGGCACCGTGCCTGGTGTTGGACAACGGGGAACAGGTCGTGGAGCCCCTCGCTGCGCTGGTCTCGGAGTGGCTCGCCCAGGCCCCGGCGCTGCGGGTGCTCGTCACCAGCCGGGAGCGGCTGCGGCTGGCCCAGGAGTGCTGCCACGAGCTGGCACCCCTGGCCTTGCCCTCCGGGAGCGAGCAGACCGCGGCGGTGGCGCTGCTCGTGGCCCGGGTCCGGGACACGTGGGACGACTTCGAGCCCCAGGGGCGGGACGCGGCGCTGGTGGCCGAGCTGGTTCGCAAGCTCGACGGGCTTCCACTGGCCATCGAGCTGGTGGCGCCCCAGGTGGATCTGCTCGGCCTGGAGGGTGTCCTGGCCCGACTGGCCCAGTCCACGTCGCTCCTGGACCACGGGCGTCGGGGGGCCAGCGAGCGCCAGGCGACCTTGCGTGGATCCCTGGACTGGTCGTGGGCGCTGCTGGATCCGGGCCTCCAACAGGCGCTTGCAGCTTGTGGGATCTTTCGGGGCACCTTTGACCTGGCGGCGGCGCGTGCGGTGCTCCACGGCAATGCCCGGCGCACGCTCATGGCCTTGCGGGAGCGGTCGCTGGTGCGCCGTGTCGCGCCCGGGGTGTTCCGTCTGTACGAACCCATCGCTGCCTATGCGCTGGAGCGACTCGAGGGCAGCGACGCGAGCGTCGAGGTCCGACGGCGCCATCGGGCGCACTATCTGGCGTGGGGAGAGGCTCGTCAGGCCGAGATCGACGCCGGGGCCGACGCCCGGGTGCTGGCGCCGGCTCGGGGCAACCTGCTGGTGGCCTTCGAAGGGTCCGTGACGGGCCAGGAGGGGGCGACAGCGCTCCGCCTTGCGGTCGTGCTCGCGCCCCTCCTGCTGCGCACCGGGCCCGTGTCCCTGTTGATCCGGCTGCTCGAAGGGGGTCTGGCCCTCCAAGGCGGAGAGGACGAGGTCCGGGCCCGTGGACTCCAGGCCCTGGGGCTGGCGCTGCAGCGCTCCGGCGCCCTGGACCGGGCCCGAGAGGCTCTGGAACAGGCTCTCGCCCATGCCCCGCCGTCGGGGCGACGTGGGCGCATCCTCAAGGACCTGGGGGTCTTTCACCACCAACAGCGGCGCCTGGACGAGGCCCGGGACTGCTACGAGCGGGCTCTGCCCCTGCTGGAGCAAGCCGGGGACGCGGCTGGGGTCGGCGTGGCCCGAGGCAACGTGGGCGCACTGCTACACGACCAGGGGGCCTACGAGGCCGCAGCGATGCGCTATCGGGAGGCCCTCACGGTGTTTCGCCGCCTGGGCGACGCCAGGGTCGAGGGCATCTTTCAGGGCAACCTGGGCGTGCTGCTCCACGAGCAGGGAGACCTCGACGGGGCGCGGCATGCCCTCGAGGCCGCCCAGGCCCTGCTCGCCGACGCCGGAGACCGACGCTTCCAGGCGATCACCAGCGGCAACCTGGGCGCCGTGGCCCAGGACCAGGGGCGCCTGGACCAGGCGGTGGATCACCACAGGGTCTGTCTGGCCCACCTGGAAGCGGTCGAGGACGCCCACACCCGGGCCCTCGGGCTGGCCCGACTGGGGGCGACGCTGGCCGAGCTGGGCCGGGTCGACGAGGCCCAGGAGCAGCTCCGCCAGGCGGAGCGGTGTGTGCCCCAGCACGACGCGGCGGCTGGGGCTGTCGTGAGCCTGGCCTGGGCCTTTGTGGACCATGCGCTGGGGCGAGACGACGACCTGACACGCTGCCTGGACCAGGCCCGCTCGGCCCGGGTCGGGGACCGGGCCCTGCTCGAGGTCTCCGACGAGGCCCGGCTGGCCCTGCGCAGGCTGGACCGGCTGCGGGCAGCCCAGCTGTCGGGGTCGGCTCTGCTGATCGCCCCCGGCGGCTCGGGATTCAAGGCGCCGGGCGGCTCCTGGCGCGATGTCTCCCGCAACCGGATGCTGCCGCGGCTGCTCGAGGCTCTGGTCACGGCCCACGCCCAGGGCCTCAGCCTGGACCTGGACGCGCTCTTCCAGGCCGGCTGGCCTGGGGAGCGGGCCGTGCCCGCCGCGGCGGCCAACCGCGTGTATGTGGCCCTCTCCAAGCTCCGCAGCCAGGGTCTCGAGGGGCTGCTGTTGCGGGACGAGGAAGGCTGGCGGCTGGACCCAGAGCGACCCGTGGTCCGCTCGGATCCGCCGACCACAGGGGCTTAAGGTCCAATAAGATGACGCATGCAGGGCCCGGGACCAGACTGGGAAGGAACCTGCTGGAGACGTCCCATGACCCTGATGCTCGCCCTCCTGACCGCCTGTGGCCCCACGTCTGAGTCCACTGCCGACTACACCACCACCACGCCCCACATCGCGATCCAGAACGACGCCAGCGACGTGATCACGGTGAGCATCCTGGCGGCCGACGGCACCCTCGAGGTCTGGTTCGACGACGTGGCGCCAGGGACCTCGACCGAGCTGACCGCCTTCGACGCGGACCTGGTGGCGGCGGAGATCACGGTGCACGCCGGGCCGGCGCTCCCAGGCATCGTGGACCTGGACCACGGCAACAACGTGGTCATCCTCACCGACGACGCTGAGCCCAGCGTCCAGGTGACGGAGAACGGCTCCGGCGGCAGCGGCAACGACCCTGGCGACGACGGCGACGACGGCGGCGGCTGGGGCTGGTAGAACTCAGAGCGACAGCAGGACCTCGACCAGCATCGCGACCTGGTCGTCGCTGTAGTCCCCCTTGGCCCGCACCACGTCCTCGAGGGTCCGGGCCGAGCCGTCGGTGAAGTAGGGGCCGCCGCGGGCCAGGTTCGTCAGCGGACTGACCCGGTTCCCGCGATCCGTGAAGGGGGGCGGGCCCACCTTGGCGAACAGGGGTGCAGCCCAGACCAGGGGTCGGGTCTCTGGGGACTGTGGGGTTCGGGTGTGCAGGTCCGCCACGGGCTGGTGGCAGTGGGTGCACTCGTCCACGAACAGCGCCAGCGACGCGGGGGCCACCTGGGTCTCGACAAAGGGGGGCTCCAGGCCCAGGCCCAGGATCCACCGCAGCAGCGCCTCGCGCACCTGGAGGGCCGTCAGGGTGCGGGTGCCGGAGTCCGTGCGGATGGTGCGCGGCTCCGCCCACCACCCACCCCGGGGATCGCTCCAGGCCCGGGGATCGAGCACGCGCACCAGCCCCTCCACCGCGTGGGCCAGGTCCGGCGACTGGCCCGGACTGAAGATCGGGCTCAGGGCACCGGTGCCTGCGACCGGGCGGGTCAGCTCCCAGCGCCGCTCCTCGAAGCCCGGCTGCAGGCGGTGGTCCGTGCTGCCGTCCCAGTGGCAGGAGTTGCAGGTGAAGGTCGTGTCCGGCCACAGGCCGACCTGGTAGAACAGCCGCTCGCCGGCGTCGGCCAGGGTGTCCCGGGGGGTGTCGTCCAGGGGGATCACCACCCCGTTGCTGTGCGCCACCGCGTCGTCGAGCCGGCAGGACACGATCCACGCGTCCGGCCCGTCGAGGGCGACCCCGGACGGGGTGGCACAGGTCTCCTGGACGGTGACGACGCCCTGGGACAGGGTCCAGACGTGGCCCGAGCCGGTGGCCGTGGCCCGCACGACGCCGTGCTCGGCCACGATGCGGGTGCCGTCGATGGCGAGCTCGCCCCAGTCGTGTCGTTCGAGCACCCGGAGCCGGCCCTGGAGGAGGTCCGAGCCCGCCAGGGCGGTGACCTCGGTGCGCAGGTCCCTCACCGGGCCGCCGTCCCTGCGGACGGGGGTGTCCAGGGGACCGACGGTCCACAGCCGCTCCCCGTCCCAAGCCGCATCTCTGAGAGGGGCCGTGCGCTGGAGGGTCACCGGGTCACCGGGAAGGCCGCTTGGGTCCAGCGGGACCACGGTCAGCTCTGGATCGCCGCCGAGCACCCACAGGGCGGCGCCCATCTGGCCCAGGCGGTAGGCGGTGGGCACAGCGGTGCGGGCCAGCTCGATGCCCTGGTCGTCGAAGGTGAGAAGGGCGTCTCGGGTCAGGGCGTAGAAGTGGTCCCCGTGGGGGGCGCCGTCCCGGAACCAGCCCCGGATTCGGGTGCCGCGCCAGACGATCTCTCGCGCCCCGACGCAGAAGCCCGGGCCGCACCGCCGGGTGGGGGCCGGTGCCTTGGCCTGGATCGGACCGCCGTGCCGGCCCACGCGGCGGGGCTGAGAGGCGGACCAGACCCAGATGCTCCCATCGTCCAGGTAGACCCCTACCGGGGACAGGTGATCGTCTGGCCCCGCATAGGACAGGCCCTCGGCGGCGCCTTGGAGTGCGAGCAGGGCAGGGTCCGAGGCGAATTCATCGACGCTGGGGGGCAGGGCCGGCAAGGCGGGCGGCTCGCCACAGGCCAGCCCCCACACGCCCAAGCCAGCGATCGCCCACATGGGGGCATCCTGCCACGCCCGTGGGGTCGGATAGGGAGGTGCCCATGGTCCTGTGGATGTCGACCCTGGCCCTGGCCGCCGACGAGCCCTGCACGGGCCACGTGTTCGATCAACGGGTGGACTCGGAACACTTCTGGGTCGAGTGGGAAGACGACCTGCTCACCGTCGAGCAGGGCCAGGCCATCGCCGCCTATGCCGAGCAGGCCCGCACGGTGTTCGTCGACGAGCTCGGCTGGCCGATGACCGACGAGTCGATCGTCTACGCCGTCCGGGCCAGCGAGGGCTCGGGCATCGGAGGCCTGGCCCAGACCGAGACCTGCGACGGGGTGCCGGTGCCTCAGATCGAGCTCTTCCTGGGTGAGTACAGCGACAGCCGGGCTCTGAATGTGGCGGCGCACGAGCTCGGACACGCCGCGGAGTACGGCTACATGGGCGCCTACCTGGACAGCGTCGACAGCTGGCTGTGGTGGATGGAGGGCACTGCGACCTGGCTCGCCGCCCAGGTGGACGGGGACCAGGCGAGCTGGGCGTGGGACGTGGACCAGTACCTGGCCTACCCACACCTGGGCCTGCACCAGGGCCTCTCCGCGTTCCTGTACCCAGAGCGCAGCAACCACATGTACGGCACCGCGGTGCTCGCCAGCTACCTGGCCGAGCACCACGGGGGGGCCGATGTGGTCCGCGACACGTGGGCCTGGGCCGGCCCGCAGAGCGGCGAGGACCTGTACTTCCCGGACGCGCTGACCGCCGTGGGCCTGGACTTCGAGGTCGTCTGGGCCGAGTGGGCTGCCCGGCTGCCCACGGTGGACCTGGCCTGGGGTGCGGCGGCCGAGCGTGGTGCCGCGACCGTCGCGTCGATCGCTGAGCTGCCGGCGTCGGGGGCGCCGGAGCTGGAGGTCCAGCCCGGCGGCTTGGGGTTCAACCTGGTCGCCTTCGAAGCCGGGGCCGGGGGTCGGGACCAGGCCCTGGAGGTCTCGTTTGACGGGGATGCCTCGGTGTCCTGGACCGTCGTGCTGGTGCGCGTCGTCGAGACGGCGCCGGGCAGTCCGGTCCTGGAGTACGTGCCTCTGTCTGTCGACGCGTCCGGCCACGCCCAGGGGTGGCTCTCGGACTTTCACCGGGATGCGTGGGGCTTCCTGGTGGTGTCACCCCACGCCGAGGACCGCGACGAGCGGGCCTGGTCGTGGGACGCCGCGAGCATCGACGATCCCGGTCCGATGGGCGACACGGTGGTGCTCAGCACCGAGCCCGAGGGCTGTGGCTGCGCTGCCCGACCGGGTGTGGCCTGGGCGGGCTGGTGGGCTGTACTCGGCCTGGGGTGGCGCCGCCGGCGGGCCTGAGCGGTGACCCGTGCGACTCTCCTCGGGTCACGGCATCCGAGACTGGACAGCCCCCCGGAGGATCGTGCTCGCCCTGCTCGCCACCCTCGCTGCGCCGGCCCACGCCGGGGCCTGGACCCAGGACCAGGGGAGCGCCTACGGCAAGGCGGTTGGGCGGTTCCTGGTGGGTGACGAGGCCTTCGACCTCGAGGGGAACCACATGAAGGTGGCGCCATACCGGGACGCCAACCTGGCCCTCTACGCCGAGTATGGGGTGACGGACCGCTGGACGGCCCTGGTCACGTCGACCCCGGTCGGCGGCTGCATCTATGGCAACGCCGCCGGCGCCTACATGGGGCCCACCGCGGGTGGGCTGCGCTACGGCCTGCTGCGAGGGCCCACGCGGGTCGCCATCGAGGGGCGGCTGGGCAAGGCCCAGGCCTTCGACGGGGGGGACCTGGCGCGGACCAACACCAGCGGCCAGGGTCCCGAGGGCGTGTCGTTCATCCCGGCCGTTGCGACCACCTTCGTGGACGGGGAGCTCCAGATCGGGCGGGGCTGGCGGCGCTTCTGGGCCGTTGGCAGCGCGGGGCTGCGCTGGCACTCGGACCCCGAGCTGGGCACGGTCGGATTGGGCTTCTGGCAGGTGGGGGCGAGACTGCCGGCAGGCTTCGTGCTCGAACTGCACGGCACGGCATGGATGCCGCGCAACCCGGTCGAGACGATCAACGTCTACGGGGTGGGGCAGACCGCCTACCTGGGGGTCGGGCTGGCCGCGTCGTGGTGGGCGACCGAGCGCATCGCGTTGCACATCGGGGGCGAGGGGGTGTTCTACGCGGTGGCCAACGCTGCGACGCCGACGATGATCATCGGGATCGAGGCCCGCTGAAGACAACGCGAGGCCCTGCCAGCGCTGCGGTCGATCCCAGAGGAAGGAAGGGCAGCCAGCTGACGTCCAGGAGGCTCTATGCTCCAGGTGTCCTGTCCCGGGTGTCCTCATGTCTCAGTGTCTCGCTGTGCTCCTGGCTCTGGCCTTGCTGGTCGCGTGTGGCGACGACACCACGACGACCCTGGCCGACTCCGGAACCACCCCGACGGCCGACTCCGCAGGGACGACGACCACAGCGGACACCGGCCCTGGCACCGACACCGACCCCACGGCGCCCGACGCGGACGGCGATGGCTTCGACGCCGATGACGACTGCAACGACGACGACGACCAGGTCCACCCGGGCGCCCAGGAGACCTGTGACCGGGCCGACCAGGACTGTGACGGCACGGTCGACGAGGAGCCCGCCGATCCCTCCACTTGGTACCCAGACGACGACGGCGATGGCTACGGCCGCACCGACGAGCCCGTCGAGGCCTGCGAGGCCCCTCATGGCTACGCGGCCCACGACGGGGACTGTGACGACACCGACGGCCGCTACCACCCCGGGGCCGCCGAGGACGACTGCACGGTGGCCCACGACTACAACTGCGACGGCTCGACCCAGTACGAGGATGCGGACGGGGACCTGATCCCCGCATGTGAGGACTGCGACGACAGCGACGCCTTCAGCTTCCCGGGCTCCCCGGAGAACTGCGACGGCAGCGACAACGACTGCGACGGCGACGTGGACGAGGAAGCCATCGACGCCACGACCTGGTACGGCGACGCGGACGGTGACGGCGCAGGCGGGACCACCTTCACCCAGGACGCCTGTGAGCAGCCCGATGGCTACGTGGCCAGCGCCGACGACTGCGACGACCTGGACGACAGCGCCCTGCCCGGGGGCACAGAGGTCTGCGACGACGCGGACAATGACTGCGACGGGGGCACCGACGAAGGCGTGGGCGTGACCTGGTACGCCGACGCGGACCACGACGGCTACGGCGACCCAGACGACGCCCAGGACGGCTGCGACGAGCCGGTCGGCTACACGGCCAACGACCAGGACTGCGACGACAGCGATCCCGCCGCGCACCCCGGTGGCGTCGAGGTCTGCGATGGCGCGGACAACGACTGCGACGGCGACGCAGACGGGGACGCCCTGGACGCCGATGCCTGGTACAGCGACAGCGACAGCGACGGCTATGGCGACCCGGAGACCGAGGCGCTGGCCTGCGAGGCGCCGACAGACACCGTGGCCGATGACACCGACTGCGACGACGGGGACGCCAGCGTGAACCCGGGGGCCACCGAGGTCTGCGATGGCGCGGACAACGACTGCGACGGGGACACCGACGACGCGGACGGCAGCCTGGACACCAGCACCGGCACCACCTTCTACGCCGACGCGGACGGCGACGGACACGGCGGCACCAGCCCTGTGGTGGCCTGTGAGCTGCCCAGCGGCGCCGCGGCGGACAGCACGGACTGCGACGACGGGGACGCGGCTGTGAACACCGACGCGACGGAGATCTGCAACGACATCGACGACGACTGCGATGGGGACATCGACGACGACGACAGCAGCGTCGACACGTCGACCGGTGCGACCTTCTACGACGACGGGGACGGGGATGGCTTCGGGGACCCGGCCCAGGCCTCCGAGGCCTGCGACGCGCCCGAGGCCGCGGTCTCCGACGGCACGGACTGCGACGACGGGGACCCGGCTGTGAATCCCGACGCCGACGAGCTCTGCAGTGACAGCACGGACAACGACTGCGACAGCAGCGTCGACGAGGACACCGCGGTGGATGCGACGACCTGGTACGCAGATGGCGATGGCGATGGCTATGGCGACGACGCCTTCTCGACCCTGGCCTGCGAAGAGCCCGCCGGCCACGTGGCCCTGGGCGGGGACTGCGACGACACGGACACCAGCTACAGCCCAGGCGCGGCCCAGGCCTGCGACGGCACCGATCGCGACTGCGACGGCACGGTCGACGGCGACACCAACGGCGACGGCACCCCCGAGGGCTGTCCCGACGGCTCCAACTGCGCGGACCACACCGACTGCGACAGCGGCTACTGCGGTCCGACTTCGGCCACCTGTGTGACCCTGGACCCCATCGTGATCTCGGCCCTGACCGACGACTACAACGGGAACATGGGCGGGCTGAGCGGTGCGGATGCCCTGTGCGCTGCGGACGCGTCGGCCCATGGCTTCAGCGGGACCTGGTACGCCTTCCTGTCCGACAGCAGCCACGACCTGCGGGACCTGATCCCCGACACGACCAACGCGAGCACCGGGAGCAACATCCGGGACTACTGGCCGGTCGAGGACATCAACGGCACCCAGCTCCTGTCGGACTGGAACACCCTGCTGGGCGGCTCTAGCGGGTCGACGATCGTGACGTCCTTCGACGGGGACATCATCGAAGAGGAGAACGGCTACAGCAACGACGCCGACGGCTGGCACGGCAGCTACACCGACGGCACCTTCTACAGCGGCCAGACCTGTAGCGACTGGACCAGCACCGGTGGCGTGGGCGTGGGCATGGAGCTCGACGCGTCCCAGTTCCTGGGGAGCCTGGAGGAGAACAAGGACTGCTCGCTGGACTACGCCGTGCTGTGTGTGCGGGTCGAGGACTGAGGGGCGATCACGCGCCCTCGATCAGGTCCTTGAAGCGCTGGAGCTCGGGCTGGAGGCGGGCGGTGGTGTCGTGCTGGAGCTGGTTCGCCATCGCCAGGGCATCGCGGGCCGCGCTGAGCATCTGTGGGCTGTGCTGGAGCGCGGTCATGAGGATCTCGAGTCGCTCGCGGTCCTGGAGGGCGAGGGCCTGGAGGGCGGAGCGGGTGTTGGGGGAGGGTTCCTGGTCGGGGAGGTCCTGGAGGGTGGCAGCGAGGTCGTGGAGCTGCGGGAGCGGGAGCGGGCCGTAGTGGGCGGACCAGCTGAGCACGTCGTCGAGGTCGCTCAGGGGGGCGCCTGCTTCCCGGGGCACCGCCTCCATCAGACGCCCCAGCCACCCCACCCGGGTTTCTTCCCGGGGCGCGGTCCGGTACTCGCCCAGGGCCACCAGGGTCACATGACATCCTTGTCGTATGACAAAGTAGTCATGAAACGAACGCCAGACAAGCGGGGTTAGCTGGACCCATGTGGTGGACCCTCCTTGCCCCTGTGCTCGCTGGCGCCGGCGACGTGAACCACGCGGTCTCCCGCCTCACGGAGCTCCGGCCCTTCGACGGCGCGACCGGTGTACCGATCGACGCCAACCCCCTGTTGGTGGTGGAGAACACCGCGGACGAAGAGGCCCGCGTCAGGATTGTGCTCTACCTGGCGTCCACCCAAGCCGTGGTGGCCCTGGAGGACCTGGACGCGTGGGGCCATTCGGGGATCACCCCTTGGGAGCTCACCGACGAGCGGATGCCGGACACCGAGTACCGGGTGTTGGCGGAGCAGGAGAACGGCCTGGAAGACAGCCTCTACCAGGCCTTCACCACCGGCTCGGAACGGGTCGCCCCGCTTCGGCCTCCCGAGATCGTGGTCGGAGGCTATGCGTCGGCCAACGAACAGGCCGACGGCAGCTGGATCCACCAGGCGTCGTGGGTCGTCGATGCCGAGGAGACCGCCGATGGCCTGAGCTGGGCGCGCATCCTGCGGTCCGACGACGGCAGCGAGGTGGTCCGCTTCCTTCCCGAGCGCAGCGAAGACCAGGACGGCACCTTTGTCGGCGTCTCCTGGACGGGGGAGCTGGAGACGGCGCTCTGTGTCGTCGCGGTCAGCGTGGACGCGGCGGGCAACGAGACCGAGGCGTCCGCAGAGCACTGCGTGGACATCGAGCAGTTCGCGCTGTCCGCGACGTCGTCCTGTGGCTGCAGCCGGGTCGACACCTCGACCGCGGCGCTGGTGCTGCTCCCGCTGTGGGGCTGGCGGCGCCGAACGCGGCCGACCAGTTGGGGTTGAATGTCCGATCTGGCGGACCAGATGGGGTTCGGTGTCCACAGGACCCCCGAATTCACGCCCGGAGGGCATCGTAGAGGTCCCGCAGGCCATCCAAAGGCCCTACTTGGGGGCCCGAGCGGACACCGAACCCCGTCTGGTCTGGCGAAGCGGACATTCAAGGTGGACTGGTCGGGTCGGGGGTAGCGAGGACGGCCCCCGCCGCCTGTCGGTCGCGTCCCCGGTGTTCATCGGCCCACCCCTCACCCCATCACGACCTGAAGGTTCGCGTGACGCGCCGACAGGGTCATGCGGCCGTGGCGCTGGAAGTGCACGGTGATGCGCTTGTTTGCGGGGCTGCCGGTGACCTGGCGCACGGTGCCGTGGCCAAAAGTCGGGTGCAGGACCCGGGTCCCCGGTGAGAAGGCGCTGATGTCCTCGGGGTCGAAGGTCGTGGCGCCGGCCAGGGGGTCGGCTCGGGAGCCCCCCTTTCCGTGGGTGGCCAGGAAGTCGGCCATGCGCTGCTTGGCGGTCTCCGGTACTGCACCGCCGGTGGGGCGTCGGGTGACCTGGCGCTTGCCGTAGAAGCTCGCGAGGCGGCCTCCGCCGCTGGTCAGGGAGTCGGGGATTTCGTCCAGGAAGCGGGAGCGCGACACCCGCTCCTCGCGGCCGTAGAGCCGCCGGACCCGCGGGCGCGTCAGGACAAGCCGGTGCTCGGCCCGGGTGAACGCGACATAGGCCAGCCGGCGCTCCTCCTCGATGTCCTGGACCCGGTTGGCGCTGCGCACGTGGGGAAAGGAACCCTCGACCATGCCCACCACGTAGACCACGGGGAACTCGAGGCCCTTGGCCAGGTGGGCGGTCAGCAGGGTGATGCGCCCCCCTTGGTCGGGCAGCTCGTCGGCCTGGCCGGCCAGGGATGCGCGGTCCAGCCAGGCCTGGAGCCGGGCGTGGGGGTCGTCGTTGTCCGGGACCTCGGCTTCTTCTTCGGCGTCCTGGGCCAGGGCGTCGATGTTGGACAGCCGGTCCCGGGCCTCGTCGGTGTCCTCGTTCTGGAGGAGCTCGGCGTACCCGGACTCGGCCGCGATCGTGGTCACCAGCTCGCCCGGGGACTGGTGCAGGGCCTTCTCCTGCCAGTCGCGGATCAGGGTGCTGAAGCCGGCCAGCGACTTGGCCCGGCGGGATGTGCCGACGGACAGGGATCGGGCGGCCTCGAGCATGGATGTGCCGTGCTCCCGGGCCTGGGTGCGCAGGGCTTCGAGGGCCTTGGTGCCCAGCCCGCGGCGGGGCACGTTGAGGATGCGGACCAGGGCCATGTCGTCGGCGGGGTTGAGCACCAGGCGCACATAGGCCAGGAGATCCCGAACCTCGCGGCGCTCGTAGAAGCGCCTGGCGCCAACGACCACGTAGGGCCAGCGCCGGCGCTCGAAGGCCTGCTCCAGAGGTCGCGACGACGCGTTGGTCCGGTAGATCACCGCCAGGTCGCCATAGCTGCGGCCGTTGCGAACCTGGGTGGCCATGTCGCTGGCGACCAGCGCCGCTTCCTCGCTCTCGTCGCCCGCCACGATGAGCTTGATCGGCTCGCCCTGGGTGCCGTCGGACCACAGGGTCTTGTCCTTGCGGGCCCGGTTGTTCTTCACCACGGCCATCGCCGCGGCCAGGATCTTCTGGGACGAGCGGTAGTTCTGCTCCAGCCGGACCACCGTGGCGTCGGGAAAGTCGTCCTCGAAGTCCAGGATGTTGCGGATGTCCGCCCCCCGGAAGCTGTAGATCGACTGGTCGTCGTCGCCAACCACGGCCAGGTTGCGGCGCTTGGCCGCCAGCGCCTTGACGAGCTCGTACTGGGCGCGGTTGGTGTCCTGGTACTCGTCGACCAGCAGGTACTGGAACTTGTCCTGCCAGCGCTCCAGCCGGTCGGGTCGGGTGCGGAAGAGCTTGACGACATGGTTGATGAGGTCGTTGAAGTCCACCGCGCTGGACGCCGCCAGCCGCTCCTCGTAGGCGCGGAAGACCCGGACCGCGGTGCTCCCCGGGGGCTCGGCGCCGTGCTCCAGCCACTGGTCCGGGCCCCACAGCTTGTTCTTGGCGCCATCGATCTTGGACCGGAAGCCCCGGGGAGGGTGCTGCTTGGGGTCCAGGTTGAGTTCCTTGCCGATCTGCTTGAGCACCCGGAGCTGGTCGTCGTCGTCCCAGACCACGTAGTTGCGCGACAGCCCGATGTGTTCGGCCTCCATGCGCAGGATGCGGGCACAGCTGGAGTGAAAGGTCGAGACCCACAGGTCTGCGGCCGCCTGGCCGCCGACCAGCGCCCGGATCCGGCCCTTCATCTCGCTGGCGGCCTTGTTGGTGAACGTGACCGCCAGGATGCGCCAGGGCCGCACGCCGGTGTGGAGCAGGTGAGCGATCCGGCGGGTGAGCACCCGGGTCTTGCCCGAGCCTGCACCGGCCAGGATCAGCAGGGGCCCGTCCAGGGTCTCGACCGCCTTGCGCTGGGGTTCGTTCAGGCCGTTCAGGTGGTCGGGCACAGAGGGCTCCAAGGGGGGAAGGGGAGTAGCCCTGCGGACGTGCCCTGGCACCCTCCCCTCAGCCCTCTCGGGCGAGCACCTTGAGCGCGGCGATGTTCACGTAGCCATAGGGCTCGTCTTGGCCCCCGGCCTCGTCGTAGAGCGTGTGGTGGGCCAGCCAGGACATGTTGGTGCCGTCGGTGATCGCGATCGTGTAGGACACGCCGGCGGTCAGGCTGGCCGGCACGACGGTGGAGTCGGCCCAGGTGTCCCAGGCGCCGGTCTGCGGCATGACCAGGGGGCCCTCGGCCACCACGGTGCCGCTGGGGTCCGTGAGCTGGAGCCACTTGGTGGCTGCGGTGATGCCCGTCGAGATCGGGCCGGCGCCGTTGCCGTAGACCGCCTGCAGCCAGTGCTCGCCGCTGGCGCTCGCTGTGAAGGTCACGCTCAGGCTGTGGTCGGGCTCACCCCAGTCCTGGTGGTGCCAGCGCCCGTGGTTGTCGACCAGCGTGCCGCCCACCGCCGTGAACGATGTGGCGTCCAGCTCCTGGATCCGGCTGTGGTCGGTCCCCCACCAGCACGCCGCAGCCGGGTGCTGGGAGCCCAGGCCACTGGCTTCGTGGCGGCTGCGCACGGCATAGCAGGGCCCTTCGGTGTCCGGATCCGTGTCGGGGTCGGTCCAGCTGCCCGGGGCCAGGTCCTGGGCGACCCGCACCCCGTCCCGGTACACGTCGAGCACCACGCCGTCCTCGCCCCCGTCGCCCAGGGTCAGGCTGAGCTGGCCGTCCACGAGCTCCGGGCCGGCGAGGGTGGGCTCCACCGGGGCGAACAGGGTGTCGGGATCACCGTCGTCGACCACGTCGGTGATGCGGTCCGAGTCCGGTCCCGCGCTGTACCCGCTCAGGTCCACGGCCAGGTCGACCGACTCGCCGTGCAGGGGAAAGCGCAGGAGCGTGAGGCTGTCGCCGAGCCCGTCCTCCAGCAGGGAGGGGGGGATGAAGGGCGTCAGGGTCGGCTCGCCGTCGACCAGGGCCAGGCCCGCCAGACCGTCGACCACCAGGGCCAGGAACCCGGCGACGCTCCAGAGCTGCCGCCGGCTGTTCACCACAGGGCCGCTGTACTCGCCGTCTGCCAGGTAGTTGGCCCCGGTGAAGAGCTCGAAGTTCTCCATGTGGGAGAGGTTGAGAGCGGCGCCGCGGACCAGGGCGTCGAACGCCGCCCGGAAGCCGGTGCTGTTCGCCTGCTGGCGCTGGGCCAGCGCCACGTAGGCGGTGACAAAGGGCCAGGCGGCCCGGTTGTGGTAGATGGGCGTGAACGGCTGCTGGGGCCAGATCACGGCCGGGCCGCCGGTGGCGAAGCGCAGTTCGTCCAGGGCAGCCGCCCGGGCGTCGGGCAAGGCCGAGCGGGCGAACAGGGTCAGGCCCAGGGCGTCGGTCTGGGCGCTGGGAGCGGGGTCCAGGGGGCCTCCGAGCACGCTCGAGATGGCGCCATCCGCTTGGAAGGCGCCCAGCGCGATCCGCAGCTCGTCGGCCTGGGCGATCCACTCCGCTGGGTCTTCCCCCAGCTCGGTGGCCCAGCTCGCCGCGATCGCCAGGGCCTCCAGGTGGAGCGCATTGGTGGACAGGGCCTTGGACGCCGCGATCGGCACGACGTCTGTGGCCGTGCGGGTGGCATAGGTCTGCTCCCGCCAGTCCAGGAAGCTCTGCTCGCCCCGGTAGAGGCCGTCTGTGGCGTCCCAGACGTAGCGCCTGTGGATCACCAGGGTGTTGGCCAGGGCCTCATAGGCCCGGGGCAGGAGCTCGGCTCGCCGCGCCTGGGTCATGAACCCCAGGGTCCTGTCAGCGCCGAGCGCCCACGCGACCCGGTCGGTGCTCACCGGCCACGAGCCGCCGCTTCCCGTGTCCTGGACGATCTGCAACAGGCCGCCGCCCACGCTGTCCTTGTGCTCCGAGAGCTTGAAGTCCAGAGACGCCCAAGCCCGCTCCGGGTCCAGCCACGCGAGCCCCAGCTCGGTCGCATAGGCCGTGTCCCGGGTCCAGACCCAGGGCCACTTGTCCCCGGTCTCGAAGCACCGGCAGTCCACTGGCTCACCCCCATTGAACGAGCCGTCCCTCACGGTGTTGACGCTGTTCTCGTTGGCCTCCCACACCGCGAGGGCGAACAAGGCGTCGAGCAGGTCGTGGCCGGAGCGCAGGGCCGGCACGCCGTGGTCCTCGCCGATCAGGCGGGTGAAGGGCCCGTTGTCCAGAGGGGAGTGGGTGGTGGTGAGGGTGTAGATCCGGAAGGGGTGATCGGCGTTCAGGATCTCCACGGTGACCGTGTCGTCGCCGAAGGCCCAGGTGGTCGTGCGCAGCTTGCCGCCGGTGTCGGTGGTGGCGGTGTCCGTCTGAGTGGTGGGCAGAGGCGCGACGCTGTCGGTGGCCGGGTCGTCATGGGTGCAGGTGGTGAGGAGCAGGAACCACACCGCGCCAGTTTGACCTAGAGTCGGCAGCGCCAGCGAACCACCAGTCACGACGATCGCGGCGCCATCACCTCGCGAACTTCCGCGACAGGGGACTACGCTTGCTTCTGGCCGTCCGGGAATGCACTCTCTGCCCGTGGCATCCCTGCTCCTCGCCCTGACCCTGGCCTCGGGCCCTGCCTTGGCCGAGTGTCCGCTGGACCTGAGCGTGACGCCTCGGGCGAGCCTCAGCATGACCGAGCTGACCGTGCACGACTCGGTGCTGTCCCTGCGTCCGATCCATGTGCCCCAGACCCGGCGCGTGCTGGCGTCCTGTGGCTACGACGAGGCCGCGGACATGCTCCAGGAGTGGAAGCGCGGCCGCTTCGGCGCGATCGGCCTGGGCACGGTGATGTTCACATCGGAGATGGCGCTCATCGTCCTCCTCGTCGGCGCCGGCGGCCTGTACTACGAGGGTGCGCTGTGGCCCTATGAGGCCCTGGGGTGGCCCTGGGCCGCCCGGGACAACATCGTGCCCACCATCGAGCGGGCCTGGACCGTGCACCCCGAGGCGCCCTCGGCCCCCTGATCGGGCGGGGGTCGTACACTCCCGACATGCTCTCCCGGCAGATCAAGGCGGCGATCGGCTCGGCGGTCTTCTTCATGGGCCTGGCGGCCTTTGTGCTCTACCAGCCCGCGCCGGACCTGGTGCCGTCGGCCGAGCTGGTCACGGACATGGCCGAAGCGGATCACCAGATGCAGCGGCGCAAGGCGCGGCCGGCGGCCAAGGCCCTGGACGTGCTGGGCCGCGACCTGGCGGACTGGAGCAGCCATGGCGAAGGGCTGAGCGATTCACAGCGGTCCGACCTGTCCCTGCTGGCCCGGGACGCCCAGATGCTGGGCGCTTCGATGTCCGGCGGCGAGCTCGAGGTCGCCGACGCCGACGCGGCGTCGTGGGTCGATCTGCACCGGAGGATCCAGGCGACCTTTGCGGGACATTGATCGGGGGTATCCTGGCACTTGACCGAGCAGGAGGCTCGATGCTGCGCGCCGCGCTGTGCTTGATCTTGACCCTGGGCGCAGCGGGCTGTCGGAACAAGGACACTCTCCAAGAGACCGGCACCGTCGACACCTCTCCGACCCTGGACTCCCGAGACACCGACTCGGGCACGCCGACCGACTCCGGACCGGGGGACGAAGACGCGGACAGCGACGGCCACACCAGCGACGTGGACTGCGACGACGACGATCCGGCGGTCCACCCAGCAGCCACCGAGCTCTGCAACGGCGTCGACGACGACTGCGACCTGCTGATCGACGACGACGACCCGGACCTGGCGGACGGCACCGCCTGGTACGGCGATCTGGACGGAGACAGCTGGGGGGACGGGGACAACACCGTCACGGCGTGCGAGGCCCCGGCGTCCTTTGTCGCCACAGACGGGGACTGTGACGACGGGGCTGCTGACGTGAACCCCGACGCCGCCGAGGTCTGCAACGGTCTGGACGACGACTGCGACGGCCTGGTCGACGACGACGACGACTCGGTCAGCGGCCGCGACACCTGGTACCTGGACGAGGACCAGGACGGCTTCGGCGGCACCACGGACATCGCCATCGCTTGCGAGGTGCCCGACGGCTACGTGGACAACGCAGACGACTGCGACGACAGCGCGGCCACGGCCTACCCGGGTGCCGGTGAGCGCTGCAACGACGCCGACGACGACTGTGACCTGGCGATCGACGAGGGGGCCGAAGACGCCGTCTCCTGGTTCAGCGATGTCGACGGCGACGGCTATGGTGATCCCGGCTCGTCGGTGCTCTCCTGCGACCCGGGCAGTGGTTTCGTGGTCGACGACACCGACTGCGACGACGGGGACGCCGACGTGAGCCCTGGCGCCAGCGAGGTCTGCAACGGGCACGACGACGACTGCGACGGCCTGGTCGACGACGACGACCCCAGCCTGGACGACCCGGACAGCTGGTACGACGACACCGATGGCGACGGCTACGGGGACCCGGACGCCGAGACGCTGTCCTGCTCACAGCCCAGCGACACGGTGGCTGACGACACCGACTGTGACGATGGCGACGCCGACGTGAGTCCCAGCGCGAGCGAGGTCTGCAACGGCGACGACGACGACTGCGACGCCCTGGTCGACGACGACGACCCCGACCTGGCCGATGGGAGCACCTGGTTCCTGGACCTGGACGGCGACGGCTACGGGGATGCCGCGGTCTCGGTCAGCGCTTGCGAAGCCCCTGGCGGCTACGTCTCGAACAGCGAGGACTGCGACGACGGCAGCGCCGACGTGCTCCCAGGCGGGACCGAGGTCTGTGACGGCATCGACAACGACTGCAGCGGCGTGATCGACGACGACGCCACCGACGCCGCGACCTGGTACGCAGACAGCGACGGCGATGGCTATGGCAACGCCACCAGCGCCCAGCTGGCCTGCGAGGCGCCCAGCGGGGCTGTCGCGGACAGCACGGACTGCGACGACTCGGATGCCGGCGTGAACCCCGGCGCAGCCGAGGTCTGCGACGGGGACGACGAGGACTGCGATGGCCTGGTCGACGACGACGACCCGGGGGTGACCGACCCGAGCACCTGGTACGCCGACAGCGACGGGGACGGCCACGGCGACCCGAGCGCGAGCACGGTGTCCTGCGAGGCGCCGACCGGCTCGGTGGCCAACGCCGACGACTGCGATGACAGCTCGGCCCTGGCGCTTCCCGGCGGGACCGAAGTCTGTGACGGCCTGGACAACGACTGCGACGGCACCACGGACCAGTCCGCCACCGACGCGGCCACCTGGTATGGCGACAAGGACGGCGACGGCTATGGCGATGCCGGGAACACCACCACGGCCTGCGAGGCCCCGACCGGCGCCACCAGCGACAGCTCGGACTGCGACGACACCGACGCGACCGCATACCCGGGGGCCTCAGAGCGCTGTGACGGGGCCGACCAGGACTGCGACACCGTGGTCGACGAAGACGCCACGGACGCCACGGACTGGTACGCCGACGCCGACGGGGACGGCTACGGCGACAGCACCGACTCGGTGGCCGACTGCGGCACGCCGACCGGGCGGGTCAGCGACCCCACCGACTGTGACGACGGCGACAGCGCCGTGAACCCGGGCGCGACCGACAGCTGTGATGGCGCGGACAACGACTGCTCCGGCCTGGCCGACGACACCGGCACCTGTCCCTGCGCGGTCGAGCACGACGGAGACCGCCCCTACCTGTTCTGCGAGACGGCACTGGACTGGAACAGCGCCAGCAGCGCCTGTGCCACCTATGGCTACCACCTGGTCTCCATCGCCGACAGCACCGAGAACGACTGGGTCGATGCGGCGGTCGACAGCTACTCCACCGAAAAGTGGTGGATCGGCCTCAACGATCAGAGCTCCGAGGGGACCTGGGCCTGGGACGGGGGCGAGAGCGTGACGTACACGAACTGGGCGTCTGGGGAGCCCAACGACTCCGGTGGCGACGAGGACTGCGTGCAGCTCAACCGCTTCCACCCGGACACCACCTGGAACGACGAGCCGTGCGCCTCCAGCTTCCGCTACGTGTGCGAGTTCGGGTGACAGGCTCCGTCAGGGGTGCTGCATCGGCGAGCCCTCGACCAACACCCCGCGCGCGTCGGTCCGGGCCCACGACGACACGTCGAACTCGTAGCCCCAGGTGACCGTCTTGCCATAGGTCGTCTGGTAGGTGCAGTCGGCGCCCTTGCCGCCCCCTCCGGACAGCGGCCGGGTCCAGGTGAGGAGGGCGGCGTACCAGGGCTGCCAGCCCAGAGGGCCCCGGCCGTTGACGTGGGACAGGTCCTTGAGGGACAAGTGGGCGGGCAGCAGTGCCGACGACGGCAGATCCGCGCAGGCCCCAGTGGTCTCGAACCCGGACCGGACCAGGGACTGGTAGTTCCCGTCCTGGACGAAGCCCACGAACCAGTCACAGGTCCGCGATGCGCTCCCCGAGTCCACCACCGCCGAGCCGGTGATCGACGTGCCGGAGACCCGGGTGGTCTCGTAGTCCAGGTACCACCGCCCCCCGTAGCAGGACCGTTCCTCGGCGGTGAAGAACGCCGAGAGCACGTTCAGCACGCCGCCGGTCGCCGTGCTGGTCACCAGAGGGCAGTCCAGGGTGGCCCAGCAGTCGTCGTCTTCGCAGTCCGCCAGCCCGTCCTGGTCGTCGTCGACCCCGTCGTCGCAGGTCTCGATGCAGGTCGGATCGGCCAGGCAGTCGGCGTCTTCGCAGTCCAACAGGCCGTCGTCGTCGTTGTCGGCGCCGTCGTCGCAGATCTCTGGACAGCTCGGGTGGACCCGGCACTCGGAGTCGTCGCAGTCCAGGTCCCCGTCGTCGTCGTTGTCGACGCCGTCGTCGCATACCTCGATGCAGTCCTTGGAGGCGTAGCAGTCCCCGTCGTCCAGGCAGTCGACGTAGCCGTCCAGGTCGTTGTCCACGTCGTCGTCGCAGTCTTCCAGGCACTCGGGCGCCCCGACGCAGTCCTGGTCGGCGCAATCGGTGTCGCCGTCCAGGTCGTTGTCCGCGGCGTCGGCGCAGTCCTCCAGGCACTCGGGCTCCCCGACACAGTCCTCGTCGGCGCAGTCGATGTCGCTGTCGAGGTCGTTGTCGCGGCCGTCGTCGCAGGTCTCCGGGCACTCGCCGTCGCAGTCCGGATCCTTGCAGTCGACCAGGCCGTCCTCGTCTTCGTCGACCAGGCCGCTGCACTCCTCGGGCTTGACCGGAGGGAGCGCTGTGTCGGTGTCCTGGGAGATCGGGCAGGCCAGCAGCGCCAACAGCAACATGTCGGCACCGTACCCTCAGCGCCTCATCGGCCGGGTCACCGATGTTGATCGGAGGATGGCGACGCAATCGTCCGTCCTGCTGTTGTGACTGTGCTGAAGTCGTGGCTCGCGTCACGTCGAAGCACAGGCGCAGCGGCAGGGCGGTCGTGGGCGAGCCAGGGCCGGTCATCTTCGGTGACCCGGCCGGTCAGAGGTGCTTGTTCACCTCGGACTCCAGCGTGCTGATCGCTGTGCCCTTGCCGGTGTACTGGATCACCATGTCCCGGTCGAAGACCACGTAGCTCGGCTGGCTGCCCTGGAAGTAGAGCCCATAGGCCTCATAGGTCGGGTCGGCGAGCACCGGGTGGGTCAGGCCATAGGTGCTGACCCAGGTGGCGGCAAAGGCCACGTCTGCGGGGTTGTGAGACGCGTCCTCGTACAACACCGTGATGACGGTGAGGCCTGAAGCGCTGTAGTCGTCGTGGAGAGTCTGCAAGTCACCGGCCCGGGACTGACAGGTCGGTCACCACCCGGCGGACAGGTCCAGCAGGATCACGTCGCCGTAGTAGTTCCACAGGGCATCCCAGGCGCCGGTGTGGTCCTGGAGCTCGAAGTCCTCGCCGCACTCGCCGATGTTCGTGCCGACGGTCGTGCTGCCGCACAGCGACGCGTCGTCGTCGCCGTCGCAGTCGCTGTCGATGCCGTCGCCGTCGACCTCGACCGCTGACGGGGAGATCGACGCGTCCGTGTCGTCGCAGTCGTCCCCGCTGTAGCCGTCGCTGTCGTGGCCGTCGCCGTCGGCGTCGTAGTCCGAGCCCCCGGAGCAGTCGCTGTCGACCCCGTCGTACCAGGTGTCGGATGCGCCGGGGAAGACGGCGTCGGCGCTGTCGTCGCAGTCGGTGCCGGTGTAGTCGGCGCTGTCGTGGCCGTCGCCGTCGGCGTCGTAGTCGCTGTCCCCGCCGCAGTCGCTGTCCAGACCGTCGTACCAGGTCTCCGTGGCGCTGGGACTGATGGTCGCGCTGGTGTCGTCGCAGTCGTCGCCGCTGTGATCGGCGCTGTCGTGGCCATCGCCGTCGGCGTCGTAGTCGCTGTCCGCACCACAGTCGCTGTCGACCCCGTCATACCAGGTCTCGCTCGCGCCCGGGTAGATGGTGCTGTCGCTGTCGTCGCAGTCGGTGCCCGTGTAGACGTCGCTGGCGACGCCGTCGCCGTCGGCGTCGTAGTCGTCTTCGCCGCCGCAGTCGCTGTCGATCCCGTCGTACCAGGTGTCGCTGGCCCCGGGGAACACGCTGCTGTCGGTGTCGTCGCAGTCGGTGCCGCCGGAGAAGCTGTCGCTGTCGGCGCCATCGCCGTCAGCGTCGTAGTCGCTGTCGCCAGCGCAGTCCGAGTCGACGCCGTCGTACCAGGTGTCGCTGGCCCCGGGGTAGATGTTGGCGTCGCTGTCGTCGCAGTCCGCGCCGCCCACGTGGGGACCGTCGACCCCGTCGCCGTCGGCGTCGTCAGGGGTGGGGATGTCGGCCACGCCGTCGCAGTCGTTGTCGATCTCGTCGCCGTCGATCTCGGTGGCGTCCGGGTTCACGCTGGCGTCGCTGTCGTCGCAGTCGTCGCCGCCGCCCGCGGGGCTGTCGTGGCCGTCGCCGTCGTAGTCGTAGTCGCTGTCGCCCGCACAGTCGCTGTCGACCCCGTCGTACCAGGTCTCCGACGCCCCCGGGTAGATGCTGTTGTCGGTGTCGTCGCAGTCGGTGCCGGTGTAGGCGTCGCTGGCCACGCCGTCGCCGTCGGCGTCGTAGTCGTCGTTGCCGCCGCAGTCGCTGTCGATGCCGTCGTACCAGGTGTCGGTCGCCCCGGGGTAGACGCTGCTGTCGTCGTCGTCGCAGTCGTCGCCGGCGTGGTCGTCGGAGTCGTGGCCGTCGGCGTCGGCGTCGTACTCGTCGGTGGGGTCGCAGTTCTGGTCGACGCCGTCGTACGCGGTCTCCGCCGCCCCCGGGTAGACGCTGCTGTCCGTGTCGTCGCAGTCGTCGCCGCCCACGCCCTCGGCGTCGTGGGCGTCGCCGTCCTGGTCGGTGTCGTTGCCGTCGCAGTCCTGGTCGGTGCCGTCGTACCAGACCTCGCTGGCGCTCGGACCGACGGCCGGGTCCGCGTCGTCGCAGTCCGTGTCGACCGGGTCGCCGTCTGCGTCTGCGTCGTGGTCGTCGTCTTCGGCGCAGTCGCTGTCGACGCCGTCGTACCAGGTCTCGGGTGCTCCGGGGTAGATGCTGGCGTCGTCGTCGTCGCAGTCGCCGTCGGCCGGAGTGTAGCCGTCGCCGTCCAGGTCGAAGGGGCCGGTGTCGACGGTGTCGGTGGTGTCCGCTGTGTCGACTGTGTCCTGGGTGTCAGCGCTGTCCTGGGAGTCGATGGTGGCGGTGTCGTCCTGGGCCGAGGTCGCTGCGGTGTCGTCGGTGGCTGCGGTGCCGGTGTCGGACGTGGTGCTGTCGTCTCCGCCGCAGGCCACCGCGAAGACGATCGCGAAGAGGCTGACGAGACGCATGACAGGACTCCGGGAGGCTGGTCCCTCTATGCCTGCGTGTCCGCTGGGTTTCACGGGCTCGGCATGGGACGCAGGTGGGGGTCGGACGCGACACCAAACGCGCAGGGCCCCCCCGAACGCGACAGATCGGGTGCCGTTCTCGCCAGAGAGCGAGGCAGACGATCGGATTCAGGGCTCTGGGCGGGCCCAGGGGGCTGAACTGTCGCGTTCAACCTGGACCTGCGCGGCCGGTGTCGCGTTCGGCCCTGGCCTGCGTGGCTCAGGGGGCAAGGGACTGGGCGCGGATGTCGGCGACCAGGTCGGCGCCAAAGCGCGGGGTCAGCGCATTCCGAACCCGGCGACCGTGGTCGGCCAGGGCCGATGCGGCGGACGGGTCCATGGGAACCACCCGCAGTCCGCGCGCCTCGCACGCGGCCCGCGTGCTCGCCTCTTCCCGGATCGAGACCTGGCGCTCCAGCCGACAGGCCTCCTGGGCCGCGTCGTGCAGGGTGGCCTGGTGGCGGTCCGGCAGGCCCTGGAACCAGCGCTCGTTCACGACGGTGGTGGTGGTGAACAGGCTGTGGCCAGTCTCATTGACGGTGTCGAACACCCGGTCCAGGCCGGCGGCCAGGTAGCGGACCCAGGTGAGCTCACAGCCGTCGATGCGACCGGCCCGGGCGAGCTCGGGAATGGCTTCGAGCTCGGCGCCGACGGCCCGAGCCCCCAAGCCCTCATAGAACGCCTCGGGCACCGGGTTGCCGGACGTGCGCAGGGTCAGCCCGGCGAAGTCCTGGGGGGTTCTCAGGGCGTGGCCCGCGGTCGGCACGATGCGGAAGCCGCCGCTGTAGGCGAACGCCAGTCCTCGCAGGCCCTGGGGTCGCAGGCCCTCGAGCAGCGCCGCGCCGACCGGTCCGTCCAGCACCCGCTCGGCGTGGGCGTAGTCGTCGAAGAGGTACGGCAGCTCCAGGGCCCAGAGCGCGGGAGACCAGGCCCCCAGGGCCGAGACGTAGCAGTGGGCCATCTCCACGTCGCCCCGCTGAAGCCCCCGGACCAGCTCCGAGCGGGACAGGTGGGTGGCGCCCGTGGCGTCGACGAAGTCCTGGGCCCCCAGGAGCTCGACCGCCAGGTCGCCGTCCGACCGCTCCCTGACGCACGCCACGAACGCCTGGGCCGCGTCCTCGAAGACCGCGGGGGGCTCGTGGGCCAGGACCCAGCGCAGGGTGTGTTCGGCGCGGCCCGTGGTGCGGGACGACGCGGGGGCGCTGGGACGGTGCGGGGTGCGGTCCATGGGGTCCTCTGGCCGGCGTGGGTTGCACAGACGACGGCGAGGGCGATCATACGCACGTGTCCCGCCTGATGCTCAGTCTCCTGGCCGTCCTGGTGTGTGTCGGCTGTGGCTACAGCGAACGCCTCAATGGCGGCCAGGTCGAGCAGCTGATGACCGGGGCGTCGGTCCAGGGGCACCACACCAAGGACGGGTACTCCTTCACGCGGCGGTTCTCGGCGGACGGGACCTTTGTGCAGGTGCGGAGCGGCCGCGACGAAGAGGAGCCGGGCACCTGGCGCATGGACGGCAGCCGGATCTGTGTGATCCGCGCAGACGACCCGAAGGAGTACTGCCGGACCGTGCACCACGACGGCCGTGGGAACTACTGGAAGCAGCTCAAGAAGCGCAACGGCGACACGGTCCGGATCGTGAAGTACAGCGCGATCGTCGACGCCGAGACCGGAGCGGATCGGCTGGCGCGGCTCTCGCCCGGGGCCTATGCCGAGGCCTGGATGTTCAGTGGGCCCGGGCTGATCCTGCTGGCGGCGACGCCGGTGCTGCTGGTCGTGTTCGTGGTCTTTGCGCTGAAGAACCCGCTGAAGCCACACTCCCTGCGAAACCGCATCCGGCGGTTGTTCCCGCTCCGGGTCGGGGACACCGCGCTGTCCTACAAGGGCCTGCGGAAGCTCAGTCCAGCGGCCCTGGAGGCGTGGATCCGCCAGGCCGCCGAAGCCGAGGAGTGGGTGTTCGTGTGCTGGGGCTGGGAGGCCCTGCAGGACGTCGCGCCGGACCGGGCCTGGTCTCACCTGTGGGCGGCGTTGGCTGGGCTCGACGACACGGCGTTGGCCGGCGGCTTCGCGGTGATCGTCCAGGTCGCCCCGCTCTCACCGGTCCTGGTCGGCCAGCTCAGCAGCGAGCCCCGCGCCCTGTGGATCCTCTCCCAAGGCTGGAATGCCCAGGCCCTGGGTCACCAGCGCTCCAACGCCACGGCCTTCGAGCACGCTCGGGTCCAAGCCCTGGCCTACCTGGAGCCTCTGAAGGCCCTCCATGCGTCCGAGGTCGGGGCCGCCCCCCCCGAGGAGGAGGTCGCCCCCGGGCCGCGGGACTACACGGCCCTGGCCGGAGCGGCGGCCGAGGCGCTGCTCTACCTGAAGTACATCCAGCCCGTGCGCAGCTCCTCCGGCTACTCTGGAGGCGGCTGATGTTCGGGGCCTGGTCGCTCACCGACCGCGAGGTCCAGGCGGCGTGGGGCACACCGGATTTGCGGGTGGGTCGCCGCCTGGCCCTGTGGACGCCAGGGGCGAAGCTGCGCGCTCGCGGCGACCGCCGCCTGGTCTGGCAGGGCCTGATCACGGAGCGGAGCCTGGCGGCGTGGGACCAGGACCCGGACGCGCTGCTCGAGGGCCACCACAGCGCCGCCTGGAGCGCCCCCGGGCGGCCCCTGACCCTGATCCGCGGGCTCTCGGGGGGCGAGCGGCTGTACTGGGCGAGGGTGGGGGACACCCTGCTGTTCGGCACTTCGGTCCGGCCCCTGCTGCGTCACCCTGGGGTGGATGGGGCGCTGCGCCTGGACGTGGTCGACGACGTCTTGCTGACCGGCGTGACCTTGTTCGGCACGGGCACGCTGCACCAGGGCATCGACGAGGTCCCCTGTGGCCACCTGCTCCAGGTCGGGGATCAGGTGACCAGGCCGCGGTGGCTGGGCCTCGAGGGGCTGTGTTCCCCCGCCGGTTCCCCCGAGGAGCTGGGCCGGGTCTTCCGACAGCGCTTGACCGAAGCCGTCGTGGCCGGCGCCGGCCGGGAGCGCCCGGTGACCGTCGCCTTGTCCGGCGGCATCGACTCCAGCGCGGTCGCTGCCGCGGCCGTAGAGGCCTTTGGCGCGGACCAGGTGCGGGCGGTCACCTATGCGTTCGACGACCCCACCCACGGGACCGAGCTGGGGTGGGCCACCCGGGTCGCAGAGCACCTGGGCATCGCGAAGCACCACGTCTTCTCGCTGACCGAGGCCGACTACCTGGCGGCGATCCCCGAGCAGGTCTGGCGCTCCGAGAGCGCCGTGCACTGGCCCAAGGCCTACATGGTCCCCGTGGCGCGCGAAGTCCGCCGCCTGGGGGCCTCGCGGTATCTGACCGGCTTCGGCATCGGCAGCCACCTGGGGGGGCTGCAGGACCTGGGCTGGGCGCTGGAGCGGTCCCCAATGCCCGGGGCGCTGCTGGCCCACTGGCGGCGTTCCCGCTTCACCGGCTCCCGGCTCCCGGAGCGCCTGGCCAGGCTACACCCGGCCCTGGAGCCGCCCCACCCCAGGCTCTACTACCCCCTGGTCCGACTGCTGGAGCACCGGGGGCTGATCCCGGATGCTCAGCGCTTCTTCCCGGCGGAGCTGGGCCCCTTGCTCGGCACCGCGCCGGACCTGGCCCAGCTGGAGCCCGAGCTGGCGGAGCTGCCTCTGGGGCGCGCTCTCCAGGTCCACGCCCTGGCCCGGGGCCTGTCGTGCATCGACGTGACCCGGAGCGAGAGCGTGTCCCGCCAGCTGGGGGTCCTGCGGGTCTCGCCGGCGCACTTCCGCTCGGTCGTGCCCCTGGCCTACTTTCCGATCACGCCGAGCCCGCGGCTGTGGACCGCTGAGCGCGCCCTGCGCCCTGGCAAGCTGCTGCTGCGGCACGCCTGGCGTGGCGTGCTGCCAGACGACGTGCTCTTCCGGGTCAAGGACTGGGGGGACGCGGTGGCCAGCGATGCCTGGCTGCGACGGGGGCGGGCCCGGATGTTGGGCGTGCTGCCGACCTTTCCCGCGGACACTGAGCGCTACGGCCTGGGACACGCGGCGGCGGTCACGGCCTGGGAGCCGTGGAGCATCCTGGCCACGTCGCTGGGGCTGCGCCTGTGGGAGCGCATGTTCGTGGAGCTGCGGGGGCTGGACCGGGTGCCGGATTGGGCGGCGCTGTGGCGGGGTCAGTCCCGCCGGTCGACGGCCACGACGAGTCGCTCGAACCCGGCGAGTGCGTCGCCATAGAGCGCGATCAGCGCCTCGTGGTCCAGGGTGTCCAGGAAGTCGCCGAAGCGGATCAGCCGCTCCCAGAGGGCCCGATCGCTCGGGCAGATCCGGCCGATGACCGTCGCCACGGTCGCCTGGGGCGTGCGGGAGTCCGGCAGCTCCAGGCCGTGGACCAGAGCCAGTCCGCGCAGCACCGGCAGCACCCGCCGGACCAAGGCCCGGAGGTGGCGCGCGATGCCGGCGTCGCCTTCGGCGTCAAGGTAGCCCTGGAGGAGCCGGCGGTGGGCGACCCGCAGGGCCTGTTCCAGTCGCAGGACCAGGTGCTCCGGGTCCACGGCCAGCATGGTCAGGGCGTCGGTCCCGTGGATCAAGCGACGGGTCTCCAGCAGATCCAGGGCAAACACGGGCAGCACGTCGGCGCAGCGAAGCACGTGGGCCGCTGTGTCCAGGCGCAGGTGGATGCCCGTGCGTCGGGCGGCCGCGTTGGCCGGGAGCAGCGCATCCAGCACTGCGGCGTCCAGGGCGTCGACGAGCACGAGCATGCGCACCTGGGCGGCCTTGGGGCCCCGGGCGAACCCGCTCCCATAGGTGTAGACCGCGACCAGGCGCTCTCGGAGCGCACGGGTCAGGTGGGCGATCAGAGCGTCGACCTGGGCAGCCATGGGGCGATGATGCCTCGCGGCGCCGCGTACACTGCCGGACATGGCCTCTTCCTTTGCCTGGCACGGCAGCTGGCGGCGCCGGGTCCCCGGCGAGGGCCTGGGGGTGGTGGAGCACGTGAACCTGGGCGTCGCAGAGCCCAGCAGGCCGGTGGCTCCGACCCCCGACACCCCGGCTCCGCGGCGCCGCCACACCCAGGTGCACGTGGAGCCCATGTCCCAGGACATCCCCGGTCAGCCGGCGGCGCGGCCTTGCGGCCGCATGTGGCTCGGAGGCTGAGGGCGGGATGGCCGTCACTCTGAGAGAGGTGACCCGGGACACCCTGGGGGCGGTGCTGAAGCTCCAGGTGGCGGCGCACCAGGGCGGCTTCGTGGCCACCAATGCTCGCTCCATCGCCCAGGCCCACTTCTGGCCCGGCGTGGCGTGGTTCCGGGCCATCTACGCCGACGAACTCCCCATCGGCTTCGTGATGTTGGCCTTCGAGGACGGTGAGCCGCCCTATGTCTGGCGCTTCATGATCGACGCTGCCCACCAGGGTCGCGGGCTCGGGCGGGGTGCGATGGCCGCGCTGCTGGAAGCCATCCGGGCGCGCTGTCCCGACGCCACCCAGGTGCGCCTCTCCCACGTGCCCGGGGAGGGGGACCCGGGGCCGTTCTACGAGAAGGTCGGGTTCGCCTACACGGGAGAGGTTCACGAAGGCGAGCGGGTGATGTCGCTGGTGCTGTGAGCGCGTCGTGGGCCAGGACAGGCACCAGTTCGGGTCGAATGGTCTCGGGATCCGGACGTTCGACCCCGACTGGTCTCAACCCTCGTCCGCCTCCCGCTTCAACCGCGCCCGCACCTCGGCCGCCCTGCCCACCAGGTTCTTCTGGCGCCCTCGGCCCACCGCCAGGGTCTGGTCCGGCACCGGCTGGGTGATCACACTCCCGGCGCCGACGATCGTGTCGTCGCCGACCGTCACCGGGGCCACCAGCGCCGAGTTGCTGCCGATGAAGGCGCGGTCCCCGATGACCGTGCGGTGCTTGGCGAAGCCGTCGTAGTTGCAGGTGATGGTGCCGGCGCCGATGTTGACGTCTTCGCCCACGTCGCAGTCGCCCAGGTAGCTCAGGTGCCCAGCGGTGGCCTTGGCCCGGAGCCGCGCTTTTTTGGTCTCGACGAAGTTGCCGATACGCACGCCAGCCTCGAGCACCGTGCCTTCTCGCAGTCGCGCGACGGGACCGACCCGGCAGCCCGGACCGACCACGGCGGCCTCGCAGTGGGTGCCGGCCAGGATGCGGCTGTTCGGCCCGACGGTCGTGTCGGTCAGCACGGCGTAGGCGCCCACAGTGACCCCGCTCTCCAGCCGGGTGCGGCCGGCCAGCACCACGCCGGGTCCCAGGGTCACGTCCTGGGCCAGCACGGCGTCCGCGTCCACATAGGTCGTGGCCGGGTCCTGCAGGGTCACGCCAGCGAGCATCCAGGCGTGGTTGATCCGGGCCCGGAGTGCGGCTTCGGCCACCGCCAGCGCAGCCCGGTCGTTGACGCCCATGGTCTCGGTCAGGTCGTGGTGGTGCACCGCTTGTAGGCCCCCGGCCCGGGCAGCGGCCTCGACCGCGTCGGTCAGGTAGCGCTCGCCCTTGGGGGGGTGGCGGACCAGGTTCGGCACGACCTGGTCCAGCAGCCACGCGGCGTCGAACGCGTACACGCCGGTGTTGATCTCGGCAATGGCCCGCTCCTGGGCCGTGGCGTTGGCAGCCTCGACGATGCGCTGGGGGGTTCCCTCCTGGTCGCGCACCACCCGGCCGTAGCCGCTGGTCGGCGCGTCCGCGGCGGGGATCGACGCGGTCAGCACGGTGCACAGACCGTCGCCGTGGCCGTCCAGCAGTGCCTTCAGTGTCTCGCCGCGTAAGAGCGGCGTGTCCCCGCACACCACCAGCAGCACCCCCTCTCGGGGCAGCTCGTCTGCAGCCACCTGGACCGCGTGACCTGTGCCTTCCTGGGGGTCCTGGACCGCGGTGGCGACCCCGGCGGGGAGCGCGGCGCAGACCTGGTCCCGCTGGTGACCCACCACCACCACAGGCGTGGCACCGGTCTGCTGGACCGCGGCCAGGACCCAGCTGAGCATCGGTCGACCGGCCAGTGGGTGGAGCACCTTGGCCAGGGTTGCACGCATGCGCGTGCCCTTGCCGGCTGCCAGGACGAGTGCAGTGGTGGTCATGCCACCGCCCTAACCCCGGGTCACGGCGCCGTGATCCGCACCGTCCAGGAACCGCTGGTGCCGCTCCAGCAGCCCACGAACACGCGGTAGTTGGTGCCAGCGCTCAGGGTGTAGCGGATCTTCTCCGGGTGGAAGATGGTGGTGGACCGGTCCAGCTCGCTGTTCGAGTTGCTGAGCAGGTACAGGTCCAGGTCGGAGACCCCGCCGTCGCTCCAGCTCAGCGCCAGCTGATACTCCCGGGTGTCGGCCACCGTGAAGCGCACCATGTCGGAGTCGGCGCTGTAGCCACCCCCAGCGTTGCCGCAGCCCCAGATCGTGCCGTTGATCTCGGACGGCACGGCGATCTGGCCCAGGTCGACGACGCTGTTCAGGTCGTCGCCGATCTCGCTCGCGGTGTAGAGCGGCGTGGCGCGGGTGAAGCTCAGGGACGCGCTGTCCTTGCGGGCCGTGATGTCCTCGACCTTGAGCTTCACCGTGACCGTGTCCTCGGGGGTGAAGTCCTCGAGCAGCCAGGTGGTGCTGCCCTTGACGTTCGACGTCATGTCCAGGTCGGCAGACCACCGATAGGTCTGGCTGGTGGCGCCCACCTCGATGGTCGCCCAGCCGCCCTCCATGTCGCCGTCGGGGTCGACCACCTTGAAGTCGAAGCGCACGTCGGTCGACTGCTCGGTGGCGGTCCAGGTCTCGATGACCGGCTTGTTCGTGCCGGGCGTGGTGCTCGTGTCCGGTGTGGTGTCGGTCTCGGTGTCATCGGTGTCCCCGCTGCTCTGGGTGTCTGCGGTGTCGAAGCTGACCCAGCCACCGGAGTCCTCGGACGTCGTCGTGCCCGGGGTCGGGCGATCCGGCTCGGTGTCGTCGTCCTCGAGCGCCAGGTCGCTCAACCCGTAGACGCACCCCACACCGAGAGCCAACAGAGCGACCGTCGCGAGCCTGTGCACGAGGGCCAAGATACCCCAGCCTCTCCCGCCCGTCGGAGTCGGTCATGAGCAGCCTGTTGGACAAGGTCGTCTGCATCACTGGAGCAAGCCGGGGTCTCGGCGAGTCCCTGGCGCGGGCCTGCGACGCCGCTGGCGCCCGCCTGGTCCTGGGGGCCCGGACCCTGCCGGACCTCGAGGCCGTCGCCGGCCGCTGCAAGGACGCGCTCCACCTGCAGACCGATGTGCGCATCGCGTCCGAGGTCGACGCCCTGGTCAGCGTGGCCCTGACCGAGTTCGGTCGGCTGGACGTGATGATCAACAACGCCGGCCTGGCCATCTACGGCCCGGTGGAGTCCCTGGACAGCACCGCGGTCGACGAGCTGATCGACACCAACGTCAAGGGCGTCATCTACGGCTCCCAGGCCGCCCTGCGGCACATGAAGGAGCAGCGGTCCGGCCACATCGTGAACATCGGCTCGGTGGCCGGCAAGCTCCACCTGCCCAACGAAGCGGTTTACAACGCCAGTAAGTGGGCGGTCACGGGCTTCACCGGTACCCTGAGGCTCGAGGCCGAGCGCTACGGGGTCAAGGTCACCCACGTGGCCCCGGGCGGGATCGACACCCCCTTCTGGCGGGAGATGGACTTCTACCCCTTCCCCGATCACATCGATCCCGAGCGGGACTTCATGAAGCCCGACGACGTGGCCCGCTCGGTGATCCAGGTGCTGGGCACGCCCGGCAGCTACGCCGTGCCCGAGCTGGTCATGACGCCGATGATCCCCCGGTAGCCTGGACCGTGGAGATCCCCGTCGCCCTGGGAGAGGTGGTCGACAAGATCACCATCCTGCGCATCAAGGCCGCACGCCTGGAGGACCCGGTCGCCCAGGAGGCGGTCCGGTCCGAGCTCCAGCTGTTGGAGCAGCGGTGGGCCGACGCGGGCCACCCCGAGCTGCCCTGGTTCGACGAGCTCCATGCCGTCAACGCGCGGCTCTGGGACGTCGAGGACCACCTGCGACGCCACGAGGCAGCCC
The DNA here is from genome assembly GCA_964519895.1 of uncultured Enterobacterales bacterium. Classification (GTDB taxonomy): domain Bacteria; phylum Myxococcota_A; class UBA796; order UBA796; family CAJQPC01; genus CAYFPX01. The sequence continues at coordinate 38,567 of CAZFLE010000007.1, read as the reverse complement.
GGGACTTCGGGCCCCACTTCATCGCCAGGGCCCGGGCTGTCTACCTGTTGAACGACACCCGGGCGGCGCTCAAGCGCGCGGTGAACGACGCGCTGGGTTCCGAACTCGTCGAGCAGAAGCAATACGTGGACTACCGTGGGGAGTAGACAGATCCGAATTCTGTCGGTCAGGTAGACTCCAGCTTCCGGGTCGGGGTCCGAGGAACCCCTCAGGAGCCCGTCTGCGCATCGAAGCCCCCGACCTCGGCCTGGAAGAGGTCCGCGACATCCCGCGGATCGAGGTGGCTCTGCATCCGCCGGACAGTCCCTTCGCCGATGCCGTGCGCGAAGCTGCCAAGCTGTGCAAGGTCGACGTGGTCAGCATCGACGCGGCCACCCCGGCCGATCTGGCCAGCCGAGTGCTGGTGGCCGACCTGACCCGGGTGATGGCCACCCGGGGCCTGGGCCCCCGTGCCATCGCCATCTCCGACAACACCAAGCTCGACTGCTTCGACGTGATCCGGCCAGACGACGTGGGTCATCGGCTCACCCGCAGCCTGTCGAACCTGGTCCACACCGCCGCGCTCGAGGCGAGCGTCAAGCAAAAGGACCAGACGGTCCGTCTGCTCAACGAGATCGGCCTGGCCCTGTCCCACATCACCGAGCGAGACGCGCTGCTCCGAGAGATCCTCACCCGCTCCATGGAGGTCCTGTCCGCGGACGGCGGCACGGTCTACATGGTCGAGCGGGGGCGGCTGGTCTTCGCGTCTGCAGCCAACGACACGGTGCGCTTCGCGACCCCACGGGTCACCCTTCCCATCGACGACAGCTCCCTGGCCGGGTTCGTGGCCAACAACAACGAGCTGCTCAACATCGAGGACGTCTACCGCCTGCCCCGCAGCGTGCCCTACCGCCCCAACCTGCGCTTCGACGAGCAGAGCGGGTACCGGACCAAGAGCATGCTCGTGGCGCCGATGGCCGATCGGGACGGCCGGGTCATCGGCGTGCTGGCCCTGGTGAACCGCAAGCCGGTGCCCAAGGTGCCGCTGGCGGACTTCGATCGGGTGCTGGCATTCACCGACCTCCAGGCGAACCTGGTGGCGAGCATCGCGTCCCAAGCGGCGGTCGCTCTGGAGAACCACCGGCTCTACGCCGACATCCGCCAGCTCTTCGACGGCTTCATCACCGCCGCCGTCAGCGTCATCGAGGCCCGGGATCCGTCGACTGCGGGGCACTCCCAGCGGGTCAGCGACCTCACGGTGGCGCTGGCCCGGGCTTGCCAGGACTGCACCGAGGGCCCCTTCAACCGGATCCGCTTCTCCAGCGAAGAGCTCGAGGAGCTGCGGTACGCGTCCCTGCTCCACGACTTCGGCAAGGTCGGGGTCAAGGAGGAGATCCTCCTCAAGGCGAACAAGCTCTTTCCCCACGAGCTGGAGAAGATCGAGTGGCGCTTCCGCATCGCCGGCATGCAGGCGATGCTCGAGTCCATGTCCCTGGAGATGGTCGAGTACCCCCTCGGCACCAAGCTCCAGCAGCTCGACGCGGACCTGCAGCTCATCCGCCGGCTCAACCAGTCCGGCTACCGCTACAGCACCCGCGAAGCCGACGCCCTCAAGCGCATCGCCGAGCGGTGGTTCCTCGAAGAGGACCAGCAGCCGGTCGTGCCCCCCCAGGTGATCAATCGGCTGTGCATCCCCGGCGGGTCGCTGGATCCCGAGGAACGGCTGGAGATCCAGCGCCACGTGGAGCACACCTACAACTTCCTCAAGGTCATTCCCTGGACCGAGAACCTGCGGCGGGTGCCCGAGATCGCCTTTGCCCACCACGAGAAGCTCGATGGCTCGGGCTACCCGCTGGGGCTGATCGACGACGAGATCCCCTTCGGGGCCAAGCTCATGACCATCTCGGACATCTTCGACGCGCTGACGGCGGGCGATCGGCCCTACAAGTCGGGCATGGGGCCCCGGCGGGCGCTGTTCATCCTGCGCGAGGAGGCCGGCCGCGGTCGGCTCGACTCCGACGCGGTGGAGCTGTTCGCGGCCAAGAAGATCTGGGCGAGCGTGATGTACTGAGCTGAGCCGCGCCGGTCAGCCCGAGCCCAGGGCCCGGGTGATCAGGTCGAGCAGGCCCTGTTCGTTGAAGGGCTTCTCCAGCACCTGGGCGCCTTGGGTCACCTGGGCCCGGAGCCGGTGGTCGTCGGCGTGGCCGGACATGAAGTGGACCCGCACGTGGGGGTGCTCGGCGGCGATGCGCTCGGCGAACTCCGGGCCGGACATGCCGGGCATGACCACGTCGGTCAGCACGACCGAGATCTCGTCGGCTCGTTGCGTCAGCAGGGCCAGGGCCTGCTCGCCGTCTGGGGCATCGAGCACGGTCAGGCCCCGACGACGCAGCAGCCGGCAAGCGGTGCGGCGGACCAGGGGGTCGTCTTCGACCACCAGCACCCCGGCCGCTGCAGTGGTCCGATCCCGCGGGCGAGCGGGCACGGGCTGCGACGACGGCGAGCGCTTGGAGCGGGGCAGACGCAGGGTGAAGGTCGTGCCGCGACCCGGCTCGCTGACCAGCCCGATCTCGCCGTCGTGTCCGTGCACGATGCCGTAGACCAGGGCCAGCCCCATGCCGCTCCCCTTCTGCGCACTCCGGGTCGTGAAGAAGGGCTCGAAGACCCGATCCGCCGTCTCGGCATCCATGCCGACGCCGTCGTCCTGGACGTCGAGTTGCACGGTTGGGCCCGCGGGCAGGCCGCCAGAGGAGGCCTGGGGTGCCGTGAACTCGGAGAGCCGAAAGGTCAGTCGGCCCCCCGTGGGCATGGCCTCGCGGGCGTTCACCGCCAGGTTCAGCAGCACTTGCTCCAGCTGGGAGCGATCCATCTCGATGGGATGAGGGGTCTGGGTGCCTTCGAGGGCGATGAAGACGTCCTCGCCCAGGGTGCGGCCCAGCAGTCGCTGCAGGTCGCGCAGGACCTGTCCCAGGCACAGGACCTCGGGACGGGCGGGCTGGCGGCGGCTGAAGGTCAGGAGCTGGCGGGTCAGGCTCCGGGTGCTCATGGCTGCTGTCTGGGCGTCCTGGAGTTCTTCCGCACTGGGGTGGTCCGGACCGAGCTCGTCCAGGACCGAGTCGACGCAACCCAGGATGACCGTGAGCATGTTGTTGAAGTCGTGGGCGATGCCACCGGCCAGCCGCCCCATGGCCGCCAGCCGATCGGCGTGGTGGAGCTGCTCCTGGGTCGCCTGGAGCTCGGCCTCGGCCAGCTTGCGGTCACGGATGTCGCGGATGATGCCCGACGTGCCCACGATGCGACCGCCCTCGTCTCGGAGAGACGACAGCAGCATGCTCACCGGGATCAGCGAGCCGTCCTTGTGCCGGCGCTCGGTGTCGACAGGTGGCAGGCGGCCGCCGCTCAGCAGGGTGGCGAACAGGCGCTGCTGCTCGGGGCTCGTGGGCCCGGTGCTCATGATGGAGATGTGCTGCCCGATCAACTCGGCGGAGGTGTAGCCGAACAGAGCCTCTGCAGCGGGATTGCAGCTGACGACGAGGCCGGCCAGATCCGTGGTGATGATGGCGTCGGTGGTGGTCTCGACCACGGCCGCCATGCGCCGGAGCGCCCGGTCCTTCTGCTGGACCTGACGGTCCAGGCCCTCGTTCAGGGCCCGCACACTGCGGACCTCGTCCCGCAGGCGGGTCAGGTTTGCCGTGCCCAGGTCGAGCCTGGGGGGAACCCGGTCGAGCTCGGGCACCAGTCCGGTGTCGCGAAGGGGCAGGAAGGGGTCCACCACCAGGCCGTGGTGGTCCTGGCCGTGCACGATCGCGTGCACCAGCCCCGCTGCGCAGTGCGGCACGGGCATCAGCCCGGGATAGCCCGGGTTGGGCCGGGTCTCTCGCACGTAGTCGTGGAAGGTCACGCCCAAGCGCTCGGCGTAGCGGGGAAAGACCTCGGCGACGAGCTCCGTCGCCACCAGGGGCGGCAGGAAGCCCAGCACGGACACCCCGCTGTCGACGCCGAGCTCTGCGGCCAGCGACACCACGAGTGAGCGGAGCGCCGCCTTGGAGGCGGACATGTCAGCGGCGTACGCGATGCCCCCCGGCGCCACCATGTTCACCACCACGCCCCTTCGGCGCTCGAGCATGCCCGGCAGCACTGCCTGGATCCCCACCAGCGAAGCTCTCAGGTTCGTGCCCAGGGTGTAGTCCCAGTCCTCGAGGGTGGTCTCGGTGACCGAACGCACCTGGAACTCGACGGCGTTGTTCAACAGGACGTCGACCGGACCCCAGGTCCGGGTGGTGGCGTGGTGGACCTGGTCCAGCACACCGGGAAGGCAGATGTTGCCTTCGACAAAGAGGGCCTGGCCCCCGGCGCCACGGATCAATGCCGCCGTCTCTTGCCCCTGGGAGCGCTTGTCGACGATCGCGACCCGAGCCCCCAGGGCGGCCAGGCCTAGCGCGGCCTGGCGGCCGATGCCGCGGGCACCACCGGTGACGAGGGCGACCTGGCCGTCCAGTGCGCCGCGGTCGAGCCCCATCTGGGACAGCAGAGCCCCGACGGGGGCTGAGTGCAGCTCGAACAGCTGCCCGTCCTTGGCGTCCAGGGGGCTCATGGCGCGGGGTCAGTCATCCTGGGGCTCCTGGGGCTCCTGGGGCTCCTGGGGCCGGGGCTGCTCGTGCACTTCGGTGGCGTCCTTGGGGGTGCCGTACTTGGCGTACTCGGCGTTCATGTGGCTGCCGTGGCTCTCGGTCCAGCCCTGGGGGTCCTGGAGGAAGCGCTTGACCGACTTGAGCTTGTCGCGAAGTCCCATGGGAGCGCCTATCTCGCGCTGGGACCGCGCGCGGTTCAGTCCTCCAGTCCCGCCAGGTCCCGGGCAAGGGCCACACGGTGGGCCCAGTCCGTGTGGCGCTCCAGCACGATCCGCTGGGCTGCGGGGGAGCCAGCGCCGTGCATGCACTCGATGCGCAGAGGCACGGCGCCTGCGCCATAGGTGAACCACTCCACCAGCCGGAGCAGCTGGGCCCGGTCGCGGCCTCCGACGGCCTGTCGTAGCAGGGGGCCCAGACGCGGATGATCCAGGTCTGCCAGGGACGGCAGGGTCGCCAGGAGGCCCCCGGCCAGGTCTTCTGCCAGGCGTCCGATGGCATAGGGCAGACGGGTCACGTGGTGCTTGCAGACGTTGGCCAGCACGCGATCCACCCGCCACACCCCCGACGGATCCCGCTCGCTCTGGTGGCTCGCTGCGAGTCCGAGGCCGTGCACGGTCTCGGTCAGGTGGACCATCTCAACCAGCTTGTCCCGGACCGCCGCCTTGTCCCGGACCCCGGTCTGTTGGGTCAGGGCGGTCACGGCGCCGACGAGCACGTCCAGGTTGCCGGGCTTGCAGCCGCCGTAGCTGGCCCGGTGATACCCGCTGAAGGCGTCCAGGAACAACCCGCATGCGGCCAGGTTTCCGTCCAGGAACACGCGCTCGCTGGGCACGAAGACGTCGTCGAAGAGCACCACGACCTCCTGCCCCCCGAACCGTGCATTGCCGGCGTCGATCGTGCCCTTGCGGCCGTCCGAGGGCTGGCGGCCCAGCACCATCAGCACGCCGGGGGCGTCGACGGGCACGGCCGCGGCCAGGGCGAAGTCCTCCTCGCCCGCTCGGAGCCCCTGGCCGGGCAGCACCAGGATCTGGTGGCTGTTGGCGGCACCGGTCTGGTGGAGCTTGGCGCCGCGGAGCACCACCCCGTCGGGCCGTCGCTCGACGATGCGGGTGAAGCTGTCGGGCTGGGCGACCGGGCGCTTGCTGCGGTCGCCCTTGGGGTCGGTCATGGCGCCGCAGATCACCTCGTCTCGTCGCTGCACGCCCTCGAGCCAGGCCAGGAACCTGGCATGGGGGACCGGACCCGCGGCGTGGGTGGCGATGAACAGGGCGTTGAGGCCGTCCAGGCCGACGCAGCGCTGGAAGCAGGTGCCAGTGCGGCGGCCGAGCTCCCGCTGGAGGCGCAGCTTGTCGACCAAGTCCTGGGGGGCCCGGAACAGGTGGGTGAAGCGGTTCACCGGACCGCCGATCACGTCGGACCGCGCGGTGGCCAGGTCTCGCCACTCGGGCTCGTGGGCCAGGGTATAGGTCATGGCGACCGCGTTGATGGCGGGGCGGACCTTGGGGTGTTCGATAGGGTCGGCGACCCGCTCGCCGTCGACCCACAGGGCCAGGTCGCGGTCGCGCAGGCTCTGGAGGTACTGCTCGGGGGTGCGCATGACACGGATCTTATGTCTCCAGCGGCGGTCACACCCAGCGGCGTGCTACCTCGAAGCCTCGCTCCCGGAGGCCCAGTGACCCCCGTGCTCTCCTTGCTCCTGGCCTGCTCCGGCTCGTCCGACACGGTCGTGCGCAGCGGGACCTTGCCCTTTCCCGACGCTGGCTACGTGGTCGACGGACACCTGGCGCTGTCGCCGGACGACTTCGAGACGCCATGGGACGGCACGCCGGTCGACACGGATCGGGTGGCCTGGCGGACCGGCTTCTCCAGTGTCCAGACCACGGTGTTCCAGTTCGAGGCGGCCTTGGACGGCGCGTCGCTGCCGGGGCCCGACGAGGGTGCGACCGACGGCTCGGTGCAGCTCTGGGACCTGACCGACGGCGTGCCCTTGCCCTGCTTCGCCGAGGTCGACCTGTACCCGGACAACCCCGAGGTCCCGACGATGCTCGTGCGGCCCTTGGTCCCGATGCCGGTGGGTCATCGGGTCGCGGTGGTGGTGACGACGGCGGTACGCACTTCGGCCGGAACGGCGCTGGAGGCGGTGGACTGGTGGGCCGCGGCGGTGGCTGGCGAGCCGACCGAGGGCTTCGACGCGGACCACACCCGGGACCTTGCCGCGGAGCTGGAGGCGCTCGGGCTGAGCGACGTGGCCGTCGCGGTGGACTACCCCATCGGCGACGGCACGGCGCCGACCCGGCACCTGACCGAGACCGTGTCGATCCCTGGCTCTTGGCGCTTCGACCGCACGTGGACCGAGGGCTTGCCAGAGGGGGCCTGGCAGGCCCTCGAGGGCAGCTTCTCCACCGACGACTGGCTGGTGGACGACGGCGCATTCGACCTCGACGACCTGGGCATCCCGGCGTTGCAGGGCACGACCGACGCCGAGCTGTACGTCTACTTCCCCGAGTCGGTCCGGGACGCTGCCCCGGGCACTGTGCCGGTCTGGATCTTCGGCCACGGCATCTTCAGCCACCCCGAGAACTACCTGGGCGCCGACGACGATCCGTCCCGGGTCGCGGACCTGGCCAATCGGGCAGGGGCCATCGTGGTGGGCACCACGTGGCGGGGTCTGACCCAGGCCGACATCCTGGTGCCGGTGTTGGTGGGCAACGATTTTGGCCGCTTGCCGGAGCTGAGTGACAAGCTGGCCCAGGGGGTCGCCAACACGGTGGCGCTGGCCCGGCTGCTGGCCGAAGGCGAGCTGCTGGACGATCCGGTCTTCGAGGGCCTGCCGCGGCGAGACGGGCTGCGGTACTACGGCATCAGCCTGGGCGGCATCGAAGGCGCGGTCCTGATGGCGAGCACCGACCTCGTCCAGCACGGGGTGCTGCATGTGGGGGGTGGCGCCTTCTCGACCCTCCTCGAGCGGTCGAGTCACTGGACCACCTTCGAGCCTCTGCTCGAGGACGGGACCGCGTCGCCGGCCGCGCGGCAGGTGCTGTACTCGGCCAGCCAGCTCTACTGGGACGTGGCGGATCCGGCGGGCTGGGTCGACGACCTGGTCGGGCGCTCCCTGATCTGGCAGGAGTCCGTCGGCGACGAGCAGGTGCCCAACCTGACCACCGAGCTGATGGCGCGGGCGATGGGGGCGACCCTGTTGGAGCCGGCTGCGACGGCGCCGTTCGGGATCGAGAGCGGCGTGCCGGTGAGTGGGCCGGCGCTGGTGCAGTTCGATCCCCAGGTGGCGCTCCCGGCCCCCGGGAATCGCCCGGCCGAGGTCTCCGGCGCCCACGGGGCGCCGCGGCTCTGGGACGGCACGACGGCCCAGACCCTGCGGTTCTTGGAGGCCGACGACCCGGGGGTGATCGTGCACCTCTGTGGCGGTTCGGTCTGCGCCGCGGACAACCCGGGCGCGCTCTAAGGCGTGGAGCTCCGAGCGTTTGCCGAGCGGGTCCTGCTGGGGGCCTCGCTCCAGGACAAGCTCTTCGCGCCGGAGCTGCTGACCGATGGGGATCGGCGCAGGGGGGCCGTGCCTGCGGTGCCGGGTCGTCCGGCGACGCTTCCCCTGCGCAGCGCTGAGCGCCCGCCGTTCCCGGGGGCGGCGCAGCTGGGGGAGCCGGCGGCGGCGGTGACGGCGCTGCATGCCTTTGCGAACCACGAGCTGCTGGCCATCGAGCTGATGGCCCTGGCGCTCTTGCGCTGGCCCGAAGCGGATCCGGCGTTCCGGGCCGAGCTGGCCCTCACCCTCCAGGAGGAGCAGCAGCACCTCCAGCTCTACGTGGACCGCATAGCCGAGCTGGGGGAGTCCTTTGGGTCGCGGGCCCTGTCGGCCTTTTTCTGGGACACCCTGGCGCCGGTGGACACGCCGGCGGGGTTCTGTGCGGCCATGGGGCTGACCCTGGAGCAGGCCAACCTGGACTTTGCCGGACACTTCGCCGTGGCGTTCGACGCTGCGGGAGACGCGGCGTCGGGGCGGATTCTTCGGCGGGTGCTCGCCGACGAGATCCGCCACGTCGCCCGGGGCTTGACCTGGTTCGACCGGTTCCGGGGCGAGGGGGATCGCTTCGACGCATACGTGGCTGCGCTGCCGGCGCCGCTCACGCCCCGTCGGGCGCGGGGGCCCGGGTTCGCGGTGGCGCCGCGGCAACAGGCGGGGCTGAGCGATGACTTCATCCAGCGGGTGCGGGCCTTTGGCGCCAGTCGCGGGCGGGCGGCCGACGTGCACTGGCTGAACCCGCCGGCGGAAGCGGGAGAGGGCGCCCGGGCGCTGGCCTGGATGCGGGACCTGGAGCCGACGGCGGTGTTGCGGGCGTCGCCGGATGACGTGGTGCTGGTGTCGCGTCGGCCCGGGCCGCGCTGGCTCGAGCAGGTGTCTGCGGCGGGCTTCGCTGTGCCGGCTCTGCGGGTGATCGGGGACGGACCGGACGGTGGGCCGGTGCGGGCCGTGCGGCCCTGGGCAGCGACGGCCCAGGCGGCCCGGGTGATGGCCCCCTGGGGTCCGATCACGATCGGCCAGGTGCCGAACAAGGTGGCGGACGGGGAGCTGCTGCGACAGGTGCTCAGCGAGCTGGGGCCGGCCGAGCGGCTGATCGAGCGGGCCGCCCTGCCGGTCGGGGCCACGTCGCTGTCGGCGGTCGAGGCTGCGGTCGGCCGGTTTCGAGACGCCGGGTTCCCGCGGGTCGTGCTCAAGCGTCCGGTGGGCACGTCGGGACGGGGGCAGCTGCGGCTCTTCGAGGCCCAGCTGGAACCCGGGCAGCGCCGGTGGCTCGAGCGGGCGCTGGTCGACGGGCCCCTGCGCATCGAGCCCTGGCTGGACCGGGTGATGGATCTGAGCTTCCAGCTGGACGCTGGGGGGCTCGTGGGGGTCGTGCGCTTCGAGACCGATGGCACGGGACGGTTCCTGGGGGCGGCCCTGGAGCCGCCCAACGCCGGGCTGTCCGTGGCACTGGCCAGGGCCTGGACAGCGGACGGCCGGGACCCCAGGTGGGTGGCGGCGGTCGGTCGTCGGCTGGCAGCGGTGCTCTCGCCGGCGAGGGCTGTCGGCGTCGACGGGTTCTTCTACCGGTCCGCAGACGGTCTGCGGCTGCAGCCGCTGGTCGAGGTCAATCCCAGGGTGACCTTTGGCCGACTGGCTCTGGACCTCCGGCGGCGTGTGGCGCCGGGGTGTGTCGGGTGCTGGTCGCTGGTCGGTCCGGCCGCGCTGCGACGGTCGGGGGCGTCTTCGCTGAGAGAGCTGGCGGCCCAGCTGTGCCAGGCGCTGCCGACGGTCCTGAGGGACGGGCGGCTGGTGAGCTGTGCCCTGCCGACGGCGGATCCGGCGCAGGTCGAGCTGGTGTTGCCGCTGTTGCTGGTCGCACCGACGACCCGGGGGCTGCAAGAGGCCCTTGCCCTGGCCGGGCTGGCCCGACGTGAAGGTCCGACGGGCTGATCGCTGCACTCAGAGGCCCCGAGTGAGGGTGCGGTCGCACTCAGAGGCCCCGAGTGAGGGGTCTTCGGCGCTGCGAGGCGCTCTCGGGCTCGCAGTCCCGGCATTCGGGGCCTCTGAGTGCACAGGCGGTGCCCCGTCCACCCCAGGCCCCCTCACTCAGCCCCTCTGAGTGCGGCCGTGCCCTCATTCAGCCCGTCTGAGTGTGTGGTGGCGGTTCCGCCGCTCAGATCCCGGTCCCGTAGAACAGGTACGCCGAGCCGGTGTTGCTGGTGCCTTCGTCCCCGTATGGCGCACCGACGATCACGTCGCCCACGCCGTCGCCGTCCACGTCGCCGCCCGCGTCGACCGCCCAGCCCAGGTAGTCGCTGCTGCCGCTGCCGCGGAGCTCCGCGTCGGCGGCCGAGAGGTCCACCAGACCCGAGACGGGCCCGTAGACGATGTAGGCGGCCCCGGCGCTGGAGCTGACCCCGTACGCGCCGATCAGCACGTCGTCGATGCCGTCGTTGTCGATGTCGCCGACCGCCACGTCGGTGCCCGCATAGGTGCTGGAGCGCTCCCCGACGATCTGGGTCGGCGCCGAGCCCAGGTCCACGGTGCCGCTGGGCACGGACTCGTAGATGTAGATCATCCCGGAGTTCGAGCCGCCTTCGTCACTGTAGATCGCGCCGATCACCAGGTCCCGCTGGCCGTCGTCGTTGGTGTCTCCCGACGCCAGGGACCAGCCCACGTTGTCGCTGTCGTACTCGCCGATGAACTTGGCGTCGGCGCTGGAGAGGTCGAGCTGGCTGGGGCTCGAGGAGTCGCCGAAGACCACATAGGCCGCGCCCGCGCTGCTGCCGCCCTCGTCCTCGTTGTGGGCGCCGATGAACAGGTCGGCGAAGCCGTCGTCGTCGATGTCGCCGGCGTGGCCCAGGCTGTAGCCGACATAGTCGGAGTCGTCTTCGCCGACGTACTGAGTGTCGGCGTTGTAGCCGTATTGGTCGTAGCTGCTGGGCGGACCGTAGAAGAGGTAGGCGGCCCCGGCATTGCTGCCCCCGTCGTCGTTGCCATAGGCGCCGAAGAACACGTCGCCGTAGCCGTCGGCGTCCACATCGCCAGGCAGCACCACGTCGTGGCCGGCGTAGTTGCTCGACGTCTCCCCGTAGTACTCGGCGTCGCTGTCGTAGAGGTAGGTCGCGCTGGTCGGCAGAGGCCCGTAGAGCAGGTAGACGCTGCCGGCGTCCGACGTGTAGTCGTCGCTGTAGATGGCGCTGACCAGCACGTCGTCCACGCCGTCGCCGTTGACGTCGTCGCCCCCATCCATCGCCCAGCCCGCGTAGTCGGAGCTGCTCTCGGCGTAGAGCTGGACCTCGTCGTTGATGTTGGTGACGCTGTTGTGGCCGGTGCCGCCGTAGATCACGTAGGCGCTGCCGGCGTGTGAGCCCACGTCCTCGTTGCAGAACGCGCCGACCATCATGTCGTCGTAGCCGTCGCTGTCGACGTCGCCGATGAAGGACAGGTTGTAGCCGAGGTAGTTGCTTCCTGCCTCGCCGTACCACTCCGCGTCGGCCTTGCTGACCGCGATGCTCCCGGCGATCTGACAGCCACCGGCGGTGCCGTCGCAGTCGTTGTCGATCCCGTCGTTGCAGGTCTCGGTCTCGCCCGGGTTGGCCAGGATCTCGCCGTCGTCGCAGTCGGTGGCGTCGGCGACGAACGCCGTGGGGGCGTCGCAGTGCTCCTCGGAGACCGCGGCGTCGCCGTAGCCGTCGCCGTCGTCGTCGGCGTACCAGGTCACCACGTCGATGGCGTCGTCCTCGTCCACGTCGCCGTCGCAGTCGTTGTCCGCCGCGTCGCACTGCTCCAGCGCCGAAGGCGAGATGGTCGGGTCGCTGTCGTCGCAGTCGCTGCTGTCGGTCCCGTAGTCGCTCGGGGCCTCGCACTGGATCGCGCTGGTGTCCGGGTCGCCGTAGCCGTCGCCGTCGTCGTCCAGGTACCAGGTCGGCGCGTCGGAGGCGCCGGACTCGTCGGCGTCGGTGTCGCAGTCGTTGTCGATGCCGTCGCAGACCTCGGTGTTGCCGGGCCAGGCGTCGGCCTCGAGGTCGTCGCAGTCGTCGTCGTTGTCTACGTAGCCGGTGGGCTGATCGCAGTCGCTGGTGGTCAGGATCAGGTTGCCGTAGCCGTCGCCGTCCAGGTCGATCCACCAGGTGTCGCCGTCAGTCGCGTCCTCGTCCACGTCGCCGTCGCAGTCCTGGTCCGTGTCGTCACAGGTCTCATCGGCGCTGGGGTAGGTGTCGGTGGCCCCGTCGTCGCAGTCGTCGTCGTTGTCCACGTGGCCGCTGGGCAGGGAGCACGCCTCGCTGGTGTTCGAAGGGTCGCCGTAGCCGTCCCCGTCGTCGTCGGCGTAGTAGGTGTCCAGGTCGAACTCGGCGTCCTCGTCGACCGTGCTGTCGCAGTCGTCGTCGACTTCGTTGCAGGCCTCGGTCGCGCCCGGGTGCACGTCCTGGTCGGTGTCGTCGCAGTCGCTGGTGTCGGCGACGTAGCCGGTGGGCGCATCGCAGGCGTCCAGGGTGAAGCTCGTCGCCCCGTAGCCGTCGCCGTCGTAGTCGATGTACCAGGTGGTCGCGCCCACCGGGCTGCCTTCGTCGGCGGTGCCGTCGCAGTCGTTGTCCTCGTCGTCACAGACCTCGGTGCCGCCGGGGTGGATGGCGATGTCCTGGTCGTCGCAGTCCTCGCTGTTGTCCACGTGGCCGCTGGGCTGGGTGCAGGCGCTGTCCGTGTAGTAGGGCGTGCCAAAGCCGTCGCCGTCTCCGTCGGCGTACCAGGTGACCTCGTCACCTTCGACGTCCTCGTCGACGTAGGCATCGCAGTCCTGGTCGGCGCCGTCGCAGTCCTCGGGCGCAGCGGGGTAGACCGCAGGGTCCAGGTCGTCGCAGTCCTCGTCGTTGTCCGCGTAGCCGTCGGGCAGCTCGCAGGCTTCCAGCGTCGTGGCGGGCGTGCCATAGCCGTCTCGATCGGCGTCCAGGAACCACGTGATCACATCGTAGGGGTCGTCGTCCACGACCGTGTCGCAGTCGTTGTCCTGGCCGTCGCACACCTCCACATTGCCGGGGAAGTTCGCCGGGTCCTCGTCGTCGCAGTCCCGGTCGCTCAGCACGCCGTCCTGGTCGAGATCCACGGGCTCGGGCTCGGTGTCGGTCGTGCCGCCGGTGTCGTCGGTCGTGGTGGTCGTCCCCGGTGTGCCGGTGTCGGCCGAGGTCGTGGTGTCGTCGCCGCAGCCGATGAGCAGCGCGGCAGCCAGGAGGAGGGTGCGCACAGGGCACCTCGCTGGAGTGCAGGAAGGAACCCGGATCCTACCCGCTGAACCGGTCGGCGGCGACGCAACGGGCCGGGCTTCCAGCTGGATCAGTTGGCTCCGGGAGCGAGGACCCGGCCCAGGGCGGGCGCAGGAGCAGGCCGCCACAGGGCGACGGGGAGGGCGACCGCCAGCCCGCACAGAGCGGCGACTCCGGGGTTGGGGGTCCAGCCGCCCAGGGCCAGGCCGAAGTGCACGACCAGAGCGAGCAGGGCAGAGAGTGCGGCCCGGCGGGCGGAGAGCGGACCGTCCAGGAACAGGCCGGCCACCAGCGGCGGCACGCTCGCAGCCACCAGGCCGTAGACCCCCAGCTGGCCCAGGATCAGCACCAACTCTGGCGGCGACAGCGCCGCGGCCAGGGTGACCGCGGCCAGGCCCACCAGCACCCACCGATTCGCCCCCACGCTGCCTCGGAAAAGGTCGTTGCCGACGCTCGCGCTGACCGCGACCAGCAGGCCGTCGAGAGTGCTCATGGACGCGGCGAGCACGGCCACCGAGACCATGGCCGCGAGCCAGGGCCAGGGCAGGGCCACCTGGAGCCACTGGGCCATGACCTGGTCCTGGGGCAGCCCCGCTGCCAGATCGAGCCGGGCGTAGGCCCCGGCGAAGAGCACCAGTGAGAAGACCAGGAAGCACCCCATGCCCACAGCGATGGTCACGCCCAGGTCCCGGCGGCCGTCGACGTAGAGGGCCTTGGTCATCAGGTGGGGCTGGGTGGTCAGGGCGACGCCGATGCCGAAGGGCACGAGCCAGACCTCCCAGACCGACGAGAAGAGGGGACTGTCCGGGGCCGTCCAGCCCGAGCTCAGCAGAGTCTCCACGACCGCGCCGCTGACCCAGTGTTGCCAGCCGGTGCCGAGCACCACCAGGGCCATGATCAGCATCACGACGCCCTGGGCGCTGTTGGTGAAGGCGTGGGCCCAGGTGCCGCCAAAGGCCGTGTAGCCGAAGACGAAGACCACGATGAATGTCGCCGCCCCCGGGTAGGGCACCCCCAGTGCCTGCTCCATCACGTAGGCGCAGCCCACGGTCACCAGCACCAGATAGGCCAGCTGGAGTGCGTTGAGCCCGGCGAAGAGCCGGCGCAGTGCCGGGCTCTCGTAGCGGGCCCCCAGCCAGTGGGGCACGGTCAGGATCCCGGATCCCTGCGCCTGGAAGCGCGGTGCGAGGCCCCACAGACCGACCCCCAGGCCGGCCGCCAGAGGAAGCGAGAATCCGATCAGCGCCGGCAAGCCCTCGGCGTAGACGAAGCCGGGCATGATCACGAACATCGCGCTGGACGCCAGGCACGCGCCCAGGGTCAGGCCGGCCATGACCGGGTGCATGCGGCCGCTGCCGATGGCGAAGCCGTCGGCGCCGCTCGAGCGCTGGCCGCCGCGCCACGCGAGCAGCGCCGTGGCTGTGACGTACAGGCCGAACAAGGTCCAGGTGAGCACAGCGCCTCCGGGGTGAGGCACGAACCCTATGGGTCATGTTGCGTTGCGTCAAGGATGTTTATTGCGTCGCAATATCCTCTTCATCGGGCGGCCACAGCTCCGGCAGCGGCCAGGCCTGGAAGATCACCGCCGTGCCTTCGGCCCGCACCCGCCAGAGCTCCTGGCCGTCGGCATCGACCTCCTGGATCACCAGGTCGGAGCCGTAGTCCACCAGCACGTTGCCCTGGTCCCCGCGCAGGGTCGCGCTGCCCCCGATCTGGGCGAAGGCTTCGGGGTCTGTGCGGCTCCAGGCCGGGCGGAGGAGCTGGCCCTCGGTGTCGACCGTGTAGCGCACGGCCGTCGTCTCCTCGGCCTCCCAGTCCGACGACAGCAGGACCAGGTCTCCGTCCGGGGTCCAGTGGGCGCCGTGGGGGTGTTCGAAGGGCTCGCCGTCCACCGGCCAGCTGTCGGCCAGCTCGCTGCCGTAGGTCCGGACCAGGCCGCTCCCGTCCAGCGCCAGCTCGAACAGGGTGTGGGTGTCCCCCGAGCCCATCAGCACCGTCTGCCCGTCCGGGTGCAGGGCCAGGGAGTTGGCGTGGAGCCAGTCCTGGCCTTCGGCGTACCAGCCGGTGGTGCCCTCGGCCCGCTCGGGGGGCTCCAGATCGTCCCAGCTCGACCACAGCTCGGTCTGGGTGTCGTCGGGGTGCACCCGGAGCACGCGATCGCCCCAGATCGGGAATTCCTCTTCCAGATCATCCGGCACGGCCTCGATCACCAGCACCGAGCCGTCGTCGAGGGGCAGCAGGTCGTGGTGCACCCACGGGACCTCGACCAGCCGCCTGACCGCGCCGAACCAGTCCCGCTCGACCAGCAGGCCCCAGTCCCGGGCGACCCGCTCGTGGTTCAGCACCAGCCAGAACACCGTCAGGTCCGGCATCAGGCGGGCGTTGAACACGTCCCGGTCCTGCTCGACCTCGTTCATCCACAGGTACACGTAGCGACCGTCCCGATCGAGCACGAAGACGCCGGCTTGTTCCTGGGAAAAGCTGCCCTGGATGAAGCCCCCGTCGTCGTCGCCGGTCCAGGGGACCTCGACCGTGAACTGCGGGACCCCTTCGGGCAGCGGCGCGGTGGTGGTCTCGCCGGTCAGCGGGATCTGGGTCACGCCGTTGACGGTCATCGCCACCTCGACCTCGACGTGGGCATCGGCGTGTAGGCCTCGCAGGACGGCGCTCTGGCGACCCCCGGGACTGCAGCGCCGGGTCGGGGTGCTCTGCCACGCCCCGTCCGTTTCGCGAAAGGCCACCGCGCAGCGCCCCTCGGCCGCGGACAACCAGCTCGCTCGGACCCCCATCGGCACGTCCTCGGACAGCACCAGGCTCAGGTCCGCCAGGCAGTCGTCGGTGCACGGCTCGGCGGTGTCGTCGCCTCCCCAGCCGGTGCAGGAGAGCAGCGCCAGGGACAGGTGCAGCACGAGGCGGAGCATAGCCCCGGGCTAAGGTCGGCCGTGGCCTGGACCCGGCGAGAGCGACAGCGGCGGCGGCGGGGGGTCCGCCAGCTGGCCGCTGTCGGCGTGGTCTTGGCTGTGGTCGGCGTGATCGGTGGCTTCGAGCTGCAGGCGCGCCAGGCCGAAGGGCAGGGCTTCGAGCTGCCGGGACCGGGCGAAGAGGACCTGAAGGTGCTGCTGCGCACCCAGGACGAGCTGAACGCCCACGGGTACCGCGACGTGGAGCGGCAGCTCGCCCCTCGTCCCGGCGTGCCCCGGGTGGCCGTGCTGGGCGACTCGGTGGCCTTTGGCCAGAGCGTCGCCAGCCACCAGGCCTTTCCGCGGGTGACCGATAGTCTCCTGGAAGGGATCGAGGTCCTGAACCTGGGCCAGACCGGGTTCGACATCCAGCAGGTCACCGCGCTGGCGCGACACCGCCTGCCGGCCTGGCGGCCGGACCTGGTGGTCTACGCCTTCCACACCAACGACCGGGTGGAGACCCGGCTGGTGCGGGTGGGGGACCGGGCACGACCGCTGCACGTGGCCACGGGGCTGTCACCTCCGCTGCGCTGGCTCCGGAGTCGCTCAGCGATGGTGCGGCTCTACCTGGGGGCTCGGGCTGCTCGGCAGCTGGCCCGGGACGGCGTGCCCGGCGAGGCCGAACAGGCCCGCTTCTTCCAGACCTGGGCGCCGCGGCTGGTCGAGGCGGTGGGGCCGGACCGCCTGCTGGTGTTCACCGTGCCCCACCACCGGCTCGCGGCGGCGGACTGCGGGGCCTGGTCGGGGGATCCGGCCCAGTGCTCAGCCGACGAAGCCGCCCTGGCCCAAGCCACCGCGCTCTTCGAAGGCCTGGGCGTGCCGGTCCTGGCCGGTCGACCGGCCCTGGCCGAGCTCGGGCCCGACGCGCTCGTCATCCACGCGGATCCGCACCACCCCAGCGTGTCGGGCCACGCCAGGCTGGCCCGGGTGCTGGCCCAGGCCCTGGCCCAGCGGCTCAGTCCTCTGGACCGCTCAGACTGAAGTCCACGTTGTCCCCGAACAGGTAGCTGGACTCGGTGGTGGCCACGTCGTCGGGGGCGTTGTCCTGGTCGCCTTCGCACCAGTCCGACGAGAACACCGTCAACGCCCCCGGCGGGTCGTCGACCGAAGCCGCCACCAGCCAAGCGCCGCCACCGTTGGTCGCCCGGTTCTCACACACCCGGCCCTGGGAGATCGTGACCTCTCCGCCGTCGTCGATGTACAGCCCGCCGCCCAGATCGGCGTCGTTGCCGGCCAGGGTCGGGTCGTCCAAGGAGACCTCGCCGCCGAGCACCCGGATGCCGCCTCCGACCTCGGCCCGGTTGTCCGACAGGGCCAGCTCCGTCGCCACCAGGGTGCCGCCGGTGATCACCACGCCGCTGTCGGTGCCGTCCCGGGCCAGCACGCCCTCCATCCTGACGTAGGGGGGGTCCAGGTCGTCCTCGTGCTCGATCCAGACGCCCCCGCCGCGCCCATCGGCCCCGGTGCCGGCCCGCTCGAAGCCGATGTTCTCCAGGGCCACCGCGGCGTCCTGGATGGTCAGGATGGGGCCGTCGCCGTTGCCGTCCAGCCAGACCTCTGCGCCATCGGGATCGGCGACCAGGGACAGGTCCTTGTCCACGGTGAAGGTGCCTTCGAAGGTGCCGCCGCAGACCACCAGGATCGCGCCGTCGTCGGCCTGGTCGATGGCGTCCTGGAGGGGGTTGCCACTGGACGTGGCCCGGGCGTCACAGGTGCCGCAGCCCATCGCCCACGCCAACAGGAGCACTCAGCCCTCGTCGTCGAAGTAGGTCCCGGCCAGCTCGGGCTGGGCCCGGGTGATGAACTCCAGGGTCGCCACCTTGGACAGCACCACCTGGGAGCCCACGCGGATCGCCGCGCTCTCGCCCTTGGCCACCACGGTGCCGTCGACCACCGTGCGGCCTCGGCTGACCGAGCGCACGCTCATGCCGTCGTTCCCGCGCATCAGCTCCACGTGCCACCGGCTGATGTGGCGGCAGCGCTCGGGGTCCGGCAGGCGCAGCACGATGTCGTTGGCCGGGCGGCCCTCGAAGGTGTCCAGCCGGCCCACGGTGATCACGCCCTTCTGGGGCAGGGCAAAGGCCTCGCCGGTCTCCTTGAGCACCACGCTGGTGGGGAAGGAGCCCGGGTCCCGCCACGGCAGGATCATGACCTGGACCGGCTCGGGGATGCCCTTGAGTCGGACCTCGGGCAGGTGGGAGCACTTGAGGCGCAACAGCGTCGGCAGCTGCCAGAAGGCGTCCTTGGTCAGGCGGATCTCACCGCCCAGGGTGGTGCCGCACACCCGCGCGGCCTTGTGCACGGCGTCGCCGGTGACCGTGCTGCCGTCGGTCAGCACGCTGCCCCAGTGCACGGCCGAGCGGACCTGGATGCGCTGGTGCACGGGGCGGTTGGCGTTGTCGTCGTGCAGCTTCTGCTGCAGGGAGATCAGGGAGACCGCGGCGCTGTGCACGGTGTCGAACACCGTGAAGGCGCCGTCGCCGGCGGTGTCCACGATGCGGCCCCCGGTGGGCCCGATCGCGTCGCGCAGGGCGCCCAGGTGTCGCTGGAGCAGGGCCCGGCCGTGGGCATTGCCGTGCTTCACGAAGGCGTCGGTGGAGTCGACCACGTCGGTGAAGACCAGGGCCTGGTCCCGCTGGAACTTGTTGGCGAGCACCTTGCCCACCTCTTCCTGGAGCTTGATGAGCTCGGGCAGGGAGAGGATGTTCAGGTCGAGGGGCATGTGGGGGTTGGCCTATCCGGAGTGGGGGGTGGGGGCACTGGGTGGCGGCCCGAAGGGCCGGGGTGTCAACCGGCGACACCTTGAATGTCGGACCTTGGACGGCCCGTGGTCCGGCCCCGGCCCAAGTGATTGGAATCGCTGAGGGCCATGGCTGGTCCGCCGATTGCTGGAGTTGGGCTGGCCGCCAGCTTGTGGCGGTCTTCCAACCCGTACCAAGTGAGCTGTCATGCGTCAGGACGCCATCGTTCGTCTCTCTCTCCTTCTCCTTCTTCCAGGAGGTGCGGTCGGTCTTACGGCCTGTGGGGGGGACCAGTGGTTTGAGGACGAAGACACCGCCGCGAACTGGGGTGAGGATGGAGGCGGAAGTGGGCCCGCGGACCAAGTCTCGGCCAAGCTCGATTGGCAGGAAGGCACCGAGACCGACGCCCACCTTTCACCGGACACCTGGTACGTCGAGTCATGGATGGACGGGGCCGTGGCGGCTCCGGGGTCCAACTGCAAGGGTGTTCCCGACGAGGCGGCGATGTGGGACGTGCGAACGACGACGGATCACGTCACGGACTGGGTCCTGCTCGAGAACCTGATCGTCCGGGGCGACTACGCCGCGGGCGCGACGATCGCCGGCGAGAAGGTGTTCGGACAGGGTCCGGGGGTAATGCGAGCCCTAGTGCAGTCCGAGTGCTGGCTGGAGCAAGGGTTCACCGACGGCGCGACGGGCTCGGTCTCTGAGCCCAAGGGCTGCTGGGGCGAGGCCTGGGGCACCGAGCCGCCACCCCTGGTTCACCACGACTTTCAGCAGATCGACGTGACGGGCACCGTGACCGGGTACGAGGCCCGTTGGGATACCGAGACCAAGTACTTCCAGCCGCGCTCGCTGTATGCCCGCGCCTACACCGGCTTCTACTTCGAGGTCGACGACGAGGGAAACCTGGTCAACAACTGGCCGTCGATGGCTAGCGAGGGGGACCCTTGTGCCGAGAATTACGCGACCACCTGGGACGTGAGCTCGGGCGCGTGGACGTACAGCTTCGACGCCTCGACCTCGGTTGGAGCCGGCGGCGGCAAGACGGCCTCTGGCCGTGCCACGTTCGGGGTCTCGGCGTCCTATGACCCTCAGGGTGTCACCGTTGACCAGGGCGCCGCGGAGCACTTCATCCAGTTCAACATGCAGCGTGTCGAGGACCTGACAGAGGCGCCCGCGGGCATGGGCACTGGAGACGGCCGGTCCTACTACAGCTACGGCTCTGCCGGCGTGCGTGACAGCGCTGGCGGTCTGACGTGCGTGCCCGGCTTGGGCCAGGACTACCTGCTGGTTCCGATCAAGGAGATCAGCAAGGGCGTGCACGAAGCTGCGCTGGTGGCCCGGACAGGCTCCTCCAGCCAGATCGCCGGAGAGTCGTCTCTGCACGCCCTCGAGATCGTCCAGCAGGGGGCCGTGGACAAGCTCACATTCCAGAGCGGGTCCTTCACCTGGGGCATGTTCCCTGACCACATGACGACGCTGGACATGGCGGAGCTGGGGCTCGATGGTGACTTCGTGCCGCTGGCTTCTGGCCGGTGGCTCGTAGAGACCGAGGACCCGATGGAGCCGGCGGTCGTGCGTCTGGACTCCGGCTGCATGGACGTGGCCATGTCCCCGGCGAACTGGGGCGACGCCTTCAAGGCGACCGTCGACTATGCTCCCTGGGGCGTCTCGGCCGAGGTGGTGATGTGGCTTCCCGACCCGCCTGACGCGTTCGAAGGCAGCCTGATCGAGCGCTTCGTGCACGTCATGCTGCCCGGGTCGAGCCTCGTGGCAGTCCTGCCGGTCCAGGACAGCGAGCGCGGTCTCTGGTTCAGTGGCGGATTCCAGGACTACATCATCTCCGGCTACCTCTCGCGGCAGGGAGACCAGGTCGAGATCCGTGAGCTCGACGTCCGCTCCAAGCGCGCGGAGCCTCAGGGCTTCGTCGACATCTGGAAGGAGATCGCAGAGGTCGCCGGCCTCGATCGACTCACCTTCGACAAGGTCACCCAGTGATCTTCCTGCTCCTCGCCTGTACTCCCCAGATCCCGACCTCGTGCACCGACACGCCCTTCATGGAGTTCCAGTGGGCCCCAGAGACGTGTCAGCGCGAACTCCAGCAGCTGGTGGGCATCAAGAGCGAGGTGCTGCCTCAGGTGGCGACGTCCCCGTGGGCGCTCGCCACCGCTGAGCTCCCTCAGCCTCGGCCCGGTCCCTACCATCATCCGGAGCTGGTGGCGTACCTGGACAGTCTGGATCCGGACATCAACCAGGCCTTGTTCGAGCTGGTTGTCGAGAACGTGAAGCGGGTGGGCAAGAGCAACCGTGGACATCCCTGGGAGGCGCGAGAGGTCGTCTTCTGGCACAACCCCATGAACCGAAAGGCAATCCCATGGACGCTTGCCCACGAGGCCTTCCACGCCGCGGGCGCGCCGAACCACTCTGTGAAGTGTGGCCCCAGTCTCTGCGACCCCGACCAGACTGGGGCCTACGGCATGAGCATTCTGGTCGCAGACCTGTTCTCGCACAAGGAGAGGTCCTCGTTCGCTTCGATGGCCGACGCCCACCGAGGCCAGGCCCTGAAGTTCATCCACCCGCCCCCGACCCCAACGCCATGACCGCCACCGCGGTGGGGCGCCACAGCCGGGCCTCGATCGGCGTCGCGGCTGCCCTCATGCTTAACAAAAGGTTCCTGACCCCGGCTCCCGCGGGCTCCTCCTTCGGCACCTTGGACCTGTGGTCTACTTTCGACGTGAGGCGGTGGTAGGCATGTCTGTCGGAAGATTCGTCAAGCGCGAGAGAATTGTCCCCATCGGACTGCCTGCCGTCGTGGTGGTCACTGCCCTGCTGGTGGGTCGAGCCTACGGCACACTTCCGGATGGGCCGCTGGTTGTCTTCCTGGTGGCCGGGGTTGCGCTCGCTGCCGGACTGACCATCACCGGCGCTGTGGATCGTTTGCGTCCGTAGGCCCCGAGGCTTCGTGGGCATCTGGAAGGAGGTCGCAGAAGTCGCCGGCCTCGATCGACTCACCTTCGACAAGGTCACCCAGTGATCTTCCTGCTCCTCGCCTGTACTCCCCAGATCCCGACCTCGTGCACCGACACGCCCTTCATGGAGTTCCAGTGGGCCCCAGAGACGTGTCAGCGCGAACTCCAGCAGCTGGTGGGCATCAAGAGCGAGGTGCTGCCTCAGGTGGCGACGTCCCCGTGGGCGCTCGCCACCGCTGAGCTCCCTCAGCCTCGGCCCGGTCCCTACCATCATCCGGAGCTGGTGGCGTACCTGGACAGTCTGGATCCGGACATCAACCAGGCCTTGTTCGAGCTGGTTGTCGAGAACGTGAAGCGGGTGGGCAAGAGCAACCGTGGACATCCCTGGGAAGGGGAACAGGTGGTCTTCTGGCACAACGCCGCGAATGAGAAGGCGATGCCTTGGCACCTGGCGCACGAGGCCTTCCACGCTGCCGGCGCACCCAGGCACCGGGCGCCCACCGACCTCTGAGTCGGCCTGGACTCACACCAGACCCCGCACCCCCAGCCCCTCCACAAACCCCACCACCCGCGCCGCCACATCCGCCGGCCGCTCCATGAACGGGCTGTGGCCATAGTCCTCGGGCTCCTCGAAGGTCGCCCGCGGCAGCGCCTGACGGAACCACGCCAGGTGCTCCCGGGGCAGGATGCCGTCCGAGCGCCCCCACAGGATCCGGGTGGGCACCCGGAGCGCCGCCAGCTGCTCCTGGGTCAGGGTCAGCTCGGCCCGCAGGCTGTCCAACAGGTTCATCAGCTCCGGTTGGGCGATCTGTCGGCGGGCGAACCACGCCAGCACCGGGCGGAACCACGCCGGGGGCGCGTGGAAGACCCGATCGACCATGTCCAGGGCGTCGGCGTGGCTCTCGACCCGGTAGACCTCGCGCAGGGCCACGACCTCGTCGGCGGTCATCTGGGCACCAAAGGGCGACGCGAGCACCAGCCCACGGACCGACTCCGGGTGGGCCAGGGTGTGGCTCAGCGCCATCCAGCCCCCCACCGAGTTGCCGAAGATCACCGCCGGGTCCCGGGTCAGGTCGTGTAGCGCAGCCATGACCCCGGCGTGCAGGCTGTCCCCGGTCAGCCCATCGTCGGGCAGGTCGCTGTCGCCGTGGCCCGGCAGGTCCAGCACGCTGACCCGCGAGACGTGGGGCAGGAGCCTGGGTGCCATCCGGGAGAAGTTCGTGGCCCGGCTGGTGAACCCAGCCAGCAGCACCACCGGGGGCCCGGCCCCGCGACCCGGCGCCTCGAGCACGTGAGCCCTGCCGACGGGCGTGGGAATCCACCGTCGCCGAAAGCCGCGGGACCACAGCGCGGCGTGGCCCAGGTGATCGAAGAGGCTCGACACTTCTCAGCCCTGCTGCCGCTGGAGCTCCCCGGCGGCTTCCTCGAGCGCGCTGTTGATCAGGCCGTCGAGCACGCTGCACGCACCCCCGCCCAGGATGTCCCGCAACAGCGCGATGTCGTCGTCCCGCTCCCCGCCGGGCTCCAGGGCCGCGAGGGCGCGGAGCAGCAGGTAGGCGTCGTCGAGCAGGCCCAACACGATCTGCTCGCCCGCCGAAGGGATCAGGTCCTCTTCCAACAGCAGGTAGCTGGTGACCATCGGGTAGAGCGCCCGGGCGAGCACGGGGGCGTCTTCTTCCCAGGTGATCGTGTCCAGGTGGGCCCACTCGGCGGACAGGCGGGCCAGGATGCAGCGCACACGCTCGGCGGTCTCGGGGGGCTGCCCCGCGGCCACCAGGTGCCCCTCGAAGGCCTCGGAGCCCACTTCGAAGCGCACCGACAGGCCGGTCTTGAGGGCTGCTCGGATGCTCATCCTCTCCTCCCGCAGGCACCGGTCTGTATCCCCAGATTAGGGAGGAGCACCATGAAGTCGCTGCTCACCCTCCGCATCAACGACGAGGACCACACCCTCGCGATCCCCCACCACTGGACCCTGCTCGAGGCACTGCGGTACGAAGCCCGGCTGACGGGGTCCAAGCAGGGCTGCGACAAGGGCGACTGCGGGGCCTGCACGGTGCTGGTCGACGGCGAGCCGGTGCTGAGCTGCTGCACCCTGGCCCACGCCACCACCGGCGCGGTCACGACCATCGAGGGACTGGCCACGCCCGAAGGGCCAGATCCGCTCCAGCGGGCCTTTGACAGCTGCGGTGCCCTGCAGTGTGGGTTCTGCCAGCCGGGCATGATCCTGAGCGCCCGGGCGCTGCTCGATGGTGACCCGGATCCCAGCGACGACGCGATCCGCGGTGCCCTCGGGGGCAACCTGTGCCGCTGCACCGGCTACACCAAGATCTTCGAGGCGGTCAAGGTCGCGGCGGCCGGCGACCCCCGGGCCGACAAGCGCGTGCCCACCCGCTACGGCGAGCCCGCCCCCGGCTTCCTGGTGCTCGGCGCACCCGGCCGCAAGGCCGACAGCATCGACAAGGCCACCGGCGCGGCCATGTACACCGACGACCTGGTCCTGCCGCGCATGGCCCACGGCAAGATCCTGCGCTCCCCTCATGCCCACGCGCGGATCCGCGGCATCGACACCTCGGCGGCCGAAGCGCTGGACGGGGTCTACGCGGTGATGGTGGGCACAGAGCTCCCCCAGACCTACTGTGTGATCCCCTGGACGCCCGACGAGTCGCCACTGGCCACGGACAAGGTCCGGTACGTGGGCGACGGCGTCGCCGCGGTGGCCGCCCGGGACGAGGACACCGCGAACCGCGCCTTGGCCTTGATCGAGGTGGACTACGAGGTGCTCCCCGCCGCCGTGGAACCCGAGCAGGCCCTGGCCCCGGACGCCCCCCTGATCCACGAGCGGGACTGGAAGGACCGGCCCCGCACGTCGAACATCTGCAAGACCGTCGCCCTCGAATTCGGCGACGTCGACGCGGGCCTGGACAGCGCCGCCGCCCGGGTCGAGCAGACCTGGCACTACGAGGGCAGCACCCACGCCCCCATCGAGCCCCACTGCGCCCTGGCGAATTGGGACAGCGACGGTCGGCTGACCCTGTGGTCCGCGACCCAGGTGCCCCACTACCTCCACCGGATCCTGGCCCAGGTCTTCGCGCTCGACGCGGCGAAGATCCGGGTGATCCAGCCCCCTCTCGGCGGGGCCTTCGGCGGCAAGTCCGAGCCCTTCGATCTGGAATTCTGCGCCCCCTTGTTGGCTCGCAAGGCCGGTCGTCCGGTCAAGATCCTCTACACCCGGGAAGAGGTCTTCTACAGCCACCGGGGCCGCCACCCCATGGCGATGACCATGGCCCTGGGAGCAGCTGCAGACGGCGCCCTGACCGCGGTCGACAGCAAGATCACCATCGACGGCGGCGCCTACCACTCCTTTGGGCTGATCACGACTTACTACTCGGGCCAGCTGCTCACCGGTCCGGTGGACTTTCCCGCCTACCGCTTCCACAGCCAGCGGGTCTACACCAACAAGCCCTGCTGCGGTCCCAAGCGCGGCCACGGCTCGGTCCAGCCCCGCTTTGCCTTCGAGTGCGCCCTGGACGAGCTCGCCGAGCAGCTGGACCTGGATCCGATGGCGATCCGCCGCCGGAATGCCCTGAAGCCCGGCGACGTCACCGTGAACGGCCAGACCGTGCCCAGCACCGGCCTGCCCGAGTGCCTGGACGTGGTCGCCGAAGCTTCGGGTTGGTCCGAGCGCTGGGGCAAGCTGCCCTACGGGCGCGGGCTCGGCGTCGCCTGCAGCATGTACATCTCGGGCACGGCCTATCCGGTGTACCCCAACGAGATGCCCCAGTCCGGCGTGCTCTTGCGGGCGGATCGCAGCGGCAAGATCACGGTGTTCGCGGGCACCAGCGACATCGGCCAGGGCTCTGACGGCATGCTGGCCTACATCGTGGCCGAGGAGACCGGGGTCGACCCCGACGACATCCTGGTGGTGTCCGCCGACACGGACCTGACCCCGGTGGACCTGGGCGCCTACTCCAGCCGCATCACCTACATGGCCGGCACCGCGGCCCAGATGGCGGGGCGAGCCCTGCGGGACAAGATGGTGCTCGCGACGGCCCAGGCGTGGGAGGTCGACCCGGGCCAGGTTGGCGTGGCGCTGGGCCACTATTACGACCGCTCCCGGCCGGGCCGGACCGTCAGCACGACCGAAGCCCTGGTCCTGGCCGAGGCGGCCTTTGGCACTCTGGGCTTGACCGGGGAGTACACGACCCGGGCTGTGGGCGGCGACTACCGCGGCGGCACCATCGGCGCCTCACCGGCCTACAGCACCACCGCCCACGTGGTCGAGACCGCGGTCGACGTCGAGACGGGCATCGTCACCGTCGAGCGGGTCTGGGCGGCCCACGACTGCGGCCGGGCCCTGAACCCGGTGCTGGTCAAAGGTCAGATCGAGGGGTCCGTCTACATGGGCTGGGCCGAGGCCATCATGGAGGCCCAGGTGTACCGGCCCGATGGCCTGCATGTGGGCCCGAACCTGCTGGACTACCGGATCCCCACCAGCGTCGAGACCCCAGATCTGGTCGCACGGATCGTCGAGACCCTGGATCCCGGAGGGCCCTATGGCGCCAAGGAGGCGGGCGAAGGGCCCCTGCACCCGGTGATCCCAGCCATCGCGAATTCCATCTGGGATGCAGTGGGGGTGCGGATCCGGCGCATGCCCTTCACCCCGGACCGGGTCCTGGCGGCGCTGGCCCCGGACGCCGACAAGCGGGCGGCTGGCAAGTAGGTCCTGTTCGAGAAATTCGGACAAAGTCAAAAAAGTCATAGCAGTCATAAGTTTCCCTGGTAGGCTCAATTCATCCCCAGGAGGGGGAACTTGTGATTGACCAGAGCAACGCCCGCTTCCAAGCCGATCTCGCACTCATCGTGTTCGTCGCGCTGGTGTTCGTGGGCGTTGAGCAGTTGTTGATCCTCTTCTGATCCTCGCCTGCCCAAGATGGGCAACCCAACCGTCGTTTCCCTCGAGGGACCTGCCCCCCTCGACCTGACTTCGTCCTTCCCTGGACCCCGTGAGGGGTTCCCTGTGGTGTGCGGCGCGAGCGCCTGGCGTCATGCCCCCATCCCCCTCCCGGGGGCGTGGATTCCAGGAACCCGCCGTACAGAGCAGCGAGGCCCGCTGGCTTGCGCCAGCGGGCCTCGAGGGATTCAGGAGCTGCGGCTCAGGCGCCGGTGTCGTCGCTGTCGACGGCGGCCTCCTCGTCGGGCAGCTCGGGATCGACCTCGGCGCCCTCCTCGTCGATGGGCTCTTCGGGGGTCACGGACGAGACGTCGTAGTCGCCGACGCGGGTGGCGGAGAAGTCGGTCTCCAGGCGCAGGCTGGTGCCGATGGTGACCTCGCCGACCTGGCAGCCGCCAGCCCACTCGTAGACGAGCATGCCGTCGTCGATGTTGGCGGCTTCACTGTCGAAGGCGCCCTCGACAGTGGCGACGGCCAGCGCGGCGCAGGAGCCCTGGGCGCCGACCGCCAGGCCGGCCAGCATCTCGAAGCTGCCGTCCTCGGCCATGGTGCCGCCCATGCGCTGCCCGGGGGTGCCGCGCTCGTCGTCCAGGTTCACGAAGTTGAGGAGGTTGTAGCCGTCGCCCCAGGGCTGATCGATGGCCAGGTCGCGCCAGAAGCTCTCGCTGGGACACTCGGTGCCTTCGTCGCCGCACAGGGTCGAGATCTGGAAGGTCTCACCGTCCCACTCGACCGTGGCGTCCTCGCCGGCGACCACCTCGGCCACGAGCTCGTCGCCGATGTAGACGCGGAGGTTGTCCATGTAGGTGACTTCGAAGTTGCCCATCACGTCGCGGGGGGCCTCGAGCTCGCCGCAGCCGATGAAGGTGGCGGCGGTCAGGGCGGGAAGAATCGTGAGCATGGCGTTGCGGGTCGTCATCGTGTCGTCCTCGTTTGGAGTCGCACCGTTGGACCCACCCCCCTCAGGGTGTGCAAAGAAGTCCGTGTCACGGGATGTCTCGGGACCCGCCCGGTCGGTCTCGGTGTCCAGGGCCTGGGCCCGAGGCGCGATGGCCGTGCGCAGCCACCCGGCCGCGCTCTCCAGCGTGTGGCTCACGCCACCGCCAGACGGGCCACCAGGTCGACCAGGGCCCGGGTGCCCCAGCGGTGGCCGTCCACCGGCACCCGCTCGTCGTTGCCGTGGAACATCGCCGCGAACTTGCAGTCCGCCGGCAGCTGGACCGGGGAGAAGCCCCAGCACTTCATGCCCAGCTGGCTGTAGGCCTTGGCGTCGGTGAACCCGGGGATCATGGACTGCACCGGGATCGCCCCCGGATCGTGGCGGGCGATCACGTCGGTGATGTGGTGGCGGATGGGGTCGTCCCAGTCGGTCTCGGTGGCCGGCATCTCGGTGTCGATGCGGATGTCGAAGCCGCCGCCGATCAGCCGCTCGATCTCGGACACCAGGTCTTGGCCGGTCTGGCCGGGCAGCAGCCGCCCGTCCACCCGCAGGCTGGCGGCGCCGGGGACCTGGTTAACCTTGTCCCCCGCCGCCAGGATGGTCGGGTTGGCGGTGTTGTGCAGGGCGGCGTCAAAGGTCGAGGCCAGGCTGGGTTCGGGGAAGACCCGGTCCAGGATCGTGCCGCACAGAGGCTCGGACAAGAGTCCCCGCAGGACCCAGGAATTCGGCACCGGCTGGTGGTCCGCCAGGGTGCGCACGAAGCGCTCGACGATCGGTGTGCGGTGGTAGGGCAGCCGCTGGGTGCCGAGCAGGTGGGCCGCGCGGCCGATCCGGGCCACCGGGTTGTCCCGGTTGGGCAGCGAGCCGTGGCCAGGGGTACCGGTGGCCGTGATGGTCAGCCAGCACATGCCCTTCTCTGCCACCTGGACCGGGTAGAAGCGCTTGCCGGCCTGGTGAAGGGTGAAGCCGCCGATCTCGGAGATCACGTACTCGGCCTGGATCTTGTCGGCGTGGTGCTCGGCCAGCCACAGGGAACCATCGGTGCAGCCGGCCTCCTCATCGGCCACCCCGGCGAAGATCACGTCGCGCTTCAGCCGGGCGCCCTGGCGGTGCAGCAGCAGGATGGCCATGGCCTCCATCGCCACCATGTTCTTCATGTCGACCGCACCGCGGCCCCAGACCCAGCCGTCGTGGATCTCCCCGCCAAAGGGATCACGGGACCACGTCGCCGGGTCTGCAGGCACCACGTCCAGGTGCCCGCTCAGCAGGATCGGGTCGCCACCGGTGCCGTCGCCCGGCAGCCGCACGAGCACGTTGCCACGGCCGGGCTTGGACTCCAGGACCTGGGGCTCCAGTCCTTCGGCGCGGAAGCGATCCGCCAGCAGGGTCGCGGCGTCGATCTCGGTGGGCTGGCGGTCCGGCGCGTTGGTGGTGTCCAGCCGGATCAGGTCGATGAGCAGCTGCACGGACTCGTCGCCGGCAGCGTGCCAGTCGATGGCGTCCATCAGGGCGGGACCTGGAGGCATGGGCGGGGCTAACCGGGCTCCAGGGGCTCGACGCCCATGCGTCGGAGCGCCAGGGCCACGTCGGAGGAGTCGGTGCCCAGCTCGAGCCGGTCCTCGACCAGGAGCAGGATCAGGTGCCCGGGTTCGGCGCTCGTGGTGAAGCGGGCAGCCCGGCACCGCAGGACCTCGTAGGCCTGGTCTTCCAGGTCCCAGGCGACAAGGACCATGGAGCCGTCCAGCCGCCCGGCGTCCAGCAGCATCGGGTGGTTCAGGGTGTCGGGCAGGTGGGGGTTCCAGGCGCCGACGTCGTGGCTGTTGTAGTGGCCGAAGCGCGGCGCCAGGCCAGCGCGGCTCAAGGTCCGGTGGGCGGTGACCAGGTGGCGCCGCATCCGGTCCACACAGAGCTCCAGCCCCTCCAGGTCCTGGATGGGTCGCCAGCGGTCTCGATCCGGCTCGTAGAGCTCGGTGGCGACCCGCAGCTTGTAGTCCATGACCGGCGCCCCCGGCAGCACGTAGCCGCAGTAGTGGAACTCGCGGCCCTCCTGGAGCGCCTGCTCCACCTCGAGCAACAGGGTGCCGAAGCCCAGGGAGTCCTTGGCCCGGTTGGGCTCATAGGCGCCGATGACGCTCATGACGGCCTTGTCGCCAGGGTCGTACCAGCAGAACGCGGCCAGGTCATCGCCGTCCCACAGGGCGATCTCCTGGGTGTCGAAGGGCGAGCTCTCTCCGCCGCTGTAGAGCACCGAGTTCAGGGTCTCTCGCCGACGATCCCCGGGGGCCACGGTGAGGTAGCGGGTGTAGAGCGCCTGGTGGGGGTCGTCGACGACGGCGGGCCCCCGGGTGATGCGGTAGCGGCGCCGCAGGCGGCTGAGCGCCTTGCGGTGGGTCGGTCGCAGGGCAAAGGTGCGAAGGTCCGTCCGGGTCCACACCGCCGAGCGCAGGACGCCGTCTTCGAGCGCGACCGTGCGGGTCGTGAACAGGGAAGGCCCCATGCGGTACCAGCCCCTGGCGAGCAGTCGATCGAGCTCGGGCCCGGAGAGGGTCTCGGGGCGGAGGACCTGGGTGACCATGCTCAAGCCCGCTAACGTGGTGTGGACCGAGGGTTAGGAGCCCCCGATGTACCACCACGTCGTCTTGTTCTGGCTCACCGACCCCGCAGACGTCCCGGCCACGGTCGGCGTGCTCCGAGCCATGAAGGGCCGCATTCCGACCCTGCGCCACGTCCACGTGGGCGCCGACGACACGCCCGGTCCCCGCTCGGCCCACCTGGCGCTGCTGACCGCCTTTGACGATCGCGCCGGCTACGACGCCTACCAGACCCACCCCGAGCACCTCCAGGTCCTGGCCCACATGAAGACCGTCGTGGCCCGGTCGGCCAAGGTCGACTGGCCCGAGGGCTGAGCGAGCACCGGTGACCAGCTACTACCAGCACCTCCAGGTCGCGGAGATGATCTGGGACCGCTACGGCCCCATCGCCGACCCCTTCGACAAGTGGCAGCGGCACGAGGTCTGGCGCTTCGACAGCGTGAAGATCAGCCAGCTGGCGCCCATCGTGCGCGGCGGCACCGCCGGCCGGGGCTTCGCCATGGCCCGCTGGGGACTCGTGCCGGGCTGGTACAGGAAGAGCGAGGACGAGGCCAAGAAGTTCCAGGGCCGCACCTTCAACGCCCGCAGCGAGACGGCGTCGGAGAAGGGGTCCTTCAAGCACGCCTGGAAGCGGCGCCGCTGCCTGGTGCCGGCCATGGGCTTCTACGAGTTCACCAAGCCCGAGGGCTGGCAGAAGGGGGACCCCAAGGAGCGGCTGATCGTGCGGCCCCGGGACGGGGAACCGATGGCCTTCGCCGGGCTCTGGGAGCGCTGGCGGGGTGGGGATCCGCCCTGGGAGACCTTCACGATCCTGACCTGTCCGCCCAACGAGCTGGTGAGTGCCTGGCACCACCGCATGCCGTGCATCCTGGCCCCGGCGCACCACGACGCCTGGCTGGACGCAGCCACCCCTCAGACGGCGCTCCCGGGCATGTTGGGCCCTGCACCGGATGAACTGCTGGAGATCGTGCCTGGGTGACGGCGCCTGCCGGTATCCTGGGTGCTTGAGCAGTCCTCCCCTGCCTCCGTCGGCTCTGCAGCCTCTCGAGGATCCGCACCTGGCGGTCCTGCAGCGGCTGGATCGTGCCGTGTGGATCACCGATGTCGATCGGGTCGGCATCGTGTGGGCCAACGCGTCGGCCCTCGAGATCTGGCTGGCCGACAGCCTGGAGGAGCTGGTCGCCCGAGACACCTCGGCCACCTCGGAGACCGCCCGGACGACGCTGCAGCACGTGAGGGAGCGGGCGTTCAGCGGGGCCCGGGTGCGGTCGCAGCGCACGATCTACCCCCGCGGACGGGCGCGCTTGTTGGAGATGGCCGTCGGGCCGTACACGTTGCCGGATGGTCGTGGGGCGCTGCTGGTCGAAGGCACCCTGCTGGACCAGGCCACCATCGACGCCGATGTGTTGCGGGGCTCAGAGGCCGCACGCTACGCGCCGATCTGCATCTGCACCCTGTCGCTGTCGGGCGACGTGCTCACCCAGAACGCCACCGTCACGCGGGCCTTCGGCAGCAGCTTTACCCTGGCGTCGCTCGAAGGCGGGTCCGCCACGGTCCAGGCCTGGCTGGACCGGCTCCAGCGGGACCAGGACGTCCAGGTCCAGGTCGAGCTGCAGACCCTGGCTGGGAAGCGCTGGTACGACCTGCAGCTCCGGCCGTGGCCAGATCCGCTCACCGGGGGCCGCGCGGCGCTCCTGACCGCGGTCGACATGACCGAACACCGGGCCCTCGACCAGCTCAAGTCCGAGTTCGTGGCCATGGTGAGCCATGAGCTCTCGGCGCCCCTCGCCGCGGTGGTGGGGTTCCTGGACCTGCTCCGTCAGGGTGGGGGCGGGCCCCTGCACCCGCCGGGTCGGGAGCTGGTCCAGCTGGGGCTCGACAACGCCAAGCGGCTGGAGCAGCTGGTGGCGGATCTACTGGACGTGCAGTCGTCGATCACGACTGGCTTCACCCTGGCGCCTGCCCGGCATGACCTGGCCGAGCTGGCGGAACAGGCCGTGCGACTGAATCGGAAGCTGGCGATGGAACATCGGGTGACGGTGGTCCGTGCGCTGTCTCCGGAGCCGCTGCCCGCCTGGGTCGATGCCCGACGGATGATCCAGATTCTGACCAACCTGCTCTCCAACGCCGCCCGCTACTCGCCGGTGGGCGGCACCATCGACCTGTTGGTGCGGCGTCGCGGACAGCGGGCGCGCATGACCGTCAGCGATCGGGGTCCAGGGGTGCCGGACGCCTTCCGGAGCCACATCTTCGAGGAGTTCACCCGGGCAGAGGGCACCCGAGCGGACCAGCCCGGGCTGGGGCTGGGCCTCTACATCTGCAAGGCGTTGATCGAGGCCCAGGGCGGCACCATCGACTACAGCTCCCGTCCGGGCCAGGGCTCTCGCTTCTGGGTCGAGCTGCCCCTGGTCGGCGACGGCGACTCACCCGTCCCGAGCGGATAAGCAGCAGCTGTGCTGCGCCTGCCCCCGTTCCGCTTCCACGCGGCGACCAGCCCCCAGGATGCGGTGCGGCGGTACGCCGACAGTGACCACGCGGTCTACGTGGCGGGTGGCACGGATCTGCTGCCCAACATGAAGCACCACCTGCTCACCCCAGACGACGTGATCGGGCTGGGCAACGCGCTGGGCCGCGACGTCAGGTTCACGGACAGCCACGCTCGCATCGACGGCGGCGTGACCCTGCACGCCCTGAGCACCCACCCGCGGGTCCGCGCCGAGCTCCCAGCGCTGGCCCAGGCAGCGGGTCTGGTGGCCGGTCCCCAGATCCGGCGCATGGGCACCCTGGGGGGCAACGTGCTGCTGGACACCCGGTGCTTGTTCTACAACCAGTCCATCAGCTGGCGGCAGGCCCTGGGGTCCTGCCTCAAGGCCGAAGGCACCTGGTGCCACGTGATCAACGGTCCCAAGACCTGTGTCGCGGCCCAGTCCGCGGACACGGTGCCGGTGTTGTTGACCCTGGACGCGGCCATCGAGCTGGTCGGACCCCAGGGCACCCGCAGCGTGGGCCTGCGAGACCTGTACCGCTTCAATGGCATGGACCACCTGAAGCTCGAGCGGGGCGAGGTCTTGACGGCCGTGGTGGTGCCCCTGCCTGGCGCCGGTCATCGGGGCAGCTACCACAAGCTCCGCACTCGGGGCAGCATCGACTTCCCCCAATTGGGGGTGGCGGTGGCGAGCACCTGGGACGGCCCGGCCCTGACCGGCCTCGAGATCGTGGTCGGCGCCGCCAACCCTCAGCCACGGCCGATCCGAAAGCTCGACACCTTCCTGGGCAGGCCCCTGAGCGCCCCCGACATCGAGGGGATCGCCGCGCTGGTCCGCAAGCAGACCCGCCCCAACACAGCCGTGCACGGCAGCGTGGACTGGCGTCGGTCCATGGCAGGGGTCTACACCCGCCGGGCGCTCACGGCGATGGCCGCCGGGTGAAGCGACCCTGGGGCCTCGATCGCTTCCACGCCAAGTGGATCATCAAGTGGATGAGCCGGATCAACATCTGGCTGTATCGGGTCAGCGGTGGGCGGCTGTTCGGCACGATGGCGGGGGCGCCGATCCTGCTGCTGACCACGACCGGCCGCAAGAGCGGATTGCCCCGGACCAAGCCGGTGCTGTACCTGCGGGACGGGGACGACCTGGTTGTGGTGGCGTCGGTCGGGGGCCAGGCCAAGCACCCTCTGTGGCTCAAGAACCTCCAGGCCGATCCCCACGTCTCGGTGCTGGTGCGCCGAGAGCGCTCCGAGCGCACGGCGCGGGTGGTGCCGGACCAGGAGCGGGAGACCCTGTGGCCCCGGTTGGTGGCGATGTACGGCGCCTTCGACCTGTACCAGTCGTGGACGCCGCGGCAGATCCAGGTGGTGGTGCTGAGTCGGTTGACGACGCCAGACTGATCGGCCGGCCGATGAAGCCGCGGGGACCCCGTGGCTTGGGACCCTCCACAGGTCACAGAGCCCGCAGATACGCCTCGAGATCGGCCAGGTCCGGCTCGCCGAGGCCCGCGGCGCCGGCGTGGTCCGCATTCGGTGGATCCTGGAGGAGCTCAGCGAGGGTCGGCGAGCGGCCGTCGTGCCAGTAGGGCGCTGTGGCTCCAATGCCGAGCAGGGTCGGGGTGTTCACGGTGAGGGTCGCTTGCGCATGGTTCAGGCCGTCGGTGAACAGCGGCGCTGGGTGACAGTCGGCGCAGCCAAGTGTCGGGTCCTGGAAGAGGGTCTCGCCACGGGCGACAGACTCTTCGCCAGCACCCGGGTCCCGATCGGGCAGGGGGGTCTGATCCACCCATGTGCGCAGCCCTTCCAGGTCCGTTGCAGGCAAGCCCGTGCCGCCCATCAACACGGTGCTGGTCCGGTGGGCCTCGCTCTCGATCGAGTCCACGTCGCCGGTCCAGGTCAAGGGCACGGTCGCTGAGACCTCGCCAGCGAGGGACGGGGTCTGGCGCGGGCCGTTCAACAGAGGCCATGTGGCGCCGTCGGTCCCGCCGTCGAAGTGACAGGTCGCGCACGACACGCCCGTCCCGGGACGAGAGATGCGGGGGTCGATGGCGTCGTAGAAGAGTCGACGTCCGAGGTCCAGCTCCGCCGGGAGAGGCTCGGCGCCGGTGGCGTACGCCGCGGCCGTGGCAGTGTCGACGAAGCGATTCGCGTCGACGGTCCACGAGGTGAGCTCGGCCAGGCCGTCTGCGATCGCGTCGGTGTCGAGGGCTGCCACAGCCTGGTCCAGCAGACAGTGCACCCACGGCACCCCGTCCGGATCCAGCACGAGCCCTCGGGGACCTGCACAGGTCTCGACCGCGAGTCGCGGCGGCGCCAAGGCACCGCTGTCTCGGACGATGACCTCGACCTCTGCGTCCTCGGCCGCGTGCCGGAAAGCCACCACCGCCGCCGAACCTTCCAGGGTCGCGAGCGCCGTGTGCGCGTCTGCGAAGAAGGACATGCTGGCGGGGTAGCTGCGCAGCGGAAGGGCCCCTTCGCCGTGGGCACTCGGCGCGACCAGCAACAGGGCGTCGGGGGAGTCTTCGACGGGCCGGCCCTCCTGGAGCCGCACCCTCACCGCGACCGGGTTCAGGCGCTGCTCGGTCCAGGCGGGAGGCGGGGCATAGGTCTGGGGCGTGTCTTCGGCGTCGGCCGGGGTCTCCACGTCCACGTAGAACGACGGGACCAGCAGGGTGCTCCCGTCGGGTGAGATCGCCGGGTCGCCGGTGAGGCTGACCCGGAGAGCCGCCGGGTGCCCGTCGTCACGGATCAGCGCGGGCAGCGCCAGGGGCGTCACCACTTCGTCCACCAGGTCCACGTGGCTGAGCCGCCCGCCTTGGGCCGACGCCACGTAGAGGTTGCAGCCATCCGGGTGCACCGCGAGCCAGCGGGGCTGGCCGGGCACTTCCCAGCTGCGGCTGACCTGGAGGGTGCCCGCGCCGACCTCGAGGACCTGGTCGGCCCCCGCGAGCGCCACGAAGAGTCGGCCCGAGCGGTGGTGAGCGACCAGGCCGAGTGGCTCGTGTCCGATGGCACTGGTGCCCAGGTCCACGAGTCCGCTGCCGGTCTCCTCGAAGACCTGGATCGACCGGTCATCGCGCAGGGTCACGTAGACCCGGCCGTTCAGGGCTGCGACCCGGCCGGGTCGGCCGGCCAGCGGCAGCACGGTCGCGTCGCCGGTGAGGGTGATCAGCCGGCTCAGGGTCCGGTCGCCTTCGTTCAGCGCGTAGATGAGGCCCAGGTCCTGGTGGCTCGCGATCGTGCTGCTGCCCGTGGCCTCGAGGGGGTTCGACCGGTCCGGGTCGCAGGGCGCGGGCACGAATGGACTCAGGTCCAGGCCCTCCTGGGTGGTGGCTTCGGGCGCCGAGTCGGAGAGGGCAGGAAGGCGAGGCTCACCGCGCTCACAGGCCAGCAGTGTGAGCCAGAGGATCACCGGTCACTCACAGGCTGCCGACATAGGCCGCCAGCGCCGCCAGCTCCTGGTCGTCGAGGGTCGAGCTGTCCCCCATGCCCAGGGCCGTGGCACGGGCCAGCAGGTCGTCGAGGGTCGGGCTGCTGCCGTCGTGCAGGTACGGCGCCGTGGCCCCGACGCCGAGCAGGGTCGGGGTGTTGAAGACGTCGCCGCCGATGGTGTGGCTCTCGTTGTCCGTGAACAGGGGCGCCGGGTGACAGTCCGCGCAGCCCACCTCGGGCCGGAAGAAGAGCTCGGCGCCCAGGGCTAAGGTCTCGTCGTCGCCGCGGGGGGCGACCGCGGGCAGAGGCGTGTGGTCGATCCATGCGGCCAGGCTGGCCAGGCCGGCGTCGTCCAGGCCGCTGCCGCCCATCAGCACGGTGCTGGTCTCCAGGGCCTCGTCGGCCACGGACGCGACCCCCAGGGACCAGGTCACGGGGGCGGTGTCGCCCACCACGCCCGCCAGCGACGGCGTCTGGCGGTCCCCCCGCTGGAGGGGCCAGGTCAGGCCGTCGTTGCGGCTGTCGAAGTGACAGGTCGCGCAAGACGCGCCCGAGCCCGACAGGGAGATCCGGGTGTCGACTGCGGTGTAGAACAGGCGGCGGCCCTCGTCCAGGTCTGCGGGCAGGGGCTCCGCGCCGGTGGAGATCGCCGCCCCACTGGGGCTCGTGCCTCGGTTGAGCACGGCCCAGGTTGCCCGGCCATCCAGGTTGTCCAGGACGGCGTCGACCCCGACGGGGGCCACGGCCTGGTCCAGCAGGCAGTGGACCCACGTCTCTCCGTGGCCGTCGGCGGTGAGGCCGCGGGGGCCCGCGCAGGTGGGCACGACGACCTTGGGTGGGCTCAGGGCGCCGCTCTCCCGGTAGTCGACTGCTTCGCCAGCGGGCTCGGCACCGTCTGGGTCGTGCCGGAAGGCGATCGCCGTCTCCGCGCCCTCGAGGGTGGTGATGGCGCTGCGGCGATCGGGCAAGAAGGCGACGCTGGTCGGGTAGCTGCGCAGAGCGTCCGTGCTCCTGATGACCGCGACCGTCTCTTCGTTCGGGGACAACAGGAACAGGGCATCCAGGTCGTCGCCGTAGGGCTCGCCCTCCTGGAGCACGCCGCGCAGGATGAAGGGGTTCAGGCGTTGCTCCTCCCACTCGCTCGGCGGGGCGTAGTAGGCCGCGGTGGGCTCGCGGCCCTCCATGGTCTCGATGTCGACGAAGAGCGCCGGCACCAGCAGGGTCTCGCCGGTGGACGAGATCGCCGGGTCGCCGGTCAGTCGCGGCGTCAGGGTCGCCACCAGACCGTCTGCCCGGTTCACTTCTGGCAGGTCCAGCCGCTGCATCGTCCCGTCCTCCAGATCCACGTGGGTCAGCACCGCGTCGAAGGCAGACGCCACGTACAGATCGCAGCCGTCCGGGTGCCCGGTCAGCCAGCGCGGCTGACCGTCGATGGCCCAGCGACGGAGCTCGGAGAGATCGTCCAGCGCCAGCTCGACCAGCGCGCCAGAGCCCCCCAGGGCGACATGGATCCGCTTGCCGCCCGGGTGGACCACCACGCCCAGCGGCTCGTGGCCCACAGAGGTGCGGGACACCAGCGCCAGGCTGTCGCCGGTCTCCTCGAAGATCACCAGCTCCCCTGTGTCTCTCAGGGTCACCAGCACCTGGTCGTCGACCCGGGCCACCCGGCCGGGCCAGCCCGCGAGCGGCGTGGTCGTGGTCTCGCCGGTCGCCAGATCCATGCGCGACAGGCTCTCGACACCCTCGTTCAGGACGTAGAGCAGGTCGCGGGCCGGGTGGGAGACCACGGTGCTGCTGGCGGTGGTCTGGGTCGCTTCCGAGCTCGGTTCCTCACCGCAGCCCTGCCAGGTCGGCTGGGGCTCGACTTCGGGCTCGGTCGGGTCTGGGGTGAGCAGCGACGTCGACGAGGGCTGGGCGCAGGACCACAGCGAGATCAGGGCGAGGAAGGACACGGTTCACCTCCAGTGCACCGACCGTGCATGGAGTGTGCCACCGGAGCCGCTCCGGCCGCGGGCCCATCGACGGCCGTGCCGGCGTCCCGGAGAGACGCGTTCCGTTCTACTCGGCCGACGCCAGGCTGTAGGTGAACGTCTCCATCGTGGTCAGG
>CAZFLE010000006.1:128300-129823 GCA_964519895.1 uncultured Enterobacterales bacterium | reverse complement strand
CGTCCCAGGCGTGCAGCGCCAGGTTGAAGGTGCCCCAGTGGATGGGGATCATCACGTCGCCGCGGACCTGTTGGTGCACGCCTACCGCGGCTTCGGGACCCAGGTGGACGTCTCCCCAGAGCGCGTTGGGGGCGCCGACCTCGATCATCGTCGCGTCGAAGGGACCCAGGCGCTCCCCGATCTCGTCGAAGAAGGGCGCTGGGCCCGTGTCCCCGCTGAACCAGACCCGGTGGTGGGGGCCCACCACGGCCCAGCTGGTCCACAGGGTCTTGTTGCGGTCGGTGAGGCCGCGCCCGGAGAAGTGGCGGGCGGGGGTGCTCACCAGCCTCACGTCGCCGACCTGGATCGCGAGCCCGGACAGCTCCCTTCGGGACCACCTGGACCGGTCCTTTGCCGCCCTGGAGCGGCTGTTCTGACCTCAGGCACCCAGGAGCGCCATCACTCGCCCCTGGAGCGCTGGCACGACCTCGTCCTCGAACCAAGGCTGCTGGCCCATCCAGCGCCGCACCCGCCACGACGGGTGGGGCAGGGGCAGCAGCGCCGGGCCGTAGTCTCGCCACGCCCGCACGGTCTCGGTCAGGTTGCGCTGCCGCCGCTTGCCCAGCACCTGCTTCTGCGCGTACTGGCCCACGAGCAGGCTGAGCTCCACCCGCCCCAGGTGCGCCAGGAGCCGGTCGTGCCACAGGGGTGCGCACTCTCTGCGGGGTGGCAGGTCGCCGCTCTTGCCCTTGCCCGGGTAGCAGAAGCCCATCGGCAGGATGCCCACGGCGCGGGGATCGTAGAAGGTCTGATTGCTGACGCCGAGCCACTGCCGGAGACGCACGCCGCTGTCGTCGTCCCAGGGCACCCCGCTGGCGTGCACCTGGGATCCTGGCGCCTGGCCGATGATCAGGATGCGGCTGTCGGCGTGCACGCTCAAGACGGGCCGCGGGCCGTGGGGCAGGTCACAGGCCGCGCAGGCCCGGACCTGAGAGAGCAGCTCGTCGAGGGTCAAAGCGCCCCCAGTCTGCCACGGCTTGCCCGGATCCCTTGGGGCCGGCCCGGAGCAACCGTGGCAGGGTGCTCTGTAGCCGCCACCCGGAGCCGTCCATGACCCCCGCCTTTTCCGTCGACACCACGATCGCCCGCCCCGCTGCCCAGGTCTGGGACCGCCTGACGGCCTGGGACCAGGCCCACACGTGGATGAAGGGCGTCGACAGCATGGCGGTCGATGGGCCGACCGTCGCCGGCACCGGCATTACCTTTCACGCCCGGGGCAAGGACCGCCCGTCGACCATCCACAGCTGTGACCCGGGACGCGAGATCGTCCTGCGGTCGATCCAGGGTGGGGTCACCGCCGACTACACCTACCGGCTGGAGCCCCAGGGCGACGATGCCACCCGGGTCACTCTCGTCGCCGCCTGCACCCTGACCGGCGTGCTGTGGGGACTCGCCGGTCCGCTCCTGCGCTTCGCGATGAAGCAGACCGATGGCGGCCAGCTCGAGGACCTGAAGCGCGTGCTCGAGGCCGAGCCAGCCTGAGA
>CAZFLE010000006.1:124414-128200 GCA_964519895.1 uncultured Enterobacterales bacterium | reverse complement strand
TCACCAGCTCACGTTCACCGGGTACGTCACCAGCATCCCGTCGGGCATGTCGTGGGCTGGGAAGTCCGCCCGCTCGAGCACCGCGCCGACACAGGCCCCATAGGCCTGGGGCGCGCCCCCGGCGTCCGTCAGCACCACCGCACTGACGACGCCGTCGCAGCCCACTGTCAGCTCATAGGTCAGGTGGACCGCGTCCAGTCCCTCGGGTCGGGTGCAGTACAGCGCGGTCTGGATGACGCCGTTCAGGGCCGCGCGGACCTGGGCATAGCTCAGCCCGCTGGCGGCCACGTACTCGCCCTCCTCGGGGTCTCCGGTGATGGGGATGCAGGGCTCGGGGCGCGGCACCGGCAGCCGATCCGCCGGGGCGGCGCCCAGCAACAGGGCCAGGAGTGTCACGGCATCGCCAGGGGCCAGGTGACGACCGCCCGGTCGCCCCGGGAGAGCGCGGGGAACTGCAGCGCCGCCAGGGCCTCGAGCACGCAGGCCTCGGTCGCCGGGTGCCGGAGGGTTGTGCTTCGCAGATCCGCGTCTCGGACCTGGCCGTCCTTGGCGATGACGAAGTGGAGCAGCAGCTTGCCCGCGCGGGGCGCTGCCTGGCACGCCAGCAGCGTGGCCTGGTGCTGGTCGATGACCGCCTCGACCGCCTCGTTGGGGATGCCCCCGATGACCACCGGCCGCTCCAGGATGGGCTCGCCGCCGATGCTGCCGACCGGGGGTGCGTCGGCTGCGACCGGGGTCTGCGCGGGCTCTGGCGGTGCCGCCGTCGGTGCCGGCGCGGGGGTGCTACAAGCCAGGAGCATCAACCACATGGCCCTACCAGGATGCGGAACGGTGACCGATCATCCATGAATTCTCGGCATCGGATGCGTAGATTTCATGGGTGAAGGTGAGTGGGCCAGGCGACCCCTCACACGTCGATCGTCACGATCTTCTTGATCATCATCGCGCCAAACAGCTGCAGCGTGAGCATCGCGAAGATCATCACCCAGCCCAGCGCCGTGGTCCACAGGCGCTCGATCAGCGAGTTGTCCATCACCCACAGGATGAAGCCCAGCACGAAGGGCATGATCACGATGATCACCCCCTGGCTCACGCCCTGGGCGGTCAGGGACTTGATCTTGCCCTGGACCTTCTTCCGCTCGCGAATGGTGTGGGAGATGGTGTCGAAGGTCTCGGACAGGTTGCCGCCGGACTGCCGCAGGATGTTGATCGACGTGACCATGATCTGCAGGTCCTCGGTGTCGATCCGGGCCTCGAGGTTCAGCAGGGCGTCCTCCATCGGCACGCCCAGGCGCTGCTCGCTCAGCACCAGGCCCATCTCCTCGCTGATGGGGTTGGGCAGCTCTTCCTTGACCATGTCCATGGACTGAACAAGCGACAGCCCGGACTTGAGCCCGTTGGACATGAAGGTCAGGGCGTCCAGCATCTGGTCTTCGAACTTGAGGGTGCGGCGGTCCCACATGAGCTGGACCGTGATGCGCGGGATGTTGTAGCCGACGGGCAGCCCGAACAGGAACCAGCGGATCACCCCGGTGGGCTTGGTGCGGGGGAAGGCGAAGGGGATAGGCCCGAACACCAGCGCGAAGCAGATGAAGAAGCGCAGGACCGCATAGCCGGGCCCCGAGGGCAGCCCGGTGGTGAGCCAGATGCCCAGGCCCATCATCGCGACCATACAGGCCAGGATCGACAGCACACAGGCCCGGGCCGACACGGTCATGAACATGCGGTCAAAGGTCTCGACCATCCAGGTCACGTACCCGGCGGTCGCCCGGGAGAACTTGGAGAAGATGAAGGGCGCCGTGTAGATGCCCAGGATGAACCACGAGAAGATGAACAGGCCCGTGAACAGGATGCCCACGGGGTGCATCGTCAGCGGGTGTTCGGGGATCATCGCTTCTGGCGGCCCCGAGGCACGCCGCTGCGGCCCTGGGGTGACTGTGCCGATCGGCCAGTGGCCACCGCCGGGCGGCCCTGGGCGAAGATGCCGCGGGGCAGCTCGATGCCGCGGGCCTCGAGGTCGTGGATGAACTTGGGCACGAAGCCCGTGGTCACGAAGCGGCCCTCGACCTTGCCGTCCTTCATGCCGGTCTGCTTGAAGCTGAAGATGTCCTGCAGCGTGATGGTCTGGCCCTCCATGCCGGTGACCTCGGCGATGCCGGTGATGCGGCGCGAGCCGTCGGCCAACCGGGACTGCTGGATGATCAGGTTGATGGCGCTGGTGACCTGCTCGCGGATGGCCTTGGAGGGGAGCTCGAGCCCGGCGAACATGACCAGGGTCTCCAGCCGCGCCAGGCAGTCCCGGGGGCTGTTGGAGTGGATGGTCGTGAGCGAGCCGTCGTGGCCGGTGTTCATGGCCTGGAGCATGTCCAGAGCCTCGGAGCCACGGCACTCGCCGACCACGATGCGGTCGGGGCGCATCCGCAGGCTGTTGCGCACCAGGTCGCGGATGTGGATGGCGCCTTCGCCTTCGATGTTGGCGGGGCGAGTCTCCAGCCGCACCACGTGGGGCTGCTTGAGCTGCAGCTCGGCCGAGTCCTCGACCGTGACGATGCGCTCGTCGGCGGGGATGAACGAGCTGAGCACGTTCAGCAGCGTGGTCTTGCCCGAGCCGGTGCCGCCGGA
This sequence comes from uncultured Enterobacterales bacterium, assembly GCA_964519895.1. GTDB lineage: Bacteria > Myxococcota_A > UBA796 > UBA796 > CAJQPC01 > CAYFPX01. The sequence continues at coordinate 125,578 of CAZFLE010000006.1, read as the reverse complement.
GATCAGGATGTTGAGGTGGGCCTCGACACAGGCCCGCAGGAAGTCCGCCATCTCGGCGGTGAAGCTGCCAAAGCCGACCAGGTCCTTGACCGTGAGCGGCTCGCGGGAGAACTTTCGGATGGTGACGCAGGGCCCGTCCAGCGCCAGCGGGGGGATGATGGCATTGACCCGGCTGCCGTCCTTGAGGCGGGCGTCGACCATCGGCGACTTCTCGTCGATGCGCCGGCCGATGGGGGCCACGATGCGCTCGATGACACCGAGCAGCTGGGCGTCGTCGGTGAAGGTGGCGTCGGTGATGGTCAGCTTGCCGTCCATCTCGACGTAGACCTGGTCCCGCCGATTCACCATGACCTCGGTGATCCGGTCGTCGGCCAGGAAGTCTTCCAGCGGGCCCAGGCCCAGGGCCTCGTCTGCGACCTCTTTCACGATGCGCTGGCGGTCCTTGCGGTCGGTCATCGACGTGCCGACTTCGTCCAGGATGCGGGCCACGGCCTTGAGCACCCGGTCCCGCAGGGCGGCGTCGCGATCCTCGTCGCCCAGATCCTTGTCGAGCTTCTTCAGATCGATGGTCTCGACCAGCCGCTTGTGGATCAGCATCTTGATGGCGGTGCGCTGATCGATCTGGGCGTTGCTGCGGTTGGCCTTGCTGCCGCGGGCCTTCTGGTACTCCTTGAGCTCCCGGGACACGTCGGTGCCGCCGACCACCAGCCCGCCGCCGCGTCCTTCCAGACCGCTCAGGCCCTGGGCGCGGGCGACCTGGCCGAGCTTCTCCAGGGTGTGGGTCTCGACCAGCTTGCGGATGAACTCGTCGTAGTTCCGGCTGAGCCGTGCCCGGGGCTGATCGAGCACGAAGGGCTTGCCGGTGAAGCCGGCATTGCGGCAGAGCTGCTCGTCCTCGAGCAGGGTCACGAGCACCGACCGGGCGAGCTTCTGGGTGATCAGGTCCAGGGGCGGACCGACCTGGGCGTCGTAGCGGTTGAGGATGACCTTGATGAGCTCCTTGGGGAAGTGGAGCCGCTGCAGGCGATCGACGAAGCGCTTGGTGTGGTTCAGGACCAGCAGGTCTGGGGTCGAGAGCAGAAAGATGCCGCTGGCCTGTTCGAAGACCTTGACCGTGGCGTCGTGGATGTCCACGCCGCAGTCCACGACGATGTAGTCGCAGAT
>CAZFLE010000006.1:41032-124314 GCA_964519895.1 uncultured Enterobacterales bacterium | reverse complement strand
TGACCGTGGCGTCGTGGATGTCCACGCCGCAGTCCACGACGATGTAGTCGCAGATGGGCTTGAGCAGGTCGAGCAGGCGGGCCACCACGTCGCCGGTGACCACGTCGGCGCCCTCGGGATCGGGCGCCAGAGGCAACACCCCGAGTCCGGCCGGGTGGGCCGAGATGTACTGGCGGAGCTGGTTGGAGCTGAGCTTGTCGGCATAGGGCGCAAAGTCGGCCAGGGTCTTGACCTTGCCCATCGACAGCAGGGTCTGCACGTCGCCGACGCTGTCCCGGTCCAGGTCCAGGACCAGCACGCGCTTGCGGGTCTCCTTGAGGAAGGCCAGGGCAGAGTTGACGACGAAGCTGGTCTTGCCGACGCCGTCCCGGGCGCCTCCGACTGCGACGATGCGGGGGCCGTCAGACACTACGTCGATGCCGCGGTCGATGGGACCGGTGGTCGCGCAGGACGCAGGTCGTCTGCTGGTGTGGCCACGGCCACAGCGTGGCTGGCGCCACGTCGAGCCGGGGCCGCGCCGGCAGGCGGCCGGCGGACAAGCGAGGACGGGCTCAGCGACTGGGGCATCGACGTCACTATTGGCGGACCTCTTGGAGGTTGAACTGGTCCTTGATCTCCTTGTTCGCCGAGCTCGAGGACTCGTGGATCTGGGGCGTCAGGAAGACCAGGAACTGGTTCTTCGACTTCTTGTACTCCTTGTTGGCGTAGAAGTTGAAGATGGCGCCGGTGGTGTCGATCTCGGGGGCCTTGTTGTAGGAGACCGCGTCGCCGATGCGCTGCAAGCCGCCGATGGCGATGCTCTCGCCGGCCCGGCAGTACTCGCTGGTGGTGATGTCTGCCCGGTCCACGGCCTGGAAGCCGTTGGGGGCGACCTGGCCCAGGTCGGTGACGGAGACGTTGATGTCCAGGTCGACGTTGTTGCCCTGGGCATAGGGGGTCACGGTCAGGCCGATGCCGATCTCCTTGAACTCCACGTGTGAGAAGAAGCCGCTGGAGACCAGGTAGGGGTACTCCATGCCGGAGAAGATCGACGCCTGCTCACCGCTCTTGACCGACACGGTCGGGTTGTCGAGCACCCGGGCATAGCCGCTGGCGCGGGCCCGGTAGAGCCGGGGCAGCAGGGCCGTCACGGTGGCGCTGGCCGAGCCGGTCGCCGGGTTGTTGGGGATGATGTCCTTCTGGAAGAACATGTCGATCGGCGACACGATCAGCGGGGTCCACTGGAAGCCCCAGGCCGTCGACAGTTCCTTGGCGAGCTGGACGAAGTGCACCACGATCACGACCGTGCTGGTGCGTCCGGGCACCCGCTCGACCTCGCGGACCTCGAGCACGTTGACCACGTTGCCGTAGTAGGCCCGTGCGATGGCTTCGGCCCGGGCCGAAGCGGCGGCGGAGTGGACCACGCCCTCGAGCAGGATGGTGTTGTTGATCAGGCGGGCCTTGACCCCGGGCACGTCGATCGCCGTCTCGATCAGCCCGGCCTGGAGGCGCTGGGCCACCGGCGACAGGGTCGCCAGGTTGGTGACCAGCCGCTCCCGGTCGGCCAGGTCCTGGGTCTTCATGAGCTCGTCGTCGGTCGCGACCTCGCCGTGGATGTAGATCTGGTCGCCCACGATCTCGAAGGTCAGGCCCTCGATGTCCTGGAGCAGGGCCTGGACCTTTTCCATGACCTTGCTCAGGTTCGCCGGGATGACCCGGATCTCGAAGTCGTCCCGGAGCACGCCGTCGCGGTCGTAGATCAGCATGTTCGTGCTGCCCGAGCGACGCCCAGCGATCAGGATCTGCTGTTGGTCGAACAGCGGGATCACCTTGATCAGGTTCACGTCGGCGGCGATGTTGCCGAACTTGTACGGCACGTCGATGTAGATCTGGTTCTGGACCACGACGACCTGGTCGTCGATGTTGTCCTCGTCGGCCAGGCCATCGACGGGCTGGAACAGGACGACGATCGCAGCCAGGGCGACCAGCAGGGCCGCGAAGCGACCCCAGCGGCGGATCAGCTGCCGACGCATCAGAAGCCTCCGGTGGAGATGACCCGATAGCTGGGACGCTTGGTGTAGCGGACCCGCTGCGGGATGCCGAGGGTGGTGTGGATGCTGGCGTGCTCGAGCTCGACGTAGCGCTCGGTCTCCCACAGGGACCGCAGGACCAGGCTCAGCTCGCCCAGACGCTGGGCCAGGATGAGCTTCTGGGCCTCGTCGGGCTTCATGGCCAGGGTGACCGTGTTGCCGGTGCGGTGCTCCTTGCGCACGGAGCCGCCGGTCTCGTCGGCCAGGACCTGGGTCGTGGGGTGGCCCACGTCGTCGCCGACGCTCAGGACCAGCACGCTCTGGAACAGCGTGACCGTGCGGGTGTCGGCCTTTTCGCCCTGGCCGAAGTCGAAGGTGCCGACCACGTCGATGTAGTTGTAGGGCTTGATGTGCATGCCGACCGCGTTGAACTGGTCGACGGCCATCGCGACTGCGCGGAGCTTCTTGGGCACGTAGAACGCCAGGCCGGCGTCGTCGGGCTTGACCAGCTTGGTGTAGGAGATCTGCTCGCCCTCGAGGATCGGGTTGGAGCTGATCTGGCCCAGGATGTCGTCGACGCTGCTCAGCGCCTTGGGCTGCCGCCACTTGCGCGGGACTGGGCGGACCTCGACCATGGTCTCGTCGAGCTTGAAGTCTTCGGGGATGTCCTTGATCGCCACGAGGGTGTTCAGCAGCTCCGACTCATAGAGCAGCTTGGCCTCGCGGCTGGCCACGTACCGGCACTGCGCGAAGGTCGCGAGGCAGGCGAGCAGCAGGGCGAAGAGGAAGGCCTTCGGGTTCTTCATGCCAGTCCTGATCCCGGTCTGAGCGGGGGTGCGAGACTACCATCCGGGCCCCGTCATCGGGCCCCCGCGCGGTCAGCGCTTCTCGCTGGTGGGTGTGGTCTTGTCCCACTTGATCACGTAGATGGCGTCGCCGTCTTCGCTCGCGACGGCGTCCCAGCCGGCCTCGAACTGGGGTCCGAGCCCGATCCAGGCGCTCAGGACCATCACGACGACGATCACGGAGATGTAGAGCATCATCTCCACGGTGGACTGGGCTTGTCGGCGTCTCACCACCACTTGAGCACCCCCGTGAAGCGGGTCATCAGGACGGCGCCCACCACCACTGGCACCATCGGCACCACGGTGAGCGTCGGTTCGGGCACGGACGTGTTGCCCAGGCCCCTCTGCACCCCGGCGCGCACCGCCGGGACCACGTTGCCCAGGCGGCCCTTGACGGCCAGGACGACCAGGCCGAAGGGCAGGTTCAGGATGTAGGTGAACAGGCAGGCGCGCAGGATCTCCAGGGGCCCGAAGAACGCTCCGACCGCCATCAGCAGCTTGGCGTCACCGGCCCGCACGGCCCCTCCGAGCTTCCAGCCGGGGAACATCAGTGCAAAGGCCAACAGGATGCCCAGCACCGACGCCAGGGGGCCGATGGCCACGAAGCTGTAGCCGATCCCCAGGGCCATGGCGCCAAAGGTGAGCTTGTTGGGGACGCGCATCCACTTGAGGTCCGTGACCGTGGCGGCGGCCAGCACCGCGAACACGGCGAAGTCGCCCGGGTTGAGGGTGGGCATGGATGCTATGGGAACGGCTGCTGGATGTGCAGGCTGGCGTTCTTGAACGAGTCCTTGGTCGAGTCGGTGAGCTCGAGGAAGCCCACGGCCAGGGCGATCGAGATCACGGAGATCGCCAGCAGGTACTCCACCAGGGACTGGCCCTTGCGGCTTCGCCGGAGGGGCTTGCTCATGAGCCCGTCACCAGGGTGTCGCCGCTGGACAGGATGTACGAGATGTCCTCGGCCAGGTCCTGGACGCCGTCCTGGAAGGTCGGGATCATGATGTAGGCCGCCGCGACGATGGCGATGACGATGACCGAGATGAGCAGCATCACCTCGCTGGTCGTCTGGCCCTTGCGGGAGCGCACCAAGCGCATCAGCATCCTCCGTTGGGAGATTCTAATGCAAGGGGCGGGCCATGGGTTCACGGACCTGGCCAGGCTGATCCGCGGGGGGGATGCAGGGCCGACCGGGACCAGCGGGTCCCACCTGCTGCGGCGTCCGGATCCCAGCGGTGCGATACTCTGTCTCGGCCCCTGTCCGAGCCCTGTGAAAGCGCAACCGATCCAGACCTTCGGCAAGTACCAGATCCTCGAGCGCATCGCGTCCGGGGGCATGGCCGAGATCTACAAGGCCCGGCTCGAGGGGATCGGCGGCTTCCAGCGCATGTTCGCCATCAAGCGCGTGCGGCCTGAGTTCTCGACGAACACCGACTTCATCGAGATGCTGGTCGACGAGGCCAAGATCGCCGGGCTGCTGTCCCACGCGAACATCGTGCAGATCCTGGACCTGGGCGAGGTCGAGGGCGCCTACTACGTCGCCATGGAGTTCGTGGACGGCCGCGACCTGGGCGCGGTGCTCAAGACCTGCCGGGACAAGGGCATCACCCTGCCGGTGCCTCACGCGGTGTTCGCCTGCATCGAGACCCTGAAGGGCCTGGAGTACGCCCACCAGCGCCAGGTCATGCGCGGGGGCCGGCCGGTGCCGCTGAACATCGTGCACCGGGACATCTCGCCCTCGAATGTGCTGGTGAGCTTCCAGGGCGAGGTCAAGCTGACGGACTTCGGCATCGCCAAGGCCAACGTCAAGGCCCTGGAGACCGTGTCCGGCGTGATCAAGGGCCGGTTCGACTACATGAGCCCCGAGCAGGCGTCCGGCGGCGACGTGGACCACCGGGCAGACCTGTTCGCCGCGGGCGCCGTGCTCTACGAGATGCTCGTCGGCCAGCACCCCTTTCGGCAGAAGTCCGAGGTCGCCACCCTCCAGGCCATCAAGGCCGGCCGCTACCAGGCGCCGAGCTACGCCAACCCCGACGTGCCCTACAGCCTCGAGGTCATCCTGGACCAGGCCCTGGCCCGGTCGCCGGACAAGCGCTTCCAGTCGGCGACCGCGTTCAAGGACAGCCTGGACAAGTTCTTCCACGACGCCGGGTTCATCTTCAGCCACTCGACCCTGGCGGCCTTCCTGAAGGGGCTGTTCCCCGAGGCCAGCCGCCGGAACCTCAAGCGGGGTGCCGGCCCGCTCCAGGACCAGGAGACCGTGCCCCTGGACCCGAGCATGCTGCTCGACGACGAGGATCTGCTCGAGCTCTCCACCCACGACGGCGACGAGCGGCCCACGGTGGTGTCCCAGGACTCCGGACAGGAGCACTCGGGCTTCACCGAGTCGGGCGAGCTGTCGGCGCTCATGCGCCGGACCGCCACGGTGGACCACACGAGCCACTTCGGGCCGGCGCCCACCGCCCCCGACGAGGCCACGCTGATTCGCAAGGTGCCCAAGGAGAAGCAGGGGCGACGCAACCTGGCCGAAGTGGCGGTCGACCCCGACGAGACCCTGCCCCCGGCGGGCCTTGGGGCCAGCCCGCCCGCCGTGCGCGAGCTCGCGGCGATTCCGACCGACGACCAGGCCACCCAGGTGATGGACGACATGCCCATCAACCTGGCCGACGACCTGGCGGTCGCCGATCAGACCCAGACCCACGTGGGTGCGCCGGCGATCAAGGCCCGGCTGCTCGATGAGCCCACCGCGCCTCCCCGGGACGGTCACGTCAGCGAGCTCGAGGCCGAAGCCACGTGGGCGGCGGTGCCCCTGCCGCCGCGACCGAACCGGCCCTCGGATGGATCCCCCACGCTCCAGCGCCGGGCCCCTGCGCTGCCCGTGCACGACCCATCGGCCCCGTCGGGTCCACGGCCCAAGCCCAAGGTCCAGTCGGCCCGCCAGCCCCGCTCGGCCCGCAAGACCTACACCTTCCTGGCGGTGTTCTTCGTGTGCGGGGGGCTGGTCGGCACGATGGTCGGGTTCCTGGCCGGGCTGATCGTGGCGCGCAACATGGCGGGGCCCGCGGAGCCCCTGCCCGCCGCGGTGGCCCAGTTCCCCCCCAAGCTCGAAGTCTTCGCACCCCAGGGCGCCAAGCTGCTGGTCGACGGGGTGGAGACCCTGCTCACCGATCCGCCGCCCACCACCCTGACCCTGACGGCGGGTCGCTCCACCCAGGTCCGGGTCGAGCTCGATGGCCACCTGCCCTATGACGAGTCCTTCAACCTGGACGCCAACGAGCTCCAGGTCGTGCACCTGGATCTGGCGGCACTGGAAGAGCGCTGAGCGGCCGCGGACCGTCCCGGGTGCTCACGGAACGCTCTGTGGCGTGGGGGCGAGGTCCCACGGGATGGCCCAGGTGTCCGCCGAGAGCGCATAGGGACGGTCGCACAGGCTGACCACCAACCCCGGCGCGACGGCGTCCCCGTAGGTCTTGGCAAAGGAGGTCAGGCCTTGCACCGAGCGACGTCGGGGCGCGGTGGCTGCCTTGACCTCGATGGGGAACAAGCGCCCGTCGCGTTCCAGGACCAGGTCCACTTCGGCCCCGCCGTGGCTGCGCCAGTGCCAGAGGCGGGGCGAGGGAGACATCCCGGCGCAGAGCTTGCGAATCTCAGCGACCACGGCGGTCTCGAAGAGGGCGCCTTGGAGAGGGTGGTTCCCCAGAGCGGTCGGCGTGGAGATCAGCTGGGCAGTGCAGGCCAGGCCCGTGTCGGCGATGTAGCCCTTGGGCTTGTTGCTCAAGCGTTTCGCAGCGTTGCCGCTCCACGCCGGCACCTCGAACCACTGCCAGGTTCCGACGAGCAGTGCCAGCCACTGCTGGGCGGTCGTGCGTGCAATGCCCAGCTCTCGTCCCAGCTGGGTGTGGTTGATCTCCTGGGCGGTCTGGGACGCCACCAGTCCGAAGAAGCGCCCAAAGAGCTGGGCGTCCTCGATGCTGCGGATCTGGCGGACGTCGCGCTCGATGTAGGTGCGGCGATAGCCGGCATGCCAGTCTGGCACCAGGTCCAGCGGGAGCAGCGCGGGCTCCGGCATGCTGCCCCGCCAGAGCAGCTCGTGAGGGGTCTCGTGCAGAGCGAGGCGGTGCCTGCCCGGTGGCTCGCCGGGCGCCTCGAGCCACCGAGAGAGCCAGCTTCGGCCGCTCACCTCGGCCCGCTCGGCCAGCGAGAACCCCTCCAGGTGAAGGAACACCGCTCGCCCGGCCAGGCTCTCTGAGAGCCCCTTCAGGACCTGCCACTGCTGGCTTCCGGTCAGCACGAAGCGGCCCGCCCGGCGATCCCGATCGACCGCCCGCTTCAGGGCCGCGACCAGCTCCGGTGCGTACTGAACCTCGTCGATCACGAGGGGGGAAGGGCGGTTTCGGAGGAAGAGATCGGGGTCTCTTCGGGCCCCCTCCACGTCGACGGTGGCGTCCAGAGTGACCCGGTCCCAGTCGGGCAGGGCGTGCTCGAGCCAGGTGGTCTTGCCGACCTGGCGTGCACCAGCGACCACGACGACTGGGAAGTGAGCCACCATCCGGATCAATCGGTCGTTGAGGTGGCGGGGCAGGTAGGTCAAGAAAACTCTGTAGATCGGAGTACAGAATACTCCAATATCAAGTTCTTTTCAGGATCCACTGGCCCGGTTAGTCGGCGGGGACCGTGACCGCGCCTCCAGAGACCCCCGACGTGACCATGTCCCTGCCCGTGGCCTTGATCAAGGCCCTGCGGCCCAAGCAGTGGACCAAGCAGGTCTTCGTCTTCCCGGCGCTGTTCTTCAGCTTTGAGTTCCTGGAGGTCGAGGCCATCCTCCACACCTTCTGGGCCGTCGCGTGCTTCAGCCTGGTCAGCAGCACCGGCTACATCTTCAACGACATCCGGGACCGCGAGGCCGACGCCCTCCACCCCAAGAAGCGCAAGCGGCCCATCGCCGCGGGCGCCCTGGCCGTGCCCCACGCCGTGGGGTGGATGGTGGTGGTCTGCACATTCGGGTTCGCCGGCGCCTATGCCCTGTCGCCCGGCTTCGCCCTGGTGACGGCGCTCTACTTCGCCACGACCATGTCCTACACCTTGGTGTTCAAGCACATGGTCATCGTCGACGTGATGTTCATCGCGGCGGGCTTCCTGTGGCGGGCGGTGGCCGGGGCCGTGGCGATCGACGTGGTCATCTCGCCCTGGTTGCTGATCTGCATGGGCTTCCTGGCCCTGTTCCTGGGCTTCAACAAGCGCCGTGCCGAGGTCGCCCGGCTGGGGGACACCGCCAGCGAGTTCCGCAAGAACCTGGCGGTCTACACGGTGCCGCTGCTCGACGAATTCCAGGGCATCACGACCAGCTGCACCATCATCAGCTATGCCGTCTACTGCGTGCTGGCGTCGCCGAGTCCCTGGCTGTTGCTGACCCTGCCCCACGTGCTCTTCGGCATCTTTCGCTACGTGCTGCTGGTCCAGCAGGGCGAGGGCGGAGCGGTCGAGGAGACCCTGCTCAAGGACAAGCCGATCCTGGTGATGGGGGCGCTCTACGGGGCCACGGTGGTCGCAGTCCTGCTGCTGACCTGACGTCCGGTCAGTCGTCGCCGAAGAAGTCCATCTCGACCCGCGTCTCACCGCCTGGGTAGACCGACACGATCCAGACCTGGCCGTAGCCGGAGACGTGGTCCTCGCCCTCTACCCCCAGGGCGTCGAAGAGCTCCGGCAAGGTGTAGCTGTGGCCGCAGTGGAGCACGTGTTCCTGGGGGTGGGTCTCGACCAGGTGCTCGGCCAGGTCCTCTTCGGCGTCGATCTCGGTCTGCACCGTCAGCCCGTGGTCGTCGGCGGTGGGCTGGCAGGTCTCCTGGGTTCGCACCAGGTCGGTGGCGTAGACGGCGGTCAGGGGCGCGTCGGCCAACAGGGGCACCAGGGCCTGGGCCCGCTCGGCGCCCTCTTCGGTCAGGGAGGGATCGTCGCCGCTGTCCTTCTCGGCGTGGCGCACGGCCCACAGGACCAGGGGCACGCCAGCGGGTGGGCCGGTGTCCGGGGTCGTGGCGGTGTCTTCGGGCCGCTCGGTCCAGGCGGTGCCCGAGTCCGGGGGCGTGCCGGCGGTGCTGCCACCCAGGCAGGCGAGGATCAGGGCCGGCAGGAGACTCAGGATGCTCCCAGTCTGCCAGCTTCGGCTGTCCCTGGTTGGGCGCTGGCCCCGGATCGTGTGAGGCTGGGCCATGGCTGGCGTGGGCGCGTACTACACCCCGCAGGCGCTGGTCTCGGCGCTGGTGGATGCGGCAGACGCTCGCTGGGAGGGCGCATCCGGGGATTCCTTGCCCACTGTGCTGGACCCGGCGTGCGGGCAGGGCGCATTCCTGGTCGGGGCTGCGACGCGCTTGCTGCGACGCGGCACACCGGCCCAGGTGGCAGCACAGCTGTGCGGCTGCGACACCGACGCGCTCGCGCTCACCCGGGCGCGGCAGCACCTGGCGCAGATCCTGGGCGTGTCAGCGGGCCAGGTCCGGCTGGAACACACCGATGCCTTGCTGGCGCCGCCGGAGTGGGGCCCCTTCGACTGGGTGCTCGGCAACCCGCCCTGGGTGGGCTCGACGGACCAGGATCCGGGCTGGCGGGCCGCGGTCCGGGCGCGCTACGCCCTGGCTCGCGGTAACTGGGACGCCACGGTGCCCTTCGTGGAGCGGGCCCTGGCCTGGACCCGTCCGGGGGGACTGCACGGCTTCCTGGTCCCGAACGCCTTTGCGTCAGCCCCCTATGCCCGCCGGGCCCGGGCGGCGCTCGCCGGCCAGGGGCTGGAGCAACGCTGGGACTGGAGTGACGGCACGCCGTTTGGGGCCTCGGCCTACCCCATCGCCTACCTGGTGCGGCGGGCGGCGGGGCCCGACGGATCGGACGCGACCTGGCCCTTGGGCCCGGTGCCAGACCTGCCCCCGGACCTGCCCACGCTCACCGACAGGGCCCAGGTGTGCGGTGCCGCAACCGTCGCCGAGGCCTATGCCCTGCGCCCGCTGCTGGTGGATCGACCCCAGCCGGAGCCCGGGGACCTGAGGGTCGTCAACAGCGGCACCCTGGACCCCGGCTGCACGCTGTGGGGTCGGCGGGACATGCGCTACCTGGGCGCCCGCTGGCGGCACCCGGTGGTCCCCCGTGGGCGTCTGGAGGCCCTGCCCGCCCGGCGGTTGGCCCAGGCCCGCACGCCCAAGGTCATCGTGGCCGGCCTGACCCGGCGCGTCGAGGCCTTTGCCGACACCCGCGGCGCCTGGCTCGCGGCCAAGTCCACGACGGTGGTGCTGCCTCATGTCGGCGTCTCCCCGGGGGTGCTGGCCACGGCTCTGCACCACGAGCTGGCCCTGGCCTGGCTGCGCTGTCACCACGGGGGGCAGGCGCTGCGGGGTGGCTACCTGCGGCTCGGACCGCCCCAGCTACGGGACCTGCCGCTGGTGGGGGTCCAATAGTTCGGTGTAAAGCCCTGTAGGCTGGGGCCACCCGGACCCGGTGAAGATTCCCCGTGTCGGCTCGTCCCAAGCCCATCATGTTCCTGCGCACCGCCAGCACCGGCCTCCTCGTCGCCCTGGGCGCCTTGGGTGCGTGGGCGGGGACCCAGGCCCTCGACGCCGAGCCGGCCCCTCGGAGCGCACCGGACGCAGCGCCCCCCGAGTCCGAGCGCTCCCCCCAGGTGCCGGCCGCCGGACCTGCGACCGCTTCGGGCCCCTGGAGCGCCGAGGTCCAGGTCTCCAGCGGACAGACCCAGGCCGTGGGCGCCGTGGGCCAGACCCTCGCCGTGCTGCCCGACGGCACTCGCCTGATCGTGTGGCGGGGCGGCGGACGGGGCGGCACCGCGGTGCTCAGCCGGTCCAGGGACGGGGTCAGCTGGAGCGCCCCGACGGCGATCCCGGGCACCGAATTCACCCAGTCCCCGAACATCGCCGCGGCACCCGACGGCACGGTCCACCTGATCTGGGGCCAGCGGCGGGGTCCCAAGATGACCATGCTCCACATGGCTTCTCGGGACGGCGGCCGGTCTTGGGGCGGGGCCACGCAGCTCTCGCCCTACACGACGGACCAGCAGCGGGGCCAGGCCATCGCCATCGACGACAAGGGCCGGGTGCACGTGGCCTGGCACCTGGGGGACCCCCAGCAGGGCACCACGCCGGCGACGGTCTGGTACACCCGCTCCGGTCCCGGGGGACGCGGCTTCTCCGCGCCTCAGCAGCTCGGCGGCTCGCTGGCCGGCCACGCGGCGTTCCCTCGCCTGGTGCTCACCGGGGCCTCCGGCGACGTGGTCGCCGTGCCCTACCGCGCCCAGCAGGACCCGCCAGACTGGGACGTGCTGGTGTCCGTGAGCCGCGACGGCGGCAAGACCTTCACGACCCACACCGCGGTGGACACGCCCTTCCGGGACTGGGATCCCGAGGCCTGGGTCGACGCCGACGACGTGATCCACCTGGCGTGGATGACCCAGCGGGGCGGCGGCAAGGGCGTCACCGTGGACTACGCACGGAGCAGTGACTTCGGACGGACCTGGACCACGCCGATCAGCCTGAACCAGGTGACCGGCCGGTTCCCCAGCTGGGCCGCCGATCCGGACGGGCGCTCGGCCTGGCTCTTGTGGAAGGACGAGCGGGACTGGGGCACGCCTCCTTGTGTGGGCCGCGAACGCTGTGCGGACCTGATCGGGGCCTTCACGAGCAACGGCGGACGCACATGGACCCAGCCCGAGCTGTTCACCGACAAGGGCTCGGTCGAGGTGAAGTTCCCCTCGGTCACCGTCGACGACCAGGGGCAGCTCCACGTGATGTGGAGCGACCGGCGCCAGGCGGTCGAGCAGATCTTCTACCAGGTGCGCCAGAGTCCTTGATCCAGGCCGGCTGACGGGGTCGCGTTAGAACACGTTCTACCGGAGGACCCCCCATGAGACTCGGCCTGATGCTCGGCTACACGGGCGCCCACTTCGAGCTGGACATGGCCCGCGTGCTCATGGCCGAGAAGCTCGGCTACGACAGCGTCTGGACCGCCGAGGCCTGGGGCTCGGACGCCATCTCGCCCCTGGCGTACATCGGTGCCTTGACCACCAAGATCCGGCTGGGCACCGCGATCATGCAGTGCCCCGGGCGCTCCCCGGCGAACGCGGCGATGACCGCCATGACCATGGACGCGATGACCGGCGGCCGGTTCATCATGGGCCTGGGCACCAGCGGGCCCCAGGTGGTCGAGGGCTGGCACGGCGTGCCCTTCAACAAGCCGCTCACGTGGCTCAAGGAGTACATCCACATCGTGCGGACCATCCTGGAGCGCAAGGAGCCCCTGGCCTTCGAGGGTGTGCGCTATCAGCTGCCGTACCGGGGTCCTGGCTCCAGCGGTCAGGGCAAGTCCCTCAAGAGCATCCTGCACGGCAACCCCAAGCTGCCGATCTACACCGGGTCCATGGCCCCCAAGAGCCAGGCGGTCTGCGCCGAGATCGCCGATGGCTGCCTGGTCACCTGCTACGACCCGACCCACCCCGAGATCATCGAGGAGAACTTCGCCATCGGGCTGGCCAAGGCCGGCAAGGCCCGCAGCGACTTCGACCTGGCTCCGGCGGTCGCGGTCGTGGTCGGCGACGACCTCGACGTCTGTCGCATGCCGCTCAAGGCGTCCCTCGCCCTGTACGTGGGCGGCATGGGCTCCAAGAAGAAGAACTTCTACAAGGACTACGTCAGCAAGGTCGGCTTCGAGGAGGCCGCCGAGAAGATCCAGGCGCTCTACCTGGACGGCAAGCGGGTCGACGCGATCAACGCCGTGCCCGACGAGATGGTGGACGCCTTCAACCTGGTCGGCCCCAAGGAGCGCATCCGGGACGAGTTCGCCAAGTGGCAGGAGTCCCCGGTGGACTCGATGCTGATCGGCTGCCAGCAGGTCGAGGCCCTGGAGATCATGGCGGAGCTCAACTCCTGATGCAGGTCGCGATCGTCGGAGGCACGGGCAAGGAGGGCCGTGGGCTGGCTGTCCGCCTGGCCCGCGCAGGCCACGACGTCGTGATCGGATCCCGGGACGCCCAGCGTGCGGCTGCACGGGCAGACGAGCTCAACGCCGCCCACGGGGTCGCTCTTCGGGGCGACGCCAACGGACCCGCCTGTGCAGGGGCCCAGGTGGTCGTGCTGTCGGTGCCGTACTCGGCGCATCGGGCGACCCTCGAGGGCCTGCGCCATCCGCTCATCGGCAAGATCCTGGTCGACATCACCGTGCCCCTGAAGCCCCCCAAGGTGCGCTCGGTCCACCTTCCCCATGGGCAAGCCGCAGCCCTCGAAGCCCAGGCCCTGCTCCCGGACACCCAGGTCTGCGCCACGCTCCACCACGTGGGCGCCCACCACCTGTCCGACGTGGATCACCCGCTGGACTGCGACGTGCTGGTCTGTGGCCACAAGGACGTGCGTGGCCAGATCGTCGCGCTCCTCGGCGACGCCGGGCTGCGGGCGCTCGACGCGGGCCCGCTGCGCAACGCCATCGCCCTGGAGTCCCTGACCCCGGTGCTCCTGTACCTGAACAAGAAGTACGGCTCACCGGGTGCGGGGATCCGGATCACCGGGCTCCCGGAGTGACCGAGCTGCGGCTCCTGGCCCTGCCAGGACTCGGGGTGCTGGGGCCGGGAGACGACCTGGTCGGCTGGATCCGGGGGGGCCTGGACGCGGCGCGGATCGACCTCGCGGCCGGCGACGTGCTGGTCATCGCCAGCAAGGCGGTGAGCCGCGCCCAGGACCGGTTCCGAGACCTGGGCGCGACCCGGGTCTCGCCGCGGGCGGCGTCCCTCGCTGCCCAGGTGGACAAGGACCCGGCCTTGGTGGAGTGGATCCTGCGGGAGTCGGTGGGGATCTCCCGGCAGAAGCCAGGGGTCCTGGTGGTGCGGCACCGGCTGGGTCTGGTCTCGGCCAACGCGGCCATCGACCAGAGCAACGCCCGCCCGCCCGACGCACCGCCCGGGTCGGGGCCCTGGATCCTGCTCCTGCCCCAGGACCCGGACGCCACGGCACAGGCCCTGCACGCCGCCCTGGGGGTCGCAGTCCTCATCACGGACTCGCTGGGGCGGCCGTTTCGTCTGGGCAGTCAGGGCACGGCCATCGGGTGCGCCGGGTTGGCGCCGCTGGCGTCCCTGGTGGGCCAGGAGGACCTGTTCGGGCGGGCGCTGGAGCACACCGCGGTCGCGGTCGCCGACGGGATCGCTGCGGCCGCGGACCTGGTCGCGGGCCAGGCCGGAGAGGGCCGTGCGGTCGTGCACGTGAGGGGACTGGGGCTCACGGGTCAGGCCGGCGGCGCACGCGAGCTCGTTCGCCCCCCGGACCAGGATCTCTACGCGTGAAGGTGGTGGCCCTGAGCGGCGGGGTCGGAGGGGCCCGCATGGTGGATGGACTGGCGGCGGTCCTGGCCCCTGAGGACCTGACCGTCGTGGTCAACACAGGCGACGACTTCACCCACTGGGGACTCCGCATCTGCCCGGATCTCGACACGGTGATGTACACCCTGGCCGGACTCAGCGACCCCGAGCGCGGCTGGGGCCTCCAGGGCGAGACCTTCCGTGCCCTGGAGGGCGTCCGGGCGCTGGGCGGCGAGGACTGGTTCGCGCTGGGGGACCGGGACCTGGCCACCCACCTGGTGCGAACGTCGCAGCTGAGCGCTGGGGCATCGCTGACCGCGGTCACGGCAGGGCTCTGCCAGGCCCTGGATGTGGGCGTCCAGATCCTCCCGATGGCCGACGAGCCCCGGCCGACCTGGATCGACACGGCCCAGGGAACGCTGTCCTTCCAGGACTGGCTCGTGCGGGCGCGGGGAGCCCCACGGGTGACCGCGGTGCGCTCGTCGGGCACGACCAGGCCCACGGACCAGGTGCTGCGGGCCCTGCGTGACGCCGACCTGGTGGTGCTGACCCCCTCGAATCCCTATGTGTCCCTGGACCCGATCCTGACTCTGGCCGGCGTGCGAGAGACCCTCGCCAGCCGGCCCGTCGTGGCGGTGAGCCCCATCGTCGGGGGGCGGGCCGTCAAGGGCCCGCTGGCCGAGATGATGGTGAGCATGACGGGGGCGCCCGCCAGCGCTGCGGCCGTCGCTGCGCACCTGGGTCCACTGGTCGACGGGTGGGTCGTCGAGCGCGGCGATGGTCTGGGCATCCCCGGGCCGGTTCACGAGACCGCGACGATCATGGGGGACCGCGCCGATCGCGCCCGGCTGGCGCGGGAAGTGCTGGCCGCCCTGCCGGGGATCCGGTGATCGTGCTCGGCCTCGTGCTGGGGGCATGCGCCCCGGCGGATCCGCCTGTCGATCCGCAGGCACCGCCCGCGGCTCGGGTGGCCCGGCCCATGGGAGAGGGCAGCTGTCCCCAGGGACTGGCTCCCATTGCCCGCCGGCTGCTGTTCGAAGGCCAGCCCCGGGACCACGGGGTCACCAGCGAGGTGGCGGCGGGGGTCCGAGGCCGTCCGGGACAGTTGGTCGTCCTGGACGACCGGGCAGGGGTCTGGGTGCACTTCGACGAGACCGGTGTTCAACGCCGCGTTCGGCTCTCCCTGGGGCAGGCTGACCAGGTGTCTGCCGCCGCCCACGACGACGTGTTGGTGGTGGCGACGACCCTGGGGAGCCCCGGGGGGATCCGGGTCGCTGGCTACGACGCGGTGGGCATCCAGCTCTGGGCCCAGCGGGTCGATGCGGCCACACCCATGCCAGCCGATCCTTCGGTGGTCGCGGGCTCGGGGCGTGTCGCGGTGGCATGGACGGGCCAGGCGCAGGCCTGGGTCCAGGTCTTCGATGCCCACACCGGGGTCCCCGTCTCGGGTGGGGCGCGCTTGCTGGGGCTGACGTCGGCAGTGACGCTGGCCGCGACAGACGCCGGCTTCGTGGCGGCGCTGGCGGGCGAGCCCGGCGTCTCGCACAGCGTCGGGCCAGACGGCGGGGTGGGCCCAGCGGTCCAGCTGGGGGTCGCCACGGCCCGTCGGCCCGCGGTGACGGAGGGTTCCCGTGGCTTGCGCGCCGTGGTCCAGAGCAGCCGCGAGCCCGGCATCGCGGTGGTGGGTCTGGAGGGCCTGGGCTGGCACCCGCGTCTGGCCCCGAGCCCCGGCTGGTCGACCAAGGGGGACGGCGCCCCCAGAGCGGTTCGGATGGCTGGCGAGGACGTGGTGGTGTGGCAGCAGAGGCGCTCCGGTCAGCTCCTGGCGAGCCAGGTACCGGCTGCTGGCCAGGCCTCATTCCCGGCCCCGATCCTGGACGACGCGGGGCTGATCGATCTGCTGTCCGACGGGGGCCAGGCCGTGGCCGTGACGCTCGCGCCGGAGAGCCCCACGCGGACCCGGATCGAGGGGACCTGGTTGGGCTGCATCAAAGGGGCCGAAGCACTGTAGAGTCGCCCAGGAGCGGCACTGGCGTGGCTCCTTCTCCCCCGGTCGGTCCCATGGTGGTCCTGGCAGCGGTCGCGCTCGCCGCCTGCACGGCCGGGTCGGAACCCGGTGACTCAGGCTGCGGTCCAGGAGACCTCGCGATCACGGTGACCCCGACCGCACAGCCCCAGGTCCTGGGGCTTGCGCTGGCCCTCGCCGACGGACGCCCCTTCACCGGTGTGGTCGACTACCGGGACGCCAACGACGCCCCCCGCGCGATCCCCCTCGCCCCGGCCGCCCCGGAGCACGCCCTGTGGCTGCGCCTGTTGCCGCCTGACGCCGCCGTCGATGTCGCGGTGCGGGCGATCCTGGAAGACGGGCATTCCTGTGAAGGCACCGTCCGGGTCGAGACCGGCTCCTTGGCGCTGGATGGCGTGGCAGACAGCACGGTCCAGGTGTCCGACGCCGCAGCTCTCGCCCAGCTCGGGAGCGCCTTCTTCCTCCAGGTGCTTCGGCCGGCGGACACGTGGCTGGTGCTCCGGGACCTTCAAGGACGGCTCGTCTGGGGCGCCCAGGTCGACGTCTCCCTGATCGCCGGAAACCTGGCCCGCAGCGCGGTGGTGTCCCGGGATGGTGAACACCTGTGGGTGTTGCTGGAGAGCGGTACCCCTGCGGATCCGGGGCTGGCCCTGGTGTTGGACTGGACCGGCGAACTGGTCGACACGGTGGCCATCGAGGGGGGTGGCCACCACCAGCTCGGCGTGGGAGAGGAGGGCGAGCTCTACGGGTTGGGCTACGCGGCGGGCTGGCACGGGGTGGAGACCACGTCGACCCCGACCGGTGACGCAGCCGTCTACGGCGACACTCTGGTGCGGCTCGCTGGAGACCACGGCGCTGAAGAGGTGATCTGGACCGCAGAGGAGGACCTGCCCACGGCGTTCACCAGCCAGGTCGGCCTGGGCCTGGGCCACGTGAGCCCGAGCTACGCCAATGGGTTGGGCTGTACCCCCCGCTGCGGTGTCTCCCTGTCTGGGGAGTTTCCCGGGTTCGCCCTCGAGGACGCGTCCGGTGGCTTCCACGCCTTCTACAGCCCGCCCGGGGAGCCCATCGGCCAATTCGGCAGCAGCCCGCACGACCTGGTCCGGATCGGCGATGAGCTCGTGGCCGTGTACGACAGGCGGATCGAGGGCTGCTCCGGCTTCGAGCTGTGGCGCTGGGGTGGCGGCTCGGGAGCGCCGGACAGCCTGGGCCGCTTCGTGCAGTCCGAGGACGCCCAGTGCGGCGTGAGCATCGTCAATGGGGGCAATGCGCTGCTGGACCACGGGGACGGGTCTGACCCGTCGGAGTTCACCCAGGCCCTGTTCCACACCGAGTGGCCTCACCTGGTCGAGCTGGTCCAGGTGAGCTGCCCGTCCGACGACGACGGGTGCGACGCGGCGCTGATCCTGCGGCTGGCGACGTCCGACGAGGGGGTGCCCCAGGACCCGGGCTTCGGGGAGCTCTACTCGGCGGCGTGGCTCAGCGGGGGCTGATCAAGCCAGTCCGTGCCGATCCAGCAGGCGGTAGAGGGTGCGCCTGGAGACGCCCAGGACCTTGGCGGCGCGGGTCCGGTTGCCGGCGGCGGTCTCGAGGACCCGGGCCACGTGGCGGGCTTCGGCAGCGGCGAGAGTCTGGCTCGGCGCGGCCTGGGCCGGGGCCAGGGCCAGAGCGGACGACCCGACGCTTCGGGGCGCCGGCGCCGGGCCCGCGCTGCCGTGCTGGTCGGAACGTCGGCGATAGAGCGGTGTGGAGCCGGCCCCCAGGTCGTCGGCCCGGATCACCGGCTCGCGGGTCATCATGGCTGCGCGTTCGACGGCGCGACGCAGCTCCCGCGCGTTGCCGGGCCAGGGGTTGTCCGCGAGCGCGGCCACAGCGCAGGGCGCGAAGCCGTGGACGTCGAGTCCGTAGCGTTGAGTGACCTGGGCCAGGAAGTGATCGGCCAGGAGCTGGATGTCGTCGCCACGGTCCCGCAGAGGCGGCAGCTGGACCTGGAGCCCGTTGAGTCGAAAGTACAGGTCCATGCGGAACCGCCCGGCGGCCACCGCGTGGCGGAGATCCCAGTGGGTCGCCGCCACCACCCGCACGTCCACCCGGTGCTGTCGTGTGGCGCCGACCGGTCGCACGCTCATGGTCTCCAGCACGCGCAGGACCTTGGCCTGGTGGCCCAGGGACATGTCGCCGACCTCGTCCAGGAACAGCGTGCCGCCATCGGCGGTCCGGAAGAGCCCGGCCTCGGCCGTGCTTGCCCCGGTGAAGGCACCGGCTTCGTGGCCGAAGAGCTCGCTCTCGAACAGCGCGTCCACGACGCTGGCGCAATTAAATGCCACGAACGGGCGGTGGGCTCTGGGCCCGAGGTCGTGGAGAGCCCGGGCGGCGAGCTCCTTGCCGGTGCCGGACTCGCCCTGGAGCACGACTGGCGCGTCGTAGCGGGCCGCCTGCTCCAGCTCGGCCCGGAGCCTCTGCATGGCTGAGCTGCGTCCGACGAGGTTCTCGAGGCTGGCCTGTCCGGGCATGGCCAAGGGATCGGACCGGGCGGGCGCCGGCGTGAGGATCCGGCGTGTCACGACCGCACAGGTGTGCCGGCAGCGCGCGGGCTGGCCGTGTCAGGACCGCACACCCAGTCCGAGGTGGGTGGTCCAAGTACCTGGAATGCTTGATTCGGACTGGCTTGGCACGGCCGTTGCTTTGCTGGTTGGCACAAGGAGCCCCGATGAACGACCTGTCCCCCCGCCGTCAGCAGCTGCTCACAGAGCTCGCCCCTGCCGTCAAGCGCCACGCCTGGCGTCTCAGCCGGCGATACCCCGGGCAGATGGCCGACGATCTGAACAGCGTGGGCATCATCGCGGCCCTCGAGATGTTGGCCGCCTGGGACGAAGAAGCGCCCTATGCCGCGTACGTCATGCACCGGGCACGGGGCGCGATGCTCGACGAGATCCGTCGGTGCCGCTGGGCCCCCCGCACCGTCGGTGAGCGGGCGCGGAACCTGGAGCTGGCACGGCACGGCCTGGCTCAGCGGCTCGGTCGCGAGCCCGAAGGGCCCGAGCTGCGACAGGCGCTTGGTATGGACGCCTCTGCGTTCGCCCGGTACCGGTCCTTGGGTGTCGTGCGCCACCAGGAAGACGCTGAAGTCCTGGACCGCGTGGGGAGCGCCAACGACAACGCCGCCTGGGAGAGGCTCCAAGACCGGGAGCGCTGCGAGACGGTGCGCCAGGCCATCGCACGCTTGCCCGGTCGAGAGGCCTGGATCGTCGCCCGGACCTGCCTGGAGGGAGAGCCGCTCAAGGGTCTCGCCCAGGAGCTCGGCGTCACCGAGTCCCGGATCAGCCAGCTCCGCTCCCGGGCGTTCAAGCGCCTGGCCCATGACGAGGCGCTGCAGATGGCGGCATAGCCGGGCGACCGGCATCCCCAGAGGGGAATGCGACATGATGGGGGCCATGACCCTGCTCCTCCCGCTCTTGATCGCCTGTGGCGGTGTGTCCGTCGGCCCCGGGGACGGCACCGGGACCCTGCCGGCCACCACCGACACCGCCGTCACCGACACCGAACTACCCACCTCGGACACCTACGGCGCCGGGATCTACGACATCGACCGGCTGCTCCAGGTCGACGTCACCCTGGACCCCGACGACTGGGAGAGCCTGCGCTACCAGGCCCGGGACTTCCTGGACATGCTGTCCGGCGACGAGTGCCTGGCCGAGCCCTTCGAGAGCCCGTACACCTGGTTCCCGGCCACGGTCACCATCGACGGCACGACCCTGGACAACGTGGCCGTGCGCAAGAAGGGCCTGTTGGGCTCGGTCGAGCCCGGTCGTCCGTCGCTGAAGCTGTCCTTTGACAAGTACGAGCCGGACCAGCGCTTCGAGGACGTGGAGCGGCTGACGCTCAACAACAGCCGCCAGGACGGCAGCCGCATCAAGACCTGCCTGGGCTACCAGCTCTACGCCGACGCGGGTCTGCCGGCGTCCCGCTGCAGCTATGCCCGCGTGATCGTCAACGGCGAAGACCTGGGCGTCTACGTCAACGTGGAGCCGGTCAAGAAGGACATGCTCCGCCGGGTCTTCGGCAACGACGACGGCAACCTGTACGAGGGCACGCTGAGCGACTTCCTGGAGGGGTGGAACGGGTCCTTCGAGGACAAGACCGAGCTCAGCGACCGCGCGGATCTGGCGGCCGCGACCGACGCCCTCGCGGTGACCGGCGAAGGCTTCGTCGACGCCGTCGAAGCGGTGTTCGACCTGGATGAATTCTTCCGATACTGGGCCCTGGAGGCCCTGATCGGGCACTGGGACAGCTACACCGGCAACCGCAACAACTTCTTCGTCTACGGCGACCCCGACGCCGACGGCCGCTTCCGCTTCCTGCCCTGGGGCATCGACGCGATCCTGGAGGGCGACGAGCCCTTCGGCCAGGGGCGCCCGGTCTCGGTCACCGGCGAGGCCACCCTGCCGTCCCGGCTGCTGGGACACCCGGAGCTGGTCGACCGGTACGAAGCCGCACTGCGCAGCCTGCTCGACGAGGTCTGGCACGAGGACACCCTGCTCGCCCGCATCGACCACGCCGAAGCGCTGACCGGGGCCTATGCGTGGCCCAACCACGATGACGGGGGGTGGTACGACGACACGCTGGATCGGATCCGGGACTTCGTGCGGGATCGCCGGGACGCCGTAGAAGACGAGTGGGCGGGCGAGGCGCCGGACGCCGCGCTCCCGGACCCCGGCGACGTGTGCCTGGACGTGATCGGCACCATCGACCTGCCCTTCGAGACCACCCAGGGCAGCTACGGCACCCAGGACACCTGGTCCCACGGCACGAGCACCTGGAACTTCGAGCTCGACGGCGAGGACGTCGAGGTCGAGGTGCTCGGCAACGTGGTCGGGGAGTACGACGGCATCGGGTACTTCATCTTCTCTGGCAAGCTCGACGTGGACTACAACGTCGCGGTCTATGGCTACACCACTCGGCCGGAGCTGCTGGAGCAGCCGGGCACCATCCCCCTGGACTGGTCGTCGGGCATCGCCTACCTGATCGTCGACGCCGACGGGAACTTCGACGGCTGGGAGGTCGGCGCCTACCTGGGCGGGTCCCTGACGCTGACCGAAGCGAGCCCGAACCGGGACTCGGCGTGGGTCGGGTCGTTCCAGCTGGACGTGTACGGGCAGTAGGGACCCAAGCGCTAGATCAACAGCGGCCCGCGGGCCGCCCGATGTGCCAAGGTGTGTCAGGCGTGCTCCAAGGAGGTAGTGGAGCCCATGACCTCGACCTGGGCCGTCGTGCCCGCCAAGGACTTCGCCCGAGCCAAGGGCCGGCTGGCGCCCGCGCTGAGTGCGCCCGAGCGGCAGCGCTGGGCGCGGGAGACCCTGGATCACGTGCTGGCGGTGTTGACCGCCGCGGGCCTGCAGGTCCTGGTGGTGACCGACGCGGTGGCCGTGCGGGACCATGTCCAGGCGCTGGGTGCGGCGGTCGTGCTGTCCCCCGCAGGCATCGGCGACGCGGTCCGCCAGGGCATCGCCGGGGCTGGCTTGCGGGGAGCGGATCAGGTGCTGGTGGTGATGGGGGACCTGCCTGAGCTCTGTCTGGCCGACATCTCTGCGGTGTTCGCACGACCCGAAGGGGTGGTGATCTGCCCGGACCTGCGCAGCGCCGGCACCAACGGGCTGTTGCTGCGCGAGCTGGACCCTCTGCGGGCCACTTTTGGCCACCTGGACAGCTTCCGGAGACACCGGGCGGCCAACCCCGACGCCGGGGTGGTGCGGTCCCTGGGTTGGGGCCACGACGTCGACACGCCGGGCGACCTGGAGCCAGGCCCGGCAGGTGCGTCTCTGAGGCCCTGAGTGCGTCGACTGGCACCGGTCCTGTTGATCCTGGCCAGCGCTTCGGCCGCCCAAGCCATCGCCGACGACACGCTGTGGATCTGTCGCCCGGACCCCGAGCCCGAGCCGGAGCCCGAGGGCTGTGGGGGCTGCGGCACGGTCGGCGGGGTCTCTGGCGCTCTGGTGTGGCTCGGCCTGGTGGTGGCGGGCGCCCGCCGTCGGTTGTTCAGCGGTGGGGCTCGTTGCGCCGACGGGCCGGCCACCACAGCTGGTAGAGCGACGTGAGGATCATGTAGCCGGTGGCCAACGCGTAGCCGGTGCCTCCGATGATGGTGAGCCAGGCGAAGTCCGGCACCCACTTGGTCGCCCACCACGAGAAGACGTCGAGGGCCAGGAAGGCGTAGGGCAGGGCGATGGCGGTGGCCTTGACCCACGGGGCGATGCC
This sequence comes from uncultured Enterobacterales bacterium, assembly GCA_964519895.1. GTDB lineage: Bacteria > Myxococcota_A > UBA796 > UBA796 > CAJQPC01 > CAYFPX01. The sequence goes on along the minus strand of CAZFLE010000006.1, from coordinate 101,847 downwards.
GGTGGCCAGGCTGAAGATGCCGCACACGAAGAAGAAGATGAAGGCGATGCCGAACAGGTGCACGTGGCTCACCCGGGCCAGGGCCGGCACGGTGGCGCCCTCGTCGATGGCTGTGACCACCGTGATGCCCTCGTAGGTCCGGTAGTCGGGGATCCCGGGCACGACCCCGTGGCAGCGCACGCACTTCGCGTTCACGATCGGCTGGATGTCCGCCTGCCAGCGGCCCTGGGGAGAGCCCTGGCGGACCCACTTGATCAGGGCTGCCCGCTCCTGTTCGTCGGCCATGAGCTTCATCGAGCCGCCCAGCTTGGTCTCCAGGCGGCTGCCTTCGCGGTTGCCGTAGTAGCTGTAGACCACGTCGTCGACGCTCAGGCCCAGCTCCCCGTCGGCCATGCCGTGGGTGAGCAGGATCTGGGCAAAGGACATCATCAGGCCCAGGCCGATGACGACCAGGTAGCCGGTGAAGAGGGTGCGCAGGGGGGTCGAGCTCTGCGAGAGCGGGGCGCCCCAGTCGACGACGGGGCGGCGTGGGTCCTGGCTTGACATCGGAAGGGTCCGGGCCGGGAGTGAGGATCTAATCTCGGCGGCGAGGCCGGGAATAGGTGAAGCGCTGATCCTGGGCCAGGGCCGCGTAGGAGCCGAAGCGGTGGTCGGGGTCCGGCAGGGCATCCAGGGCGTCGACCGGGTCGTCGGCAGGGCCGTCGAAGGTCCGACGTAGCTCGTACAGCGTGCTGCGCTCGGCTGCCGGGCGGCCGGCGGCTCGGATCGCGGCTCGGAGCTGGCTGGGCGTCCGGCGTTGTCCGTGTCCCGCTCCCGCTGCCGTCGAGATGCTCTCGTTGATCAACGTGCCCCCCAGGTCGTTGGCCCCCCAGTCGAGCAGGGTCGTGGCCAGGTCCAGGCCCTCCTTGACCCAGCTGGCCTGGAGGTTGGGGATGTGCGGTCCCAGGAGCAGTCGGGAGACGGCGGTGAAGCGCAGCACGTCTTCGGGGGTCGGGCCGGCCCGCAGGTCGCTGGGGCGGTCGGCTTGCCACATGGGGGCCTCGGCGTGCACGAAGGACAGGGGCACGAATTCGGTGAAGCCGCCGGTCTCGCTCTGGATGCGTCTGAGCAGGTCCAGGTGCGCCAGCCGGTCGTCGGGGGTGTCCAGGTGGCCCGTCATGATGGTGGAGGTGGTGGGGATGCCCAGGGCGTGGGCCGTCGTGATGACCTGGCGCCACTCCGACGTGGTGATGCGGCCCGGCGCGATGCGCTGGCGCACGGCGTCGTCGAGGATCTCGGCGCTGGTGCCGGGCAGGCTGCCCAGGCCGACGTCCAGGAGCCGCCGCAGCATCTCCTCGAAGGTCCAGCCGCTCTTGCGGGCGCCGAACTTGACCTCCTCGGGGGAGAAGGCGTGCACGTGCAGGTCGGGGAGGGCGGCCTTGACCGCCCGGCACAGGGCGACGTAGTCGTGGCCCGTCAGCTCCGGGGCCAGGCCGGCCTGCATGCAGACCTCTGTGGCGCCGAGCTCCCAGGCCTCGGTCGCGCGGCGCACCACCTCGTCGACGGGCAGCCGGTAGGACTGCTCGGAGCGGAAGCCCCGGGCATAGGCGCAGAAGCGGCAGGCCTTTACGCAGACGTTGGTGAAGTTGATGTTGCGGTTCACCACATAGGTGACCGTGTCGCCGACCTGGGCTCGGCGGGCCGCGTCGGCGGCCTGGCGCAGGGTCTCCAGGTCGGAGCCGGTGGCCGCGAGCCAGGGGCGGAGCTCGGTCCAGTCGACCGGCAGCCCGGCAGCCGCGCGGGTGAGCACGTCGGTCACGGCGCGGCCTCGAAGGCGGCGCAGCGGGCGCGAGCGGGGGCCAGGTCCACGGAGATCCGGGCCTCGTGCCGCGGGTAGACGGGCAGGCGGGCCCGCAGGGTGAAGCCCACCGCCCGGCAACGTGCCGCAAGGTCGCCCAGGTGGGGCCACGCCCACGCCGGGTTGATGTAGTCCGGGGTCACCGGCGAGATGCCGCCCAGGTCGTTCAGGCCGGCGGCCAGCAGGTCCTCCAGCGACGCCGGGTTCAGGTTCGGCGGGGCCTGGAGGGAGATGTCGTCTGGAAGGAGCAGCCGGGCCGCGGCCACGGTCCACGCGACCTCGGCGCCGCTGGGCTCGGGGGCGTCCGCCCAGGGGGAGCCGGTGTGGGCCCGGAAGTTCTGGACGATGACCTCTTGGATGTGGCTGTGCTCGGCGTGCAGGGCGGCGATGGCCCGCAGTGTGTCGACCCGTTCGGCGCGGGTCTCGCCGATGCCGACGAGCAGGCCCGATGTGAACGGGATGCCCTGACGACCGGCCTCGGCGGTCATGGCCAGCCGACGGGCCGGGTGCTTGTCGGGGGCGGCGTGGTGGACCTGGCCGGGCTCGGTGAGGCGCTCCGAGGTGGACTCCAGCATCAGGCCCAGGCTGGCGTTCACGGCCATCAGGGCCCGGAGCTCGTGGGACTCCAGGACCCCGGCGTTGGTGTGGGGCAGCAGGCCGCGGTCGAGGGCCTGGCGGCCCGCCCAGACCAGGTAGTCCACCGTGGTGTCGTGGCCCCAGCCCTGGAGCAGCCGGCGGTAGCTGGGAAAGGCCCGCTCCGGAGGGTCGCCCAGACAGAAGAGGGCTTCGGTGCAGCCCGCCCGGGCTCCGGCGTCCAGGGAGGCCAGCACCTGGTCGGGCGCCATGGTCCACGCGGCCGGATCGTCCGGGGCCTTGCGAAAGGTGCAGTAGCCGCAGCGGTTCCGACACAGGTTCGTGAGCGGCAGGAAGACCTTTGGAGAGAAGGTCACCGCACGGCCCCACGCCGCGTCGCGGCGCCTGGCTGCCGCCACCGCGAGGGGTGCGAGGGGCACGCCTTCCGGGTCGGCGTGCAGGGCGGTGATCAGGTCCACTGGGCGGTCCTGGGAGACCCCTTCCGGCTAACGCAGCCGCACCGGCATGTGGGTCATGCCGCGCAGGAAGCTCGACGACTTGAACACGCACTCGCCGGTCAGCTCGATGTGGTCCACGCGCTTCATGAGCTCTTCCAGCACGACCCGGATCTCCATCCGAGCCAGGGCTGCGCCCAGGCAGTGGTGGGCACCGTAGCCGAAGGCGATGGGCTTGTTGGGCCACGCACGCCGGATGTCGAAGGACTCCGGGTTGGGGAAGGCTTCGGGGTCCCGGTTGGCCGCCGGGTAGATCATCAGGACCTCGTCGTCCTCGTGGAGGGGCTGGCCCCGGAACACCGTGTCCTTGGTGACCGTGCGGCTCATCGAGATGAAGGGGCTGGTCCAGCGCACGAATTCCTCGACGGCGTTGGGGATGCCCTCCGGGTGCTCGCGCAGCCAGGCGAGCTGCTCCGGGTGGGCCATCAGGGCCCGCATGCCCCCGCTGATCGCGTTGCGGGTCGACTCGGCGCCGCCGACAAGGATCAGGGTGTGCTCGAACAGGATCTCCTCGTCGTCCAGGGGCTCCCCGTCGACCAGGGCGTGCATCCAGACCGAGATCAGGTCTTCGGTCCGGACCTCGCGGCGCTGGGCCACGGCCATCAGGTGGTAGGCCGTGAACTCCATGAAGGCCATGTTGATCTCTTCGGTCACGTAGTCCGCGCCGCAGCCGCCCTGGACGTAGATGTCGAGCCAGCTTGCGAGCTGGTCCAGGTCCTCGAGGGGGTACCCGAGCATCTCGCCGATGAGACGCAGCGGCACCTGGCCGGCCAGCGCCTCGATGAAGCACGCGTCACCGGCTTCCTTGGCCCGCTCGATCAGGCCGACCACCACGTCGCGGATGTGGTCCTCGAGGGTCCGAATGCGCTTGGGGGTGAACCAGTCGGCCACCAGGGCCCGCCGCACCTGGTGATCGTGGCCGTCCATGTTGATGAAGTTGGGCTCGGCGGGCATGCCCGGCCGGTTCCCCTCGGTGCTGGTGAACGTCGACGGATCCCGGCTGACCGCCTTGACGTCGGCATAGCGCGTGACCGCGTAGACGTTGTTGACCGGATCCAGGTAGAGCCCCGGCTGCTCGCGGATCCAGCGGTAGGTGGCGTAGGGGTCGTCGTGCGTCGCAGGGGCGCACAGGTCGATGACGGGTTCGGTCTCGGGCGCAGCAGTCACGTCGGCAGGCCTCCACCGGAAAGCGTAGCTCGTTCGTCGACGAGTGTCAGCGAAATGACTCAGGCGAGCCGTTCGGCTGCGGCGAGGAAGGCGGCGTGGGCCTGGTCGGTGAACAGGGCGAACCAGATCTCCCGCAGCCCGTGACCGTAGTCCCGGACCGCCTCGAGGGCGATCGGGGCGGCTTCTGCCAGGGGGTAGCCATAGGCGCCGCAGGAGATCGCCGGAAAGGCGATGGTGCGACAGCCCTGGGTGCGGGCGAGCTTCAGGCTGGCCCGGTGGCAAGCGCTCAAGGCGCCGGCAGGATCGGGATGCCGCGTGTAGACCGGTCCCACGGTGTGGATCACGAACCGGGCCGCCAGGCCGAACCCGCGGGTGAGCCGGGCCTGTCCGGTCTCGCAGCGCACCCTGGGTCGCAGCTCCGGCAGCGCACGGCAGGCTTCGCGCAGCTGGGGTCCAGCCGCCCGGTGGATGGCCCCATCGACCCCGCCGCCGCCCAGGAGTGCCGGAGCGGCCGCGTTGACGATCGCGTCGACCTGGAGCGCTGTGAGGTCGCCCTGGACGATCACCAGGTCGGTGCCCGGGCTCAGGGGTTGGCGGTGCACGTCAGGCCTCTCGGTGCAGGTCCCCGCCAAGGTACTCCAGGGCGCCGTCGACGATCCGGCGCGGGAGGGGTGGCGTCAGGGATCGAACTGCGCCGCCACCAGCACCTTGACCCGGTCCTCGGAGGGCATGCCCACCAGCACGTCGGGCAGACCGTCCAGGTCCAGGTCGCCGCCGGGTGCCAGGACCACCCCCGCGCCGCCCAGACCACTGGGTCCGAGCTGTTCCGGCACGGCCAGGCCAGCGGCATCGGTCCGTGCGAACCAGTACAGCGTGCCGTCGGTCCCGCCAGCGACGATCAGGTCCGGCCGGTCGTCGCGGTCCGGCGTCAGGTTGCCCGGTGCCACCAGAGCGGCGCCGAGGCGCTGGCCGGCGGCGCCGAAGAGCGTGCCGCTCGCCCCGGCCGAGAGCTCACCGCCCAGCAGGACCCTCACGGCGCCAGCGCGATCATCCCCGGCCACGGCCTCGTCGGGGGCGCCCACCACCAGGTCCGCCAGGCCGTCGGCGTCCAGGTCACCTGCGATCACGAGCGCGGCCCCGAGTCCGGCACCGATGCGGCCGCTCAGGACCACGTCGTCTTCGGTCACGGTGCGCTCGCCGGTGTCGCCCGGTACGACCAGCACCCGCCCGGCCGCGTCGTCGGCCGTGGGGTCGCCGAGCACGATCTCGGCCAGACCGTCGCCATCCAGGTCACCCAGTGCGGCGACCTGGCCCAGCTGCCCCAGTCGGGGTGACGCGGTCAGCACCAGGCCCGCTGCGGTGTCGAGGGCGGCGGTGCCCGCGTCCAGCTCGCCGACCAGCCAGGCCTGGTCCTGTCCGGGTGCGAGCACCAGCAGCTCGGGCCGGCCCCCAGTGCCGGTGACGGCCAGGGCTGTGCCGGTCAGCCCGGACGCTGTGAGGGTGCTGTGGCTCACGAGGCGGTCGTCTGCCTGGCCGTCGCCGAGGAGGAGCCAGGCCGCCACGTCACTGGGCTCGCCCAGGTCCTGCTGCGCCAGGGCCACGTCGTCGCAGCCGTCACCGTCCAGGTCACCCAGCGCCACCAGCGTCCCGCTGAGCCCGGCGAGCTCGGGGGTGTGGAGGGTCGCCAGGACCGAAGGGGCCTGGCCGGGAGAGAGAGGCCCTGGGTACAGGCGGGTCTGGCCGGTCTCGCCCTGGTCGGGTGCGGCCACCGCCAGATCCGGCGCACCATCACAGGTCAGGTCTCTGGTCGCGGCGACGCCGGCACCGGCGAAGCTGCCAGGGGCGCCGTCCAGTGAGACCCAGGCACAGCTCAGGCCCTCTTCCAGCAAGGAGGCGTCGGCGCCATCGCAGTCCTGATCCACGGCGTCTCCGCAGATCTCGGGGGCGCCCGGGTAGGCGGTTTCCGAGGCGTCGTCGCAGTCCCCGTCGACAAAGGAGGCTCCCAAGACGGTGTCCAGACAGGAGCGGAAGGCCGTGCCCGGTGCGCCCCAGCCGTCGCTGTCGGCGTCCAGGAACCAGGTGGCGCCGTCGATGGGATCGGGGCCGTCTGGGTGGCCGTCGCAGTCCCCGTCGCGGCCGTCGCAGAACTCCGGGGCGCCCGGGTAGACGGTGCTGTCCTGGTCGTCGCAGTCCAGGGCCGCAGCCAGGGCCACGCAGCCGGGGTCGTCACGGACCGCACCGTCGCCGTCCTGGTCGCAGTCCTCTGGGAGGCCTGCAGGCAGGGTGGCTGTCGGGGTCTGGAACGGAACCGGATCCAGCCGCTGCTCCAACAGGTCAAAGGGCTCGCAGGCAGCGAGCAACAGCAGGAGGGACGGCATCGACGCCGCCAATCTACCTCAGACCGAGGGGGATCCGATCAGCGAGATCGACCCAGAGTGAGCGCCAGTGCGGGTCCTGTGGACATCACCCGCTCCGTGCCCGCGCCACCAGGCCAGGTGGCCAGCCAGAGCCACTCGGCGTCCAGACCCACCAGCCAGGGTCCCCAGTGGAGCTGTCCATACATTCCGGCTCCCACCGCTGGAGCGCTCTCGATGTGGTCCGGCTTTTTGCGCCAGGCTGCGCCAGCGGTGAGTCCAGCGGAACCCCACAGAGCGCCACGGCCAGTGCCCCAGGCGACTCGGGCCCGTGCCGACCAGGACGGCAGGGTGCCCACCCCGGCCAGGTCGAGCTGGCCCAGGTCGCCGTGCACCCCCAGCAGCATCCGGCCCCCGCGGGGATCTCGGGGCATCCACCACCCGTTCAGGGCCACGGACACAGGGGCGAGCACCTGGGGCACGCTCTGGATCCCGGCGCCGGCTGTGACGGCCCAGCGGCTGTCCCGCTCGGCCACCAGGCGGTCGATCTCGACGCGATCCTGGGCGTGCAGGTTGCGCCGGGTGCTCGACAACAGCGTCGCGCGGTCCCAGATCTCGATGGTGTGAGGGCCAGGCTCGATGGCGCCCGAGCCCCGCGGGATGCCGTCCACGACCAGGGCGTAGGCCTGTTCATACCAAGGCCCTGGTTGGGTGATGAGCACGGCCCGCTCGGCGTCGGTGCGGTCCTCGGCCCTGCCCGACAGCACCACGGGCTCCCGGCCCACTTCGGTGACCTGGTACCAGGGCTCCTGGGCGTTGTGGGTCCGCACCATCGTGTGGTCCCGGGCAAAGGTGTGGGCCTCCATCAGGTCCACCACCCGATCGCCGTCCAGGTCGCCGGCGCCTTCGAGGGCCTCGACCAGGTAGTGGGTGTAGACGCCGTTCTGGAGCGAGGGATCTTCGACGGCGGGCTGGTGGTAGTGGGCGCTGTAGAGCCGGGCGTCGTACCGGGAGTGCAGCTCCGGGAGGTCTGGGGCCGGCAGGGGACCCCGCACGGTCTCGCGCACGGCGCGGGTCTGCTCGCTCAGGGCCGAGCGGCCCTGGCCCGAGTGGCAGGTGTCGAAGACCACGATGCGGCGCTCGGCCCGCACCCCGGCCAGGGCGGCCTCGAGCTCGGTGAGGGGGATGCCCGTCTCCCAGGACCGGTCCAGCCTTGCTTCGCTCGTGAGCAGGTAGAGCTGGCTCGGGGTGCGGCCGTCGGACTGCAGCGTGCCGTGGCCGGCGTAGAACATCAGCAGGGTGTCGTCGCGCTCCAGGGACGCCGTGACGTGGTCCAGGGCGCCCTGGAAGTCGTCGCGGTCGACGCGACCGGTCAGGAGCACGACCTCGTCGAAGCCGCCCAGCTCGCTGTCCTGGAGCACCCGGGCCATGTCCTCGGCGTCCTTGGCCGCGAACTTCAGGCCGGCCAGCTCGGGGTCCTCGTAGGTGTCGATGCCGATCAGCAGCGCGATCCGCCGCGGCGCCAGGGCGTCGCCCATGCCCACGGGGAGCGTGGCGCCGTCGACGACGGCGGCCAAGGCGGCGGTGAGCGTGGCGGTGAGGAACATGGAGACCCGGTCACAGGGTGGGGTCGATCCGACCCTCTTCGCAATACCCCCGAGCGCTCAGGAACGTTTCGGCCGCTACTCGTTCGAGTGGGTGATGTTCAGCGCCAGCGACCGGAGCGACGGCGCCGACGCGAGCACCGTGGGCTCCTGGTCGGTGTCGGCGTCCAGGTAGCGGACCACCAGGGGCAGGGCGTCTCGGCGGGGCGGCGTGCGCCCCACGTCGAAGCTGGCCTCGACCCCGGTTCCGAAGTCGACGGCGTTGGTGAACACGGCCTCCAGACCACTCCAGTTGCCGTGGTCCACCGGGCCGGCCGCCCGCAAGGGCAGCACGTGCACGTCGGAGCCCACGTCGAATTCCAGCCGGTCCTTGCCCTGGATCATCTCGTCATCGCGGATGCGCACGGCGACGGTCAGGCGGCCGTGGTGGAGCCGGGCTGCCACGCCAAAGGAGCCGTCGCGGGGGCCGGACCAGCCGTCTTCGCCGGAGAGCACCGACCCCAGAGTGTCGACCGCCAGGGCGTCGTCGCCGCTCCACTCCTCCAGGTGGCCGTCGACCCGGGCGGGCTCGCCGACGGCGGGCACCAGGCGCACGACCTTGTAGAAGTCCGCGGTCGCATCCCACGCCGTGGCCGGGACGTCGGTGAGCCACGTCGCGCACACGACCTCGGCCACGTCGCGGAACAGCGGCAGGTCCTCGTCTCGGTGGGGCAGGCCCAGGTCCAGGGTGCCGTCCCCGACGATCAGGGAGAAGCCGCGGCCCGGGCCGCGCCGCTTCAGCTCGAGCTCGTGGTCCATCTGGATGGCGCCGCCGTCGGACAGGCGGATCCAGCTGGGGTCGTCCTGGCTGCCCAGGGCGACCGCGGTGTGGGCCACCGAGTGAACCCTGAAGTTCTCGTGGGCGCGCCCCAGGGGCAGCACGTGCCGGCCGCCCGTCAGGTGCTCGACGACGGCCAGGTCGTAGACCGGCTTCTCGCCGTGCTCTCGCGGGGCCGGGGTCAGCTGCAGCAGCCGCTCGCCGTCGAACGCCCACAGCCCATCGGCATAGCGCAGCTCCGGAGGCTCACCCGGGCGGTCGAATTCGGCGATCAGCGCGCCGTAGTCCCCGTCGGTGAACGCGACCGTGACCGCCACCGCGTGGGGCATTCGGTCATCTGCGGAGCGGGCCACGCAGCCAGGCAGGGTGCCTGCAGCGGCCAGGGCGAGAACAAACGTCAACGACAGGCCTCCCGCGCCGCCGAAAGCAGGGGCTCGATCTGCAGGATGTCACTCACGGCGGTGCCGTAGCGGGCGTAGGAGATTCCCCCCCCAGGGGCGACGACGAACTCGGCTGGGAGCTGTGTCGTGCCGCGCTCGGGCTTGCCGACCCCGAGCTTGATCGAGTTCATGGCCTTGCGGACGGATCGCGGGTCCAGGGCCTTGACCGCAGACTTCCAGCCGTGGCCGGAGACCTGGTATTGGGCGTAGAGCTCGCCGGCCGGGTCGCTGAGGATCGGGAACAGCACGTGGTGTCGCGGCACGAAGTCCCGGGCCACGTCCAGGCCGCTGCGGGTGACGGCGGCCACCTGGATGCCGAGCACGTCGAAGTCGGCGTAGCGCGCCTGAATGTCGGCCAGGGTCTGTCGGGTCAGCGGACTGCCCAGGCTGGAGACGAAGCAGATCGCCAAGGGGTAGCGAGACGTGTGTTCCTCGACATCGACTGGCAGCCCGAAGACTGGCTGCACGCGAAACTGTGGCGCGATCTCGCCGACGGAAAGCATGGCCCTGACCCCTGTGAGCGGCCCGCCTTATACCCGCCTGCATGCGGGTGTCGCCACAGACCTCCTCTGCCGCAGCACCGCACCGAGCAGCGCGAGCAAGGGCCAGGCCAGGCCCGACCCCCCCGTGCTTTGACAGCCGCACCCCACCCCGTCGTCGTCGGGAAGGCCCGTGCCGCCGCCGCCGTCGCCGTTCTGGGAGCCGCCGCTGTCCCCAGGGCCGCCGGTGTCCAGCGGTTCGTCCACGTCGCCCAGGCTCAACGAGTAGTTTGCATTCTGTTTCAGGGCCGTGACCGTCAGGACGTCGCCCGTCCACGCTCGCACGGCGCTCCCGTGACCCCAGGGCGCCCCCAGGATCGCGTCGCCGTCCACCCGGACCACGGCGTCCGCGGTGACTTCCCAGGCATCGGTGCCCAACAGCGCCAGCTTGCCCGAGCTGCCCTCGTCGACCGGGCCCAAGGGCGTGGGGGGCGTGTACAGGTTCGCCTCCCGGAGCGCCCCATTGCTCAGCGCGGCGGTGAAGTCCGCCCACAGCTGGCCTGCCGACGCCCCGGACAGGTCCTCCAGGATCTCGACCCAGTCGTCGCCCGGGCGGTCCTGGGCTTCGTCCCAGACGTCTCGCAGTCCTCCTGGCCCCAGGCCGTGCTCGTCGAGCCAGGCATTCAGGCCCAGCATTCCGTACTCGTGCTGCCCGTCGATCGTGTCGTAGCGGGCCTCTGGCTTCAAGGCGTAGAAGGCCTGCTGGACCGCGTACACGTCGAGATCGGGGGCGCCCAGCTCCACGCCCCACTCCGCTGACGCCTCCCAGTACCAGGACTCCTTGTCGCCGCCGGTGTAGTCGCGCAGCCGGTAGTGCAGCATGTGGTTGAACTCGTGCACCGCCAGGTGCTCCCAGAAGCTGCCGAAGGCTGCGTAGTCCGGGTTCATGTAGATGTACGGGACCCCTTCGGGGTAGTCGGGCCCGTCCACCAGCGCGGTGTACCCGGTGTGGCCCACCGACGGGTCCAGGACGATCCACAGCAGGTAGTCGTCGCTCGATGTGGGCGGCGTCCAGCCCAGCTCCAGGACCAGGTTGATCCAGGCGAGCTCCAGGACGTCCAGCACGCGCTGAGCGGCGTCGGCGCTCCCCGAGTCTCCTTCCCAGCCCACGACGAAATTGTCGGAGGTGAGCTGGTGCTCCAGCGAGGCGCCCCAGACGGCCTTGCCGGCGGCGGGGGGGGCTGTCGTGGTGGTGTCGAAGGGCGGCGCGAACACCCCCGCATGAGGAGGCGGCCCGGTGCCGGACAAGGCCGCGAGCACGAGGGGGGTGGCGCACTTCATCGCGCCCGGAGTGTAGCCGCGGTGCCGCACGGGGCCGCGATACACCCTGGGCGTGACCGCCGACCTCCACGCGCTGGCGCCAGACCTGGCACACCCCCGGCTGCGGCTGGGCACCTTTCCTACACCCGTCGAGCCGATGTCCGGCCTGGCGCTGCCCAATGGGGTGGCCGCGTGGGTCAAGCGCGAGGACCGCGCCCACCCGGTCTACGGGGGCAACAAGGTCCGCAAGCTGGAGTGGCTGCTGCCGGCGTTGCAGGCCCGGGGGGGCACCATGGTCACCTTGGGTGCGGGCGGCTCACATCACTGCATCGCCAGCGCCTTGCTGGGGGCCCAGGTCGGGGTCAAGGTGCACGCGGTCCTGGTGCCACAGCCGGACAGCGAGCACGTCCGGGAGAACCTGCGCCTGTCGCTGTCCCTGGCCCACCGCGTCTGGCCCTGCCGCGGCAACCTGGACGTGCCGATCCAGGTGCTCCGTGCGTTCTGGGCCGCTCGCCGCGAGGACGGCCACTGGCCGGCCTGGGTGGGTCCCGGGGGCTCTTCGCCCTTGGGATGCCTGGGCTGGGTCGAGGCTGCCTTGGAGCTCGCGGACCAGATCCGGGCCCAGGCCCTGCCGGAGCCCACGGACCTGATCGTGCCGGCCGGGTCCACCGGCACCGCGGCTGGCCTGCATGTCGGCCTGGCACTGGCCGGGCTCTCGAGCGTCCGGCTGCACGCGGTGAGGGTCACGGAGCGCTGGATGGCCAGCCACCGGACGGTGAGCGGGCTGGCACGCCGCACCGTGGGCCTGCTCGAGCGTGGTGGTGCCCGGGTCCCGCCGCTCCAGGCGTCGCAGCTGGTGGTCCACCACGACTACTGCGGCGCCGGGTACGGACACGACACCCCCGGGTCCGTCCAGGCCCGCGAGATCGCCCAGACCCAGGCCGGTCTCACCCTCGAGGCCACCTACACCGGCAAGACCTTTGCGGCGCTGCTGGACCTTGCGTCCAGGGGTGCCCTGGGGTCGCGCGTCCTGTTCATCGACACGCTGAGCAGTGCGCCCCTGGACGATCTGCTGGCCCGTGCGCCGGCCCAGGTGCCCCCGGCCTTCACCGGACTGCTGCAGCGCGCATCCTGAGCGGACGCGTCGAATGCGGCCCGCACGCACTCGACGGGGCTGAGCGGGCGCCCTAGCCCTGGCGGGCTCGCGGCTTGGCACGACTCCTGCTGTGCACGCCGGCGGAGGTCCGACATGACCCTGTGGATCTGGCTCGCCTGTGCGGGCACCTGAACCGGCTCGACCGGCTCCCGGACTACGTGCCCGAGGTGGCCGACGGCGCCCACGAGCTCCTGTGCCACGAGGCGCTGGACCTCTCCATCACCGTCACGGACACCGACGGCCGGGAGCGCACCGACCTGCACCGGGTGCTGGCATCGGGCGGCGACCCGGTCGGGGAGTCGGTCTGCGAGCCGCTGCCGGGCTGTGGGGGATGACCGGTCCCGCGGGGTGTGCGGCGGTGGAATAGGGCAGCTGCCCGACCCCTCCGCGAGGTGCTCCTTGGTCCTGTTGCTGTGCACCGCCGCCCTCTCCGCCGAGCCCGTCCGGGACCACGATCTAGTCGACGAGGACCTGTTCAGCCTGCACTGGCCCGGGTCCCCGGCCTTCTCCCCGGATGGCCGCCGAGTGGCCTACGCGGTGTCCCGCTGGGACGAGGCCACCGATCGGCGACGCTCCAGCTTGTGGGTACACGACCTGGCCAGCGACGAGAACCGCCGCCTGACCTTTGACGACACGTCGGACGGCGCCCCGACCTGGAGCCCCGACGGGGAGTGGCTCTACTTCCGGTCTGGCCGGCGGGCAGCCGGTGCCGACGCGGCGCCTGGAGACGGGTCCAGCCAGGTCTGGCGCATGCCGGCGGAAGGCGGGGCGGCGCAGCCCGTGACGTCTTCGAAGGGCGGTGCCCACGCCTACCAGCTCGGCGCCGAGGGCCGCTACCTCTACTACCTGCGAACCCAGGACCGGACCGACGACGACCGCTTCTCCGAACTCCGGGGCGCCTGGGCCGACGTGGACTATGCCCACGGGTCCGGGCAGCGGACCGAGCTCCACCGGCTGGACCTGGAGACGTGGCGGGATCGCGTCCTGTTCGACCAGGAGCGGGTCATCGTGGACTACGCAGCGGCGCCCGACGGGTCGCGGGTCGCGTTGGTCACCCAGCCCGACTCGGCGCTCCTGTGGGGCGAGGGCTGGTCCCAGCTCGAGATCCTGCACGTCGCCACCGGTGCCCTGGAGGCCCTCGAGGACACGCTCTGGCGGGAGCAGGCCCCGTCGCCCTATGGCTGGTTGGGCGGCCCGGTGTGGTCTTCTGACTCCGGTGCCCTGGCCTTTCACGTGGACTTCGACGGCCACCCCACCGAGGTGTTGTTGGCCGAGTTCGATGGCTCGGGGCCCACGGATCTCTGGCAGCTGGACCGCGGGGGCGAGCTGAGCCCCCTGGGACTCGCCTGGCGGCCGGGCAGCCGCGATCTGTGCCTGGGCAACCAGGACCACGCCCGCCAGCGGGTCGAGTGCATCGCCGACGTGACGGGTGGAGACCAGGGCTCCCGAGACGTGCTGACCCCCGGCGATCGGGTGGTCTGGGACTTCGCCTTCTCGCCCGATGGGCGGTCCTTGGCCTTCGTGTCCCAGGACCCGGGCCACTTCGGCGAGGTTTGGCTCCGGGACAAGCGCGGCCGGCTGCGCCCGCTGAGTGACGTGAACCCCCACACGGCCACCTGGAAGCTGCCCCAGCTCTCGCTGGTGTCGTGGACGGCACCCGATGGCACGGTGGTCGAGGGTGTGCTGGAGCTGCCCCCGGGTCACGGCCCCGACGACGGCCCCCTGCCGACCCTGGTCCAGCTCCACGGCGGGCCCACCTGGGCCGAGCTGCTGGGTCTGCGCCTGTCCTACCGAGGCCACGGGCTGTACGCGGCCCGGGGCTGGGCGGTGTTCCACCCGAACTACCGGGGCTCCACCGGCTACGGCGACGAATTCCTGGTGGCCCTGGTGGGCCGCGAGAACGACGTCGAGGTCTCGGACATCCTGAGCGGTGTGGACCACCTGGTGGCCCAGGGCATCGCCGACCCGGACCAGCTGGCCGTGATGGGGTGGAGCAACGGGGGCTACCTGACCAATTGCGTGATCACCCGGACCGACCGCTTCAAGGCCGCCAGCAGCGGGGCAGGGGTGTTCGACCAGACCATGCAGTGGGCCATCGAGGACACCCCGGGCCATGTGATCAACTACATGCAGGGGCTGCCCTGGGAGGTGCCCGACGAGCACCTGGCGGCATCCCCGCTGTTCGCGGCCGGCGCGATCCAGACCCCGACCGTGATCCACGTGGGCGAGCACGATCCCAGGGTGCCGGTCCAGCACTCCCGGGCGCTGTATCGGGCGCTGCGCATCTACCTGGACGTGCCGGTGGAGCTGCTGGTCTACCCAGACCAGGGGCACGGCCTGGGCACCAAGACCTTCCAGGCCGCCAAGATGGCCTGGGACCGGGCGTGGCTGGACCACTACGTGCTGGGGATCGAGCCTGGGGAAGGCGAGGCGGGGGATGGGGCGCCAGGAGGGGATCGCGCGTTAGAATGAGGCCGTGAAGCGGGACATCCAGCGCGTGGGCAACAAGGCCAGCTCTTTCGAGGAGGCCGCACGCTGGGAGCGTGAGCAGAATTGGGCGCTCACGCCGGTTGAGCGGCTCCGGATCGCCCGTGAGCTCCAGCTGCGCGCCTTTGGAAGGGATGCGCCGGACGTCCGCGAGAGCGAACGGGGCCGGACCGGGTGACCGACCAGATCGTCTCCCCGGACATTCATGACTTCATCGGGCTTCTGGAGAAGCACGGCGTGCGCTACCTGCTCGTCGGTGGCCATGCGGTCTTCTTCCACGGCTACCCCAGGCTGACCGCCGACGTGGACTTCGCATACGAGCCCAGTCCAAAGAACGCCGCGGCGCTCTTTGCCGCTCTGGTCGAGTTCTGGGGTGAGCCGGTGCCCGTGGTCGAGTCCGCCGGTGAGCTCGCCCAGCGTGGCATGGTCTTCCAGTTCGGGCGCCCGCCCAATCGCATCGATCTCATCTCGGACCTGAAGGGGGTCGTGTTCCTGGACGCTCTGGCACGCTCCGTCGAGGCCAAGCTGCCGGCGGGCGGCACCGTGCGCATCATCGGCCTGGCGGACCTGAGGGCGGCCAAGGCGGCGGCGGGTCGGGCCAAGGACCTGGACGATCTCGAGAACCTCCCCCGCTCATGACCCCCGCCGCAGCCACGTCAGCATCGCCGGCCACAGGCTCCGCGCTCGGAACCATCCAAAGTGTCCCAGGCTCTCCAGCCCGTGGTCGGCGGGGTCCAGGGCCTCGATGCGCAGGTCTGCCTGGCCGAAGGGCCTGTGCAGGGCTTCGACCGCCCGGGCACAGCCAAAGGAGATGTCGTCGCTGAACCGATAGGCCAGCACCCGGCCGGTGTAGTCCGCGGTGTGATGGCGCAGGCCAAAGGGCCCGTAGAGGTAGTCCGGGTGGCGGCCCCACTTTGCCCAACCCCGCACCAGAGTCGACGCGGTGTCCGGCCCCAGGCCGAAGCGGCCCGCGGGGAAGATCGGCAGGGCCCGCCCCAGCACCGGCAGCACGTGGTACCAGGCCCGGATCCCCCACCGCTCAGGCCGGGGCCAGTGTCCCCACCACGCCGCGGTCGCAGCCACGGTGACCACGGCCTCGAGGTCGTGCAGAGCCGGCGTCAGGCCGATGATCTGGCCCCCCATCGAGTGCCCGATCAGCGCCACACGGTCGTCCGGACGCGCACGCCTGGCGGCGCCGATCACCGCGGGCAGATCCCGCTGTCCCCAGTGCTCCAGCCGGTGGGACCAGCGCTCCGTCTCCGCGGCCAGGGATGTGCCTGCGCCTCGGTAGTCAAAGGTCAGGGTGTGCACCCCCTGGTCCGCCAGCCAGGAGGCCAGGCGGCCGTAGAACCCTTCGCGGACGAGCATGGCGGGGGCCAGCACGACAGTCAGGCCGGTCGCGGTCGACGGCCGATGCCAGTGGCCCTGCAGGCGGTAGCCGTCTGCGCAGAGGACCTGGGTGGCTGTGGGCGGCATGCTCACGGCACGAGCGCTGCCGCCAACGTTGCGGGATCCGCCCCCTTGGCCAGTGCGCCATCCCACACCCCGGGGTTCCACCAGACCCCCGGTGCGTGCACCCAGGCCGGGTCCCGCTCGGGATCCACCGTGGCCAAGGTCAACGGGTCCCGCAGGACATAGGGCAGTCCCGAACCGAGCGCCGCCGTGCCCCAGCCGCGCACGGCGTAGACCCCGATGGCCTGGTGTTGCTCGGCCGCTGCCTGCAGCGCACCGGCGTAGCGGTCTGCATAGGCCTGGCCCTTCACGATCGCCGACGCGAGTCCGGCCTCGTCGTCGGCCACCGTCACCGGGCAGGTTTGCAGGCCGACGGCGCGCAGGGCCGCGTTGTCCTGGGGCTCCCCGCCGGCCACCAGGACCGCGGGCCCGTCCCCCTCGCAGCGCCCGAGCCACGCCACGTCGGGCCACGGCGCCGGCTTCCAGAGGGGCACCGACAGGCCCGCCACCAGGTCCGACCACGTCGCGGAGCCCACGGACCTCGAGGCCAGCAGCGCCCCGGGCGAGTGGGGCAGCGGGCTGGGGATGGTGCCCTTGGCGTGATCCAGCGTCCCGGCCAGCCAGTCCGCGGCCCGCTGGATCATCGCTGGGGAGTAGCTGTGGGGCCCGGCGACCACGGCGAAGTCGGCCCCTCGGGGCAGGCCCGCCGGCCGGGGCTGGTCCAGCTCGGTCAGCCACAGGGTCGGTACCCGGACCGCGGCGGTGAGGGCCGGATCGGGCCCGATCCAACCCGGCAGCTGATCACAGGCGCAGCCCCCCGCCCGCTCTTCCCGGGGCATCGGCACGTAGCTGGCCAGCACGACGCCTCGGACCCGTGGATCGATGAAGCTCAGGTACAGGGCCTGGACCGCGCCCCCCGACGCGCCGGTCGCCGCGACCCGGTCCACGTCGGGTCGCCCCACCAGGTAGTCCAGGCCCGCCTGCAGGCTCTCGAGCTGTACCGCCATGGCCGTCGTGCCCGCCGCGGCCAGCAGCGCACGCCCGTGGGCGCCTTCGGCCAGGTGGATGCGCCGCCCGGGCAAGTCCCCTTCCTCGACGCCGGGGGTGTCGACGACCAGCACCGCGTAGCCCAGGCTGGCCAGCGCGTGAGCGGGGCCTTGGGACTCCCCTGCGGTCTTGCCCTGACCGAAGTGGCCCACCGCCACCAGCACGCCCGGGTGGGGCCCTGGACCCTCGGGCAGGAACAGGGCCGCCGAGACCCTCAGGTCGGCGTAGACCTGGAGCGAGACCGGACGGATCCAGTAGCCATCGCCCCGGCTCGCCCGGCCCTCGACCGGCGCCAGCGGTGCCCGCGCCAGCACACCCAGCCGGGCGGCCGTGGCCAGTCGCCCCGGATCGGCAGGGGTCACGGCGGGGCCCGAGGAACAGGCCAGCACCAGCGCCGCGCCGATCACGCGGACCGCACCATGCCCCGCCCGATCAGCGTGGACATCGCCATGGTGGTGAGCTGGGGATTGACCCCCAGCGACGTCGGGAACACCGACGCATCGGCCAGGTAGAGACCCGGCAGCCCGTGGCACTGACCGTCCAGCCCGACCACGCCGTCGGGCCCCATGCGACAGCTGGACATGGGGTGGCTGCTGTAGAAGTCGAAGGCCCCCAGGGGCAGGGGCGCCAGGTCTCGGGCCAGGGCGTCGGCGTCGGCGTAGCGGCCGGTGCCGTGGGCCAGGCTGAAGACCTCGCGGGCGCCCCCGGCGAGCAGCACCCGGGCGCAGAGCACCAGGCCGCGCTTGGCGGCGTCCAGGTCGTGGTCGGTGTGGGTGTAGTGGATGTCCGCCCGCCCGGCCTTGGTGGCGCCCACCGTGCCTTCCCCCTTGTCCGACACCAGGCAGACCAGGCCGCTGAGCTGGGGGCACAGGGCAAAGGCCTCCTTGAGGTCACCGACGTGCTCGACCACCGCCAGGGCCGTGACCTCGGGCGGGGCGGTGAAGGCGTGGGGCAACAGGCCCGGCTGGTCCGGGTCCTCGAACCAGGCGCCTTGGGTCGCCCCGTGCCACAGGTTCACGGGCTCGTCGTGGATCCCCATCACCCCGCTGCCCGGGTGCACGTGCAGGCCCTGACCGACAGGGCCGAGCTGCCCGGCCAGGCCGCAGTGGTGCAGCAGTCGCGGCGTGCCGATGGCCCCCGCGCTGAGCACCACCCGGTCCGCCATCGCCCGCACCAGGGGGCCCTTCTCGCGGGTGTCGGGGTGCACGACTCGCCCCTGGACCCCCACCGCTCGGCCGCCTTCGACCAGGACTTGCTGGACCCGGGTGTCGGCCTGGACGATGGCGCCGTCCTGGACCGCCAGGGGCAACAGGTTGCGGTTCACCGAGTTCTTGCCGCCGACCGGGCAGCCGAAGTTGCACAGCCCACAGCCGACGCACTGAGGGGTGTTGCGATTGACCAGCTCCCCGGGGAGCCCCAGGGCTCGAGCCCCGCGCACGATGATCCGGTTGTTCTCGCCGGCGATGCCGTCCGTGGCCGGTCCGACCCCCAGCAGATCCTCGAGCTCGTCGTAGACCGCGCCCAGTGCGGTCGGCCCGTAGCGGTCGTCTTCGAGGGCCTCGACCCAGCCGCTCAGCACGCTGTCCGGGGTGCGCAGGCAGATCGCGCTGTTGATCAGGGAACCCCCGCCGACCCCGCGTCCCGCCGCGACGGGGAAGTACGCCGTGCCCCGGGCGATCATGGTCCCGCCCTCTTGCATGTGGGTGCGGGCGGTGTGGGCGTAGTTGGGGCGGAAGCGACTGGTGGGCGGGCCCTCCTCGAGCACCACGACGCTCAGTCCGGCGGCAGCCAGGGCTCTCGACACGGCCGAGCCTCCCGGGCCCGATCCGACCACCACCACGTCGCAGTGGTACGTGCGTCCGCCCACCGGCACGTCGTCGAAGCCCAGAGCCACGACCGGCGGCAGACAGACCATGCTCACCGGCCGTACCCGCAGCCGTGCCACTTGGCGAAGAAGGGTGCGGCGTCGGGGTGGGTGGTGTAGCCGCCACCCAGCAGGGTGCTGAGGCCCAGGGTGGCCCCGCGCAGCTCTGGGATCGGGCTGGTGACCCAAGAGCGGGCCATGGACCACCGGGTGGCCCGGTCGAGCGCCGCGAAGCCAGCCCCGCCTTCGACCGTGGCCAGCGCGTCCAAGGCGTGGAGCAGGAGCTTGAACTCCCGGGCCTTGCCGGGGGGGAGGTGGTCCAAGACCTCGTCGAACCAGCGGGACAGCCCCGCGTCGGCGCCGGCCAGCGAGGGCTCGCCCCCCGGTGGAAACAGCGCGTCTGCGAGGGCCTCGATGAAGGCGATCTCCTGGGCGGACAGCCAGATGTAGCCGTGGTCCGCCGGCAGGTTCCACCACCGGGCAGCGATCGCGCCGGCCCCGCCCGCGGCCACCAGGGCGACCGCCGACGAGGCTGCGAGGACGTGGCGCCGGGTCACTGCCATCGCGGTCCTGTAGCCTGGGCCCGCCCCGGACGGGTGGAGGGAGGCCCATGGCCCGCATCGCAGTGTTGACGTCGGGGGGCGATGCGCCGGGCATGAATGCGGCCTTGCGCGCCATCCTGCGGGTCGCCACCCAACAGGGCGCCAGCGTCGTGGGCGTCGAGAACGGGTACGAAGGCCTGATCGGGGGGCGCTTCCGGTCCCTCGAGCCCCGGGATCTCGACGAGGCCGGGCACACGGGCGGCACCCTGCTGGGCAGCGCGCGCTCCGAGCGCTTCCGGCACAAGGCCGGCCGCCAGGCCGCCGCAGCCCACCTGGCCGACTTCGACGGCCTGATCGTGATCGGGGGGAACGGCTCCCTCACCGGGGCCCTGGCGCTGGCGGTGGAACAGCCTGTGCCTGTGGCGGGACTCCCGGCCAGCATCGACAACGACATCGGCGGGACCGCTCTGGCGATCGGCGTCGACACCGCCCTCAACACCATCGTCGACGCCTGCGACCGGATCTCGGACACCGCGCGGGCGCACCGCCGGGCCTTCGTGGTCGAGGTGATGGGTCGGGAGTGCGGCTACCTGGCCATGGCCGGTGGGGTGGCCGCCGGCGCCGACGCGGTGGTGTTCCGCGAGCAGGGCCGCTCCGAGGAGGTGCTGACGGAACGGCTCCTGAGTGCCATCGTGCGCGGCTTCGCAACGGGCAAGCGCCGCTTCCTGGCCATCAAGGCCGAAGGCGTCGCGGTGCCCACCCACGCCCTGGTCGAGCGGCTCCAGGCCGGGCTGGGCCCCGAGCTCCAGGGCGTCACCGTGAGGGGCACCGTGCTCGGCCACCTGATCCGAGGGGGCAACCCCAGCTACCAGGACCGCATGATCGCGGGCCGGCTGGGCAACACCGCGGTGCGGGCCCTGCTCGGCGGCCAGAGCGGCTTCATGGCTGCGTGGCAGCCCCAGGGCGGCACTGGCGAGCCCACTTCGGATCCCTCGGTGCGCCTGTTGCCCCTGCCCCTGGTGTTGCGGGAGACCGCCCGTCTCTTGGACGGCACGAGCCCCGTCACCCGCCGGCGCCTGCGGATGATGTCCGAGGTCGAGGGCATCCTGGCGCTCTGAACTCGCTCGGGGGGCCCGGCCAATCAACCTGCGGGCGCTGGGGCGCTTGGCGTAGACTGCCTCTCTCTGGCACGTCCCCCACGGAGGTCCATGATGGGCCCTGGCACCCTTCTTTTGGCTCTGGCCGTCTCCCCGGCCTGGGCCTGGCCCGCTTCTTCCGATCTGACGGGGCTCACCGTCGATGGCGCCGACGTCGACGACACCTGCTCAGACGCGGCGGGTCCTCACGACGTCGACACCTCGTCGGCCGGCACGCCTGTGGTCGGCGTCTACGACGACGGCTCGGACGTCTACTTCGCCTTGCTGGTGGACCACGACCCGGGCAGCACGGGCAGCTGGGAGAGCGGCACGTGGACCGTGCTGATGGAGACGGACTGGGCCAACACCGACGAGGGCTACGACTACGCGCTGTGGCTCGACGGCGGAACCGCCACGGTCGTGCTCTCCGAGAACAGCACCAAGAGCGGGGGCTTCGAGGCCGACGGGGCCGAGACCGATCTGGACAGCTGGTCTGCGCCCGCCGGCGACACCACCACCGCGACCGGCGCCGCCGCGACCCTGGACAGCGGTCTGGTGGGCTGCGACGGCGCGAACAACGCCACGTGGATCATCTTGACGCTGCCGTGGACCGACCTGACCACCTGGACCGGTCTCACAGACCTGGCCGACGCCTCCTTCGGGCTGGGCACGGGCACCACCGGGGCCGAGCCGAGCGACGACTTTGCCGGGTGCTCCGGCGCCTGCACGGGCACGTGGTTCGACCAGCTCTCCGACAACACCGGAGACCAGGACGGCGACGGCCTCGAGGACTACGAGGAGGTCCGCAGCGGCCTGGGCACCGATCCGCTCGACGACGACACCGACAACGACGGCCTGAACGACAAGGAAGAGGTCAGCTTCTACGGCACGGACCCGCTGAACGACGACACCGACGGCGATGGTCTCAGCGACGGCGACGAGATCGACATCCACGGCTCGGACGCCAACGACAGCGACTCCGACAACGACGGCCTGAGCGACTACGACGAGGTCGTCATCTACGGCACCAAGCCGCGCTTCGCCGACTCGGACAGCGACGGCGTCAACGACTACGACGAGGTCTTCGTCCACGGGACCGACCCGGCGGTGGCGGACAGCGACCTGGACGGGCTCGGCGACGGAGAGGAGCTCAGCACGACGGGCACCGACCCGTTGGATCCGGACACCGATGGTGACGGGGTGAACGACGGGGACGAGTTCGGCACCTACGGCTCGGATCCGCTCACCGCGGACACCGACGGTGACGGACTCGACGATGGCGAAGAGGTCTACACCTACGGCAGCGACCCCCTCAGCACCGACTCCGACGGCGACGGTCTCGATGACTACACCGAGGTGTACACCCATGGGACCGACCCGGCGAGCGATGACACCGACAGCGATGGCCTGACCGACGACGACGAGCTCTCGACCTACGGCACGGACCCGCTGGTGTACGACTCCGACGGGGGCGGGATCGGCGATGGGCTCGAAGTGGCCGACGGCACCGACCCGAACGACGCGGCCGACGACGTGACCGGGGGGACCGACACCGACGGCGACGGCCTCACCGACGACGAGGAGAACGCCATCGGCACGGATCCGAACAACGCCGACACCGACGGCGACTTCGTCTTCGATGGCGACGAGGTGAACACCCATGGCTCCGACCCCTTGGACACCGACAGCGACGACGACGGCCTCGAGGACGGCGAAGAGATCAACGTCTACCTGACGGACGTCAACCTGGCCGACAGCGATGGCGACTCCCTGAGCGACGGGGACGAGGTCCTGATCTACGGCACCGATCCATCCGACGACGACACCGATGCCGACGGCCTCTCCGACGGCGACGAAGTCAACGTCTACGGCACCGATCCCTCCGCCGACGACTCCGACTCCGACGGGCTCAGCGACGGAGACGAGATCAACACCCACGGCACCGATCCGAACGACAGCGACAGCGACGGCGGCGGCGCATCGGACGGGGTCGAGGTCCTGGCCGACGGCACCGATCCCCTCGACGCCACCGACGACGTGACCGCGACCACGGACTCCGACGGGGACGGCCTCACCGACTCCGAGGAGACCGCACTGGGCACGGATCCGGCGTCTTCGGACAGCGACGCCGATGGGCTGAGCGACGGCGACGAGGTGAACACCCACGGCACCGATCCCCTGGTCAGCGACACCGACGGCGACGGTCTGAGCGATGGCGCAGAGATCCTGACCTATGGCACAGACGCCACGTCGACGGACAGCGACGGCGACAGCCTGGACGACGGCGACGAGGTCAACGTCTACGGCACCGACCCGGCCGACGACGACACCGACGGCGACGGCCTGGGCGACGACGAAGAGGTCAACACCTACGGGACCGATCCCAACGACAACGACACCGACGGCGACGGGATCAGCGATCGCAGCGAGATCCTGGACTACGGCACCGACCCCACGGACAGCGACTCCGACGGCGACGGGCTCGACGACGGCGCCGAGATCGGCACCTATGGCACCGATGCGGCCAACGTCGACACCGACGGCGACGGCCTCGACGATGGCGACGAAGTCAGCCTCTACGGCACGGACCCGGCCGTGGCCGACAGCGACGGCGGTGGGGTCGACGACGGCATCGAGGTCCTGGTCGACGGCACCGACCCGACCGACAGCACCGATGACGCGAGCTCGTCGGACACCGACGGCGACGGCCTGACCGACGCCGAGGAAGCGCTGTTGGGAACCGACCCCACCAAGGGGGACAGCGACGGAGACGGCCTGAGCGACTTTGGCGAGGTCGAGAGCACCCTCACAGACCCCCTCGATGAAGACACGGACGGCGACGGCCTCACCGACGGCGACGAATTCAACACCTACGGCACCGATCCGCTCCAGACCGACACCGACGGTGGCGGCGCCGACGACGGCGCCGAAGTGCTGGTCGACGGGACCGACCCCAACGATCCCAGCGACGACATCAACACCATCACCGACACCGACGGCGACGGCCTGACCGACACCGAAGAGGCCGCTCTGGGCACCGACCCGGCCGTGGCGGACTCCGACGGTGACGGCCTCGACGACGGGGACGAGGTCACCACCTACGGCACCGACCCGCTGGACACCGACTCCGACGCGGACGGGCTGGGCGACGGCGACGAGGTCACCACCTACGGCACCGATCCCTCGGACCGCGACACCGACGGCGACACCCTGGACGACGGCGACGAGGTGAACACCTACGGCACCGACCCGCTGGACAACGACACGGACGGCGGCGGCACCAGCGACGGCGTCGAGGTGACCCTCGAGGGCACCGATCCGCTGGACAGCTCCGACGACGGCGGCGGCGACGCCGACGGCGACGGCCTGTCGACCACGCTCGAGGCCGTGCACGGCACCGACCCCGCAGACTCGGACACCGACGGCGACGGGATCTCCGACGGCGACGAGGTCCTGATCTACAACAGCAACCCCCTGTCCGACGACACCGACGGCGACGGCCTGCTCGACGGCGACGAGGTCAACACCTACGGCACCGATCCCAGCGATGCCGACACCGACGGGGATGGCCTGAACGACGGCCAGGAGATCTCGGTCCACGGGACCGATCCGCTGGACGACGACGGGGACAACGACGGCCTGAGCGACAGCGACGAGATCAACACCCACGGCACGGACCCCGGCGACGCGGACACCGACGGCGACGGGCTGAGCGACGGCGACGAGGTCAACACCTACGGGTCGTCGCCGACCAACGACGATACGGACGGCGGTGGCACGTCGGACAGCGACGAGGTCAACGACGGCACAGACCTCAACGACGGCACCGATGACTACGACACCGCCGACGATGACGGCGACGGTCTGACCACACGGGAGGAAGTCGCCGCCGGCACGGACCCAGCGGACTCCGACACGGACAGCGACGGTCTGAGCGACGGCGACGAGGTCAACACCCACGGCACCAACCCGCTCGAGGCGGACAGTGACGGCGATGGCTTGGGGGACGAGGCCGAGGTCAACACCTATGGCTCCGATCCCAACGACTCCGACTCCGACAACGGCGGGGTCGACGACGGGACCGAGATCAACAGCGATGGCACCGACCCGAACGACGCCTCCGACGACCTGACCAGCGGCATCGACAGCGACGGCGACGGGCTGGACAACGACGTCGAGTTGACCCTGGGCACGGATCCCACCGACCCGGACACCGACGGCGACGGCCTGACCGACTACGACGAGTACGCGACCACAGGCACCGATCCCACCAGCGCCGATCCGGACGGCGATGGGGTCAGCGACCCGGACGAGCTGACCGACGGCACCGACCCGAACGACTCGGACACCGATGGCGATGGCCTGGACGACGGCGCCGAGAAGACCGCGGGCACCGACCCGCTCAACAGCGACACCGACGGCGATGGCCTGGCGGACGGCAACGAGGTCTCGCTGTACGCCACCGATCCCAACAACAGCGACACCGACGGCGACACGCTCAGCGACTTCGACGAGGTCGTCACCTATGGGACCGATCCCAACAACAGTGACACCGACGGCGGCGGGGTCTCCGACGCCGAGGAGATCACCGTCGGCTCCGATCCCTTCGACGGCAGCGACGACGCTCTGTCCGGGGACAGCGACGGCGACGGGCTGTCCGATGCCGCCGAGGCCGCACTGGGCACCGACCCCGCGGACGTCGACACCGACCAGGACGGCCTCGAGGACGGCGAAGAGGTCACGCTGGGCACCGATCCCCTGGACAACGACACCGACTCGGACAACCTGACGGACGGCGACGAGGTCAACGTCTATGGCACCGACCCGAACGCAAAGGACACCGACGGGGATGGCCTGTTCGACGAGCTCGAGATCAACACCGGGACTTCGGACCCGCTCGACGCCGACACCGACGACGACGGCCTGGACGATGGCGAAGAGGACGCTCTGGGCACCGATCCCCAGAACCCGGACACCGACGGCGATGGCCTGACCGACGCAGAAGAAGCGAACAGCTATGGGACCGATCCCACCAACGACGACACCGACGGTGGCGGCAGCACGGACGGGGTCGAAGTCCTCATCGACAGCACAGATCCCCTGGACGCGACCGACGATGGTTCAGCGACCGACACCGACCTGGACGGACTCGACGACTCCACCGAGACCTTGTTGGGCACCGATCCGACCAACGCGGACACCGACGGCGACGGCGTGGACGACGGCAACGAGGTGTCTGGCTACGGCACCGATCCGCTGAGCACGGACACCGACGGCGACGGCCTGGACGATGGCGACGAGATCAACGTCTACGGGACCGACGCGACCCTGAGCGACTCCGATGGCGACGGCCTGGACGACGGCGACGAAGTCAACCTCTACGGCACCGATCCCGGCGACGACGACACCGACACCGACGGGCTGGGCGACGGGTCCGAGGTGGGCACCCACGGCACGGATCCCCTGGACAGTGACAGCGATGGCGACGGCGTGCTCGACGGTGACGAGGTCGGTGTGCACGGCACCGACCCCCTCGACGATGACACCGACGGCGGCGGCAGCTCCGACGGCGACGAGATCAACACCGACGGCACCGACCCGCTGGACGCCACGGACGACGTGGCCGCGACCACCGACACCGACGGGGATGGCCTGACCGACGCCGAAGAAGCCGCTCTGGGCACCAACCCCAACGACCCTGACAGCGACGGAGACTCGCTCCAGGACGGCGAAGAGATCGACACCTACGGCACCGATCCCCTGGACGCCGACACCGACGGCGGCGGCGCGAGCGATGGCGTCGAAGTCCTGGTGGACAGCACCGATCCCCTGGACGGGACCGACGACAGCTCGTCGAGCACGACGGACGGCGACGGCGACGGCCTGAGCGACGCCGACGAGGCCTTGCTGGGGACCGACGCCACCGACCCGGACAGCGACAGCGACGGGCTGGGAGACGGCGACGAGGTCTCGACCTACGGCACAGATCCGCTGGACCCGGACACCGACGGCGACGGCCTGGATGATGGCGCAGAGGTCTCGTCCTATGGCACCGACCCGAACGAGGCCGACACAGACACCGACACGCTGAGCGACTACGACGAGGTGATCACCCACGGGACCGATCCCAACGCCAGCGACACCGACTCCGACGGCCTGACCGACGCCGAGGAGGTCAACACCTACGGGACCGATCCCAACGACTCCGACACCGACGGCGATGGCCTCAAGGACGGAGACGAGGCGCTGACCTACAGCACGGACCCGACCACTGCGGACACCGACGGCGGTGGCACCGACGACGGCGTGGAGATCCTCGAGGACGGCACCAACGCCAACGCGGCCAACGACGACTACGACACGGCCGATCCCGACTTCGACGGCCTGACGACCCGCGAGGAGATCGACACCTACGGGACCGATCCGGCCACCGCCGACACCGACGGTGATCTGCTCGACGACGGCACCGAGGTCAACACCACCGGGACCGATCCCACGAACACGGACACCGACGGCGACCTGTTGACCGACGGCGACGAGTTCAACATCTACGGGACCGATCCCAACGACAGCGACACCGACAACGGCGGGGTCGACGACTACACCGAGCTGATCGAGGACGGCACGGATCCAAACGACCCCACCGACGACCTGACGTCTGGCGTCGACACCGATGGGGACGGGCTGGACGACGACGTCGAGGCCACCCTGGGCACCGACCCCAACAACACCGACACCGACGGCGACGGCCTGACCGACTACGAGGAGTACGCGACCACCGGCACCGACCCGACCAGTGCAGACCCCGATGGCGACGGCCTGGAGGACCCGGACGAGCTGACCGCTGGCACCGACGCAGACGACCCGGACACCGACAACGACGGCCTGTCCGACGGCGACGAGGTGAACATTCACGGCACCGATCCGCTGGATCCCGACGCGGACGGGGACGGGCTCGAGGACAGCGACGAGATCGCGGCGGGCAGCGACCCGGCGACCAGCGACACCGACGGCGACGGCCTGAACGACTTCGACGAGGTCAAGGTCTACGGCACCGATCCGACCGCCGTGGACACGGATGGCGGCGGCGTCGAGGACGGCGAAGAGATCCTGGTGGGCACGGACCCGCTGGACAGCACGGACGACGTGTCCAGTGGGGACAGCGACGGCGACGGACTGTCCGATGCCGCCGAGGCGGGCATCGGGACCGACCCGAACAACGCGGACACCGACGGCGACGGCCTGGACGATGGCGACGAAGTCAACGTCTACGGCTCGGACCCCCTCGACGACGACACCGACGGCGACTCGCTCCTGGATGGCGACGAGGTCAACGTCTACGGCTCGGACCCGACCAGCACGGACACCGACGGCGACGGCCTGGTCGACGACGCCGAGGTCACGGCCTTCGGCACCGACCCCGCGAACTCGGACACCGACGGGGACTCGCTGCTCGACGGCGACGAGTCCGATGTCTACGGCACGGATCCCCTCAACGACGACACCGACGGCGACGGCCTGAGCGACGGCGACGAGGTCAACGTCTACGGCACCACCCCGACCGTCAGTGACAGCGACGGCGGCGGCACCAGCGACGGCGTCGAGGTGCTGGTCGACGGCACCGACCCGCTGGATCCCACCGACGACTCCGGCCTGAGCACCGACACCGACGGAGACGGCCTGACCGACTCCGAGGAGGCGCTGTACGGCACCGACTCCAGCGACCCCGACACCGACGGCGACGGCCTGTCCGACGGCGAGGAGGTCTCGTTCTACGGCACGGATCCGCTCAGCGACGACACCGACGGCGACGGCCTGACCGACGACGACGAGGTCGGTATCTACGGCTCCGATCCCGCGGACAGCGACACGGACGGCGACGGCCTGGACGACGGCGACGAGGTCCTGGTCTGGGGCACCTTCCCCGTGGACAGCGACAGCGACGGCGACGGCCTGGATGACGGCCAGGAGGCGCTGAACTACGGCTCCGATCCGCTCGACGACGACACCGACGGCGACGGCCTGACCGATGGCGACGAGGTCAACCTGTACGGGTCGGACCCGACCCTCGAAGACACGGATGGCGGGGGCACCGCCGACGCCGACGAGGTCGCTGACGGCACGAACCCGGCGGACCCGAGCGACGACGCCGCCGCCACGGCCGACGACGACGGCGACGGCCTGACCAACTACGAGGAGTCCCAGCTGGGCACCGACCCGTCGAGTGCGGACACCGACGGCGATCTCCTCGAAGACGGCGACGAGCTCAACGTCTACGGCACCGATCCGCTCGACTCCGACACAGACGGCGGCGGGACCACCGACGGCGTCGAGATCCTGGTGGACCTGACCGATCCCAACGACGCCAGCGACGACGTCACCAGCACGGACAGCGACGGCGACGGCCTGACCGACTCCGAGGAGACCCTGGCGGGCACCGATCCCGACAACGCCGACACCGACGGCGACGGCCTGGACGACGGCGAGGAGGTGTTCACCTGGGGCACCAACCCGAACGACGCGGACACCGACGGCGATGGCCTGAGCGACGGCGAAGAGGCCCTGTCCTATGGCTCCGATCCGGCGTCGAGCGACCCGGACGGCGATGGACTCGACGACGCCGCCGAGCTGCTGGTGCACGGCACGGATCCAAACAGCAACGACACCGACGGTGACGGGCTGGACGATGCCACGGAGATCAACGACACCGTCACCGATCCCAACACGGCCGACACCGATGGGGATGGCCTGGAGGACGGCGAAGAGGTCAACGTGCACGGGACCGACCCCAACGACACGGACACCGACGGCGGCGGCGCCTCGGACGGCGTCGAGGTCAGCGTGGACGGCACGGATCCCCTGGATGCCACCGACGACGTCACGTCGACCACGGACACCGATGGGGACGGCCTGACCGACAGCGAAGAGCTGGCGCTGGGCACCGACCCGGCCGACTCCGACACCGACGGGGACGGCCTGAGCGACGGCTACGAGGTCAACACCTACGGCACGAACCCGGTGGACACCGACACCGACGGCGACGGCCTGAGCGATGGCGACGAGGTCAACACCACCGGCACCGACCCGACCGCGGCCGACACCGACGGCGACGGCCTGGGCGATGGCGACGAAGCCAACCTGTATGGCACGGACCCCACGTCGGACGACAGCGACGGCGACGGCCTGTCCGACGGCGACGAGACCAGCCTGTATGGCACCGACCCCCTGGACGACGACTCCGACGGCGACACGCTCTCCGACGGGGACGAGGTCTCGACCCACGGCACCGACCCCCTCGCCAGCGACACGGACAGCGACGGCCTGTCCGACGCCGACGAGCTGAACACCCATGGCACCAGCCCCACCACCGACGACACCGACGGCGGCGGCACGGGCGACGGGGTCGAAGTGCTGGTCGACGGCACCGATCCGCTGGACGCCAGTGACGACGTCACCGCCACCTCCGACAGTGACGGCGACGGCCTGACCGACAGCGAAGAGACGGCGCTCGGCACCGATCCCAGCGACACCGACACCGACGGCGACGGCCTGACGGACGGCGAAGAGGTGCTCACCTATGGCACCGATCCGCTGGCGGCGGACACCGACGGGGACCAGGTGCCCGACGGGGCCGAGGTCCAGACCCTGGGCACGGACCCGCTCTCCGTGGACACCGACGGTGACGGCCTCGAGGACGGCGAGGAGGACGCCTTCTTCGGGACCGATCCGCTGACCGCGGACACCGACGGAGACGGTCTCGACGACGGCCAGGAGGCCCTGACCTACGGCAGTGACCCGCTGCTCACCGACAGCGACGGCGACGGGCTGAGCGACGGCGACGAAGTCAACACCCACGGCACAGACCCCGCGGATCCTGACACCGACGGCGATGGCCTGACCGACGACGAGGAGATCAACACCTACGGGACCAACCCGTCGAGCGCCGACACCGACGGCGACACCCTCGAGGACGGCGCTGAGATCACGGTCTGGTTCTCCGATCCCAGCAGCACCGACACCGACGGCGACGGGCTGCGAGACGACGAGGAGATCAACGCCGGCACCGACCTGAACAACCCGGACAGCGACGGGGACGGCCTCGAGGATGGCGAAGAGCTGGACACCTGGGGCACGGATCCGCTCAAGAGCGACAGCGACGGCGACGGGCTCGAAGACGGCGAAGAGGTCATCACCCACGGCACCGATCCCAACAAGACCGACACCGATGGCGGCGGCACCGGAGACGGCGTCGAGGTCCTGATCGACGGCACGGACCCGCTGGACTTCTTCGACGACGTGTTGGACACCACCGACACCGACGGTGACGGCCTGACGGACTCCGAGGAGGACATCCTGGGCACGGACTCGACGAACTCCGACACCGACGGCGACGGCCTGACCGACGGCGAGGAAGCGCTGACCTGGGGGACCGACCCGCTGAGCACCGACACCGACGCCGACGGCCTGGACGACGGCGACGAAGCCAACACCTACGGGACCGATCCCCTGAACAGCGACACCGACGGCGACGGCCTGGACGACTACAACGAGATCGTGCTGTCGGGCACCGACCCGCTCGACGACGACTCCGACGCCGATGGCTTGTTGGACGGCGAAGAAGTCGGGACCTGGGGCACCGATCCCCTGGTCGATGACAGCGACAGCGACGGGCTGCTCGACGGAGACGAGACCGGGATCTACGGAACCTCCCCGACCGACGCCGACACCGACGGTGACGGCTACGACGACGGCACCGAGGTGACCCTGGGCACCGATCCGACCAGCGACGACACCGACGGCGATGGCCTGTCCGATGGCGACGAGCTCGGGGTCTACGGCAGCGACGCCACGTCCCGGGACACCGACGGCGACGGCCTCGAGGACGGCGACGAGGTGCTGAACCACGGCACCGATCCCCTGTCTGCCGACACCGACGGCGACGGGCTGGACGACGGGGAAGAGGTCGGCACCTACGGCACCGATCCCAACGACAGCGACACTGACGGCGGTGGCGTGAGCGATGGGGCCGAGGTCGTCGACGGCACCGATCCCAATGACGCCAGCGACGACGTGGCCAGCAGCGACAGCGACGGCGACGGCCTGTCGGACTCCGAGGAAGCCGCGCTGGGCACCGACCCGTCGGTCGCCGACAGCGACGGCGACGGCATCGACGACGGCGACGAGGTCGACAACGGTCTGGATCCGCTCAATGCCGACACCGACGGCGACGGCCTGGACGACTACGAGGAAGCGATCACCTACGGCACCGATCCGACCAACGCCGACACCGACGGCGGCGGCACCGAAGACGGCGTCGAGGTGTTGGTCAACGGCACAGATCCACTGGATCCCGGCGACGACGTGGCGAGCGGGGGCGACAGCGACGGAGACGGCCTGTCCGACGAGGAGGAGTCCGTGCTCGGGACCGACCCGGCTGTGGTGGACAGCGACGGGGACGGCCTGGACGACGGCGACGAGGTCAACACCCACGGCACCAGCCCGACCGCCACCGACACCGACGGCGACGGCCTGGACGACGGCGACGAGATCAACATCCACGGCACCGACCCGCTGGTCGACGACACCGACGGCGACGGCCTGCTCGATGGCGACGAGGTGGCGACCCACGGGACAGACCCCCTCGACAGCGACACCGACGGCGACGGTCTCTCAGACGGCGACGAGCTGAACACCCACGGCACCGATGCGCTGGTGGACGACAGCGACGGCGACGGCCTGGGCGATGGCGAGGAGGTGCAGACCTGGGGCACGGATCCGCTGGACCAGGACTCCGACGGCGGCGGCGTCGACGACGGCGTCGAAGTGCTGGTCGAGGGCACCGACCCGCTGGACGCCAGCGACGACGTGGCGGACGCCACCGACAGCGACGGCGACGGCCTCACCGACGACGAGGAGACCGCTCTGGGCACGGATCCCAACGATCCCGACAGCGACGGCGATGGCCTGGGCGACTTCGACGAGGTCACCAGCACGCTGACGGATCCGCTCGACGCGGACACCGACGGTGACGGCCTGGGTGACGGCACCGAGATCAACGTCTATGGCACCAACGCCCTCGCCACCGACTCCGACGGCGACGGCCTGGACGACGGCGACGAAGTGCTCCTCTACAGCACCGATCCGGTCGACTCCGACAGTGACGCCGACGGCCTGGGCGACGGGTCCGAGGTCAACAGCTATGGCACCGACCCCAACGACTCCGACACCGACGCCGACGGCCTCGACGACGGGGACGAGGTCAACACCCACGGCACCGATCCCGCCGACGCCGACACCGACGGCGACGGCCTGAGCGACGGCGACGAAGTCGACGTCCACGGCACCCAGCCCCTGGATGCCGACTCCGACGGCGGTGGCACCGACGACGGCGTCGAGGTCCTGGTCAACGGCACCGATCCCCTGGACGCCAGCGACGACGCCGGCACCAGCGACGACGCCGACGGCGACGGCCTGACCGACGACGAGGAGGCGGTCTACGGCACCGATCCGGCGGTCGCGGACTCCGACGGCGACGGCCTGGACGACGGCGACGAGGTCGCGGCGGGCCTGGATCCGCTGAACAGCGACACCGACGGCGACGGCCTCACCGACTACGAGGAGGCCCTGACCTATGGCACCAACCCGCTGTCCGACGACACCGACGGCGACCTGCTGACCGACGGCGAAGAGGTCAACACCCAGGGCACCGATCCCACCAACAGCGACACCGACGCCGACGGCCTGGGCGACGGCGAAGAGGTGCTGAACACCGGCACCAGCCCCACCAGCAGCGACACCGACGGCGACGGCCTGAGCGACGGTGACGAGGTCAACAGCACCGGCACGGATCCGCTGTCCGACGACACCGACGGCGACGCGCTCAGCGACGGCGAAGAGGTCGACCTGTACAGCACCGATCCGCTCGACGACGACACCGACGGCGGCGGCGTGACCGACGGCGTTGAGGTCCTGGTCGACGGCACCGATCCCAACGACGCCAGCGACGACGTGGAAGAGGTGAACGACAGCGACGGCGATGGCCTGACCGACTCCGAGGAAGAAGCTCTGGGCACCGATCCGGACTCCGCCGACACCGACGGTGACGGCCTGGACGACGGCGACGAGGTCCTGACCCTCGGGACCGATCCCACGACTTCGGACACCGACGGCGACGGCCTCTCGGACGGCGAGGAGCTGGACACCCACGGCACCGATCCCACCAGCACGGACTCCGACGCCGACGGTCTGACCGATGGCGAGGAGGTCACCACCCACGGCACCGATCCCAACGACGCCGACACCGACGGTGGCGGCACCGACGACGGCGTGGAGGTGCTGGTCGACGGCACCGATCCCAACGACGCCAGCGACGACGGCGGCAGCGTCACCGATGGTGACGGCGACGGCCTGACCGACGACGAGGAGACGGACATCTACGGCACCGATCCCGGCGTCGCGGACACCGACGGCGATGGCATCGACGACGGCGACGAGGTCAACACCTACGGCACCGACCCGACCGACAGCGACACGGACGGCGACAGCCTGGCCGATGGCGAAGAGATCAATACCCACGGCACCGACCCCACCGACAGCGACAGCGACGGCGACGGCCTGACCGATGGCGAGGAGGTCCTGACCTGGATCACCGACCCGCTGGACAGCGACACCGACGGTGGCGGCGTGAGCGATGGCGTCGAGGTGTTGGTGGACGGCACCGACCCCAACGACGCCAGCGACGACGTGGCCGAGATCGCCGACAGCGACGGCGACGGCCTGACCGACAGCGAAGAGGCCGCCCTGGGCACCGACCCGAACGACACCGACAGCGACGGCGACGGGCTCGACGACGGCACCGAGGTCAACACCTGGGGCACCGATCCCACCGACGCCGACACCGACGGCGACGGCCTGTCCGACGGCGACGAGGTCGACACCCACGGCACCGAGCCCCTGAGCGACGACACCGACGCCGATGGCCTGTCCGACGGCGACGAGGTCGACGTCTATGGCTCCGACCCGCTGACCGCTGACAGCGACGGCGACGGCCTGGACGACGGCGAAGAGGTGAACACCTGGGGCACCGACCCGATGGATCCGGACACCGACGGCGGTGGCGTCGATGACGGCGTCGAAGTCCTGGTCGATGGCACGGACCCGCTGGACTACTTCGACGACTCCCCGGACTCGACGGACAGCGACGGCGACGGCCTGACCGACAGTGAGGAGTTCGCTCTGGGCACCGACCCGGACTCGACGGACAGCGACGGCGACGGCGTCGACGATGGCGACGAGGTCAACACCTGGGGCACCGATCCCCTGGTCAAGGACACCGACGGCGATGGCCTGAGCGACGGTGACGAGATCAACGTCGACGGCACGGACCCGACCAACTCCGACACCGACGGCGACGGCCTGGCCGACGGCTCCGAGTCCGTCTACGGCACGGATCCCTTGAGCGACGACACGGACTCCGACGGTCTGAGCGACGGCGACGAGGTCGACACCTACGGCACCGATCCCCTCGACGACGACACGGACGGTGGTGGCGCAGGGGACGGGGTCGAGGTCCTGGTGGACGGCACCAACCCCAACGACCCGACCGACGACGTGACCGGCGTGGCGGACACCGATGGCGACGGGCTCGACGACAGCGAAGAGGACATCTACGGCACCGACCCGCTCGACGATGACTCCGACGGCGACGGCCTCACCGACGGCGAAGAGGTCAACAGCTACGGCACCGATCCGCTCGACGACGACACCGACGGCGACCGGCTCACCGACGGCGAGGAGGTCACGACCTTCCTCACGGACCCGACCGACGACGACTCCGACAACGATGGCCTGAACGACGGCGACGAGCTGATCCTGTACGGCACCGATCCGCTCGACGACGACACCGACGGCGACCGCCTCACCGACGGCGAAGAGGTCGACACCTACGGCACCGATCCCGACGAGGCCGACACCGATGGCGGCGGCGTGGACGACGGCGACGAGGTCGACAACGGCACCGATCCCCTGGTGCCCGATGACGACTACGACACCGGCAGCGACTCCGGAGGCTCGGACACCGGGGATGCGGACGTGGACACGGACACCGACACGGACACCGACACCGACACGGACACGGACACCGACACCGACACCGACACGGACACGGACACGGACACCGACGTGGACACCGACACCGACACCGACACCGACACGGGCGGAGACACGGGCGGCGACACCGGAGTGGACACCGGCGACACCAGCACCGACTCCGACTCCGGCGTCGACGAGCTCGGCCAGGGTGGCTTCCCGCCCGAGGACGACAAGGGCTGTGACTGCAGCACCGTGGACAGCCGGAGCGGCGGCTCCACGGGCGCCCTGTTGGCGCTGTGGGTCCTGGTGAACGTGGGCCGGCGACGGCGGCGGGCGAGCTGAGTCAGGCGCCGAGTGGTCCGCCGCAGCGCTCGCAGGTGCGCACCTTGTACGACGCCCGACTCACGCAGTTCAGGCAGTACTTGGGCATGAAGTAGAGGACCAGCAGTCCCACGCAGCTCAGCAGGCCTAGCCCCGCCCAGGGCCACTTGCGACCACGAAGGGCGGCATAGAAGCCGAGGCCGATCACGAACAAGGCCTGACCGGTGACCGATGCCAGGGCAGCGGTCTGGGTCGATCCGGTGGCGAGGCCGATCTCCCGGGCGCCGAATTGAAGCGCCAGGCCAGGCAGTCCGAAGGCGAAGCTCAGGCCGTTGAATTTGGAGAGGCGCATGGCGATGCGGTCGGCTTCTTCGGCTGAGATGGCCGCCTCTGCGACCTCTCCGTCCAAGATCTCTGGGGGCTTGTAGGGGTCCATCACGCCTCGGGGCAAGTGGGGCAAGGTAGCACCGAGGCTGTGGCAGCATGGCCCATGCTCTTCGCCCTCCTCGCGGCGGGGCTCGCCCAGGCCCACCCGGGCGAAGTGCCGCCCCCTCGCCCCGACTGAGCCAGACGGTTGACCTGTCAACAATGTCATCCACAGCTGTGGACAACCTGAAGCCGCTCGGACTGGGCGGTTACACCGCCTCGTGGCAGCACCCCCCGTCTCCCCCGACCCTGGACCGTCCCGGACCCAGCGGGAGATCACCCGTCAGCTGATCGCGCTCGCGTGGCCGATCATCGGCGTGAACGTGCTCCAGGTGCTGGCCCTGGCGGTCGACACTGCCATGATCGGGCGCACGCTCGACGCCGACGCGGCGCTCACCGGCATGGGGTACGGCAGCCAGCTGGTGTTCCTGTTGATGGTCGGCATGATCGGCCTGACCGTAGGCACCGTGGCCTTCGTGGCCCGGGCTCACGGCGCTGGGTTGCACGACCGGGTCAACCACATCCTGCACCAGTCCACCCAGCTCACCGTGCTGCTGGGGGTGGTCGTGGCCCTGGCCGGCAACGTGCTCGCCGAGCCACTGCTGGCCCTGTTGGGTGCTGACGGTGCCACGATGGATGCCGGCCTGGCCTACCTCCGGCCGCTGCTGACCTTTGCGGTCTTCTCCTATGTGAACCTGCTCTTCGCAGCGGTGTTGCGGGGGGTCGGGAACACCCGGCTGGCGTTCTACGTGGCCCTGTTCATGAACGGGCTCAACGTGGTGTTCAACTACGGCCTGATCCTGGGTCACTACGGCCTGCCGGCCATGGGCATCGCCGGCGCCGCCTACGGGACCGTGCTTGCCCAGATCTGTGCCGCCATCCTGATGTTCGCGCTGCTC
Organism: uncultured Enterobacterales bacterium; assembly: GCA_964519895.1. GTDB lineage: Bacteria > Myxococcota_A > UBA796 > UBA796 > CAJQPC01 > CAYFPX01. The sequence goes on along the minus strand of CAZFLE010000006.1, from coordinate 64,321 downwards.
AACCGCGGGGTGGTGCCCGGCGTGCAGCCTCGCTTCAAGGCCCTGCCGATCGATCGCCCGCTCGCCAGGGACCTCATCCGGGTCGGCTGGCCGGCCGGCGCGGACATGATCGTGCTCAACGCGGGCTTCCTGACCATCGTCGGCCTGCTGGCAAGGGTCGACGAGATCGCGGTGGCAGCGCACACGGTGGGCATCCGAGTCCAGGCCCTGGCCTTTGTGCCGGGCATGAGCATCTCCCAGGCCACCGGCGCCATGGTCGGCATGGCACTGGGGGCGGGCAGCGTGCCCGAGGCCCGCCAGGTCGTGCGTTCGTCGCTGATCTTGTGCACCGGGATCATGAGCAGTCTGGGGCTCTTGTTCATCGCCTGGGCCGGTCCGATCGTGGGCGTGTTCGATGTGCACCCGGGCACGGACCTGTTCGCCTACTCGGTGATGTGGATGAAGATGCTCGGCTACTGCATGCCGGTGGTCGGGGTCTACATCAGCTTCGGCGGCATGCTCAGCGGCTCGGGGGCCACCCGCACCACCCTGCGCATCAACAGCTGGATCACCCTGTTGTTCCAGATCCCGGCGAGCTGGATCCTGGGGTTCGTGGTGGGTCTTGGGGTGTTCGGCATCTGGATCGCGTTCCCCGTAGCGTTTGGCGTCAAGGCGATCTGGGGCTGGTGGGAGTACCGCAAGGGGGACTGGGCCAAGGTCGGTGTCCGGGCGTGAGCCCGCGGGGATAGAATCACCAGGTCCCCTCGGCACCCAAGGACCCATGCGCGGGATCCTGCCCTCCTTCCTGCCCATCGCCACGCTGATGGTCGCCTGCGGCGGCGACACCACCACCACGTCCGCGGACTCGGGGGTCGAGGACTGCCTGGACCCGGTGACCTGGTACGCCGACGCCGACGCCGACGGCTACGGCGTGGACGCCGTGACCCAGGAGGGCTGCGAGCAGCCGGCCGGCTTCGTGGGCACGGGCGGGGACTGCGACGACACCGACGACGGCATCCATCCGGGGGTCGAAGAGATCTGCGATGGTGCGGACCAGGACTGCAACGGGGCCATCGACGAGGGCACGGCGGCGCCGGTGCCCTACTTCCTGGACAGTGACATCGACGGCTATGGCGATCCGGCCACCGAAGTCGTGCGCTGCGAGCGGCCCGATGCGCACGTGCGCAATGGCCGGGACTGCGACGATGACGCGCCAAGTGTGTTTCCCGGGGCGACCGAGGTCTGCGATGGCATCGACCAGGACTGCACCGGCGTCGCCGACGACGGCGCGGTGGACGGACAGACCTACTACCGGGACCAGGACCAGGACGGGGTTGGTGTGCTGTCCGAGACCCTCGAGGCCTGTGACCAGCCCAGCGGCTACGCGACCATCTCGGGCGACTGCGACGACGACGCGCCCGAGACCTACACCGGCGCCGACGAGGTCTGCGGAGGGGACGACGAGGACTGCGACGGCACGGTCGACGAGCGCGACGCCGTCGACGCACCGACCTGGTACTGGGACGGCGACCTGGACGGCTACGGCGACCCCTTCCTGACCGCCACCTCGTGCAGTCAGCCCCCCGGCTACGTGGACAACGCCGACGACTGCGACGACACCGACGCTGCTTTCTCACCCGACGCCGTCGAGGTCTGCAACGGCCGGGACGACAACTGCGACGGGGCGACCGACGGTGCCGACAGCGCCGACGCGTCGACCTGGTACCTCGACAGCGACGGCGACGGCTATGGACTGGCCACCAGCACCACCCTGGCCTGCGAGGAGCCGTCCCTCCACGCCAGCGTGGCCGACGACTGCGACGACGGTGACAGCACCGTGAACCCCGGCGCGACCGAGATCTGTGGGGATGGCCTGGACAACGACTGCAGCGGCGAGGCGGCCGGGTGCGTGCGAAGCGGTGTGCACGACGTGGGCGACGGCAGCGTCAAGCTCTTGGGCGAGTCGGCGTCGGACTACAGCGGTGCGGTCATCGACGCTGCTGGAGACCTGGACGGTGACGGTTCTCAGGACATGGTGGTCGGCTCCTGGTACCTCTCGGGCACTGCCGGCGCCTACGGCGGCGCCCACGTGGTGCACGGACCGGTGGCCAGCGGAGATCTCGCCACCGCGGGAGTCGCCTGGACGGGCGCATCGGCGAGCGACTACCAGGGCCGCGCGGTGGCCGGTGCCGGCGACGTCGACGGCGATGGCCTGGACGATGTGTTGATCGCGTCCAGCTCGTCCAGCCTGAACGGGAACTCGTCGGGCACGGCCTACCTGATCACTGGACCTGCGACCGCGGGGGGCAGCCTGTCCGGCGCCGACGCGACGCTCTACGGCTGGGCCAGTGGCGACGCCTTGGGCCAGGGGGTCGATGGGGCGGGGGACCTGGACGGCGACGGCTACGGAGACCTGGTGCTGGGGGCGCCCTACGAGAGCTCCGGGGCCTCCTACGGCGGCGCTGCCTATGTGGTGTCCGGACCGGTGACCGGGGCCACCGCGGCGGTCTACGCCGCATCGGGCCTGATCTATGGCACCAGCAGCGCCTACCTGGGCTACCAGGTCGCCGGTGCGGGCGACCTGAACGGCGACGGGCTCGACGACCTGGCCATCGGAGCGCCGATCGCCCCGGACAGCGCCGGCCTGAGCGCTGGGGCGGTGTACGTGTTCTACGGTCCGATCGTCGGCAGCACGACCGACACCCGGGCCGACGCTGTGCGCACCGGGGTGGACAGCGGCGGCTACGCGGGCCACGGCGTCGCCGGGGTCGGGGACACCGACGGCGATGGCTACGCAGATCTCGCGGTCGGTGCGCCCTACAACGACACCGCGGCCTCGAACGCCGGTGCTGTGTATCTGGTGCTCGGGCCGGTCAGCGGCACCGGAGACCTGGCGGCCGCCGACGCGATCGTGCTGGGCCAGGACAGCAGCGACTGGTTCGGCTTCCACGTGGCAGGTGGGGACCTGGACGGCGATGGCCTGGCTGACCTGGTGGCTTCGGCGCCCTACGACGGCACCGACGAAGGCGCGGTCGGGGTGTTGCTGGGGCCACTCAGCGGCAGCCTGGACGTGGGAGACACCGACCTGTGGGTCACGGGCGAGGACACCTATGACTACCTGGGCTACGGCCTGGGCCGCCTCGCCGACATCGACGGCGACGGTGTCGACGATCTGATCGTGGGTGCACTGGGTGACGCCACCAACGGCAGCTACGCAGGTGCGGCCTATGCCCTGTCCTGGTTCGACCCCTGAGCAGGCCGTCTACTGCAGGTGACCGTACAGCGCGGACACGATGAACACCGCTGCGATCGCGCCCACGATGTCCGCCGCCAGCCCGGCCCAGGGGGCGTGGCGGACCCGATAGACCTTGACCGCACCGAAGTACACGGCGAGCACATAGAAGGTGGTCTCGGTCGACCCCTGGAGCACGCTGGTCAGGTAGCCGATGTAGCTGTCCGGGCCGTGGATCGTGATGAGTTCGGCCATGAGTCCATAGGCGCCGGAGCCCGAGAGGGGTCGCACCAGGGCCTGGGGCAGGACCTCTGCCGGCATGCCCAGGGGCTCGATGGCCGGCCCGATCATGCCGCCCAGCATGCCCATCGCGCCGGAGCCTCGGAACATGCCGACGGCGCCCAGGATCGCGACCAGGTAGGGGATGATCACCACCGCGACGTTCCAGCCCTCCTTGGCCCCTTCGACGAAGGCCTCGTAGACCTTGACGCCTCGGACGGCACCGAAGCCGGCAATGGACATGACCAGGATGGGGATCACCGCGTCGCTGGCCTTGTCGGCAAAGTCCCGCAGGTGGGCCACGTGCGCGTTGCTCGCGGGGAGCACGGCCGACGCCACGGCCGGCACGACCAGCAGGCCGATGGACACCAGGAGGAACACGCCCAGTCCCCAGTGAGCCCGGGGTCCGAAGTCCGCGCCAGGCTGATCCGCCAGGTCGGCTTCGGCGTCTGCTCGCTCGTCCAGATCGATGTCTCGGCTCGGGGGGGGAGCCGCGAAGCGCGACTGGCGCTGCAGGGACTTGGCCATGAAGATGCCGGCGACGGTGGCCACCGCGGTGGCGAACAGCGTGGGTGCGACGATGCCCCAGGGGTCGGCGGAGTTCTCGGCTGCCCGCAGCGAGACGACCCCGCTGGGGAGCAGGGCCAGGCCGCTGGTGTTGATGGCCAGGAACAGGCACATGGCGTTGGTCGCCGTGCCCGGGTGGCGGTTGAGCTTCTCCAGCTCGTGCATGGCCTTGATGCCAAAGGGCGTCGCAGCGTTGACCAGCCCGAGCATGTTGGCGGCGAAATTCAGGATCATCGCCGCCATGGCCGGGTGCTCGGCGGGCACATCGGGGAACAGCCGGACCATCAGCGGCCGGATCGTCCGAGCCAGGAGCCGCAGCAGCCCGGCACGCTCGGCGACCTTCATGAGCCCCAGGAAGAAGGCCATGTACCCGATCAGGCCGATCGCCAGGTCCACACTGGCGCGGGCCCCATCGAAGAGGCCCCGACTGGCCGCGTCGAAGTTGCCCATCAGAGCGGCCGTCACGAAGGCGACGCCGAAGATGCCGAGGAAGATGCCGTTCACGTCGCCGGCCCCGTATCCGATCGGCTAAATGAGGATGCCATGGGACTTCGTGACAGGCTGAAGCGCGCCCTGAAGGGGCCAGAAGAGCGGGTCGACACGTCCCGCCCCACGTCGGCATCGACCAAGAGCTACGCCGGCAAGCGCGGCCGCAAGTGGGACGACGACGACATCGAGGAAGAAGAGGACGACTTCGACAACGCCCCTCGTCCCCGCCGGCGGAGCCAGGCCAACAAGCCCGCGGCCCAGGTGCTCGACGACGGCTTCTTCGACGCCTTCGACAAGGCCGAGCCGGCCAAGCCGGCCTGGATCGCCCCCGCTGCCACGGTCGCCCAGGCCGACGACACCAAGACCTACCAGCTCCACCTGTACAACGAGGTCGAGGGCCTGGACACCACGATCGACTGCTTCGAGGGCGAGACCGTGCTCGACGCCGCCGAGCGCAATGAGCTGGAGCTTCCGTTCTCCTGCCTCAATGGGGGCTGCTTCATGTGCGCCGCCATGCTGGACCAGGGCGACGCGGTGATGGGTGACCAGTTCATGCTCGACGAGAAGCACGCCGCGGCCGGCTTCCGTCTGCTGTGTTGCACCACGGTCAGCTCGGACTGCGAGATCCTGACGCACCAGAACGATCGGCTGGACTTCTAGCGCCAGGACTACAGCGCGCTCGTCTCCTCGAGCTCCTTGCCCCGCGTCTCGGGGAGCCAGAGCCAGATCAGCGCCAGGGCCAGCATGGGAAAGATCGCCGTGCTGGCGATGGCCGGACCGATGCCCCACGAACCCGCCGCGACGCCGACCAGCAGGGGGCTCGTGACGTACCCGATGCGGCCGAGCAGGTTGTTCGACCAGGAGAAGGCGTCGCCCCGCAGCTCGGTGGGGAACAGCTCGGTGTTGTAGGAGTTCAGGACGGGCAGCACCGCCGAGACCCCGAAGATGGCGAGGACCAGCGACGCCGTGAGCAGCGCGTGGCCGTGGGCGGTGTAGGACGCCACACAGCCCAGGCTGGTGAGCGTGTAGATCAGCACCGCGCCCTTGCGCCGGCCGATCACGTCCAGCAGCTTGCCCGCGGCGAAGACCAGGGGCATCGAGACCACGGCGGCGATGGTGATGCTGGCCCCGACCTGGCCGTCGGTCAGTCCGCGCTCGGCGACCGCGAACTCCTTCCAGAATGTGATCGCGGTCTGGGTGCACAGGTAGGTCAGGAACCAGATCAGCGCGAGCTGGAGCATGCGCTTCTTGTACGGGGTCTTCCAGAACGCCATCAGGCTCGGGCGGGTCTCGGTGCTGACCTGTTCCTCGAAGCGCTTGGTCTCGCGCAGGCTGCGGCGCGCCACCATCACCAGGACCAGGGGCACGGCGCCGACGAAGTAGACCGTGCGCCACCCGTAGGGCGTCGTGAGCAGGATCGGCACCACGCCGGCGCACACCACGGACCCCAGGCTGGAGAAGCCCTGGAGCACCCCGAGCACCATGCCGCGCCGCTCGGCTGGGAATTCCTCGGCCGCGTAGACCATCGAGATGGCCCACTCCCCGATCAGGAAGATGCGCGCCACGAGCTGGGCCAGGGTGAACAGCAGGACGTGGGGGGCCAGGCCCGACAACAGGGTGAAGATCGTGTAGCCGCCGATGGTGATCATCAGGACCCGCTTGCGGCCCCACTGGTCGGCCTTGCGGATGAGCAGCCACGCGATGATGGTGCCGATGTTGATGACCGTGACCATCGTGGCGCCCTGGGCGAAGCTGATGCCGAAGTCTTCACGCAACGTGGGCAGGATCTGGCTGAGGGCGATCATGTCGTAGCCCTCGAAGAACGTCGCCACGCCCAGCAGCAGAAAGAGCTTGCGTTGGTACGGTGTCAGGGGATCCCTGACAGGGTTTTCCCGCTTTTCCACTTGGACCTCAGGCGACTTGCATCGTACGCTGTGCGTGCTTGTTCACGGCCCAGGAAGGGCGTTGAGCCGACCTGTCCTCCTCCTTCTCGACCCTGTGGGTGCGCGCCGAAAACTCTTCGCGCGTGTGCTGCGGGTGGACTTCGACCTGGTGATGCCCAAGTCGATGAAGCAGATCAAGCACCTGCTCGAAGAGCAGCAGCCCGACGTGGTGCTGGCGTCGACCCATCAGAAAAAGGGCCACGGTCTGTCGCTGTGCACGCGGATGCGCAAGCTGGACGGCGGCGACTGCCTGATGGTGGTGCACGGCTCGGCGCCGGAAGGCGTGGACGCCGAGAAGCTGAAGCTCGGGCTCGGCAGCGACTTCAAGGTCGACCACTGGCTCCACAACAACGCGTCGCCGGCGCTCGTGGCGCTCACGGTCAAGCAGCTGCTCAAGGCCCAGATGGGCACGCGGCCCCGCAGGCGTCGTCGGGCGATAGCCCCGCCGGCTTCGATGTCGACCTCGTCGGGCCAGCGGCGGGCCTCCCAGGCGAGCGTGCGCACCACCGGGGAGTTCGAGGTCGAGTTTCGCCGTCCGCCGGTCGACAACCGGGACACCTGACCGGTCTCTGGGCTCGCCGCGCGTACTGGGATGCCCTCGGACCGGCGCTCCAGGCGCTGCCCCCAGGGCGGTCCCTGAGGTGGATCCGTTGGGCCACGGACGGGGCTCCCTTGGTCGGTCGCCCGGGCGTGGCCGACGCCATGGCCCGGGCCCTGCCCCACGCCGACGCGGCCCTGGCCCGTCGGCTCGCGGTCGCGGAGGCACGCTTCCAGCTGCGCCAGAGCCTCGAGCGCCTGGTCTTCCCGCGCCTGGACCGTTGCACGGTGACCGCCCACGTGGCCGTGGAAGGGCTGGACGCGGTCCACTCGGCGATGGCTGCCGGCACGCCGGTGCTGTTGATCGCCGGTCACCTGGGCACCCACGGGTTGCCGCCGATCGTCCTGGATCGGCTCGGGATTCCGGTCCAGGTCCGCACCTTTCAGCGGCCCGACGATGCGCTGGAGGGGGCGCAAGGGTGGGGCCAGGCTCGCCGCCGGCAGATGGAGGATCGGCTCGGTGTCCGCTACTTGCGGGTCGGTTCGGCCGGGGACCGGCCACGGGCGGTGCTGGCCGAGGGCGGGGTGCTGCTCACCACTGGCGACGGACTCGGGCCTGGGCGCATCGTCGGGGAGTCCTCGCGTCCCGCGGCCCTGGGCCTGACCCGCATCGCCTGGCCCGATGCGGCCTATGCACTGGGCCGCGAGGCCGGCGCGGCGATCCTTGGCTTGCTGCTCGACGACCGCCCCGATGGACCGGTGCTGCGGCTGACGCCCCTGGCCGGCCCCCAGCCCTTCGAGGCCTTCGTGGCCCGCTACCGGACCTTGTGGCGCCTGCGACCCGAGACCTGGCAGTTCTGGGATCAGCTCGCGGCGCTCGAGGAAGCCGCCTGAACAATTCTCTTTGCCCAGCGGCGCGGTGCCGGGTCCAACGGTGCGAACAACCCCTTGCACCGGAGTTCTCCATGAACCGCATCGCCAGCCTGTCCGTCGTCTCCCTCGTTGCTCTCCAGGCCTGCTCCGAGCCCGCCGCCGGCCCGACCCTCGACCAGGTGGACTACGGCGCTGACGCCGAGCTGGCGCTGATCGACCGCGCCGCCGCCTTGAGCGGCGCCCAGGACTACATGGACGCCGCTGCCGGTACGCAGCTCGACCTGGCCGACCAGCCGGACGCTTTCTACCTGCAGGTCAACGAGACCGAGGTGGGCGACCCGGACCCCAACGCGCCCCCCGCCAGCTCCTACGGCAACGTGATCGCCGGCAGCCTGATGGTGGGAAGCGCCAGCATCGCGACCGCCGCCGTCGTGGGGCCGCCGTCGACGGCCATCGGTGTCGCCACGGACGGCGAGGTCGTCCAGCTCGAGGACAACCTGTGGCAGGCCACCAACAGCGTGGTCATCGACGACGTGGCCTACGACCTGGAGTTCAACGTGGCCTACGTGCTGGTCGGCTACCTGGCCGAGATGCGCGTCACCAGCGATGACGGCCGCTTCGATGACGCCGTGTGGTTCGCTGGCTTCGTCTCTGCCGCCGGCCACCTGGGCTGGTGGGATCTGTACAACGGCTCCGGCGAGCTGCAGGGCGTGGTCGAGTGGATCGCCGACGGCGAAGGCACCGCCGAGTTCGGCATCGCCGCCACCGCCGGTGAGCACTCTGGCGACCTCCTGGCGTGGTGGCGCCACGAGGGCGACAACGCCGTGACCTACCACGACGCGAGCACCGCCGAGGACGCCTGGGTCCTGGTCACCGAAGAGGGCAGCGGCGAGGTCCGCCACCCCGGCTACAACCTGGGCGAGCGGTCCTGCTGGGACGTGGACTACATGGACGCCGCCTGCCCCGAGTAGGCCGCGACTCCGACCCGGACGCCGTCTGTGCCGCGAGCTGGCACAGGCGGCGTCGCCGCTCTGAGGGGGGTGACCCGGGCCCCCCGGGGGTTAGCTCACGGCTGTGGAACTCACCCAGGTCAGCCCCGACGCCGTGACCCTGTGGCGCCTTGCCGGGGTGCTGCGCAGCGGCTTCACCACAGTGATGCTGGTGGTCCCGGCCGGGGTCGCCCTCAAGGTGGCCACCGAGCTCTCGGCCTGGGTCGCGGTCGGCATCGTGCTCGCCGCTGCCGCCCTGCTGGTCATCCAGGCCATCGCCTGGCCCGGGCTGACCTGGCGCTACCTGGGCTACGGCGTCCGGGACCACGACCTGTTGCTCCAGCGGGGGGTGCTGTTCCGGCGCCGCACCAGCGTGCCCCTGAACCGCATCCAGCACGTCGACACCCACCAGGGTCCGCTGGAGCGGTTCTTCGGCCTCTCCAGCCTGCTGGTCTACACCGCGTCCACCATGAGCGCTGACGCGGTGATCCCGGGCCTCGACGAACAGACGGCGGAGTCCTTGCGGGACGAGCTGGCCCGTCGAGGTGGCGACGACGGTGTCTGACGCCCCCGTCGCGGCCGAGACACCGTGGTCTTCGCTGCACCCGAGCTCGCTGCTGGTCAACCTGGGCCCTCGGATCTGGCGGGCGATCAAGGGCTTCTGGTGGTTGATCTTCTTCGCGGTCTTCGGAGGCGGCGGCTGGGGAGACCTGATCGGGGTCGGCGTGGGCCTCACCGGCGTCGCCGGCCTGGGTGTGATCTCCGCGATCGTGCACTTCGCCACCCTGCGCTACCGGGTGCACGCCGGCCGGCTGGAGATCAAGCAAGGCCTGCTCAATCGCCAGGTCCGGGTGATCGACCCTGAACGGATCCAGAACGCCGAGCTGGTCCGCAACGTGGCCCATCGGGCCTTTGGCCTGGTCGAGGTCCGGCTGGAGACAGCGGGCGGGATGCGCACCGAGGGCATGCTGAGTGCCCTGTCCGAAGACGCTGCTGGCGTCCTGATGGGCGAGCTGGACCGGCTCCGCGGCCGAGAATCCGAAGCGGTCTTGAAGCGCTCTGAGGAGCCGGTGGTCGAGGTGGGGGTGCCGGAGCTGGTCGCCTATGGCCTGACCTCGCGCACGGTGGGCACGGTGGCTCTGCTCGGGGGCGTGGCGATCCAGGCCCTGGAGCTTCTGGAGCCCGAAGAGGCCGTCGAGCGGGCTTCGGGCCTGGGCTTCGGGGTGATGCTCGCGCTGGTGGTGCTGGCTTTTGCCCTGTCCTTTGGCATCTCGGTGAGCGTGGCTCTGACCCGGCACTGGAAGTACCGGCTGACCCGAACCCGGACCGAGTTGCGAGCCGAGTCCGGCCTGTTCACCCGCCGGCGGGCGCGGATCCCTCTAGAAAAGGTCCAGCTGACCCTGGCAGACGAGCCCGTCCTGCGGCGGCTGATCGGGTACGGCACCCTGTCCGTCGAGACGGCGGGCCTTGGCTCCATGCGCGACGAGAACCAGAGCAGCGAAGCGTCGATTCCGATGGTGCCCCGCGAGGACCTGGGCCGGGTGAGCCAGGTCGCGATCCCGGTCGCCGGCATCGACGCCTGGGTGGACCCCCTGGACCCCCCCCACCCCCGGGCGCTGCGGCGATCGCTCTATGGGGCGACCGGCCGGGCGCTCGCGCTGGCCGGGTTCAGCATCCTGGCGGTGGGGCCCTGGGGAGCCGTGGCCCTGATCCTGGTGCCCCTGAGCTGGTTCGCCCAGTACCTGGACCACCGGGCCCAGGGCTGGCGGGTGACGGACCACGTGGTCCTGTCGCGACGGGGGTTCTGGCGGCGGCGCACGTCGCTGTTGGCCCGGGACAAGGTCCAGTCCGTGCACCTGGTCCAAGGTCCGTTGATGCGCCGCCACGGCCTGGGTCGGCTGCTGGTCCGGGTCGCAGGCACCCAGGTGGCCCTCCCCGACATCGGGTACAACGAGGCCGCGGCGTTGATGGAGCAGCTGCGGCCCATGCCAGGAACACCATGACCAAGCTGGCCATCCTGGGCGACGTACACAGCCACTGGCAGAACCTGAGCCGGGTGCTGGACCGCGTGCGTCGGGAGCGAGTCGACGGCATCCTGATGGTGGGTGACCTGGCCTGTGCTGGCCGCAAGGGTCGGCGGACCCTGGACCGACTCGAGCGGTATGCCGCCGACGTCAAGAAGGTCCTGGAGCGGGTGCGCAGGGTCGGCGTGCCCGTGGTGTGGGTCCCCGGCAACCACGACCTGCCCTATGTGGACGGCGACGGAAACATCGACGGCAAGGGCCACAAGATCGGGGAGCTCCGCATCGCCGGCATCGGGGGCTCGGTCCAGTCGGCCCAGAGCTTCCCCTATGAGTGGCCCGACGAGCCCCAGATCGCCAAGGTCCCGCGGTCGGACATCATCCTGGCCCACTGTCCACCCGCACGGACCCCGCTGGACTGGGTCCCGCGTACCCAGAAGCATGTCGGCAGCGAGTGGATCCGTGGCCTGGCTGAGCAGCGGGGGGGGATCCTGGTGTGCGGGCACATCCACGAGTCCTTCGGCTTCGTGCGGCTCGGAGACTGCCTGTGCATGAACGTGGGGGGCATCGGACACCCCTTCGGCCGTGCCCAGCTCGGGTGGATCCGGGGTCTGGACGAGATCGCCCACGAGGATCTCGAGACCGGCAGGGTCCAGGTCTGGCGCCGCTGATGGGGGAATTCGCCCCGGTCAGGAGATCCACGCGCCGTTCGGCGCTTTTTGCATCCCGACACCGATGAAACGGGCGCCGTTACATTTCTCGTGGGAGGGCTAAGGGGGCGCAACCACAGCGTTTTTGTGGACGTGTCAAGACTTTCCAACCCACAGAGTCGTCAGTGGCTTCCCCGGAGAGTGTCTTGACATGTCTTGCACAGCCGATCCCCTGTGTTACGGTCCCGGCGATTCCTTAGGAGGTCTCTTCAGATGCTGCTTACTGCCATGCTGGCCATGAACACCGCATCGGCCATGCCCGTCGCCGACAAGGAGATGGGTGTTGGTGTTGCGCTCACCTACCCCGCCTACTCCGTCACGCTCAAGAAGTGGGGCACCCTCGACATCCTGCCCGGTGATGGCGACGGCGGCGCTGCCGCGTACGTCGGCATTCGTCCTGGCTACTACGGCCTCTCCATCCACGCTCGCGGCAACGTCGAGAAGGACTTCTGGACCCCGCCTTGGGAGTTCGGGTTCGCCGAGCAGCGCGTGTACTTCGGTGTCGGCGTCAACGTCGACTTCACCCTGGGGTACTACCGGAACCTGGCCATCGGCGCCGGCGGCCTCATCGGCTACCAGCTCGCCCTGAACAGCTTCCCCCTCGAGGTCGCCATCCAGATCGAGCCCGGCATCAACTTCAACGTGATCCGGTCGTACTACAGCCTGATCCAGTTCCGGTACTACTCCGGCCTGGTCGCGCGGTACTACTTCTAGGCCGACCTGCCCAGAGTCGTGCTCTCGCACGATCTCGCACGACCTCCCAGCCCTTCGCGGGTCTGGGAGTCGCTGCCTTCTGGGGCATGTTGTGAGCGTCCCGGAGACCTGAACGATGTTGATCTTCGCGCTCATCGGCCTGGTGGCCTGCGACGACGACGACGTCAAGGGCCCGCCGCCGCCGGTCACCTCGTTCCTGGAATTCCCACGAGAGGGTCCCCGGAACCTGCTCATGTTGTCGATCGACACGCTGCGCAAGGACCACGTCGGGCGCTACGGCGACCGCAAGCTGACGCCCTTCCTGGACCAGCTGATGGCCGAGGGCGTGCCCCTCGACGACCATCGGTCCTGCTCGAATTGGACCTACCCGTCTGCCATCTGTGTCTTCGGGGGCCGCTCGAACACCGACATGGCCTTCATCCCGGCCTTGAACAAGGCCCGACGCAAGGCCCTGCCCGATGGACACCCCCAGCTCCCCGTCTGGCTGCGAGACGCGGGGTGGCAGACCGGGCTGGCCAGCTCCAACAGCTACATCGGCGAGGACTGGAACACGGCCCAGGGCTACGACCGGGTCAAGGGCGGCCACTACTCTCCGGGCGAAGAGATGGCCGGCATGGGCCTGGAACTGCTGGATGACATGGAGCGCTCAGGGGACCCTTGGTTCCTCCACATCCACTTCCGCGACGCCCACGTGCCCTACGATCCGCCGCCGGAGTACCTCGAAGGTCTCGACGAGCTCGAGGAGCTCCCCTGGGACCTGACGGATCGCGACGACACCTACGACGTGATGAAGATGTGGCCAGACCTCTCCCCAGAAGAGCAGGCGCTGCTCTCGGCCCACCTCGACGTGCGCTACACCGGCACGGTCCGGTACACCGACGACATCTTCAAGGGCCTGTTCGAAGGACTGGACGCTCACGGGGCGCTCGACGACACCCTGGTGGTGGTCTGGTCCGATCACGGCGAGCAGTTCTGGGAGCACGACCTCCACACCCACGCCTACACGATGCACTACGGCGAGAACGACGCCTTGGCGTTCTTCTGGGCCAAGGGGCTGACGCCGGGGGTCTGGTCCGAGCCGACCACCCACATCGATCTGGCCCCCACCATCCTCGAGGCCATGGGGGAGCCGATCCCCGGCGTGGTCACCGGCGAGCCGGTCGGTCTGGCTCGCGACGAGCGGCCGATCCACACCATCTCCGACGCCCGGCTGGGCATCATGATGTCCCTCCAGGTCGGCCTGACCAAGCTGCAGTACCGCTGGAAGTACGGGGAGAAGGAGTTCTACCGCCGGGACAGCGATCCGCTCGAGCAGGACGACGTCTACGACAGCACGGATCCCGAGATCATCGGGCTGTGGGACGAGCTGAACCTGGAGATCGAGCGGGTGATTCCGCTGGTGCCAGAGGACAAGATCCCGGAGGACCAGGGGCCTTAGCCAAGGGGGTGACCCAGGGTGCGGCTGGGCCTACTGTGGACCCATGTCACAATTCAACGTCCTGGCGGCCATGACGCGGCTCTCTGAGCTCCTGAAGCGGGCCGAGGCGGGCGAGGAGATCGTGATCGCACGGGCGGGCAAGCCGGTGGTGAAGCTGGTGCCGGTGAATCCAGAGCCACTCCGGCGCGTACCCGGCTGGGGCTCCGAGCGAGCGTCAGGTGTACTGGCCGACCCCGGGAGTTCGACGCTCCTGAGCGGCCTGCGACGTCGAGGTCATCTGGTAGCTCACTCCGGCAGTCGCCCTTGGACCAGCACGCCGTCGTAGATGTCCACCACGCCGAACAGAGCGCCCGCCGCGTAGACGTCGCCTCCGGGGCTCACGGCCACCGAGTGGAAGACCTGGGACCTGATCTCGACCTCGTCGACCGGGGCCCAGGTGCCGTCCCGGTCCCGCAGGTGGATGGAGCCGAACCAGCCGCTGGCGGCGGCCCGGCCGTCGGCGTGCACGGCCACGCCGTTCAGGGGCTGGATCTCCCCCATGTCGACGGCCTTGAAGCCGGTGCCGTCGTTCTCGACCAGCACGCCGTGGGTCTCGCCGCCGGCGGCGATCAGGAGCTCGTCGTTGCCGTGGATGGTGGTCAGGAACTGGTCGGTGCCGACGTCCTGGACGCTCCAGGCGCCGTCCTGGAAGTGCAGGCCCTGGTCGGGGCCGCCGACCACCCACATGTCGTCGCTGCTGGTGCCGTAGATCTTGGTCAGCACCTCTTCGGTGTCCCGGGTGTTCTCGAAGCCCGCCGGCACGCCCCAGCCGGTGCCGTCGTAGTGCCAGAGCACCTGCTTCTCACTGACGGACAGGTTGTTGCCGCCACAGGCCCACACGTCGTCCTCGGCAAAGGCCATGGCCCCGAAGAGGTTGATCTCTCCAGGACTGGGCAGGTTCTCGAAGCCGCTGTCCGGGTGGTAGCGGGCGATGGTGCCGGCTTCGCCGATGAACCACACGTTGCCGAAGTCGTCGCCGTGCACCCACCACAGGTTGCCCTCGATGTCGTTCTCCAGGCGGGTCCACTCGACCCCGTCGTAGTGGAAGACATAGGCGCCCAGGCCGTCGTCGACGTCGGCGCCGACGGTCCAGACGTCGTCATCGGCGGGGGCCCAGGTGCCGATGAGGCCGCCGTCGAGGCCCCCGATCACGGCGGTCCAGCCGCCGCCGAAGTCCTGGCCTTCTTGCACGCCTTCGACGCAGGCCAGCGCCATCATCAGGAAGGGGGTCATGGGCTGTCTCCGTCGCTCGCGGCCGGGAGCAGCTGCCCCCGGACCAGGATGCCGTCGTAGATGTTGGCCACACCGAACAACGCACCGGTCACGTAGACGGTGCCGGTCGGGGTGACCGAGGTGGAGTGGAAGTCCTGGTGGCGGATCTCGATCTCGTCGACCACCGACCAGGTGCCGTCGCTGTCCCGCAGGTGCAGGCTGCCGTACCAGCCGCTGGCGACCGCGCGGCCGTCGGGTGCCACTGCGATGCCGTTCAGCGGCTGGGCGTCGTCCAGGACGAACTCCTGGAACCCGTCGCCGTCATCTTCGACCACCAGCCCCCGGCTGCCGCCGCCCACTGCGATGACCAGCTCGTCGTTGCCGAAGACCGAGGTCAGGGGCTGGTCCGTGGCGACATCGATCATGCGCCAGGCGCCGTCCTCCAACCGCAGGCCTTCGTCGGGCCCGCCGACCACCCACAGGTCGGTGGGGCTGCGGGCGTAGATCTTGGTGAGCACGGCGTCGGTGTCGCGTAGGGCGACCACGTCGCTGGGGTCGTCCCAGCTGGAGCCGTTCCAGTGCCACAGCACCTGCTTGGCGTCCTGGGAGAAGTTGTCACCGCCGCAGACCCACACGTCGTCGTCGGCAAGGGCGAAAGCCCCGAACAGGTTGGTGTCCGCCGGGGCGGGGATCGCCACCGGCCCGGTCTCTGCGGTCCAGCGCACCACCAGGCCGCCTTCACCGACCATCCAGACCGGTCCCGTTCCGTCGCCGTGCACCCACCAGAAGTTGCCGGTGGTGCCGGTGTCCAGGCGCTCCCAGGTGCTGCCGTCGAAGTGGTAGACGTAGCCCCCCAGGCCGTCGCCGGGATCTGCGCCGACGGCCCACACGTCGTCGTCGGCGGGGGCCCAGACCCCGATCAGGCCGGCGTCGAGCTCGCCGAGCACGACGGTCCAGTCCCCATAGGTCTGCCCGGTCTCGACCGCGTCGCGGCAGGCGGGCGCCATGAGCAGGATCGGCAGGAGCAGGGTCACGATCCGCGGTTCCTAACCCGCTGGATCGGGCTCACGGGTCGGCCAGTTGCCCCCGGATCAGGCCCCCCTGGCGCAGAGGGAAGGTGTTGAACAGTCCCCCAGCCGCCCAGACCTGGCCGTCGTCGGTGATGGCGACCCCGTGGTAGTCGATGCGCAGGTCCGGCACGTCGTCGTCGGTCACCCACTCGCCGTCGATCCGCTCCACCAGCGTGTCCCACCAGCCGGCCGCCACGCCACGGTCGTCGGGATGCAGGGCGACCCCCGCCAGGTTGGCGACGCGGTCTGCGCCCAGGACCTCTTGGAAGCCGCTGCCATCGTTCTCGATGATGCCGCCCTGACTGGGGCCCCCGACGGCGACCACGCGCTCGTCGTTGCCGTGGATCGTGGTCAGGAAGGCCTCGGTCGCCACGTCGACGGTCTTCCAGCCGGACGCCGAGCGGTGCAGCCCGACCTCGGTGCCCCCGACGATCCACAGGTCCTCGCTGGACCGCCCCCAGATCTTGTTGGGGGTCTTGCCGGGGATCAGCTCCCCGGGCTCGTCGGGGTCTGCTGCCCAGGCGTCGCCGTCGAAGTGCCAGATGGCCACCTCGGAGCTGACACCTTCGTGGACTACGCCGCAGGCCCAGACGTCGTCCGGGGCCAGGGCGAAGATGCTGAAGAGCGTCGCCGTACCGGGGGTGTCGAAGGTCTCGAACCCGCTGTCCGGGGACCAGCGCAGGATCACCCCGCCGTCCCCGACCAGCCACACGTGGCCGGCGTCGTCGCCGGCGGCCCACCAGATGATCCCGGAGTCTCCGGTGTCCAGCCGCTCCCAGGTCTGGCCGTCCCAGCGCCAGGCGTAGCCCCCCAGGCCGTCGCCGGGGTTGCTGCCCACGGCCCAGACGTTGTCCCGGGTCGGGGCGTAGACGGACAGCAGCGTGCCGTCGAGCTCGCTCATGACCACGTCCCAGCTGTCGGTGCTCAGGTCCGTGTCATCGGTGTCGGAGTCTCCTGCGCAGGCGAACAAGAGACCAGGGATCAGCGAGAGGGGGGACACGTGGATCATCTATCCGCCCTCACCGGGCTATGGATCCGGACCCTTCCCCGGTGCGCCATGTTCGTGTTCTCCACCTTGCTCGCGTGCTCTGCTGGCGGCGAGCCGCCGCCCTTCGACGGCTGGCCCGAGTACCTGCCCGGTGCGCCCGTGGCGGGCGCCGCCGAGTGGCCCATCGACGTGCCGGTGGGGGGTCCCATGGGCGGCTACTCCAGCCGCTGTGGCTACCTGGGTGGCGACAGCGCCCAGGATCGTCGTCAGTCCCAGTACACGGTGAACTGGGCCGAGTCGACGGGTGTGCAGACCCGCCAGGAGATCAAGGTCATCTGGCTGGAGAACGGCGACGACCACCTGGTCCTGGCCAAGGCCGACATCATCTACAGCTTCGACGGACTGGTCGATGGGATCACCGCCGATCTCGAGGCCGCCACCGGGCTGGACCTGGACGGCAATGTGGTGCTGGCCAGCAGTCACACTCACCACGGCATCGCGAACTTCTCGGACCAGTACCACTTCTACCTGGGCGGCGACCTGTACAACCCCGAGGTCTTCGCCCGGTTCCGGGCGTCGGCCGTGGGGGCAGCGCTCGAGGCCTACGAGACCCGCGAGCCCGTGGCCATCGGGGCCGGCTGGGCCCAGGACTGGGATCCGTCCGATGCGGTCTACCGGGACCGCCGGGGCGAGAACAACGACCTGGCCATCGAGGGCTGGGACGACCAGGTCGGCATGGGCAAGGACGAGTCCCTGCACATCCTGCGGATCGACCGGCTCGACGGCACGCCGCTGGCCATGACCATGACGTTCGGCATGCACGGCACGTCGCTCGACGGCGACAGCCCCATGATCTCGACGGACTCCACGGGTGGGCTCGAGGCCGGCATCGAAGAGGCCTTCGACAGTCCGGTGATGGTCATGCACCTCCAGGGCTCCGGGGGCGACGCTTCGCCGGCTGGCCGGGACAACAACTATGCGCGGCTGGAGTCCATCGGCGACTTTGCCCGGCCCCTGGTGATGGACATCTACGACCAGGTGCCCGTGAGCTCGGACCCGATCAGCATGGAGACCGCCAGCCGCCACATCACCCAGGTCCGCGACGAGATCCGGGTGACTCGGAACGGGCTGGTGGACTGGTCCTACGCCCCCTACGACCCGAACATGACCCCGGACAACGTGGTCTACGACGACCTGGGCAAGCTGCTGAGCCCCATCGACGAGTTCAACACCCAGTACGGCGGGGCCTTCTGTGGTTCGGAGCTCCCGCTGATCCCGGGGTTCTCCATCGGGGCCGACGTGTTCCCGTACTCGGGCTGTGTCGACGTCGAGGCCATCAGCGCGGTGTTGCTGGGCATCTTCGGCCTGGACTCCGTGCCGCTCCCGATGCCCGAAGGGCTCGAGGCCGGCACCACCGTCAGCCGGATCGGCCCCCTGGTCACCCGCCAGGCCGACGGCTCCATCGGCTCCGAGGACCTGCTGGCCGGGTTCTTCCCCGCCGAGACCACCGCCATGTACTCCGAGCAGTTCCGGCGCCGGGTGCGGGACGAGATCGGTGACGAGCGGGCGCTGGTGGTCGGCTATGCCCAAGACCACGAGGGCTACTTCCTGATCCCCGAGGACTGGCTGGCCGGCGGCTACGAGCCCGAGATCAACATCTGGGGCCCGCTCCAGGCCGAGCACGTGATGGAGGGCATGCTCGAGTACGCCGACAGCGTGCTCTCCACCCCCTGGCACGAGCCCGAGGACCCCTACGACGACTGGCCGTCGACGGTCTACCCCGACAAGGCCCTGCCCGACTTCCAGCCCGACGTGAACCCCGAGGCCGGCACGCCGATCACCGAGCCGTCCGAGGACTTCTGGGTGCCCTTGGACCTGGTGCTCACGCTGGACTCCCCGTCCCAGGTCTCCCGCGTGCGGGACACCGTGCAGTTCGCCTGGTACGGCGGGGATCCGGCTGTGGACATGCCCCGTGTGACCCTGCAGCGCCAGGACGACGACGGCAGCTGGGACCCGGTCACCAGCCACTCCGGTCGTCCCATCACCGACGACATGGGGGACATCCTGCTCGCCTGGACCCCCGACCCGCTCAAGCCGGTCCAGGACCCCCAGCTCCACCAGTGGTGGGCGTCGTGGCAGGCGGTGGGCCACGTGCACGACCGCACCGGGATGCCTCTGGGGACCTACAGGCTCCACGTGGCGGGCGAAGCCTATGTGGGGGGCAGCGCCAGCTGGCCCTGGGCCACCGAGTCCTACGAGGTCACGTCGGAGACCTTCGAGGTCGTGCCGGTCACGCTGTCGGTCGGCGCGTCCGGCGATGGGCTGGACATCTGGCTCGAGGCGCCCATCGACGGCTACCGGTTGATCGATCTGGCGGGCAGCAGCCGCGGTCCCAACCCGGTCCGAGGCTCGGTGAGCCTGGACTGGTCCGATGGCTCTCAAGACGTGCTGGAGACCACGGTGGTCGGCGACGTGGGCCACGTGACGGTGACCGCACCTGGTGGCGCCACGAGCGTCACGGTGACCGACCAATTCGGCAACCAGGGCACGCTCGCACTCTGATGAAGAAGTTCATCGCCGTCGCCGGGAACATGGGCGCCGGCAAGTCATCGATGGTGTCGTTCCTGCACAGCAGGTACGGCTTCGACCCGGTGTATGAGCCCTTCGCCACCAACCCGTACCTGGACGACTTCTACCGGGACATGCGGACCTGGGCCTTCCACTCCCAGATCTACTTCCTGACCCACAAGTTCCGGCTGCACCTGTCGCTGGACGAGCGTCCCGGCACGGTCGTGTTGGACCGTACGATCTACGAAGACGCCGAGATCTTCGCCACCAACCTGGCCCGCTCCCGCAAGATGAAGAAGCGGGATCACGAGACCTACATGGAGCTCTACGCGTCGATGCGCGAGGCGCTCCAGCCGCCGGATCTGCTGATCTACCTGCGCTGCGACACCCGGGCGATCCGTCGGCGGATCAAGCTGCGGGGGCGGGTGAGCGAACAGGAGATCCCGGTCAGCTACATCCGCAAGCTGAACAAGCTCTACGAGGAGTGGATCGCCAGCTACGACCAGTCCCCGGTGCTGATCTGGGACTCGGGCCGGCTGGACTACCTGACCAGCCTGACGGACCGGATCGACTTCCAGCGGGCGGTGGAGCGGTTCTTGTAGGGCGGGCTGGCCAGCCCAAGTGCCCCTGAACTTCCGCCCGTCGAGCTCAAGTCCAGTCGAACTTCCGCCTCTTGGCCGACAATGGCGGCCCGATCCCGAGGCTGGACGTCATTTCAGGGACTTGGGATCGCTGGCGGCGGGCCGCAACGCCAGATGCGGCAGTACGAAGGCACTTGACCAGGCGGCGGGTGTGCTTCACACCGAGCGCACCAAGCGCACCCCCAGGTTGCCACCGCGGACCCCGGGCTTCCACCCCACGCGATCCGCGACTCGCGCCAGGGCGCTGCGGCTGCCCCAGGAGCCCCCGCGCACCGCTCGCAGTGGCGCGGTCGCCTCGAAGTCCGCGGGCTCGGGAGTCGGGGTCCAGGCTCGGCCGTTCACCACCCGAGGGCCATCGGCGGACCAGGGGTCGGCGCACCAGTCCCGGCTGTTGCCGGCCAGCCCGCGCACACCGTAGGGACTCTCGTCGGCCGGGTAGGCGTGGATCGACGCTGGCTGGGGGCGACTTTCGTGGCTGGCCGCGACGCAGCACCAGCTGGCGTCGAAGGCGTCGCCCCAGGGGTGGTAGCGCCCGTCCACCCCTCGGGCGGCCTTTTCCCACTCGAGCTCGCAGGGCAGGCGCCAGGGCTGTCCCGTGTGACGGGCGTGTTCCTGGGCTGCGGCCGTCGCGCTGGCGTGGTCGATCATCACCACAGGCCAGTCGGGCTCCCACAGCTCGCCGACCATGTCGCGGGTCAGCAGGAAGCCTCCCTCGGAGTCCCGGCCGTAGATCAGACCGCCCAGCTGGGCGGCCTGGGCCGCCCGCTCCCGGGGCGCGATGCGCAGGGCGAGCGCCTCGCGCCCTTCGGCCACCAACCGATCGAGCAGTGCGATCCAGCGGCGGTTGGTCCAGGGAAAGCGCGCCATGACAAAGGCGTCGACCCAGACGCGCTGCGCGGGCAGTGAGCCCAGCGCCTCGGCATCGCCGCCGCACTGGAACCAGCCGGCGGGCACGTGGCACTCGTCCGGCCCCAGGGCGCCGGTGGGCAGGAGCCGGATGGGTGTCGGGGCGTCGTCGCCGGGGGCGACGCCGTGCCAGTGCTCCAGGCGGCCGACCTGCACCGGCACCACCGCCGGCTCGTGGCCAGGCGCTTGCAGCCTCACCCGGTAGGAGCCGCGGTCCAGAGGCACCTCGACCAGCGGGGTCTCTCCCAGGTCCCGGACCTCGCCGGGCACCAAGCGGCGGTTGCGGGTGGACATGCGCTCGAGCCAGGCGCGGGCCCCCGGGGGCTCGGTCACCAGGGTCAGCGCGGCGTCGCCCCGCAGCCAGGCCTCGCAGCGACTGCGGACCCGGTGATCCGCCGGCAGGCTGCCCAGGTGCAGCCGCAGGCGGGCTCGGGCCTGCATCGCTGCGGCGGGCTGGCGTGCGGCCTCGGCCCGTGCCGCTTCGTCTCGGTGGCGCTCGGCGAGCTGGCCGTGGGCCTCAAGGTTGCCTGGGTCGTGGGTCAGCGCGGCCTGGAGCAGGCCTTCGGCCTCGAGCTCCCGCTGGAGGGCCTCCTGGATCAGCCGGTCCGCCTGGTCCTCCTGGGCCCAGGCCGCGTGCTTGGCGGTCTCTGGGGACCAGGAGGGAACCTCTTCCAGGGCCTTGGCGGCTTGGGCCCGCAACAGCGCGGCCCGCTCCCGGAACCCGGCGCTGACCTCCTCTGCTAGGGCCGCGTCGGCGAGCACACCTGCGACCTGTTCCTGCAGGCGCAGGCCGTGCTGCCACGCGGCCACCCCTTGGGCGAGGGCGCCGGCGTCCTCGAAGCGCTCGGCGGGGGTCCGGGCCAGGCAGCGGGCGCAGATGTCCAGCAGCTCAGGGGGCATCGGGCGGCCCAAGAGGTCAGTGCCGGCCTGCAGCCTCGCCTCGAGCCCTGGCGGGGGACCCCGCAGCACCGCGGCCACCAGGTCCTGGGCGTCACTCTCCCTGTAGGGCGCGTGCCCAAAGAGCACGGTGTGCAGGATCGCGCCCAGCGCGTACACGTCGCTCCGGGCATCCAGGCGGTGCACGTCGCCGCGGGCCTGCTCTGGCGGCATGTAGGCCGGCGTGCCTGCGACGGTGCCGATGCGGGTGGCAAAGGCGCTCGTGAGCTCCTGGCCGATGGAGACCGTGGTGTCGTCGTGGGGCAGGTCGCTGTCCGGGAGCTTGGCCAGGCCCCAGTCGACCACCAGCACCTCCCCCCGGTGCCCGACCATCACGTTTTCGGGCTTCAGGTCCCGGTGCACCACCCCGCTGGCGTGGGCGTGGGCCATCGCATCGCAGACCGCGGCAAAAGCGTCGAGCAGACGCCTCAGGGTCCAGCCGTCCCGGGTCGGCACCCACCGCCCGCCGGAGCTGGCGGCATGCACGGCCCCGATCACCTGACCCAGGGTGCGTCCGTCGATCTCTCGCATGGTGATGAAGGGCCGCCCGTCGGGCAGCTCTCCGCAGTCGTAGACCGGGTTCAGTCCCGGGTGCTGGAGCTGTGCGCCGACCTGGGCTTCGGCGCGAAAGCGGGCCACCAGCTTGGGGCGGGACTCCAGCCCGGGCTTGAGCAGCTTCATCGCCACGACCCGGCCCAGCCGGCGGTCCCGCACCCGCCGGACCTCGCCCAGGGAGCCCCGACCCAGCAGGCCCAGATCCTCGTAGCGATCGCCGTGGTCGGGGCGCAGCGGTCAGTCCTCCGGGAGACGATCCCGAGGGTAGCCCGGGGGTCAGGGCCACAACACCTCGACGGCGTTGCTCCGCTCACAAGGCGTGGAACGCGCTCACAGAGCCCAGATCTCGAGCGCCGTCTCGCTGGGGCAGGTGCGGCTGTCGTACCAGGTGCAGTACGTGCCCGGTGCCTGTCCCAGGCCCGTCCCGCCGTCGATGGGCCCCACGTGGGTGCCGACGGCGCCCCAGATGTAGCCGACCTCGTAGTCGACATACCAGCGCGTCAGGGAGCCGGTGTGTCCGCTTTGGCTCCGGCTCGTCTCGTTCGGACCCACCGTCGTGCTCTCGTTGCACAGGTCGCTGGCGTCCAGGTCGGTGCCGCTCTG
>CAZFLE010000006.1:12823-40932 GCA_964519895.1 uncultured Enterobacterales bacterium | reverse complement strand
CCACCGTCGTGCTCTCGTTGCACAGGTCGCTGGCGTCCAGGTCGGTGCCGCTCTGGAGCACGCAGGCCGACGGGTGGAAGGATGGGGTCAGGGCCGTGCCGTCGATGGTCACGACCACCTTCAGGTCGTTGTGGACGCTGCCGGTGCGCAGCGCGTTGATCACGTCGTCGTGGAGCTTGTGGTTGCCCTCTGAGCTGGGCGTGATCGGGGTCTCGCCCAGGGCTTCGGGGGCGTCGACGACCCCATTCTCGATGAGACCGCCTGCGTTCGTGCCCCGGTAGACCAGGGTCCAGCCGCCGCCGGCCAGGTCGCAGTGGACCTGGACAGGCTCGGTGTCCGTGGGGTCGATCCAGAACAGTCCGTCAGAAGCCTCCGGCCAGGCGCCTAGCACCTCCAGGCAGCTCGCCAGGGAGGCGTCGGCACAGGTCCCCGCCAGGTCCTCGTCGACCCGCTCATCGCAGTTGTCGTCCACGCCGTTGCAGACCTCCGCCTCGCCCGGGTTGGCGCCGGGGTCCGTGTCATCGCAGTCGCCGCCCTGGTCCACCAGGTCCTCGCCCGGGTCGCAGGTGTCGACAGCGGTGGCGTCGTCCCCGTAGCCGTCGCTGTCGGCGTCGGTGTACCAGGTGCTGCTCAGAGCCTCGTCGATCCCCTCGTCGCAGTCGTCGTCCACGTCGTTGCACAGCTCCGTGGCGGTCGGGTGCACGTCCGGGTCTTCGTCGTCGCAGTCGTTCGCGTTGTCGGCCTGGCCGTCTCCGAGCGCACAGGTCTCCAGAGGGGAGGCCGGGTCGCCGTGGCCGTCTCGGTCGCTGTCCGCCCAGACCGTGAGGACCAGCCCCTCGTCGACCAGGCCGTCGCAGTCATCGTCCACCTGATCGCAGGTGCTCTCCTGATCGAGGCACGCTTGGGAGTCTCTGGAGTCCGTCGTCCCGGTCCCGTCTCCCCCGTCACAGGAGCAGAGCGGCAGGAGAAGTGCCAGGGCCAGGCGCAAGGGGGGGACTCGGCTCATCCGTGCCTCCAGGTGGGACGATCATCCCACGGAGTCGTTCCAGCCCGTGGTGCTCCCCGCTGAGCGATGCCCGCGCAGGGGATAGGGGAGCCCATGGCCGTCAGCGTCGTCCTCGCCGTCGCCATCGCGCTGATCGCGGTCCTGTACTCCTCGGTCGGCCATGCCGGGGCGTCGGGCTACCTCGCCGCGATGGCGCTCGTCGGCATGGCGCCCGACGAGATGCGCCCCACCGCGCTGGTCCTGAACGTCTTCGTGGCGACCATCGGCACCTGGCGCTTCTCGCGAGCGGGCCACTTCTCCTGGCCGACGCTGTGGCCCTTCCTGGTGACCGCTCTGCCGCTGGCCGTGCTCGGAGGCTCCCGCCGGCCGCCCGAGTACGTCTACAAGCCGCTGGTGGGAATCGTGTTGCTCTGGGCTGGCCTGAGCCTGGTCCGCAGGGCTCTGGGCAGCGACAGCGGCGGTGCTGGCAAGTCCACCCGGCCGGTGGGCATGCCGCGCCTGCCCCTGGCGCTGGGCGTCGGGGCCTGCGTCGGCCTGATGGCGGGGTTGACGGGCACAGGCGGCGGCATCTTCCTGTCGCCGGTCCTGATCATGTCGGGGTGGGCGACGCCGCATCGGACGGCGGGCGTCTCGGTCGTCTTCGTGCTGCTGGTGTCCATTGCAGGCCTCGCCGGCTTCGTGGGCCAGGCGGGCGCGGCCAGCGGGGCTGGGGGGCTCGAGGCGCTGCCGGCCGAGCTCCCCGTCTACGTGCTCGCGGCGGTGGTCGGCGGTACGATCGGCTCGGGCCTCGGAGCAAAGAAGGCCGGGGGCCGCTCGATTCGTGTCCTGCTGGGTGTGGTGCTGCTCATCGCGGCGGCCAAGATGTTCCTCACGGCGGGGCTGGGGATGGCGCTCTGACCGGCTCAGCCCGGGGTGGGGCCCTGGCTGTCGTCGCCACGACTTCGAGTGCGCCGAGTGGATCACGGCCGTGGGCGACTGCGTGAGTGCCGGTCAGGACTCCTGGGTGTGTGACGCCGACGACGACCTCGACCTGGCCGGCGAGTGCGACCGCGAGCTCCAGTGCATGGTCCTCTGCGGGGAGGACCCGACCGCGACCGACGGCTGACAAGGCTGGGGGTCCGGTGAGACCTGCACCCCGAAGACGCGGGAGAGTGGGGCCGGAGTTCGGTCTCAGGGCCGCCCGGGCGCCGATGGAGCGGGGTGCGCGGTATCTGTAGGCGCTCGATAGGCAAGCGGTGAAGCTTCGAGAACGAGGACCTCGAAGTCCCCTGGTGTCAGCACTCGACGGGGGGGGGTGTCAAGTGTTCGACACTCTCTGGCGGCAATTCGGCCCCTGGATCGCCTGACCGTGCGTGCCGTGCCCCTGGGTGCCACAGGCACGCCCCTTGCTTGGCTGGGCGGCAACCCCTTCCCAGGACCCCCATGTACGCGCTGACTGCCTTCGCTCACTTGCTTGTCTGGATGATGCGGACCATTCCGCCGAGTGTCCTCGCTGCTCTGGCAGCGTGCTTCCTGATTGGCTGTATAGACATCGACGGCAAGTGGACTGACGATAGCGACACCGGGTATGCCCACAAGCGTGAAGTAGGCGACTTCGAGCACGAATGGACAATCGCCTTGGAGTGGTGGGACAAGAAGGTCCACGGTCTCGATCCAGACGGCGGCCACGAGAAGCCACTGGAGCCGTCGGACATCTGGTTCGACCCGCCGCTCTACCCCGAGATGCATCTCAGCACCCCCCTCCCGGCCCCAGAAGGTACGGCCTGTTGGGCTTCCAAGGATTGGAATGACGCCAACTCTCCCGGTCCCTATGCCTCGGATCAGTGGGTCCGGCTGTCCAATGCCTACCTGATCGGGGACTACGGGATCACGGCGCTCTCCGGTCTCTCGGCTGAACGGGTCGGTGTCGGTCCCGGCTACGGGTCGGCGTATCTTGAGACGCCCTGCGAATTCTATGAGGACTACACCGAGACGAAGGTTCTCGGATGTGAGGACTACATGGGCACCGAGCGGGTGGAGGTCCCATTCCTCACAACTCCCGCCACCGCGACGACCACCGGGTGGCTGATCAACTGGATCCTGAACCGGGACATCATGCCGCGGTCCATTGACTGGGGTCCCATTGCCACCAACTCTCTGATCATCACGAACGCGACCACTGGCCAGACCGAGGCCTACTGGACTCCTGCTGACATCGCGCCTGACGAGTGCAACGACGCTTACAGGGAGACCTGGTCTCTGGAGTCCGGCAGCTATCTGACCACCTTCGCGGCGGGAGGAAAGCTCGGGCCCAACCTTCGAGACTTGGTGTCCTTCAGCATCGGTGGCGTCTTCGATCCCGACGTTGAACTGGTCGAGGTGCCCGCGAAGCACTATCTTCAGCTCTCCATGGGAATGACCTTCGTGGCTCGGTACCTCCCGCCTGCGGGCGCCGAGAACACCAGCACGTCCCCTAGTTCGGCAAAGGCAGTGACCGACTCGAGCCCAGATGTCTCCGACCTCGTCAAGTGCGTGCCTGGGACGCACAAGTACGCCGCGCTCCCCTTCTACAAAGTGGACGAGAGCCTTTACGCGATGGAGCTCGTCCCGCTGGAAAAAGAGGCGGAGAGCAGCGGCCGGTCTCGGATAGAGAAGATCAAAATCATCGATCCGCACAACAGCAGCGAGGTCAAGGTCAAGTCCGGCGAGATCGAATACCGGTTCCACGGTGAGACCACCGAGCTCGACTTGGAGTCGATGGGCGTGATCACAGACACTATCCCGCTCGCTGCAGCCGACTGGCTCCTCGAAACGGGCAACCCCACAGGACGCCAGGCGGTGATCGAGGTCACCCACTCTTGTTTCAGCGACGAGTTTGACCCGGAGCCCGTGGACCTGGGCCGAGCCTTCCGAGGCGTCGTGGACTGGAGCCCCTGGGGAGTAGAGATTCCAATCAACGCTTTCTTGAACGCGGGGAGTGTCGAGGGGATCGACCGGATGCTGTACATCGGCCTTCCGGGGTCCTCTAACCTCGCTGTCTTTCCGGCCTTCCGGCAGAGCGATGGCTCCTACAAGTTCGCAGGTACCTACGGGGACTTCGTCCTTGGCGGTTCCTTCAACGACGAAGACGGCTCAGTGCTCTTCTACGACCTGGGGGTCCGCCTCCGTGACGACGAACCGCTGGAGATGAAGAACCCCTTCGCCGACCAGTGGACTACCCTGCGCTTCCAGGAGCACGACCCGTGATCTTCCTCGTCCTGTCCGCCTGCGGGAGCCTCGGCATCCCGCAGGCCTGCCTCGAGGAAGACTGGTCCCCCGGTGTCTTCCCCAACGATCAGTGCGAGAGGGGCCTCCTTCGCGAGTTCCGGATCGACAAGGACGACTGGGAAGGCCAGTGGGGCAGCGGGGTGGTGGCCACGATGTATGCCATCGCCGCCTCCGACAGACGAACGGTCCGCTCCCTCGAAGTCACCGCAAACCGTCCCGCCGTCCTGCTGAACCTGTTCGATGACCACGGCGAATCCGTCAATGAGGCGCTCTACAGCCTCGCTGCCAAGAACATCCGGTCCATCGAACCGCGAGATGGCCTGTCCTACAACAATGGGACGATGTACTGGCAAGGCCCCCACCTCTTCCCAGCGGTGATCGCTGTGCCCTGGCAGCCTGCACACGCCATCGGGCATGGGCTGTATGGCGAGGACAACGACACCGAGGGGTGGGAGTCGGCCTATGGCCTCCAGACCTTTGTGGCGGACCTGATGTTCGACGTCAGCGACGAGGCCGGGTGGCTCCTGGCGGCCCAGGACGGTCTGGCTGCCGAGTACCTCCAGTAGACGCACAGGACGACGCGGGAGAGTGACTCCCTCGCCATCAGCGGAAGCGGGCTCACCGCCGCTTCTTCTTGCCCCGCTTCTTCTTCATCGCCTTGCTCTTGGTGTTCGCAGGGTCCCGGAAGCCGGGGCGGGCGGCCGAGTCGCTGGCGCGGCTGCGGGTCAGGCGGGAGGGCGGGCCCTGCTCGGTGCTGACCGGGGTGGCGGGCTCTTCGGACGGTTTCTCGGCGTCGCTCATGACGGACTCCCTGGGGGGACGGGCTGTAGCGCATGCAATGGCGTCGCGCCCGGGAGGCGGTAGCCTGGCGCCATGGTTCCCTCGCTGCTGTTCCTGCTTGCCTGTGCGCCCACCACGGTCCAGGAGTCCCAGGACACCTCCCCGCCGCCCGGGGACTCGTCGACGGACAGCGCTGCCGAGACGGGCATCGACACGTCCACGACGGTGGACACCGCCACCACAAACAACACCGGCGACCCGAACCCCACCCTCACCCTGGCCCTGCTCCCCGACACCCAGATCTACGTGGAGTCCGACGCCTGGAACGAGCACTTCCTGGCCCAGACCCGGTGGGTGCTCGACGCCCGGGACAGCCTGGGGATCGACTTCGTCTCCCAGCTGGGCGACATCGTCTCCCACGGCGGCGAGAACGTCACCTCCCAGGGCAACATCGACGAGTGGAATCGGGCCGCGGCCGCCATGGCGATCCTGGACGAAGGCGGCATGCCATGGGCCACCGCGGTCGGAAATCACGAGCTGGACCAGGTCGACGTCTTGGACAGCGGCTACACCGCCTGGGCCGCCGTCTTCGGCCCGGCGACCACCGGCCGCTTCGACGACCAGGCCTGGTTCGGGGGCCACAGCCACAACGAGCTGAACAGCTGGCAGACCCTGCGGGCAGGGGGTGTGGACTTCCTGGTCCTGCACCTGGAGCTGGACATCCCGGACACCGCCATCGCGTGGGCCGAGGGCGTCATGTCCGCACACCCGGGCTGGCCGACCCTCGTGTCGACCCACTCGCACCTGGGCCCCTTCTACACGCCGTATCTGGGCGGAACCGGTCGCAATAGCCGCGCCCAGGTCCGGGATGAGCTGCTGGGGCCGAACCCCCAGATCTTCCTGCTTGTGAACGGCCACCACGGGGTCGAGGAGCACGGCGAGGTCCTCAACGACGCCTGCCACCCGGTGCTCGAGATGTCCCTGGACTACGCCAGCCGAGAGGAGGGCGGCATGGGCTGGCTGGGCCTGCTGGCGGTGGATCCCGCGTCGGGCACCCTGACGCGAACGACCTACTCGCCGGTGCTCGATGCCTGGGAGGACGACGCCGACAGCGCCTTCACCGTCCAGTGGGACTGGGAGGCCCGCTTCAGCGGCGAGCCGGCGTCGTCGGGAGACGAGGACGCGACGACGGTGGTGGACGACTACAGCGCGGACACGTCGGCCGACTACCTGCTGAGCGACAGCTATGGGTCCGGCGGGTCCTTCGTGGTCCGGGACGGCGAGATGATCCTGCAGCCGGCGGCCGGCAACACCGTGGCGGCCGTGCTCACCGCCGCCGGCCAGCGCATGGAGGTCGGCGAGCGCTGGGGGGTGACCAACCCGGAGTTCGAGAACGTGATGTTCATGGTCTCGTCGGGGCCTCAGCAACCCGATGCCGAGGGAGAGTACGGCTTCCGCTTCCGCCGAGACACCGACGGTCTGCGGGTCGGGATCTACGACGACGAAGGGGAGACCAACACGGACCTGTCCGCGGATCCCGGCGGCGCGATCACGCTGTGGATCGAGCGCCAGACCGCGACGACCTTTGAGTTCTCGGTGGCGACCGAGAGCTGCCCCGGGCGCACCGTGGTCCAGACCCTGGACCTGCCGGCGCTGGACACGGTGCCATCCCTGTACGTCGGCCTCCAGGCCTGGAGCACCCCCGGCGGCGAGGCCCGCTTCGACGACCTGAGGGTGGTCACGGTCGACTGATCGGGTCGCTCACTCCCAGGGAACGGCCACCGGATCCCCCCAGGGCTCGCCCGCCCAGGGTCCGCTCGGCACCGTCGCGTCGTCGCAGCGGGACATGTAGGGAAAGCCCAGGTCCATCACGCCGATCCAGGTGCGCAGCTCGTCGTCGCTCAGCAGGCCGGTGTGGTCCAGACCGTCGAAGTCCTGGTCGGGGTCCAGGTCGTCTCCGGTGAGGATCTCCAGCAGGAAGGCGTCCTGGGCGTTGCCCCCCAGCCGATCGGCGCGGCCGTAGTGGCTCGCGTAGCCGTCGCCGCCCAGGTAGCGGTAGCGGCCGCCGTCCACGTTCACGAACAGGTTCTGGTAGCCGGGATCCCACGGCGCGAGCTCTCCCAAGGGCTCCTGGGCGGCCATCCGGGCTGCGTACTCGGGGTCTTCCTGGTAGGCCTCGTTGTCGTCGTGGAGCAGGTAGGCCCAGGAGACCGAGAAGCCGGCGCCGCGGATGCGGGCGTCTTCCGGGGTCTCGTCGGCCAGCTCGGCGTCGAGCCAGTCCTCCCAGGAGGTCAGGGGGTAGTTGGCCGTCTCGGAGTAGCTGGCCCCCAGGCCCAGGTCCCCGGCCGGGGTGTCGCCGTCGTGGCAGGAGACGCAGTGGGTGTCGACCAGGGGCCGGAGCTGGTCTAGCCAGGTCATGGTGCGGCGCTGGGTGTTGGCCAGGTCCACGGACTCGGTGGCCAGGGTGTCGAAGTCCAGCGGGTCGGCGGCGAAGTCCGCGGTCTGGAGGAGCCCGGCGAAGTCCCCCGGTGTGACCCGGCCGTGGCAGGCCTGGCACTGGGCTTCGTACTGGTCGGGCTTGACCGACGTGTCGACCACAGCGCCGCCCGGCAGGGCGAACACCCGGCTGTGCTGGAAGACCATGTGGCCGTCGGCGTCGAGACCCTGGAACAGCAGGAGCTCGCCGGCGGGCACGGTGACCCGGGCCGAGCCGTCCGCCTCCAGGGGCACGTCGCCCAGCAGCTCGTAGCCGGTGGCGTTGTTGATCCCGAGCGCCGTGGGGTGGTCATAGGTGTCGTGCACGGCGTTGCGGTAGGGCCGGTCGTCATTCATGCAGTCGTTGCCGGTCAGGACCTTGGCCAGCACGCGCAGGTGGGTGATCTGCTCCAGGTTGACGAACCAGGTGGACTTGTCCTGTTCGTCCGTGAAGTGCCGCAGGGACAGCCACAGGGGCACGTGGGCGATGTGGAGCTCGGCTGTGTCCGACGTGGGATCCAGGCTCTCCTGCCAGATCACCGGAGCCTGCCGCCGCCCGACCCAGGTGGGGTAGCGCAGCATGCGCCCGGGCTCCGGGTCGACCAGGCGCTCCCGGTCGCCTTGGTGGTCGACCCACCAGATGCCCATCGCCTGGGGCAGGTACGGCGCGAGCGAGGCCAGGACCTCGTCGGTGGTGTCCCCGGTGCCGTAGTCCCGGTACAGGTCGTGGCCCTGGGTGACCGTGGTGGTCTCGGGGTTCAGGGCGAACAGGGCCCGCCCGTCCGGGGACCACGCCGGGTCGGCGTAGAAGCGGGCCACCGTGCAGTTCTCGCCGTCGGGCGGGTCGTCGCAGTAGGCGTATTCTTCGGCCAGGGTGGAGTTCTCTGGGTCCAGCAACCGGAAGCTCACCAGTTCTTCGTCCAGCCCCGTGCCCAGGGTGTGCTCGGCGAAGAAGGGCTCGAACAGCTCCACCGCCCCCCGACGGCGGCCGGTCGTGCCCACGATGGCCCCGTTGTTCAGCTCGACCGCCGGACCCCACATGTTCGGGCCCTGAAAGCGTCCGAACAGGGTCGGGGTCTCCATCATGCCGCCCGGGGTGGTGCGGATGTAGAGGTGGCGGTCCATGCGCTCCAGGTTCCAGGCGTGCATGGCCACCAGGCCGCTCTTCAGGAAGAACGGGTGGTCCGCGGTGCCGCC
The DNA here is from genome assembly GCA_964519895.1 of uncultured Enterobacterales bacterium. Taxonomy (GTDB): domain Bacteria; phylum Myxococcota_A; class UBA796; order UBA796; family CAJQPC01; genus CAYFPX01. Next base: position 32,228 of record CAZFLE010000006.1, on the reverse strand, counting down.
TTCGTTGAGGTAGACCAGCTGGGCGTGCTGGCCCGCCAGGTCCACGCTGATCACGTTGTCCACGAATTCGGTGCCGTGGTAGGTCTGGGCCGCCCGGAGACCGGTCTGGGGGTTGGGGCCGGTGCTGGCGAAGAGCACGCGCTGGTCATCGGGCGAGAACACCGGGGTCCGGTCGTCGGAGCGGCGGATCTGGTAGTGCTTGTCGTAGACGCCCTTCAGCGGGTCGCCGTCGTCGTCGACCAGGGCCATCGGCGTGCTGCGGGCCACCCACAGGCCCCTGTGCTGATCGGCCTGAGGGCGGAGCAACCGCGGCTCGACGGCCTTGCCCGCGGAGTCGATGCCGGCGATGCACAGGTTCCACGACGTCTCGCTGACCCAGTCGTCGTCGGGATCGATGAGCACGCGACACTCGAACACCAGCTGGTCGCCGGCGTGGTTGGCCGCTAGCTCGCCGAAGTCACAGGTGCCCTCGTCGCCGCAGAGCTGGCCGTCCAGGAAGTCGATGGGGGTGCCGGTGGCCTGGCCGGTCGCCGGATCGAGCGGCTGCAGCAGGATCCGGGCCTCGCCCTGGCGCACCCCCCAGTCCGAGCGCTCCGGCGAGCGCTCCAGAGCCCAGTAGGTGTTCGGCGCGTCGACATAGGCCACGTACTGGGTCGGCGCCGCCAGGCCGCAGTCGGGGCACCGGGCGGCCTGCTCGGCGGTGGCCCAGGCCAGGACGGCGTCCTGGAGGTCCGACGTGTCGTCCAGGGGGTCCGGAGTGGCGTGCTGCAAGGTGCCGTCGAGCTTGGCCAGCAGGCGGCTCGTGGCGGGGTCATCCAGGCTGATCAAGCCCAGGGCAGTCCCGTAGTCCGTGTCCGCAGAACCGGTGAAGGAGGCGAAGCCGAAGCGGTCGCCCCCGTGGCAGCTGTCGCAGCTCGCCAACAGGGCGGGGTGAACCGTCTCCTCGAAGAGGTCCTGGGCATCGCTGGCCGGCGCGGCGCTGTCGGCCAGTGCCGCCGTGTCCAGAGGCACGCTCAGCTCGTCGGTGCAGGCCAGGACGAAGAGGAAGAGCGTCACCGCGACAGCATCTCCTGGATCGGCTCGGCGGTGGGCCATGCGCCGACGAGGTGTTCGATGAAGGCCTGGACCCGGAGCGGAACGTGCCGGACGTGGGGGTGGACCGCGTAGATCCCCCCGGTGGCCAGGGTCCACGCCGGGAGGAGGTCCACCAGCGCCCCCGCCGCCAGGTCGCGGGCCACGTAGAAGCGCGGCAGCAGTCCCGCGCCCTGGCCCGAGAGCAACAGGTGCCGGAGCACCCCGCCGTTGTTCGTCTGGAGTCGGCCGGTCGGCCGGACGGTGATCGGTTCGTGCCCAGGTCGTCGGAAAGTCGGGCGGTTGGGCACGCCCAGAGGGGTGTAGGTGACCCATGTGTGCGCTGTCAGATCGGCAGGTTCCTTCAGAGGCGGGGAGCTGGCCAGGTACGAGGGGCTGGCGGCCACGACGAGATCCAGCGGACCGATGCGGCGGACGCGCAGGGCCGAGTCCTGGAGGGCGCCGCCCCGGATGGCCACGTCGATCCCGGCGGCGACCAGGTCCACGACCTCGTCGCTGAGGGTCACGTGGAGGGAGACCTGGGGGTGAGCGCTGGCGAACCCGCCCAGGAGCGGCGCCAGGAAGGCTTCGCCCAGTCCCAGGGGCGCGGTGATCCGCAGGGTGCCGGATGGCTCTGAGCGGCGGGCCCGGAGCACGGCGAACACCCGCTCGGAGGTCTCGCACACCGCACGACAGTCCGCCAGGATCAGGGCGCCGTCGTCGGTCAGGGACAGGGACCGGGTGGTCCGATGCAGCAGACGGGTCCCGAGCTCCTCTTCGAGCTGGCTGACCTGTCGGCTCACGGCGGAGCGGGTCATGCCCAGCCTGCGAGCCGCGGCGCTGAAGCCCTGGGCGTCCACGACGGCCGCGAACACGGCCAGTCTCTTCAGTGCACCGAGATTGTCCATAGAATATCAACAGTATGTTGAGAACTGAGCATATTGTTGTTCAAAGGTCTCGTCTATAGGTTGTGGGTGCACCTCAATCGGAGCCTCACATGGCCACCATCACCCACGACCTGACCTTGAACACAGACCTGGACACCGCGTACCGAGCGGTCGCGACCCCAGCCGGACTGCGCGGCTGGTGGTGCCGGGACGCCGATCTGGCCGATGCGGCTGGGGGCCACCACCAGCTCCGCTTCCAAAAGGAAGGCCAGCTGGTCAAGATGGACTTCGACGTGGACACGCTGGATCCCAGCGGCACCATCGCCTGGACCTGTACCGCCAACGGCAACCCGGTCTGGCCCGGCACGACCCTGACCTGGTCCCTGACTCGGTCCGAAGGCGGTGTGGCCCTTCACTTCGAGCACGCGGGCTTCCCCGAGGACCAGTCCCCGCCCTACAAGATGACCGCCCAGGTGTGGCACCACTTCATGGCCAGCCTCAAGGCCTACACCGAGAGCGGCCAGGGCATGCCGGCGTAGAAAGCAGGGCTCAGGGGTTAGACTGCCCTCCAAGCGAGGGTGTGCATGAAGCGGTTGCGCGGGCTCCTGGTCTGCTTCCTGGGCCTGGTCGTGCTGGCGGGTCCGGCCCGGGCCTCGACCGTCGCGGTCCTGGACTTCGACGGCTACGGCGTCTCCTTCGACGACTCCGCCCTGGTCAGCCAGGGGCTGCGGGACGCCTTCCTGGAGACCAGCTGGCTCCCGCTGTCCGACTTCGACATCGCGGACCGGCTCTCCTCCGGACACGAGGCTGACATCTCTTCGGCCCGTCGGCTGGTGAGCGACGCGCGTCAGGCGCTGGACCGCGGCCAGGCCAGCACGGCGCTGTCCAAGCTGCGCCAGGCCCAGAAGCTCCACGTGGCCGCCGGCAGCGACATCGGCCGCCGGCCAGAGCTCGCCGACGTCTCGTTCTTCCTGGGCCGTGCCTACCTGAGCCTGGGGCGTCGGAGTGACGCCAAGAAGGCGCTGGTGGACTGCCTGGTCCTGTTCCCCGGCTACCCCGACCACCGGGCGCCTTCGATGGGCAGCGGCCTGCGATCCCTGTTCGGCGAGGCCCAGCGCACGATCGACAGCGGGTCCCCGCGTGTCCTGAGCAGCGCAGAAGCCGCCAACCTCCAGTCCCGCCTCGACGTCGACGCGGTCGTGGTGGGGTACCTCGCGGCCGACGGGACCGTGTTCGCCCGCATCACCCGCGGCACGACCATCACCGCCGAGGTCCGCCGGACCGCGGCCGACGTGCCGCCGTTTCCGGGTGAGCCGATCTACGGGCAGCTGGTGCGGGAGCTGGTCGGAGAAGGCGGCGCGATGGTGGCGGCGCCGGACTATGGCGGCGGCAGTGCGCCCTACGAGTCGGCTGGGCCCAGCTCGGATCCCTACGGCTCGGATCCCTACGGGGGCGAGAGCGGCGGTGGTGGCGGCGATTTCGACGACATCCCCGACTTCGAGGACGATCCCTACGCCCAGCCAGCGCCAGAGCCCCAGGACGGCGTCGCGATCCGCAGCCCCAAGACCGACCCACCTCCGCCAGAGCACGAGGAGCGGGAGTCCGGGTTCAGGACCTCGACCGACGACGACGCCCGGATCCGCTCCACGGGGCGCATGAAGTACGACAGCGGTCCCATCACCCACCAGCCGTGGTTCTGGGGCGCGATCGCCGGCGGACTGGCCGTGGGTGGGGGTGTCGCGGCGATCGTGGTGCTCACCGATGGGCAGGGTGGGGACACCGACGACGACGCTGGATCCGGCGACGCGACCCAGTACACGCTGACCCTCGAGACCGGAAACTGACCCCTCCGGAGAAGCGCCTCCAGGAACGAGGGATCCCAAGAAGGTGTCAGGACCCAGGGGGCGACCCATTGCGGAGGGCCGCGTCGCCCCATAGATCGAGCCCTTCGAAGACCCGGGATCGAGCCCATGCGCGTCGTCTGCGACAATTGCGGAGCCACCTACCGCATCCCTGACCACAAGCTGGTCCGGGAGGTGAACAAGGCCACCTGCCGCAAGTGCGGGCACGGCATCATCATCCGCAAGGCGGGGGCATCGGGCGGGGGTCCGACGCTGGCGCCGCCCAAGTCCATCAGCCCCGACGATGCGACCCAGATCGCCTCGGCGGCGGAGATCGAGGCCCGGGCACGCACCGGGAGTGGCCGCAGCGCTCCGACCCCCAGCGGATTCGGCCCCGCGGTCGGTGGCGAGACCTACCCCCCGCCCCAGGAACCCGCCTGGAGCACCGAGGAACCCGGTGCCGAGACGGTCGTCAGCAAGCAGGACGCCGCGCTGGTCGACGGCGAGCCGACCGCGCCCTGGGTCGGTGGCCCTCCTGGGCTCGACGTTGGCGTGCCGACCGCGGATCCAGAACCCGGCCTGCCGTCCTTTGGCGCTGGCAGTCTGCCCGCACCCCCGCCCGGACCGGCGCCCCAGACCGAACCGCCGCGGCTTCCGCCCCCGCCCCCAGCACCCAAGGGCCGCCCTGCGGTCCAGCGCGCCCGGGTCCACGACCCCAGCGCAGACATGAGCGTGGTGCTCGGCAGCGCCTTCGTGGCGCTCCTGGGCGTGATCTTCCTGGTCACGAGTGGCGATCCTGGCATCGTGGCGATGGCGCTCTTCGCTGCGATGGCCGCTCTGCTCACCGCGATCTTCATGCTCGCCACCAGCAGTCGTGGACGCGAAGAGGGCAAGCCGGTCGTCTCCATCGCCCTGGCGTTGGTGTTGTCCGCCGGGGTCACCTTCTTCTTCCACACCCAGGGAGCGACCCAGACCCGGGTGGCGGCTGCGCCGGCCCAGCCCGCGCCGAGCGCCCCGGCGGTCGCGGCCAACGTCAAGCCCCCCGATGTCCGGTCTGTTCCGGGCGACGACGCGGCGGCCGAAGCCGCCCAGGACGCCCTCGCCGACGCGGAGCCCGAGCCCGAGCCCGAGCCCGAGCCCGAGCCCGAGCCCGTGCCCGAGCCCGAGCCCGCCAAGGCCGAGCCCGCCAAGGACGAGCCCGCCAAGAGCAGCCAGAGCTCGTCGAGCAAGTCCAGCTCGAGCAAGTCCAGCAGCTCGTCGCCCTCGAGCTCCAGCAAGTCGAGCAGCAGCAAGTCCAGTGGCAGCTCGTCCAAGTCGAGCGGGAGCAAGTCCAGCGGCAGCTCGTCCAAGTCGAGCAGCAAGTCCAGTGGCAGCTCGTCCAAGTCCAGTCGCAAGAGCAGCGGCAAGTCGAGCAGCAAGTCGAGCAGCAAGTCGAGCAGCAAGTCGAGCCAGCCCACCGCCAAGGGCGTGCCTCTGACCGTGCTGGACACCATGGTCAAGAACAACCGTCGCGTGAAGAGCTGCTTTGCGGTCTACAAGGAAAAGACCGGCTCCCTCCCGTCGGGTCGGATCCCGGTCAAGATCGCCATCGAGCCCGACGGCCGGCCCTACAAGGTCTGGATCAACGGCGGCGCCTACTCGGGCACGACCCTGGACAAGTGTCTGGCGTCGGCGATCAAGACGATCGTGTTCCCGCCGTTCTCGGGCGAGGCGCAGACGTACAACTACCTGTTCGTCTTCTAGGACCAAAGCCCCTTCCCTCTTCCGCCTGGGTGCCGCCGCACCCCGGATGAGGGGTGTCAGGACCCCCAGAAGGGCCAATTCGGCTTGATCAGTCGCCCCAGGCGGAAGAAACGAGGGGCTCTGCTCTGATAGGCGGAAGAACTCGCCGGCTCTGAGGTCGCGCGGCATCCTCCGGGCACGGCTCGCGTGCCACCCAGACGCTCAGGGTTGACCCTGGAACCGGTCCAACCCGTTCCACGGCTGGCACGTCTCGTGCCACAGGGTCAGGCACCACCCAAGGTGCCCGATGCTCCTGTTCTCCTTGCTGCTCGCTTGCTCCAGCGGACTCCTCTCCCATGACACCGTCTTCCTCGAGGCCGACTTCGCCCGGCTGGAGCTGCTCCAGGAAGAGCAACTGAATTGGTCGGTCGACGGCCTGCTGGACCTGGACCTGTCCGGTGCGGCGCTGTTCGGCGACCCGGGCACCTGGTTGATGGCCCTGCGGTGTGGCGGCTGCACGAACCCGGCGCCGCCATTCCTGACGGTGGTCGAGACCGAGTAGAGCGCCCGACCCCCCAGCCCTACCGCCCGACCGCGTACCGCAGGCTCGCGTCGTTGGCGTCGTACCAGGTCACGTGCACCTGGTCGCTGCCGTCCACCGCGATGCTGATCGGGTCGCCCAGGGTGCCGTAGCTGCCGACGGGACTCAGGGTGTCGGTCCACCAGCTGCTGCCGTCGTGGTGGGCCAGCCAGACCTCGCCCAGGGACTCGTTGTAGTAGGCGATGTAGGGCTCGTCGGCGCTGTTGAAGGCCAGGGCCGCGTAGGCACCGGTGCTGCCGCTGCTGGACACGGTCTCCAGGGACCAGGAGCTGCCGCCGTCGGTCGTGCAGCCGTAGCCCAGGTCGGCGCTGCTGCCCTGCTGGTAGGCCACGCACACGTCGCCGGACGCCTTCATGGCCGTGTCCGCGTGGTAGCCATCCGGGTCCACCGTGCCGCTCCAGACCAGGCTGTTCAGATCAAGGTCCAGCCGGGTGACCTGGAGCTCCTCGGCCAGGGGACAGTCGTCGTAGAACAGCACGTTGTCGTAGCCGGACGTGTCGATGGTGAGCGAGGTGTAGTACCCGATCAGGCAGGAGTCGCCGGTGGCCTCGGCCCAGTAGTTCCAGTCCAGGTCCGTGTAGAAGACGTCCAGGTCCAGGAAGGTCCAAGGGTCCTGGAGCACGTCGGCCATGGCCGGGACCTGGCGGTCGACGTCCAGGTAGGCAAAGGACGGCAGGTTGGCGTTGTCGACGTCGATGCTCACAAATGCGCCCACGTCGGTCGAGCCAGCGGTCGTGGAGTCCTCGACCACGTAGCCGTAGTCCCAGCTGCTGCCCGCATCGAGGAAGGCGTATTCGGCCTGGCGGGCGCCGCTGGGGCTGATCCAGTCATAGGCGACCTGGAAGCGGTCTGCGGCGTCCACCACCCCGTCGATGTAGGTCCCGGAGATCCCGGACCACGCCGGAATCGCCTCGGCCCCACCCTCGACCCAGGCGCCGGTCGTGTCGCGCAGGTCGTAGCGCACGTTGCCCTGGTCGCTGTCGGTGTAGGCCACGTGGACCTGGCCCGCGGAGTCCACGTCCATCGCGTTGGACTGGCCGCAGTCACAGGACGCGTCGACGGTCTCGGCCCGAAAGCGCTCGTCGATGGCTTCGTCGCAGTCGTCGTCGACCCCGTTGGTCCAGTCCTCGCTGGCTTCCGGGTTGGCGCTGGCGTCGTCGTCGTCGCAGTCGTCGTCGACCCCGTAGCCGTCGCCGTCCAGGTCGTCGTCGGGGGTGGTCTCGTCGCAGTCGTTGTCGACGCCGTCGTAGGGCACCTCTTCGGCGTCCGGGTTCACGGCATCGTCGGTGTCGTCGCAGTCGCCTTCGTCCTCGCTGACGCCGTCACCGTCGTCATCGACGGTGTTGGGGTCCGGCTCGGTGTCCGTGTCGGCGTCGGTGTCGGTGTCGGTGTCGGTGTCGGTGTCGGTGTCGGTGTCGGTGTCGGTGTCCGTGTCCGTGTCCGTGTCGGCATCGGGCTGGCCGCCGCCAGCGGTGTCCACACCGGTGTCGCCGGTGTCGCCTTCGCAGCCAGCGAGGGCCAGGATCAGCGCGAGAGAGGAGATTGAACCGAGCATGGCAGACGTCCTGTCTTCGGGGATTCAGGGGGACGCCGTTTGCACGACCCCCAGAAGGCGCCGCCACTTAACCGATCCACCCAGGCCCTTGACGGACGGCCCCCGACGCGGCATTGGGGCCCCCCGAAGAAGGGAGTGCCCGGTGTCTGATCTCCGCAACATCGCGATCATCGCCCACGTCGACCACGGCAAGACGACCCTGGTCGACGGGATGCTCAAGCAGTCCGGCACGTTCAGCGCCCACGAAAAGGTGGCCGATCGGGTCATGGACTCGATGGACCTGGAGCGCGAGCGTGGGATCACGATCCTGAGCAAGAACACCGCGGTCTGCTACGGCGACACCAAGATCAACATCGTCGACACCCCCGGGCACGCCGATTTTGGCGGCGAGGTCGAGCGGGTGCTCAAGATGGTCGATGGCGCCCTGCTGCTGGTCGACGCGTCTGAAGGCCCGCTCCCCCAGACCCGCTTCGTGCTCCAGAAGGCCCTGGCCCACGGCCTGGAGATCATGGTGTGCGTGAACAAGGTCGACCGGCCCGACGCCCGCATCGCCGAGGTGGTCAACGAGGTCTATGACCTGTTCATCGACCTGGACGCCGACGAGAACCAGATCGAATTCCCGATGCTCTTCGCCTGTGCGAAGGAGGGCGATGCGTCCTTGGATCCCGACGTGCGCGGGACCGATCTCAAGCCGCTGTTCGACGCGATCATCGAGACCGTGCCCGCGCCCAAGGGCGACGCGGACGCCCCGCTGCAGGTCCTGGTGACCAGCCTGGACTACGACTCCTACGTGGGCCGGTTGGCCATCGGCCGGGTGGTCAACGGGACTCTGAAGCGTCGGGGCGAGGTCGCGGTCTGCACCGAGGGGGGCATCACCAACACCAAGGTGAACCAGCTCTACACCTACGACGGGCTCAAGCGCGTCGAGGTCGAGGAGGTGGTCGCCGGGGACATCCTGGCCATCGCCGGCATCGACGTGCTCAGCATCGGCGACACCATCGCCGACCGCGAAGACCCCCAGCCCCTGCCGCGGGTGAGCGTCGAAGAGCCGACCATCGGCATGACGTTCTCGATCAACAACGGGCCCTTCTCCGGCCTGGACGGCAAGTACGTCACCGGTCGGCAGATCCGCGAGCGGCTGGAAAAGGAGATGCTGCACAACGTGGCGCTCCGCATGGAGGACACCGACTCCGCCGACCAGATGCGCATCTACGGTCGCGGCGAGCTGCAGCTCGCCATCCTGATCGAGCAGATGCGGCGGGAGGGCTTCGAGCTCTGCGTCTCCAAGCCCGAGGTCAGGCTCAAGCGCGACCCCGAGACAGACACCGTGCTCGAGCCGTGGGAGATGGCGACGCTGGACTTCCCCGACTCCTACATGGGCGTCATCACGGAGAAGCTGAGCGCTCGCAAGGGCATGATGCAGAACATGCGTCACATGGGCTCCGGCCGCGTGCGCATGGAGTTCCTGATCCCCAGCCGCGGCCTGATCGGCTTCCGGGGGCACTACCTCAACGACACCCGCGGCCAGGGCATCATCAACGCCCTGTTCCACGGCTGGGACGACTACGCGGGCCCGATCCAGTACCGGGCCGCCGGCGGCCTGGTCGCCGACCGCAAGGGTGTCGCCACCACCTACGCCCTGTTCAAGCTCCAGGCCCGGGGTCGGCTGTTCGTGGGCAATGGCACCCAGGTCTACGAGGGCATGCTGGTCGGCGAGAACGCCCGCGGCAACGACATGAACGTCGACCCGACCAAGGCCAAGCAGCTCACGAACTTCCGCAGCAGCGGCGCCGACGAGAAGCAGATCCTGGCCCCGCCGGTCCAGATGACCCTCGAGAAGGCCCTGGACTACATCGACGAGGAAGAGCTGGTGGAGATCACGCCGTCCCACATCCGGCTCCGCAAGAAGGTCCTCAAGGGCAACATGCGCTCGGTGATCCGCGGGCGATAGGGACCGGGGGTGCAGGACACCCTCGAGTGGATGGCCCAGGAGCGGCGCCGCAAGCGGCGTCAGCGAGCGGTCCTGGCGGTCGCCGCCGTGGTCCTGATCGGCTGGTGGGGCCTGGGGGACCGGGTCCTGCCGTGGCTTCGCGGCGAGCAGAATTGGCAGGGTGACCATGTCTTCCAGGCCAGGGCGCCGTCGCTGCTGGGCCAGGTCGACCTGCGCCGGGTGCACGAGGAGCTCCTGCCCAACTGGACCGTGGCCCAGGCGTGGGTGGACCGCCAGGGGTCCGAACCAGCGGCCGCAGCGCTTCAGTCCCTCCAGCTGGCCATTGCCAGTGACGCAAACCTGACGGAGCTCCTGACCGAGCTGGCCGAGCGGGCTCGGGGCGACCTGTGGCAGGAGGGCGAGCGACTGATCTTCCTGGCGTCGGCGTGGAGTCGGTACCTGGATGAGCAGGATGCGCCCTGGCGGGTCGAAGGCGGGGTGATCGACCTGGGCTCGGGGCCGTTCTTCTACGTCAAGGTCTACGAGATCCTGGCGGACGGTGCCGTGGGCGTCGGTGGCCTGCCCGCCCGAATCCGCCTCATGCGCCGTGCAGACACCCTGAACGTGCGAGAAGCCCACCTGGGCCACGTGGTCGAGGGCGAGGACGCCGGCCTGGTGGTGCTGGACCGGATCGAGGAGTTCGCCGCGGACCAGCTGTGGCCGCTGCTGGACCCGTCGGGCCAGGGCGCCCTGGACCGGCTGGGCGCGGCCCACGGGGCGGCTGTTCGGGCCGAGGCGGCCCAGGCGCTCCCCCCCGAGGACCTGCTGTTGCTCCAGGAGACGGCGCGGACTCGACTGGACCTGGTCGCGGCGGTGCGCAGCGTGTCCGAGCGGGGGTGCGACTTCCGCTTCAACGCCATCCCCTGGCAGGGCTTCGATGCCCAGGACCGGGACATGCTGGGTCGGGCGTACCGCGACAGCCTGGGGCAGCGCTGTCCCGCGATCACCCGGGACGAGGTGCAGCCGCTGCTGGAGTCGTCCGAGACGCTGCGCAGCACCCGGGACCTGGACCGTGCGCTGGCGTCGCTGGTCGGCTGGGCCGCCCGAAGCACGGCGGTCCACGAGGCACGCCACGTGGCGGACCGCGGCCTGGACCTGGACCCCATCGAGACAGAGCTGTCGGCCTACCTGGCGTCGTTTGCCGCCGACGGGGTCGGGGCCTTGAGCTTCTTCCAGGCCTGTCTGGCCAACGCGGGCATCGACGGTGTGCACGCGCGGGCCCTCCGGGTGTCGGGTCTGGACTGCGAGGACCCGCCGCCGGATCGGGCAGACCGGGCCCGGGCGGTCAGCCGCGATGTCTTCGACCACGAGGACCTGGTCGTGCTGGCGGCGGACTTCGCCCGCTCGGTGCCCGTGTCGGCGGACTGAGCGGGCCCAAGGGGGGGCGGGATAGAGGCCCCCGATGCTCAGCTGGATGCTCTTGGCCTGTGGGCCCCGCCTGGACGAGGCCCCGGACCCGGGTGCGTGGACCGTCGAGGGTCCCGGAGGCCCCGCGGTGTCCTTTGCTCAGGCCGACCTGGGCGTGGCCTGCGCCAGCCTGCTCGGGGACCCTGCGCTGGAGTCCCAGCACCACAACCTGGTGGTGATGCACGACGGCTACCTGCTCATGCCCTGGGCACCCGAGGACGGCGGGGGCGGGCTGAGCTGGTTCGACGTGAGCGATCCCTGCGACCCGGTCAAGGTCGCCGAGGCCTATGCCGAGCCCATGCGCGAGTCCCACACCCTGGCGTTCGGCCAGGTGGACGGGCGGGAGTACCTGGCCGTCGACGCGATCTTCGACGACGGCGAGCGCGGTGGCATCGGCATCTGGGACGTGACCGACAAGGCCGATGCCCAGTGGGTCGCCGAGCTGGACCTGCCCGGGTTCCTGTACCCCGAGGCCTACTTCTGGGTCAGCCTGTCGACCTTCTGGCAGGGAGACTTCCTGTACGTGTCGTCGGGCCTGCTGGGCACGTTCGTGGTCGACGTGACCGACCCCCTGGACCCGGTCCTGGTGGACCAGGTCGGACCGACCGTGCCCCAGGTGGTCGGGTCGCTGCACGTGGTGGGCAACGTGGCGCTGAGCTCGTCGGCGGGCACGGCCAAGACCGTGCTGTTCGATCTGTCCGAGCCGGGGGTGTTGGCGCCTCTGGGCGGCGGAGACTTCGACACCCGCGACGCCGCAGGCGACATCCAGACCTACTACTTCGCCAATTGGGGCGGCAAGTACGGGCTCTTCGCCCGCAAGGGCGGCGGCGGCGGACCGATCGTGTACGACCTGAGCGATCCCACGTCGCCCTCGTGGGTCGCCGCCTACCACGCTCCCGAGGGCGACGGTGGCTATGTCTTCCGCCACGAGGACCTGCTGTTCCAGGGCGAGAGCGAGTTCGCGTCGATCTACGACTTCTCGGACCCCACGGCGCTGGTGGAGCGCCAGCGCTTCGACCTGGCTGGCGACCTGGACACGGTCACGCCCATCGGCAACGTGGCCGTGCTGTCCGTGGACTCGGGGGCCCAGGATGACCAGGCCACCACTCTGGTGCCCTGGGACACCCAGCCCGACGGCCGCGGCCCACGGGTCGAGCTGGTCAGCCCCCTGGATGGCAGCACAGCGGTGCCGACCACCGCCCGCATCGGCCTGAGCTTCGACGAGCTGTTGGAGCCGCGCTCGGTGCACGCGGGCAGCGTGCGGATCTGGGACGCCGAAGGCGCACTGGTGCCCGGCCGGTTCAACGTCCAGGAGAGCCTGGTCAACTTCACGCCCGACGACCCGCTGGCCGACGACACGACCTACTTCGTGGAGCTGGCCGCGGGGGGCGTGGCGGACAGCGTGTTGAACCCGGTCGACGAGACCGTGCAGTGGTCGTTCACGACCGGCAGCGAGCTGGACGAGTGGCCGACCCGTTGACCGGGGTTCAGTCCTTGCCGACCCGGTATTGCAGGATCGGTTCGGCGGCGAAGCTGGCGTCGTAGTCGGCGGCGCGGAAGGGCACGGTGTCCTGGAGCTCACCGGCGGCCACGGCCTGGTCGACGGCCTGGCGGTCGGTCCGGTCGAGCAGCAGCTGGTACTCCTCGAAGTCGTCTGGGGAGATCAGGTAGCCGAGCACCCGGCCGTGCCGCTCCACACGAACGACCTGGTCGCCGTAGCCGACGCGGTTCAAGACCTCGGCCAGGGACTGGCGGAGCTTCGACACGGAGAGGGAGAGCAGCATAGACCCGATATAGCATAGTGTCAGGTTTGGTACAAGTGGACGTTTTGTACGTCTTGGGCTACGGGCTGCCCATGTACCAGGTCCAGTTGACCCGCGGGGCGGCAAAGGCCCTGCACCGCATCCCAGACCCCCACCGGCGCCGCCTCCTCGTCGCGATCGAGCGGTTGGCTCGGGACCCTCGTCCGGCAGGCTGTCGCAAGCTCGCCGGGTCGACCGACGACTGGCGGATCCGTGTGGGTGCCTGGCGCGTGCTCTACCGGGTACAGGACACCCAGCTGATCGTCACCGTGATCCGAGTCGCACACCGCAAGGAAGCCTACCACCCGTGACCCTCTTGCTCCTCGCCGCCTGCACAGGCACCGAGCCCCTCGACGACACCCTGACGCTCGGGGTGGGCGACGACCTGTGGGCCCTGGTGGCCGAGCCGGTCACGCTGGGCACAGGAAGCGACGGGGATGCGTTCACCTGGTACCCGGGCGACGGCGCGGTGCTCTCCGGCGACGTGGTGGAGCACAGCTACGCAGCACCGGGCCACTACACGGCGGCGCTGACGGGCACCGCCGCCAATGGGACCGTGCGCACGGCCCAGATCAGCGTCACGGTGACCTGGCCCCTTCTGGACGAGCCACCGCGAAGCAGCAGCAGCGTCGTCACCGACGGGGAGCGGGTCTATGCCGTGCTGCCGGACTTCGACCGGGTGGCGGTGGTCGACGTCGCCTCCCGCACCCTCAGTGGCCACTGGGAGACCTGCGGGCACCCTCGCAGCCTCTCGCTGCATGCCGGTGAGCTCGCGGTGGCCTGCCAGGACGACGCCCTGGACCGCTTCGACGTCCAGACCGGGCAGCACTTGGAGCGGGTGGATCTGCCCTGGGGGGCTCGGCCCTTTGGGGTGGTGCACACCGACACCGGCCTGGCCGCCACCACCTGGCTGGGCCTGTGGCGCGACGGCGTGCTCGACGAGACGGTCCGAGACCTGCGTGGCCTGGCCTGGGTGGACGGCTCGCTCCTGTGGTCCCGTCACCGGTCCCCAGACGACGGCGGCCGCTGGTACCGGGACGGGGTCGAGGGCGTCTTCGACCTGGATCCCGGGCCGGACAGCGACACCGACGCAAGGGGCCTGCCGACCTATCTCCAGCGTATCGCGGTCAGGCCCGATGGCCGGGTCGCCGTGTTCCCGGGGCTCAAGGCCAACATCGCCCGCGGCCTGGTCCGCGACGGACGCCCTCTCACCCACGAGACCACCACCCGGGCCGATCTGTGGGCCGCGCCCCTCGCCACCGACGAGCCCCGGGTCGAGCCCCGCTTCGACAACCGCGATCTGGCCAGCGCCGCGGTGTTCTCCCCCAGGGGAGAGTGGCTCTACGTGGCCCACCTGGGCGCCCGAATCGTCGACGTGCTCGACCCCTACACCATGCTCCGGGCCGGTGGCCTGCAACAGGTGGGCGACGGCGTCGACGGACTGGCGGTGACCGACGATGCGCTGTGGGCCCTCGCTCGCCTGGACCGCGAGCTGGTCGTGATCACCGGCGAACCGACCGCGATGTCGGTGCACACCCGGGTCGACCTCCTGGGCGGGCTGGACGAGGTGCTCGACCCCCAGGTGCTGGCGGGGCAGCGGGTCTTCACGGGCGCCCACGACCGGCGGATGAGCCTGGACAGCTACATGAGCTGTGCCAGCTGCCACCTGGACGGCGAGCACGATGGGCGGACCTGGGACTTCAGCGACCGGGGCGAAGGACTGCGCAACACCAAGGCGCTGTTCGGCATGGCCGGGCGCGCCCCCCTTCACTGGTCGGCCAACTTCGACGAGGTCCAGGACTTCGAGCGGGACATGCGCGAGTCGATGGGGGGCACTGGCTTCCTCGCCGATGCCGACGCCACCGCGACCGAAGACCCATTCGGGCTGGCCAAGGCGGGCCTGTCTTCCGAGCTGGACGCGCTGGCGGCCTATGTCGAGAGTCTGGAGCGCCCGCGTTCTCCCTTCGTCGATGCCGACGGTGTTGAGCCCGGTCGCGCACTGTTCGACCTGGCCGGTTGCGCCGCATGCCACCGTGGCGACCGGCTGACGGACTCCGAGCTCGGGACCGACGATCCGGTCCTCCACGACGTCGGCACCCTGACCGCCGACAGCGGGGGCCGGCTGGGGGAGCCCCTGGACGGACTCGACACCCCGGAGCTGGTGGGGGTCTTCTTCACCCCGCCGTACCTGCACGACGGCTCGGCCGCGACCCTGCGCGAGCGCTTCCTCCAAGACGTCGACGACCGCCACGGCCGGACCAGCGACCTGGCAGACGACGAGCTGGCGCTGCTGGAGACCTACCTGCTGAGCCTTCAGTAGACCAAGGGGCCTCGACCCGGGCCCGGACGCCCAGCGTCAGAAGCTGCTGCCGGGCTGCTCCAGGAAGTCGAGCTCCTCGTCTGTGCTCTCCCGGCCCAGCACGGCGTTGCGGTGCGGGAAGCGGCCGAAGCGGCGCACGATTTCCCGGTGGTCCCGCGCGGCCTTGAGGCCGCCTGCGACCACGCCCGGGTGGGCGGCCTCGATGCCCTCGAACAGGGCGACGCAGCGGTCCTGGTCGCCGACGTCCTCGCTGTGCATCAGTGGCATGTACAGAAAGGTGCGCTGCATGGGGCCCAAGCGCTGGTCGTGGCCCGCCGCGAGGGCCTGCTCGGTGATGCGGAGGGCGTGGGCGTCCTGGGCCCAGGACAGATGGCTGCCGCGGTTCAGGTTGCGGCTCAGCTGATCCAGCAGCAGGACCAGGGCCAGGCTCGGGCCGGGCTCATAAGCCCAGTGGTCGAGGTCTCCGGCGCAGGCCTGGGCGTAGAGCCCGCTGAAGCGCGCCTGGGCCTGGGCGTCGAAGGCGTCGTCCCGGCGGAACCAGACCGGGCGGAACTCACACAGGGCCGCGGCGTCTGCGGTGCCGAACCAGAATCGGAGGACGTCCTGGTGCATCCTCTTGAGTTCCTCGGGCAAGCTGGATTCCTCGTCACACCAGCGAACCATAGCGGCCAGGCAGGCGTGGCCATCGTGATGCCACATCATGGACGGCGATGCCATCATACCGGGCGGGCACAGGCGGCTCGCGCCACGCTGCGCGAGAGCCAGAGCCACGGTTTCCCCGGTGTTTTCTGGCCACGCGACCGCTGCGTTCTGGAACAGTCCGGACCAGCTGTCCAGCCGGGCCAGGAGGTCGGCCAGATCGCGCGCTGGCACCAGCGTCAGGAATCGGCCCAGGGGCGAGACCGGCAGGCCGGGGCCGGAGTGGGTGGCCACCGTCCAGGCCGCCGAGCCGTCGGGGGGTGTCCACAGCTGCTCGGACCCCATCGCGGCTTCCAGCTCGGCCACGCCGCGCCGCTGGGTCACCGCGGCCAGCACACCGGGGTCCGGGCGGCCCTCGGGCAGGCGGGCCCGCTCGGCCTCGAGGGCCACGCTGATGCGGTCGCCCAGTGCCTTCAGGTCGTGACCGACGACCAGGGCCACGTGGGGCGACAAGCAGGCGTGTTGGTCGAAGACCGTGGTGTCCCGCGCCAGTCCGGTCGCGACCTGGTCCAGGTCTGCGCCCGGCCCGATCACAGCGATGCCCAGGCGGTGGCCGTGGAACACCACCGGGCGTTCAGCGGGCATCGCGGCCCGGTAGTGGGCCTCGGCCTCCTGGCCGCCCCAGCCGACCAACAGGTCGATGCCGCCCAGGTGGGCCTGCTCCAGGGCCTTGTCCACGCGAGGCCACCAGAGCACTGCGCACGCGGCTGCCACGTCCGGGGCCAGCGCGTGCAGGCTCTCCAGGTATGCGGGCAGGAAGGTGGGCTCGCCGGTGGCGGATCGGCCCAGGAAGGCCCCCTTGACCAGCAAGGCCCGCATGACCGTCAGGTGGGGCAGCGCGGGGATGTTGCTGCTGAACACCGCCCCGACCAGCTCGGGCCCCAGAGCGTGGGTGCGAGCGCCCCGCTGGGAGGAGTGCACGAATCCGTCCAGCACACGCGGATCGCCCAGCTCGGCCTCGAGCGTGCGCCACAGGTGCGCGGTCCCGCTGGCCCGCATCTCCAGGTTCAGGGACTCGGCGACCATCTCCGGGGAGAAACCCGTGATGGCGGGCAGGGACGCGAGCGCGTGCTGTCGGGGTCCGAAGCCGGGATCGAGCCACTGCTCCGAGAGCGTGCCCAGGAGCTGGCAGAGCTCCCAGCTGGTCCGGTGACGGGGTGGCCGACCGCGCAGGGTCGCAGCCACATGGGCGAGTCCCGCCGAGTCGAGCTGGGGCATGGCGACCTGGATCCCGCCTCGATCCTGAAGGACCTCGCCCTGGACCACGTCGCGCAGGTCCGGGGGCAGCCACCAGCCCGCCCGCACAGTCACCGCGAGAGCAGCTCGTCGACGGTGATCGAGCAGCCCCGGGAGCCGTCCGGAGTGGCCCGCCCAAAGACCTCGAAGCCGCCGGAAACCCGGCGCCCCAGGTCGTCGGTCTGCAGCACGCAGGGCCGATCCAGGTTCGCCAGGTCCAGGTGTCGCAGCAGCCCGGTCTCGCCGTCGGGCAGGGGTGCCAGCGTGCCGGGGTCGACCACCACGGTGGCTGTCCAGGGCGCGTTGGCCTTGAACCGCGGCGCGGCCTGGTCGTCCCGGAGCACGTTGTCGTAGAACTGACTGGCCAGCTCGGTCATGCCGAGCAGGTTCACACAGCGCTCGGGAGGCACTGCAAAGGTCTCGCCCAGTGCCGCGATCAGGTCTTCGCGGGTGACGACCCGGGAGCGGCCCTTGAAGCCGCCGGCGTCCATGATGCGCGAGCCTTCGGGCAGGGGCAGGCGCAGGCCCTTGGCCGCGAGTCCGTCCAACAGGTGAACGAAGCCGAAGCTGGCGCCGATGAGGGTCAGGGGCGCGGTGCTGGTCTGGCAGGCCTGGACCAGCCGGGGCACGTCCAGGCCCTGGGCCCCGATCAGGAAGCCGCTGCCCGGCAGGCCACACTCGTCGACCAGCTGGGCCATGCCGGCGGCCATGATCATGTGGGGCGCCGCATCGGGCGGGGGAGCCAGCACCAGGATCCGTGTGGCGCGGTCCGGCTCTGGCAGCAGGTGTGTCCGGGCGTTGACCCGGATGCTCGCCGCCATCACGTCCAGCCCGTCCTGGGTGAAGCGGGCCACGCCCGGCTCGGCGCCAGACGTGCCGCTGGTCCGGAACTCGCTGACCACCTGCCCGCCGGTGTGCAGGTCGAAGCGCTTGAACGCTGCGGTGGGGATCGCCGGCACGTCCTGCCAGCGGCCGGTGTCCTGGAAGCCCCGGGCCTGGCACAGGGCATCCCAGGCCGGGATCCGGGCCCTCTGCCAGGCCACCAGCGCACTGGCGAGCGCCTGCCTTGCGGGATCGGGCAGGCTGTCGGGGCCCCCTTGGATGGCGTCGAGCAGGCGGTCCTTCATGGGGGCTCAGCCTATCCTGCTGGCCCCCTCCGTTAGGGTGTGGCACGGCCTGGACCCCCGGGAGCGGTCGGTGAATTTCCTCCTGCTCGACGACGACACCCACCTGCACCTCCAGCTGGAGGAGTACCTGGCGGGTGAGCGCGTGCGTGTCGTGGCCCAGCCCGACCCGGGGCTGGCCATCGCGGCGCTGGGGTCTGGCAGCTGGGTGGCCGCCGTGGTGAGTCTGGACTGTGGCGAAGGTGCGTCGGCGGCCTTCCTCGAAGCCCTGCAGTGGGTCGACGGTCTGTCCATCCCGGTGGTGATCACCTCGTCCACCCGGAGCATCATCGACCCCGAGGTCCAGCTCGCCCGCGAGCTCTGGCCCGACGCGATCTTCCTGCGCAAGCCGCTCCAGCTGCGGCGCTTGCGTCAGATGTTGGGGGACCTGGAGCCCAGCGCGGTCTTTCGGCCCGTCGGGGTCGAGGAGCTGCCCGAGCTGGCGACCAGCGACCTGGAGCTGCTCGACGACGTGATGGTGGTCGAGCTCGAGGACTCCGCCAGCGAGGAGACCGTGTCCGAAGACACGGTCATCGAGCGTTGGTAACCGCCGGGTAACAGCGGTCACGGCAGGCGCTCCGCAGGTGTCTGGACTGGCGAGGGACACGTCGTCCCCCCCAAAGGAGTCCAGACATGAAGCGCATCGCACTCTTCACCGCAGTCCTGATCGGCATCACCTGGACCCTGGGCGAGGTCCGGGCCCAGGATCACGTGTCCGCACCACAACAGGGGCTCCGCATCGTCGACGCCCAAGGCGAGGTCGTCGATCTGGTCGGGCAGGGTCTTCGGGTCGTGACCAACGACGGGGACCAGCTGGTGTTGGGCGGTGAGGGTCTCGAGATCCGCTCAGGCGATGGCTACGACATCAGCCTGGGTGACGGGGGGCTGACCGTCATGGGCCACGACGACAGCGTGTTCCTGGCCGAGGATGCGCTTGTGGTCAGCTCCGACGGACACCAGGTCGTGGTGGGACTGGACGGACTCCGGGTCCAGAGCGCCAACGGCCAGGTCATCTCCCTGGGCCTGGGCGGCATCGCCATCCACACAGGACAGTGAATCAGCGCCTGTGCACCGTGCCCAGCTTGAGCTCCAGGAGCTGGTCGGTCCATGA
>CAZFLE010000006.1:5582-12723 GCA_964519895.1 uncultured Enterobacterales bacterium | reverse complement strand
ATCAGCGCCTGTGCACCGTGCCCAGCTTGAGCTCCAGGAGCTGGTCGGTCCATGAGGTCACCTCGGTGAGCGGTCGGCCCGTGGCCTGGGCCAGCTCGTCCAGGGAGCGCACGCCGTCCACGGCGGCCCCGATGGCGGCAGCGTCCGGTGTGTTCCCCAGGGGTCGCCGCCAGACCTCGGATGGGGCCAACAGGACCGGCACCAGGTCTGGGTCCAGTGGGGGGATGTCCCGCTCGTCAGGCCCCAGGACCCGGTCGGTGGCCCGGTAGGCGAAGAGGTTGAGGCCTTGGCCGAATTTGGCGCGGTGCACGTGCGCGACGGCGCTGAAGCCCCCGTTGACGCCATCGCCCAGGGCCATGGCCGTCGAGGCGTAGCGGCCCGTGACGTCGCCGGCGGCGAAGACGCCGGGCTCCGAGGTCGCGCACCAGCGGTCGATGGCGACAAAACCCCCGGGCTCGCGCCGAAGCCCCAGGCCGTCCCAGGGCAGCACGGTGCGCAGCTCGAAGGCGTTGTAGTCCAGGAGCAGGGCCGAGCACGGGTGCCTAGCGACCCGGCCATCCGGGCCCTGCCAGGTCACACCGGTCACCCCGGCCACGGCCTCGGGTTCGTGGTCGGGGGCCGCTGGGTCTGCCGGGTTGCCGGCGTCGAAGCCCGCAGTCGCGCTGCCCTGGCCCTCCACTCGGGTCACCCGCCCGCGCAGGACCGTACCGGGCAGGTCGGGCAGCTCGCCCTGGGGCTCTTCGAGCAGCCAGGTGGGTGCCACGACGTGGTCGGCGAGCAGCTTCGCCAGGTTCGTGCTCTTGCGGTTGCCGACCACCACCAACCCGCCGTCGGCGGCCGCCGCCACCCGCTCCAGGAGCTTGGGGAAGTAGGCGTAGCCCATGTAGGTGATGAACACGCCCCGCCCGATGAAGTCCGCTTCGTTGGCCAGCCCGCGCATGCCGGTGGCCAGGATCACCGCCAGGCAGCGCAGGGTCGTGTGGGTGCCCTGGACCGTGAAGCCGCCGGAGCGCCGCTCCACACGGACGACGCGCTCGGGCACCACCGGCACGTGGTACCGGTCGAAGTCGGTCTGGAGCGTTCGCACCAGGCCGTCCCCGATGTAGCGCCAGCCCGGTCCGGTGAGCGAGCAGGTCCGCCAGGTGGCGAGTCCGCCCAGGCGACCGCCCTCGAAGACGGCCACCGAGCAGGGCACGGTCCGGTAGGACTTGATCCAGCGCACCCGCGTGGCCGCGCTCATGCCCGCCGGTCCGCCGCCGATGACCACGACGTCGACGTCGTAGGGCGCCTGGGTAGGGCGTGCTGTCACAGCTCGCCGCGGGCCGTCAGCCAAGGCACCAGCCCGCCGGCGTCGACGAGGCCCTGGAGGTACGGGTCCGGGGGCGGCAGGACCAGGGTGGCGCCGGTGGCGTCGTTGTAGAGCACGCTGTCGTCCAGACGGAGGGGGTGCCCGTCCTGGGCGAAGCCGGGTGCGCTCTGGACCTCGAACGCGGGCAGCCCGAGCGCCGTCGCGTTGCGCAGGAAGATCCGGCCGAAGTCGACCGCCACCAGGGCCCCCACTCCGGCCATGCGCAGGGCGAGCATGGTCGTCTCCCGGGAGCTGCCGCAGCCGAAGTTGCGGCCGGCGACCACGATCCGGGCGCGATCCTCCCTGGCCGCCTGCTCCTTGCCCGCCACCTGGCCCAGGAAGCCCTGGCGCACAATGCGCTCGTCCAGGCTGAAGAAGGTGCTGGGGTGCAACAGGTCGGTGTTCACGTCGTCGCCGAAGACCAGCGCGGTGCCGGTGATCATGTCAGCACCTCTCGGGGATCGGTGATGCGGCCGGTCAGGGCAGACGCGGCCGCCGTGAGCCCACTGGCCAGGAAGACCCGGGCGTCCGGATCGCCCATGCGGCCTCGGAAATTGCGGTTCGACGTCGACACACAGACCTCGCCGGCCGCCACCAGACCCTTGTCGATACCGCCACAGGCGCCACAGGAGGGGTTGGTGATCACCGCGCCGGCGTCGAGCAGGGTCTGGAGCCAGCCCCTGGACATCGCCTCGCGGTAGACCGCTGTGCTGGCGGGGGTCACCACCAGCTTCATCAGCGGGGGGACACGGCGGCCGGCCAGCAGGGCTGCGGCGTCCCCCAGCTCCTCCAGGCGCCCGCCGGCACAGGAACCGATGAAGACCTGGTCGACCCGCTCTCCGGCGACCTCTTCGACCCCGCAGACGTTGGCTGGGCTCCAGGGCCTGGCGATGCGCGGGCTCAGGGTGGTGAGATCCACGTCGATGGCGTCGACATAGGCGTCGGCTGGCCCTTCGGCCAGGTCCAGGTCTTCGGGCCAGACCCCGCCCTGGCCCGCGTGGAAGGCGCGGGTCACCGCGTCCGGCAGCCACAGCCCGTTCTTGGCCCCGCAGTCCACCGCCATGTTCGTCAGCGTCAGCCGACCGTCCATCGGCACTTCGGGCCCCGAGAATTCCAAGGCCCGGTAGCGGGCGCCGCCTTCGCCGAAGTGCCCCATCATCCACAGAGCCAGGTCCTTGCCCCGAAGGGCCGGGTCCAGCGCTCCGTGGAAGCGGATCCGGACGGCCTCTGGCAGCCGGACCCAGGTGCGCCCGGTCAACAGGACGGCCAGGACGTCGGTGGATCCGAGTCCACAGGCGAACGTGCCCAGGGCCCCAGCCATGGTCGTGTGGCTGTCCGCGCCCACGATCACGCTGCCCGGTCGGCACCGCGGGCTCTCGACCAACACCTGGTGGCAGATGCCCTGCATCATGTGGAACTCGCCGCCGTGGGCGTCGGTGCCGAAGCCCGTGCGCTCGGCGAAGTCCAGGAAGGTGCGCAGGATGTTGGCGCGGTCCACCGTCGACGGCGGGGCGAAGTGGTCTGCGACCAGGAAGAGGCGGTCCGGATCGTGGAGCACGCCGCCCTGTTCGGCGATGCGCTTCACGATCAGGGCGATGGTGGCGTCGTGGCCCAGCACCAGGTCCGGCCGGATCTCGAAGTAGGCACTGCCGGACAGGGTCTGGCCTGTGGCGGCGCGATGGAGCAGCCGGGTTGTGAGAGACGACGACATGCAGGGTCACGCTACCCCGGTGCGCGTGTCCTTCGGCGGAGCCACCCGGCGGCACCGAGCAGCACAAGCCAGCCCGGGGCAGTCGGGGTGGCCGCGCACCCGCAGCCCCCGGCCTCGGGGTCCCCGGTCCCGGTGGTGTCCGTGTCCTGGGGATCCGTGGGGTCCGCGTCGGTGTTGGGGTCGGAGTCGACGGTCGAGGTGTTCGAGTCGGTCGGGGTGTCGGAGTCGGGTGGCGTGTCCGTGGGTGTGCCGCTGTCCTGGGGCTCGACCCCCGCCGCCAGGTCCACGGTCAGGGTGAAGGCATTCTCGGGGGTGTCGTCCCGGGTGCCCAGGGTCGGCGACCAGGTCTCGACCGTCAACGTGTCCGCGCTGTGGGACAGGGTCAGGATGCGCAGCCACCCGTTGCCGCCGTTCGGCTCGCCCTGGTAGTCGGACAGCAGGGTGTGCACCGTGCGGCCGTCCCACGTGTCCGAGCGCTGGGCGACCCCCAGCACGTGGCCCGAGAGCATCAGGAACAGGGTCGGCTGGTCCTTGAGCGCGTCGTAGATCGCCTGGCCCTGGGGACCCCACGCGGCCGCGGTGTCGATCAGGTAGTGACTGATGACGATGGCCATCCGGTCGGGGTGTGCGGCCAGGACGTCGGCGGCCCACGCCAGCACGTCCGGGTCGGCGTTCGGGTCGTACTCCAGGTGCAGGGCCAGGTACTGGATCCCGCCGCCGGAGAAGAGCTGGTAGTGGTTGTCGTTGTTGTCGCCATAGTGGTCGCCGTACCAGGACTTCTCGGCGAAGCGCGCGGTGCCAAAGGTCGCGTTGTAGTGGTCCGTCGTGCCCTGGGCGTCGCCAAAGGGCGTCTGGTCGTGGTTGCCCACCGCGATGCCGTAAGGGATGCCCTCGGCCAGGCCCGTGGTGTCCGGGTCCTCCAACAGAGAGAAGGCCGCGTCGGGCACGGCCCACTCCTCGGGGATGCCGTCGCCGTTCTCGACGCAGTCGCCGAGCTGGGTCACAAAACCGATGTCCCGCTCCGAGAGGGCGTCGACGACCCACGCTGTCTGAGCGCTGAAGGTCTCGGGCTGGCCGCCGTTGCAGCCACAGGAGTAGTACTGGGTGTCCGGCAGGGCCACGACGGTGAAGGCGTCGTCGGGGGCCGCCAGGGCGGGAGCCAGGAGCCAGGGTACGGCGAGGAGCATGGGTCCAGCCTACAGCTTGTAGGCTGGACGCAACCGGAGAGTTCCATGGTCTGGATGCTGACCCTCGGCACGGCCTTCGGGGCCACCGTCCCTGTGGTCTTCGACGCCGAGACCCACGTCTACGCCCACCCCGCCAGCTGGCGGCCCAAGGGCGTCTCGGCAGAGGGCCTGGCGGACTTGGAGACCCAGGCCCAGGGCCTGCACACACCGTTCTACGTCGTGCTGATCCAAGGGGACCAGCTCCCCGGGGTCGGCGATGGTCAGGCGCGTCTGCAACAGGCCACCGACGCGTTGATGGCCCAGTGGGCGGGGGAGGGGACCGGTTTCGACCTGTCCCGCTACTCGGTCTTCTCGGTGGCCTGGGGCGATGACTGCGACAAGGCGCCGGGGCAACGAGCGCCAGGCACGGTGTGCCAGTTCTTCCTGAACACCGGCTCGGAATTCATCCACGGGCCGGCGAAGTTCCTGCCAAGCCGGGACCACGGCACGTACACCCGGCACTTCGTGGCGACGGTCAAGACCACGCCCCAGGACCCCAAGCGCGGCATCTCCGCGGTGATGGCGCGGGTGGACCAGATGTTGTGGGACCGGACAGACCCCGCCAAGCTCCACGCCAGGGCCCGGTCCCAGGCCGACCAGGCCGTGGCGGAGCACAAGGCGTCGCTGGCGCGCTTCGCAGAGCTCGGGGGCACGAGCTCCCAACATGCCGTCGACCTGGCGGGGATCCAGGCGGTGATCGCCCGTGCCGACACCGATGAGCTGGGTGCGCTGGCAGAGGAGCTGGGCCTGGCCAACGCCCGGCTGGGCCGCGAGCTGAGCCACCTGGCCAAGGTCCGGGGCGACGTGGAGGACGCGTCGAGGGATCTGCTCGGGGTCTGGGTGCGAGCAGACGAGCACGGGGTCGCGGTCCCCGACTCTGCGGCTGGCATCCGGGATCAGCTCGCCGACGCGCTCGAGAGCGGCGACACCGAGGTCATGAAGACACGGACGAGCGAGGCCGAAGACCTCGTGGAGCGGCTCGACCAAGACATCACCGCTGCCGTGCTCGCCGAGCGAGCGGCCCAGCACCGCCGGCTCCTCTCGACTGCGGCCGGCTTCCTGGTCCTGCTGGGCCTTGCGGGCCTGCTGGGCTGGCTGCGCCTGCGCTACGTGCGGGCCCGGGAGCGCTACCTGGTCGGCCGCGAAGACCGCGCGGCTCGCCTGGCGCGGGCATCGGTCCGGTACATGGACCTGGAGCTCGACGACCGCGAGGCCCTCGCCGCCCTGGCGGACACCAGCGGCCAGACCGCCGCCGAGCGCAAGGCCATCCAGCACGAGCTCGACGACATCTACGCGGGCATCCGGGCGCTGGAGCACCATCTCAGGTCCTGCGATGCGGTGGCTGGCCGCACCTGGGGTCTGGTGGCCAGGGGCCCCATCGACGCGATGGTGGCGCTGGACGAGGCCTTCGAATTCGACACCGGCGAGCTCAACGACGACGCACTCTTCGACGGCGAGACCCGGGTGCTCCAGGTCCGCCCCGCCGCCTTCATGGCGGAGCTGGCCGACCGGTTCACCGCGGCCAAGGCGCGACATGCCCGGCTGGGCGAGGCGATGGACAAGCGCTTCACCAACGCCGCGGACCAGTTCTCCCACGACGTCCTCGACGGTCTCTTCGCGCGGGCGGACGCTGTGGACGTGCCTCTGCGCTGGCTCGATGACCACCCCTTGTTCGGCGACGACGACGACGACGCGCGGTTCTACGAGACCCTGGACGATCTTCGGATCGAGGATCCACTGGCCTTCCTGGCCCGACTGGAGGCTCTGCTGGCCGACCAGGAGGGTCTGGTGGCGCGCATCGATTCACTGGAGCACGCGCTGACGGCGCTCGCTTCGGCAAGGCTGGAGCGCCCGCCGACGTTTCCGGCCTGCGAGCTCGACGCGGGCGACGACCCCATCGTGAGCTTGAGTCGGGCCCGGGCCCACGAGATCACGATCCGGGGCTTGCTGGCCTCCCAGGCCGTGGACAAGGCGCCCAAGCCGGTGCTCGAAGAGATCGAACGGGCCCGCCGGGCCTACGTCGATGCCCTGCGGCAGGCCGGGGAGATCAAGGCAGCGGCCGAGGGGCTCGCCCAGTTGGCCGCCGCCGCCCATGACGGGGCCCAGGCCTCCGAGCTCGCGCTGGGCGTGGCACGCCAGGCCGCGGACCAGGCGAGCGCCGTGCACACCCAGGCCGACACGGTCCAGCACCACGTGCGGGGGGGCTATGCCGTGCTTCGATCTGCGCGACACCAGGTCAGGACGGCCGAGCGCCTGGTCCACGAGCGCCGGCTCCTGGACGGTCACCGGAGCTACCAGGCGGGGCTCGGCGCCCTCCGGCAGGCCCAGGCCCAGGCCCAGCAGGCCCATGCTCAGCTGGCGCGGCTGGAACAGGACCGCCGGGACTACGAGGCGGTGCTGCCGCTGCTCGAGGGCCAGCGCCAGGACGCTCAGGACCGGATCCGCGGCTACTCGGGCAGCCAGGTCGCGCTGGACGCCTTCGTCGCCCAGCCCATCGTAGGCACCGTCGACTACGCACTGCGCATGCAACAGGTCGCCCGGTCCCAGAACGCGTGGCAGGCCCAGGTACGGCAGGCCCGGCGCATCCAGGAAGAGCGGGCGCGCAAGGCCCGCGAGGCCGCCGAGGAGCAACTACGTCAGGCCGCCGAGGCCCAGCGCGAGGCCGCGGCCGCCAGGAGGCGCAGCCTGACCAGCAGCTCCTCGTCGTCCTTTGGCAGCAGCAGCTTTGGCTCGTCGAGCTTCGGGGGCGGCAGCAGCTTCGGGGGTGGCGGGAGCTCGGGAGGCGGCGGGAGCTTCGGCGGTGGCGGGAGCTCGGGGGGCGGCGGGGGGTGGTAGGCAGTAGCCGGTCGGCCGGTC
>CAZFLE010000006.1:0-5482 GCA_964519895.1 uncultured Enterobacterales bacterium | reverse complement strand
TGGCGGGAGCTCGGGGGGCGGCGGGGGGTGGTAGGCAGTAGCCGGTCGGCCGGTCGGCCGGTCGGCCGGTCTCCATGGCTGCGGGCATCAGGTCATCGCTGGGACATTGGAGGAGGGGGAACATGCCCCCTCTATGCCTACTCCGGCGCCTCCTGCTGTCCCTCCTCGGTCCGACCCCAACAGGAGAGGAAGCCGTCGGCCTTCAGCCCGCAGCTGTGCTCGCGGCCCAAAAGGAGCGCTTCGAAGACCAGGTCCGGGACGTCGCTGGCCTGGCCGTGATCGTCTCGGCCCCAACAGCTGGCGGTGCCGTCCTCGTGCAGGGCACAGCTGTGGTACCCGCCGGCTTCGACGGTGGCGAAGTCGGAGTCGGAGGGCGGGGTGGCCTGGCCGTCGTCGTCCAGGCCCCAGCAGAGCACGGCCCCGGCGTCGACCGCGCAGCTGTGGGCGTCTCCGAGGCCCAGGTCCTCGACCCCTGAGGTGAGATCGGACGGCACAGTGGCCTGGCCGTCGTCGTCCAGGCCCCAGCAGGTCACCGTGTCGTCCAGCGCGCTCAGCGCACAGGTGTGGTCGCCGCCCGCGGCCACCTGTGCGATCAGCACGCCGTCCAGCGACGACGGCACGCTCGCCTGGCCGTCGTCGTCCTGGCCCCAGCAGTGCACGGCGTAGTCGTCGTCGAGGGCGCAGCTGTGGTCGGCGCCCAGGGCGAGGGCCTGGAAGCGGCCGCCAGGAGGGGTGGCCTGGTCGTGTACGTCGCTGCCGCCACACCAGAGCCGTCCGACGGGGTCCAGGGCGCACACGTGGTCGTCGCCGACGTCCAGCGCGATCACGTGGTCGTTGCGGTCCGGCGAGGACGTCCGCCCGTTCTTGGAGTAGCCCCAACAGGTCACGTCGCCGTCCCCGTCCAGGGCACAACCGAAGGTGTCCGACGCGACGACCTGGGTGTACCCGCTGTCGGTGGGCGTGTCCGAGATCTCGCCTTCGTCGTCGGGGCCCCAGCACGCGAGCTCCCCCGAGCTGCGCAGCGCGCAGGCGTGGTAGCGGCCGGAGGAGACGTCGACGAAGTCCGCGCCGGTGGGCATGTCGGCGGCGTAGTCCTCGTCGATCCTGCCCCAGCAGGTCATCGCGCCGACCAGGTCCAGCACGCAGGAGGAGCCGCCCCCCGAGGTCAGGTGGGTGTAGCCGGTGCCCGTGGGCGCGTTCGAGACCTCGCCGTTGCTGTCGCGCCCCCAGCAGGTGATCGCGCCGTCGGTGTGCCGAGCACAGGAGTGGTGGAAGCCGGTCGTGACCTGGAGCACGTCCACCAGGTCCTCGGGCACCGTGGACTCGCCGTGCTCGTCCTTGCCCCAGCAGGTCACGGTGCCGTCCTCGTGCACGGCACAGGTGTGCTCGAACATGGCCTCGAGCTGGACGAAGTCCGAGTCCGTCGGCACGTCCGTGGTCTGGCCGTACTCGTCGCCGGTGCCCCAGCAGTCGAGCGCCCCAGACTCGGTGATCGCGCAGCCGTGGCGGCTGCCCAGGGAGAAGCTCACCGCGTCCTCGACCTCGACCGAGCCGAGGACCTGCTCGTCCAGGTCCTTGCCCCAGCACATCACGTTGCCGGTCTCCTCCAGGCCACAGCCGAAGGGCTGGCCGAGGCGCAGCTCCACGCTGTCCATGAGAGGCAGGGCCAGGTCGGCGTCCTCTCCCCAGCAGGTCAGGGACTCGGAGATGCCACAGGTGGAGTAGGGCCCTGCCGCTGCGGCCCGGTAGCCGTCGATGGGGTGCCAGCAGGCCCCCTCGGCCTCCCCACCCCAGCAGGTGATGTGCCCGGTCTCGTGCAGCACGCAGGCGTGGTGGAAGCCGCTGGAGGCCTCGACGATGTCGCCGTCCTCGGGGGGGTCCTGGATGTCGTGGAGCTCGGTGCCCCAGCAAGCCAGTTCGCCGTCTTCGTACTGCAGGCACACAGCGGTGCGGGTCCCGAACATGTGCTCGACCCCCGAGAGGTCGCTGAGCGGCGTGCCGAGCTCCTCCCCGTCCCGGCCCCAGCACTCGATGGCGGTGTCCAGAGTCAGCGCACAGGCGAAGTACTTGGTGACCGCGACTTCGGTGGCCTGGAGGCCGTCCGGGGCCTCGTCGACCTCGTAGGTATCCTCGCCCCAGCAGGTGATGTCGTCGGTGCTGTGGCGCCCGCAGACGTTCCAGCCGCCACCGAAGAGCTCGACGAAGTCCGAGTCCGACGGCACGTCCTGGGGCACGTCGTTGTCGCTGCGGCCCCAGCACTCCACGGTGCCCCCGGTGCGCAGCCCACAGGTGTAGGCCTGGCCGGCCAGCACCTGGGTGAAGTCGGCGTCGCTCGAGACCTCGCTGAGCTCGCCGTCCTCCTCGAGGCCCCAGCACTCGAAGCTGCCGTCGCTGTTGAGGCCACAGGCGTGGTCGTAGCCGACGCTGAGCTGCACGAAGTCCACCGGGTCCGTCGGCGTCAGGTCGCCCTGCTCGATGATGCGCCCCCAGCACTCGGCGGTGCCGTCGGAGCGCACGCCGCAGCCCCCGTGGCCTCCCGCCTGGACCAGCACCCAGGGACAGGTCTTGCTCCAGGCCGGATCGTCGGGCTCGCAGTCTCCGGACTCCAGGGCCGAGTAGCCCTCGGGGGCCTCGCAGGACGCCACGCTGTCGTCGGCGACGCCGTAGCCGTCCTGGTCGTCGTCCAGGTACCAGGTGGTCTCGGGGCTGATCGAGGCCCGGGCGTCGTCGCAGTCGGTGTCGTCGAGCACGTAGCCCAGCGGACCGGTGCAGCTCTCCAGCACGGCCGTGGCGTCGCCGTAGCCGTCGCCGTCGCTGTCGAAGTACCAGAGCTGCCCGGGGAAGGCCGTGTCGTCGGTGTCGTCGCAGTCTCCGCCCTCGCCCACGTACCCGCTGGGCTGCTCGCACACGGTCAGTACGTCGCTGTCGAGGCCGTAGCCGTCCCCGTCGGCGTCGCCGTACCAGACCGTGTCGGGGGTGAGGCTGCTGTCGCCGTCGTCGCAGTCCTGGTCGTCGTCGACGTACCCGGTGGGGGCCTCGCAGGCGGCGACGCTGTAGTCGGGGGTGCCGTAGCCGTCGCTGTCCGCGTCGGCGTACCAGGTGTTGGCGTCCACCGCCCCGCCTTCGTCCACGTCGCCGTCGCAGTCCTCGTCGCCGCCTATGGCACATCGCTCCACGCCGCCGGGGCTGACCAGGGCCGTGGTGTCGTCACAGTCGGTGTCGTCGGCGACGTGGCCGCTGGGGGCGGTGCAGGCCGTGGCGGTGGTGGTGGCGTCGCCGAAGCCGTCGCCATCCGCGTCGAGGTGCCAGGTGGGCGCGTCGACGGCGTCGTCCTCGTCGCCCACGCCGTCGCAGTCGTTGTCGGCGCCGTCGCAGACCTCGATCCCGTCCGGGTGGATCTCCGCGTCGGTGTCGTCGCAGTCGGTGGAGGCTGCGCGGTGGTCCTCGGGGGCCGAGCAGGCCACCCGGTCCTGGTCCCCGGTGGCCCCGAAGCCGTCGCCGTCCAGGTCCGGATACCAGGTCGCGGCGTCGACAGCGTCGTCCTCGTCGATGCCGGAGCCGTCGCCAGGGTCGTCGCAGTCGTTGTCCACGCCGTCGCAGACCTCGGTGCCCGCCGGGGAGATCTCCGGGTCGAGGTCGTCGCAGTCGGTCTGGTCGGCGACGTAGCCGCTGGGGGCCTCACAGGCGGTCTGGTCCTGGGCGCCGGCCACGCCGTAGCCGTCCTGGTCGGCGTCGACGTACCAGACGGCCGCGTCCTGGGCGTCCGGCTCGTCGGTCAGCCCGTCGCAGTCGTTGTCCACGCCGTCACAGAGCTCGGTGCCGGCCACGTGCACCGTCGGATCGCCGTCGTCGCAATCCGTGGCGTCTTCGACGTAGCCGCTGAGGGTCTCGCAAGTCACCGCGGGCCTGTTCGGGTCTCCGTACCCGTCGCCGTCGAGGTCGGCCCAGGCCGCGGCCACCAGGCCCTCGTCCACCCCGCCGTCGCAGTCGTTGTCGATGGCGTCGCAGGTCTCCTCGGCCCCCGGCCAGGCCTCGGGCTCCAGGTCGTCGCAGTCCGTGGCCTGGTCCACGGTCACGTACTGCTCGCCCGGGTTCTCGCAGCCCATGTCCTGGTCCGGATCGCCGAAGCCGTCCCCGTCGGCGTCCAGGAAGTAGTGGGTTCGGGCCTGCGACTCGTCGCAGAGCCGGTCGTCGCCTACCCACAGGTTGGCACAGCCCAGCAGCGCGAAGGATAGAAGCGAGAACACGTGATCTCCCCTGCCTGGCGTCCGAGGTCGGCACACAGCCTACCGCCTGGTGCGGCCGTGTGAGCCGTTCAGCGGGCAGTCGTGCTGCGCCGCCAGCTCGAAGGCCCGCTCGTAGGCCCGCGCCGGCAGGTGGTCGACCTCGACGATCATGCCCCGCTGCATCAGCTGAAGCACCAGGAACTCAGCGCGATGCGCTCCGGAGCCCCCTGGACCGCTACCGATCGCCGGGTGCACCCGCGTACACCGGGGGACTGAGCGTTCCCTGGCCCGCCTGGCCCGCATCTTGCCGGGCATCGTGCTGCGCGGGCCTGTGAGACGGAGTGCGTAGAGCCCGTCGATCGGGGTGACGCGAGAGACGAGCGATGGCCGTGACCACGAAGGGTGGGGGTGTCAACCTCCGACACCCTGAGTGTCGGGGATTGGACGGAGTGATCGGGCCGGACCTCCCAAGTGACTGAGATCACACGGTGTGATGCGAGGCACAGTCCTTGATTGGCTCGACGGCTGACCCGGCAGCCTTCCGCCGCGGTCCTGCCCCACAGGTTGGACGCCATGCCACGCCATCTCCGTGCTTCTGCCCGTCTCTTCGCCGCGCTCTCCGTCGCCTTCCTGGCCCCCCAGGCCCACGCCTACGTGCCTGGCTGGGTCGACACCCCCTACGCGCAGCAGGGCGTGGACCCCAGCCGCGCGGCCATGGTCTTCACGGCCCAGGAACAGATCGATCTCTTCAGTGGCCAGCTCAGCCTGGACTACTCGGACATGTGCATCGACGGCGCCTACGGCCTGGACATGTGCATTCGCCGGACCTACAGCTCCAAGATTGTGGACGAACAGCTCTCGCCTGTCCACGACGACGGCTGGGCTGGGGTGGGCTGGCTGGTCAACCCGGGCGGGCGACTGCTGTTCGACAGTGCCCTGACCACCGCCATCGGCGGGGAATACTACGTCTGGATCCAGCTCACACGGGCCAGGTCACCAGCTCGACCGATGCCAACGGGAACACGGCCACGCTCGGCTATGACGGCATCGGTCGACTCACCTCGGTCACGCCCACCGCCGACGACCCCAAGAGCTTCGCCTACTCGCTGACGGCGTCGCCCCCGACCCTCACCGCGACCCAAGGCGCCAGCTCCGCGGTGCACGAGTACGACGGGCTGGGCAGGCACGTGCTCAGCCGAACCAAGCAAGGCTCCGCTGGGACCGAGGTGACGCTGGAGAAGTCGCTCGACCACGCG
>CAZFLE010000005.1:0-143293 GCA_964519895.1 uncultured Enterobacterales bacterium | reverse complement strand
TAGATGTGGCGGTCGACCGTGTAGCGGGCCAGGGCTTCCAGGGCCGGGTGCTCCAGCACGTCGAGCGCGGACAGGGCGTTGTCGGCGAGCTCCTGGGCCCGGCGGGTGGTCTCGCCCACCCCGAGCAGCTTCACGAAGCTGGGAGGCCCGTCGTCGCCGGCGTCCTGGTCGGCGTCGAGCACGTCGTCGGCGAGCTGGAAGGCCAGACCAAGGTCCCGCCCCAGCTTGTCCAAGGCGTGACTCTGGATCTCGTCGCCGCCGCCAGCGATGGCCCCCATGCGCACGGCGGCCTGGATCAGGGCACCGGTCTTGCGGCGGTGCAGGGCCACCAGGGTCTCCAGGTCGGTCACCGGGCCCCCCAGGCCCAGGTCCAGGGCCTGGCCGCCGATCATGCCGGCGTAGCCGCTGGCGTGGGAGAGCTCGTGGAGCAGCGCCACACGGGTGTCGCTGTCCAGCATCCGGCACACGTGGAGCTGGCGGAAGGCTTCGGTCAGCAGGGCGTCGCCGACCAGGATGCCCGCGGCTTCGCCGTGCAGCTTGTGCACGGTCGGGTGCCCCCGGCGCTCGTCGTCGTCGTCCATCGCCGGCAGGTCGTCGTGGACCAGGGAGTAGGTGTGGATCAGCTCGATGCTGGCCCACAGGGGCATCAGCAGCTCCGAGCTGTCCGTGCCGCTGGTCTCTTCATAGGCGGCCATCGCAAGCAGCGGCCGCATGCGCTTGCCGCCGGTCTGGAGCGGGTAGCGGCACATGACCCCGAAGCTGGGGGGAATGGCGTCTTGGAACAGGCCGTCCAGGTGCTGCTGAAGGGATGCGCGACGGGGGGCTGCCCACGCTTCGAGGTCGAATCCGGTCATGCCGGGGGGTCTATCCCTCGGCGGGAGGCGCTGCGCCCTCTGCCCCCTCTGGAGGGGCGGTGGACACCCGGGCGGGCCCGTCGTCCTTGAGGCGAGCCAGGCCGACCCGATCGGCCCCGGCGTCGCGCACCAGGTCCATCACCTCGACGACCTTGCCGTACTCCAGGTTGGGGTGGGCGTCGACGAACACGACCTTCTTGTCCTTGGCCCGCAGGCGCTTGCGTAGCTGCTTGAACAGCTCCTTGCGCTCCATGACCTTGAGGTTCAACGCGATCTCGCCGTTGTCGTAGGCGGCCACGAGCAGCTGGTCGGGCTTGTCGTCCTTGGGGCGCTGCTGCTTGGTCTGGGAGGGCAGGTTGGCGGCCATCTCCTCGACCGTGCGCGGCGTGATCACCATGAAGATGATCAGCATGACCAGGACGATGTCGATGAGCGGGGTGACGTTGATGTCGCTGTCGGGGCCGCTCCCCTTGTTCATGTTGAAGCCCATGGTCAGCTCTCGTCCTGGAGCTTGTCGGCGGCCAGCAGCAGTGTGCTCAGGCCGCCTTCGTTGAGCACGTCCATGACCTCGCGCACCTGGCCGTAGAACAGGCTGCTGTCGGCCTTGATCAGCACCGCCCGGTTCGGGTCCTTGCGGTACTCGGCGTTGACCGCGTCGACCAGGGTCTCGATGGAGACCTGCTTGCTGTCCACGAACACTGCGCCGTCGTCGCGGATCGACACCACCAGGTGCTGGCCGTTGTCCTGGACCGACGTGGTGGTCTTGGCGGCTGGCAGCTTGACGTCGACGCCCGAGCTCAGCATCGGGGTGACGACCATGAAGATGATCAGCAGCACCAGCACCACGTCCACCAGGGGCGTGACGTTGATGTCGGACATCGCACCGCCCCTGCCTCCGATGTTCATGCCCATGGCGAAGGCTCCGGCGCGGCGCTGCGGGTCGGGGTCCGGCTCACTTGGCGGGGGCTTCTGCGGTCGGAGCGTCCTCGCCGCCCTCGGCCATGGCCAGCAGGGACTTCTCGCCCCAGTCCATGAACTCGTCGATCGCCACGGTGATGTCGTTGATGATCGCGTCGACCCGGGCGGTGAAGTAGTTGTAGAGCCACACGCCGACGATGGCGACGGCGATGCCATAGGCGGTCGCGATGAGGGCCTCGGCGATGCCGGCCGAGACCGACGCCAGACCGCCAGAGCCCGTCTCTCCCATGGCCCCAAAGGCGTTGATGATGCCCAGCACCGTGCCGACCAGGCCCACGAAGGGGGCGGTGGAGCCGGTGGTCGCCAGGATGTTCATGCCCCGGCGGAGCTCGGCGGACTCCCGCACGGACCGGCGGTCCATGGCCCGACGGGCGGCGTTGAGGCCATGGCGATCGACCTGGTTGCGGGCATCGAGCTCGGCCAGGCCCACGCTGAGCATGTGGCCCAGGTAGGCGTTCTTGACGGTGGCGTCTTGGGTCGCGGTGAGCGCCCCGGCGATGTCTTGTTTGGCCAGGTGACCGGTCAGGGTCTCGGCGAGCTCGCGGGACTGGTTCCGGGCCTTGCCAAAGGTGACCCACCGCTCCAGGCCTACGTACATGCTCCCGATGCCCATGAGGGTGAGCACGATCAGGACGACCAGGACGTCGATGCCTGCGTGGCCAAGGATGTCGGCAATATTAAAACTCATCGCGACCTCTGAGAATGCGTCTGGGGCTGGCTACTTGAGCACGAAGCGGAAGGTCAGCACGAACTGCGCCTTCTGGGCTTTGCCCTCGATCTTGTAGGGGTAGAACTTCCACTTCCACGCCGCGGCGACGGCGTTGTCCTTGTAGATGGCCGGGCAGGCCTCGGTCTTGACGTCGGTGACGATGCCCTTTTCGTTGATGAACAGCCGCACGTTGCAGCGCTCGTCGGTCAGGCCCAGCTCGATCGCCGCGCGTGGGGTCTTGGGGTCGACGCGCTTCTTGGGGCGGACCTCGGTCCAGTGGACCGCACGCACGCCGGTGCCGCCAAGCTGACCGCCGAGCACGCCACCGATCTGGCCGCCGATCACGCCGCCGACCTCGCCGCCTTCCTCGCCGCCCTCCATGCCGCCTTCGACGCCAGCGACCTCGGGCTCCTTCTTGGTGGGCTCGGGGATCTCTTCGGGGAGCTCTTCGATCTCCTCGGGCTCCTCCTCTTCTTCCTCTTCCTCCTCTTCTTCCTCTTCTTCCTCTTCTTCTTCCTCTGTCTCCTCTTCCTTGGACTCGGCCTGGGCCGGAGGCGGGGGCGGGGGAGGCGGCGGCGGCGCGGCCTCGTCCATGAAGGTCACCTCGACCGGGTCGTCGTCTTCGACCTCCTCGACGATCTGGGTGCCCATGAACACGGCGGCGCTGGTGGTGCTGCCTGTGAGGAGCAAGGCGAGCAGCATGGCGCCGGCCTGGCGGCGGCGGTTGGCCTTGCGGTTCTTTCCAACGGTGTCGAACATTCGCCGTCAGCTCGCGGGACCCGCAATCATAAGGTGCGGGGGGGTGGTCATCTACCACCCTGGGACATCGCGAGGTGTCCGGAGTTCGTCCGGCGTTCACGTAGAACGGCAAGAACTCTGGGGAATCAGGCGAGAAGCGCGCTCAGCGGACCCGAAAGGTGAGGGCCAGGTCGGTGCGCACGTCCCGCGGGCGGCCGTCGGCGATCACCGGCTGGAATTGCCAGGCGCCGATGGTGGCCAGAGCCAGGGCGTGGGCGGGCTCGGGGCCCTCGAGCACCTCGGCGTCGAGGACCTGGCCCTGGGGGCTGACCAGGATCCGGACCTGGACGGTGGCCTCGGTCAGGCCGGCGTCCCGGAAGGCGGCGCGAGTGGGGCGGTCCACCCGTGTCGGAGGACGGACCTGGGCCAGCAGGGCGCTGCTGGGCACGTGGAGCACGCCGCGGGCGTCGAGGCACGGGCTGCCGTCGGTGCTGCAGGCGTCGGCGGCCGGCGCGTTCGGCTCCCAGGGGAGCAGCTCTGGCGCGTAGCGGGCCGTGGTGGCGACGGTGGGATTCAGCAGGGCGACCCGGCCCTGGACATCGACGCAGCGGGTGTTGGGCACGACCCGCTCCAGGGCGTGGTCGAAGGCCTTCTCGGAGACGGGCTCGCCCAGGACCTGGGCGCAGCCGTCCAGGCCGGTGGGGCTCGCGGTCGCGGCACGGGCGCTCTGCTCGTGCCACTGCTGTGCCGCGGCGCGCTGAGCATCGGGGCCCGGGGAAGACCCAGCGAAGGCAGCGGTGGCAAGGAGGATCAAGACCATCACTTGAGGTCTCGGATCGAACGGCGGAAGAGTTGAGCCCGCCGGTCGAGAATTTTCTAGAGTTCCCGCTCCTTGAGCTGGCCTTCGGGGGTGCGGGTCAGCTCCACCAGCTTCTGATCCGCCGCGTCGAGCTTCTCGTGGCACTCCCGGGTCAGGTGGATGCCCTGCTCGAACAGCTGGAGCGAGTCCTCGAGGCTCAGGTCCCCGGCCTCCAGGCGTCGCACGCGCTCTTCGAGCTCGGTGAGGGCCTGTTCGAAGGTGCGGTCGACGTCTTCGGTGTCATCGGACATGGGCCAAGGCTAACCCAGGCCTGGGGGCGCGGTGTTGGATAGGCGGGCCTGGTGAAGCGGATTCGCTACCTGGCCAACGGCGCGTTTGCGTGGCCCATCTTCCTGGGCGTCTCGCTGGCGTGCTTTGTCGCGTTGAGCGTGGTCACCTTGCTGGCCTGGCCCTTCGACAGGCACCTCGGAGCCCGCCTGGGCGGTCGGGTCTGGGGCCCGGTGGTCTATGGGGCGATGCCCAACTGGACCCTCCACCGGACCGGCTTCGACAGGCCGCTTCAGCCCCCCTGCGTGATCGTGTCGAACCACGCCTCGGTCCTGGACATCCCGGCGCTCATGCACCTCCCGATCCCCTTTCGGGTGGTGGCCAAGCACAGCCTGTTCCAGATCCCGTTCTTGGGCTGGTTCATGTCCCTGTCGGGCCAGATTCCGGCGGACATGGGCCTGGACGGGCAGACCGCGGACCGCTGCTTGAGGGAGCTCCAGGCCGGTCGGAGCGTGCTCATGTTCCCCGAAGGCACCCGCTCCGCCGACGGCCGTGTGGCCCGGTTCAGGCGAGGGGCCTTCCAGATCGCGCGGGAGGCCGGGGTGCCGGTGCTGGTGTGCGGCGTCGAGGGCACCCGGCACATCCTGGGCAAGGGCCAGCTCCTGCCTCGGAAGTTCTGGGTCGACATACACGCCGGCGTGCTGGCCGTGCTTCGGCCCCAGGATCACGATGACGCCCGTCAGATGGCCCGCGCCGCCCGCGAGGCCGTGTCCGCCCAGATCGGCGCCTGGCAGGCCCTGGAGGCAAGTCCATGAAGACCCTGTTCAGCGCCGCACAGATCGCGGCCCGGGTGGCCGAGCTCGGCGCCGAGATCGCAGCGGCCGTGCCCACGGGAGCGCACACGGAGGGGCTGGTCGTCGTGGGCCCCCTCAAGGGCTGTCTGGTGTTCCAGGCCGACCTGATCCGGGCACTGAGCCCGCACCTGCCCTGGGTCGAGTGCGACTTCCTGGGGCTCACCAGCTACGGCGCTGGCACCGAGTCCAGCGGGACTGTGACCCTGGACAGCGACCTGCGCCACCCGGTCGCAGGCCGTCACGTGCTGCTGGTCGACGACATCGTCGACACCGGGCGCACCCTGGCCTTTGCCCAGGCCCACCTGGCCGCGCTCGGGCCGGCGAGCCTGCGGACCGCGACGCTGCTGGACAAGCCGAGCCGCCGGGTGGTCCCGGTGCCGGTGGAGCACGTGGGCTTCGCCATCGAGGACGTGTTCGTGCTGGGCTACGGCACCGATCTGGCCGAGCGCTACCGGGAGCTGCCGGACCTGGTGATCTACGGGACTTGAGACTCGTCTGAAGGATCCGCCGACTTGCGCGGGTCCGCCTCGACGGCCTCGTGTCCCGGCACCACCACCAGGTCCGGGCACGACGCGTAGAGCCAGCGAGCCCATGCCAGGCTGTCCTCGAGCTGGTCGGGTTCGGCGTCGACCAGGGTGCTGACCAGGCCCGGGCGGCGGCTGTCCTCGAGGTGGGCATAGACCCAGGCCGTGTCGCCCAGGAACAGCCATGGGCGGTTGTCGGTGAGCACCAGCACGGCGGCGGTCCCGGGGGTGTGGCCCGGCGTCGACAGTAGCCAGATGCTGTGGTCGCCCATCACGTCGACCGCTGCGCGGCCCAGCACGGCCCGGTCGCCGCCGCTGGCCAGGTCCTGGGGCGCCCAGGCCAGGTGCTTGTAGGTCCGTCGCGGCACACCGGGCTGGGTCCACAGGCGCGTGAGCTCCCTGCTGTCGAGCCAGATCGGCGTCTCGGGGAAGTCGGTCAGGCCGCCCACGTGGTCGTAGTGGCCGTGGGTCAGCAGGAAGCGGTCGGGGGCCTCGGTGAGCCGGGCCGCCAGGGTCTCCTCGGCGGGCAGGGTGATGTCCAGGATGCCCAGGGGGAAGGTGGGGAAGCGGCCCTCGACCGTGGACGTGCCCAGGCCGCTGTCGACCACCACCAGGCCGTCGGGGTGGTGGATCAGGCCGACGGTGTGCACCATGTCGTGGGTGCCCTCCAGGTCGCCCCGGTCCAAGATCCGGTCCCGGCGCTCGGTCAGGAAGCCCGTGGCGACGGTCTCGACCCGGATGCCGGTCTCGACGTGGGTGGGGGGGCAGGCCAGGTCGACGGGCAGGGCTGGGATCATGGCTCCGGGCGTATCCTGGGCACGAGGAGGGGGTGCACCCGATGAAGATCCTGCTCGCACCGGCAGGAACCCGAGGCGACGTGCAGCCTCAGCTGGCCTTGGCCCAGGCGCTCCAGGCGCGGGGACACACGGTCCGCGTGGCCGGGCCGCCGACCTTTGTCGACAAGGCCGCGAGGCTGGGGCTGCCCTATGTGGTGACCGCGCCGGACATCGCCCAGCAGGTGGCGGACCTGGCCGGCAACCTGGACCTGGGGGTCTGGGGGGAGATCGCCGCCTTCAAGCGGCTGGTCGTGGACGTGATCGAGCAGGGCACGTCCCCTCGGCCGATCGCCGCGGGTGACGAACGTCCGTACTTCGGACTTTGAGGGCCTCCAACTGAGTTGGGCGGGACGAACGTCCGAAGTACGGACGTTCGTCCCCTTGCCGCTCCCCACCGGCCTGCCCGCCGACCCTACTCCTCCGCGTCCCCGGTGAACAAGACCGCCCCCCCCGCGGCGCTCCCCCCTTCGTCCAGGCCCGGCACCCCCGCCCAGAGATCCAGGGTGCCGTCCCCGGTGAAGTCCTGGCCGACCACGAACGCTGCGCCCAGGTGGTCGTAGGCCCCCTGGCCCAGCACCCGCAGGTCGCTGTCGGTCGCCAGGTCGTGGGTCCCCGTCAAGGGTCCCAACAACACCGCCACGGCCCCGGTCTCGGACGCGCCGTAGTACCGAGCTGGGATCCCCAGGGCCAGGTCCCCGTGGCCGTCGCCGTCCAGGTCGCCCGCTGCAGAGACCTGACCCCCGGCGCCGTCGTGGGCGCTCTCGCCCAGGACCATGGCGCCCACGTCGCCGGCCAGCTGCACCCCGCGCACCGTGCCGGACACGAACCACGCGCTGCCGGCGTCGGTGCCGTTGCTGTCCGCGCCCGGCTGGCCGAGCCACAGGTCGTCGAGGCCGTCGCCGTCGACGTCGCCGGCCCCCGCGACGCTGGTGCCCAGCGCGTCGCCGGCGTAGCTGCCGAACAGCACCGCGTCGCCATCCAGGAT
Source organism: uncultured Enterobacterales bacterium (assembly GCA_964519895.1). Lineage (GTDB taxonomy): Bacteria > Myxococcota_A > UBA796 > UBA796 > CAJQPC01 > CAYFPX01. The sequence continues at coordinate 135,728 of CAZFLE010000005.1, read as the reverse complement.
CACGGCCCCGGTCGGCAGCGGCCCCAGCACCAGCGCGACGGCGCCGCCATCGGTGCCCAGGAACGCCGCGCCCGGTGCCCCGATCACCACGTCGGGCAAGCCATCGCCGTCCACGTCGCCGGCACTGGCGACGGCGGTTCCCAGGGCGTCGGTCACGTCTGAGCCGGCCATGGACCCACCGCTCTCGCCGCTGCCGCTGTACCCGGTGACCAGGCCTGCGCCGCCGCTGGCCCCGGGACTGCCGACCACCCAGTCCTCCAGTCCGTCGCCGTCGGCATCCCCGCCCAAGGAGACCACCGCGGCGCCGGTGGCAGCGGACCCGTCCACCCCCGCCCACACGCCGTCGGCGTCGCCGGCCCCGAGGGTGCCCCCCGAAGGGGCGAGCAAGAGCCAGACCTCGCCCCAGCCGCTGTCCGCACCGGGCGCGCCGACGATCAGGTCCAGCAGCCCGTCGCCGTCTGCGTCCACGGTGGCCGTGGCGCTCCCCACCCCCTCGTCGCCCTGGGCCCCGGCGACCACCAGCCAGGCGTCGTCGAGGACCTGGTCCCCGGACCCGGCACTGGTGTACCAGCCCAGCCGGCCGCTGCCCCCGTCCCACGCTGGAGCGCCGATGCCCAGCCCGGTCACGCCGTCGCCGTCCAGATCGGCCGCCACCAGGCTCGAGCCGGCCTCTTCGCCGGCCTGGCTGCCCAGGATCCAGCCTTCTCCGTGCTCGGCGAGCATGTCCCCGCCCAGGCCGCAGGCAGGGGTGGACAGGTCACAGTCGTTGTCGACCCAGTCCCCGCAGACCTCGGCCGCGCCGACCCAGATCCGGCTGTCGGAGTCGTCGCAGTCGCCGGTGGATGGCGCGTAGCCAGCCTTGCCCGGGCATGCGACGATCGTGGCCGCGTCCGAGGTGCCGTAGCCGTCCCCGTCGGCGTCCCAGTACTGGGTCTGCTCGCCCTGGGCCCCGGCTTCGTCGACGGCGCCGTCGCAGTCGCGATCCACACCATCACAGAGCTCTGGGGCGGCGGGGTAGGTGGACGGGTCGCCGTCGTCGCAATCGGTCTCGTCGGCGACCATGCCGTCGGGCCGCTCGCAGCCGGTCCACGCCTGTCCAGGTTCCCCAAACCCGTCGCCGTCTGCGTCGGCGTACCAGTGGGTGTCCGGCCGGGCCTCTGGATCCTCGTCATCGCAGTCCCAGCCGCCCAGGGACTCGGGCAGGTGGCCGTCGCCGTCGGCGTCGTCGTCGTCGTCGCCAGCGCAGTCCTGGTCCACGCCGTCGTACCAGGTCTCTGCCGCCCCTGGGTGTCGGGCGCTGTCGCTGTCGTCGCAGTCTCCAGGCGTGGTGGTCTGGTCGGCCTCCACCTGGCAGACCTCTCCGTCCTCGGTGCCCCCGAAGCCGTCGCCATCGCTGTCGACGTAGACGGTGAAGGCGTCGGTGGCGTCCTCGTCGACCTGGCCATCGCAGTCGTCGTCGACGCCATTGCACTGTTCGGCCTGGGCGGGCGAGACCTGCTCTGCCTCGTCGTCGCAGTCCGTCCCGCCGAACGCGACGGGAATGAAGGAGTCGCGGTCTGCGTCGTCGTCGGAGCCCCCGTCGCAGTCCTGGTCCACCCCGTCGTACCAGACCTCGACGGCGCCGGGGCTCACCGCGGGATCGGCGTCGTCGCAGTCCCCGTGCTGGTCGACCAGTCCCTCGATCGGCTCGCACGAAGGGATCCCAGACCCGGTGCCGTAGCCGTCCCCGTCCGCGTCGCTGACCCACTGGCCCGCATCCAGGGCGTGGTCGTCGAGGACTTCGCCGTCGCAGTCCCAGTCCACGTGGTCGCACGCTTCCGGGGCACCGGGGTGGATGTCCGGATCCGTGTCGTCGCAGTCCCCGGCCGAAGCTGCGTAGCCCTCGGGCTGGCGACAGGAGACCAGGGGCTGGGCGTCGTCGCCGTGACCGTCCTGGTCCCCGTCGCGGGTCCAGGTGTGCGCGTCCACCGCGCCGGACTCGTCGGTCGAGCCGTCACAGTCGTGGTCCAGGACGTCGCAGTACTCCACAGCGCCCGGGTGCACGAGCCGGTTGTCGTCGTCGCAGTCCGCTTGCTCCTCGCAGCGGGTGAAGCCGTCGCCGTCGCGGTCGAAGTCCTCGTCGATGCGGCCGTCGAAGTCGTTGTCGAGGCCGTCGCAGAGCTCCTTTGGTTGTCGCGGGATGCTCGTCCGGTAGGGAGCGACCAGCACCACGGGCTCGACCGGAGCGTCTGGAACCGGCTCGGGCGCTGTCGTCGCCGGTGGGCCGCAGGCCAGCATCAGCACCAGGGCTACCATCCCGAGCCCCCTTGCAGAAGATGGATCTCGTCCTCGTTTTCCGACGGCACCAGCAGCTCGTCCGTGCCGTCGCCGTCCAGGTCCCCGAGGTGAAGCAGCCGGTCTCCCGCGCTGGTGGACCCGGGTCCTATGGCACGCAGGTCCGGCTGAATGGCCAAGTCCACGGCGCCGCTGACCGGGCCAAAGGTCACGTAGACCGCGCCCTTGATGCCTCCCCCCTTGAAGTACCCCGGGGCACCCGTCGCCAGGTCGCCGATCCCGTCGCCGTCGTAGTCGCCCAGGGCGACCGAGGTCCCTTGCTCGTCGGCCCCTGATTCTCCGACCAGGGTCGCGTCTGCGTTGTCGACGCTCCCGGAGCCCAGGGGCGCCAGGATCAGATACGCCCTGCCCTTGCCGCTCTCCGGCGCGCCAGCGGCCAGATCGGCGAGCCCATCGCCGTCCACGTCTTGTTGGCCGGCCACCGCAGTGCCCAGTCGGTCGCCAGAGGCGCTGCCTTCGATGATGAAGTCGGCATCGTCCAGGTCGACCTCGCCGCTGTGGCCGCCGCCCAGGAAGACGTGCACCGCGTTGCCGTACCACAGGCCCACCCCCAGGTCGGAGAGGCCGTCGCCGTCCACGTCTCCCAGGTTCTCGACCACGTCCCCGTGGCCGGTGGTGCTCGACCGCGTCGTCACGATTCGCAGGGGCGCCTCGTCCAGAGTCCAGGTGCCCCAGGCCGGGCCGGAGAACACCGCGACCATGCCATCGTCACTCCCGCTGGTGTTCCAGTTGCTGCTTCCTACCGCGAAGTCGTCCGAGCCATCCCCGTCGTGGTCACCGAGCGCGGCCGTCGCCATGCCCACGTAGTCCGAGGGGTAATCGCCTCGCACGATGAACGGGGCCTCTCCCAAGGGGAAGCTGCCGACCAGGGGGCCCCTGAGCACATAGGCGGCGCCACGATTCTGGCTCCCCGCCGTGGGCGCCCCGATCAAGAGCTCGGCGTAGCCGTCGCCGTCCAGGTCACCGATGACGGCCAGGGCCTCTCCGGCGCCGTCGTCGCTCTCCTCGCCCATGGCCTGGCCGATCGACACCTGGGTGGTCGCAAGGCGGTCCAGGGGCGACTCGAAGACTCGGATGGAACCGGACCTGGGCTGGGCCAGGGCGGCGTCGCTGGACTCGGCCACCACCAGATCCGCCAGGCCGTCCCCGGTCAGGTCTCCGACAGCCACCCCGCAACCCCCGTTGTCGTAGCTGTCCGTGAAGAGCGGGCTCACGTCCGCCAGGTCCACCGTCCCGCTCAGCTCGCAGCCCCACGCGGTGCCGTCACAGTCGTCGTCCAGGCCGTTGCCGCAGATCTCCTGGGCGCCGGGGTGCACCGTCGCCTCGTCGTCGTCGCAGTCTCCGGACGTCGTGACGTGGTCCGCGTCCCCCTCACAGGCGGGGCCGACACTCGAGCCGCCGTGGCCGTCGCCGTCGGCGTCGAGGTACCAGGTCGGCGCGTCCAAGGCCCCTTCGTCGGCCACGTGATCGCAGTCGTTGTCGACCCCGTCGCAGCCTTCGGTGGCCCCAGGGGTCCGGTTCGGGTCGCTGTCGTCGCAGTCCAGGATGGACGGGGAGCCGTCGCCGTCGGCGTCCAGGTCTGTCGTGCTGGCATCGCAGTCGTTGTCGATGCCGTCGTACCAGACCTCGGCGGTGTCCGGGGACCGCGTGGGGTCGGTGTCATCACAGTCCAGGGCGTCGTGGACCCGGGCCGAAGGCTGGGTGCACGCAGGCACTGCGTTGGCGGGGTCCCCTGCCCCGTCCTGGTCTGCATCGGCGTACCAGGACGGAGGCGAGGCGGCGTCCCAGGCCTCCCCGTCACAGTCCCGGTCCACGGCATCGCAGCGCTCGCTCGCGCCGGGGTTGACGGCAGCGGTGGTGTCGTCGCAGTCGCCGGCAAGATCGACCCAGCCTCCCGGTGCGTCGCAGGCGAGCATCGCGCCGGCAGCCGTGCCGTAGCCGTCGCCGTCTGCGTCCACGTACCAGGTGGTGCGGTCGTCGGCGTCTTCGTCCACCCGGCGGTCGCAGTCGTCGTCCTCGCCATTGCAGAGCTCGGGGGCTCCCGGAGCCCGGAGCGCGTCGCGGTCGTCGCAGTCCCAGGGGCGGTCCGGCAGGCCGCACGTGGCGAAGCCGTCGCCGTCCCGGTCCCAGGCCTCGTCGACCAGCCCGTCGGCGTCGTCGTCCAGCCCGTCACAGGCCTCCTCGCCCATGCGCAAGCCCTTGGCCGAAGCAGCGGGGTCGGACGGGCCGGGGGCGAGCATCGGCTCGCAGCCCAGCCAGGCGAACAGGGCGAGTTGGATCACGGGAAGGCTCCGCGGGTCAGTGCCCCGAGCGCCTGGTTTCCTTCACCGAAGGGTTCTGGGGCCCGGGACACGGACAGAGCACCTTCCGCCCCAGGAGCTCGTCGTGGAGCCCATCTCTCTGCTGATCGCCCTCAGCGGCTGTGCCGCGCCCGAGACCGGAACCCCGCCCGTCGCGCCCCAGCCCGGCGGGCAGACGATCCTGCCATCCCCCGCGGCCGACTGGACACCGGGGCTGCCCCAGGCGGTGCCCGAGTCCAGTGACGACGACCTGGCGCTGGGGGATCCGGTCCCGCCCACCCTGGTGTGCGACCGCACCGTGCTGCTCTCCGAAGACCGGCAACAGCTCGGCGTGCTGGCCACCCACGAGGACATCCTGGGGTGGCTGGACCCCCAGGCCCTGCGCCTGGACCAGCTGTCACTCGACGAAGGTCCCACCCGGCTGGACTGCGCTGGCGATCGGATCTTCGTGACCCTGCGAGGCTCCGGGGCCGTGGCCGAGCTCGACCTGGTCGAAGGCACCCCGACGCTGCTGACCCAGGCCCAGGTCGGTGCCGAGCCCTATGGCATCGCGGTGCGAGCCGACGGACAGCGGTTGTACGTGGCCCTGTCCCAGGAGGACGCGGTGGTCGAGCTGGACGCCGACACCTTGACCGAGCTGCGCCGCTTCCCGGTGACCGGCGATCCGCGCTGGCTCGTGCTGCACCCGGACGACCAGCACCTCTACGTGCTGTCCGCCTATGACCGGGATCTCTACACGGTCGACCTGGTGACGGGAAGCGTGCTGGCCCAGGCGCTGCCGGTCGTGCAAGGCGTCCAGGACCTGACCACGCTCCAGGGCGAGGTGGATCTGGTCGGACGCTTCACCGGGGACCCGGACGTGTCCCCAGACGGGGAGTGGCTCGTGCTGCCCAGTCTCCAGGTCAACAATGACGCCTCGTCGGACGCGACTCTGGAGGGCTCCACGACCGTGACCTACTACGGGGGCGGGAGCACCAACAACCCGCCGCCGGGCATGGCCCGCTTCAACCCCAACATCGTCAAGGTGCCCCTGGCGTGGGGCGAGCCTGTGCCCGACGAGAGCGAGTTCCTGGACATCAAGGGCGAGGTCGAACGCAGCGACGAGAGCACGCAGTTCGGTCGCAGCTACCTGACCCAGGTGACCTTCTCCCCAGATGGTCAGACCCTGGCCACGACGATGGAGGGCTCGGACCTGGTGGCGCTGGTGAGGCTGACCTACAGCGCGGTGACGGACCCGATCCGAGGCGTCCTGGAGCACCCGATCGTGCTGATCGATGCGCCCCTGGGCCCCCGGGCCGTGGCCTGGGCCGACGAAGCCACCCTGGTCGGCGACTTCCAGGTGGCGGGCACCGCCGGGGCCTTGGATGTCGGGGCGGCCGTGGACTGGCTCCTGGACGAGGACAACCAGCGGGGCGCCGAAGCCGCGACCATGCTCGGCTTCGCCGGCCTGCCCGTGCGCCCGGCGACGGACCCCGAGCTCGATGAAGGCCGCCGCCTGTTCACATCGGCCGTGGCCCCCGAGATCGTCCAGGATGGCACCGGCGCTTCCTGCGCGACCTGTCACTACGAAGGCCGCACCGATGGCCTGGAGTGGTTCCAGGAGCACGGCCCCCGACAGACCCCGTCTTTGGCCGGCGACGTGGACGCGACCGCGCCGGTCACGTGGGCCGACGAGGTCGACAGCGTGGCCACCGAAGCCACCCTGACCGCGACGACCCGCCTGGGCGGAGACGGCCCCAGCCCCAGCCAGGCCGCCGCCATGGCCCGCTGGATCAACCTGGACCGCCTGCCCGCGCGACCGGCCGGCGACCCCGACGCCATCGCGCGAGGCCGCACGCTGTTCCTGAGCCAGGACGTGGGCTGCGCCGGCTGCCACGTGCCGCCGCTCTACACCGACCCCTGGAGCTACGACCTGTTGGGGAACGGCGCCATGAACACCCCGTCGCTGCTGGGCATCGGGGCGTCGGGGCCCTACCTCCACGATGGGTCCGCGGCCACGCTGCGGGACGTGCTGGACCTGGCGGTCGCCGGCTGGATGGGGGAGACCGCGGACCTGGACGAGGCGGACCTGCAGGACCTGGTGGCGTTTCTCGAGAGTCTTTAGCCCGAGGCGTTCTCAGCGCGGGCCTCGAGGGCCTCCCAGCGCGCATAGGCCCCTTCGATCTCCACCTGCTGCGCGTCGTAGGTGCGCGTGAGCTCGGCGATCGCCGCCGCGTCCCGCTGGTAGGTCTCCGGCGCCCCCAGGGTCTCACCCAGGGCCTCGTGGGCGGCTTCGAGGGCCTCCAGCCGGGCGGGCAGCCCCGCGAGCTCGTTGCGCTCCTTGAAGGACAGGCCCCGGGACTTCGGCAGCTGGCCCTTGGTGCGGGGGGTCGCGCTGGGCTTGGGGGCCTTGGGGCTCGCCGCCTGGGTCCGCGCTGTTGCGAGGGCCCGCAGCGCCTGGGTCCGCGATGCATAGGACGTGACCACCCCGCCGCCCTCGAAGCTCAGCACCGTGGTGCAGACCCGGTCCAACAGCGCCCGATCGTGGCTGATGACCAGGCTGACGCCGTCGAAGGCACACAGGGCGTCCTCGAGCACCCGCAGAGTCATCAGGTCCAGATCGTTGGTGGGCTCGTCGAGCAGGAGCAGATTGCCGCCCTCGAGCATCAGCCGGGCCAACAACAGGCGCATCCGCTCCCCGCCGGACAGGCTGGCCACCGGCTGGTCCAGCTGTTCCTGGCGAAACATGAAGCGCCGCAGGAAGCTCGCCACGTGCACTGGGCGATCGCCCACCGTGACATGGCTGTTCCCGTGGCCCGCGGCGTCGAACAGGGTGTCGGTGGGGTCCAGGCCGCTGCGGGCCTGGTCGATGGTGGCGACCCGGACCCGCGGGGCCAGGTGGATGCGCCCGGCCAGGGGCTGCAGGTCCCGCCGGATCAAGCCGAAGAGGGTGGACTTGCCGATGCCGTTGGGCCCCAGGATGCCGATCCGATCCCCGGCCTGGACCGACAGCTCCACGTCCTCGAAGAGCGGCACACCGTCGTAGCCGCCGGCCACGCCTTCGAGCTCCAACAGCGTGCTGCCCGCCCGGAAGCCCGTGCGCAGGTCCAGGCTGAAGGTCTGCTCCCGCATGAGCGGACGGGCGTCTCGCAGGTCTTCCAGGCGCTTGAGCCGGGCCCGCTGCTTGGTGCTCCGCGCGGCCGGACTCCGCGCCGCCCAGGCGGCCTCGCGTGCCAGGGTGTTGAGCCGGCTGGCTTCGATCTGCTCCTGCCGGGACCGTCGCTCGGCCCGGGCCACCAGGTAGTCCCCGTAGCTGCCGTCGTAGGAGACCGTCAGGCCGTCCTCGACCTCGACGATGCGATCCGCGCAGGCCTCGAGCAGGTAGCGGTCGTGGGTGACCATCACGACCGCGCCCCGGTAGCCGTCCAGGAAGGCCTGGAGCCACTCGATGGTGTCGGCGTCCAGGTGGTTCGTGGGCTCGTCGAGCAGCAGCAGGTCCGGTGTCCGCAGCAGCGCGCGGGCCAGGGCCACCCGGCGGGCTTCTCCGCCGGACAGGGTCGAGATGGTCGCGTCCCGGGTGGGTGCCTTGAGGCGCTCGCAGACCGCGTCGACCTTGTGGTCCATGGCCCAGCCGACCTCGTCCAGGCGGTCCTGGAGCTGTCCGGCGGCGTCCATGTCCTCCCGATCGATGGCGGCCTCGTACTCGCCGACCAGGGCGTGGTGCCAGGCCACGGCGTCGTCCAGGGCGTCCTGGACCGTCGCGCCGGGCAGGTCCGGCACCTGGCGCAGCAGGCCGGCGGGCGCGTCCCGGTAGACCTGGCCGTCGTCGGGGCTGAGCTCACCGGCGAGCACCTTCAACAGGGTCGACTTGCCGGAGCCATTGGCCCCGACCAGGCCCACGCACTCCCCAGCGGCCACCGCCAGATCGGCGCCCCGGAGGACCAGGTTGTCCGCAAAGGCGACTTCGATGTCCTGGGCGCGGAGGATCACGGCCGCGAGATATCCCAGGAGGGAGTCGGCTGACGCCCTGGGCTCTGCTCAACCGTCGGTGAAGGTCCGACGGATCGTGAACGTGCCGACGTCGACCTCGCCCAAGAGCGGCACGTCGTAGAGCACGGTCTCGGTGGTGGTGAGCTCCCAGGTGCCGTCACCACCGCGAGTGGACTCGCCCAGCAGCTCCCAGGCGCCGTCCTCGTGGGTCGACACCTGGCGGGTGTGCTCGTCGATGAACACGAACCCGTAGACCAGGGGGTTCGGTGTGGTGATGTAGTCGCTGGGGCAGTTCCCCATGTCATAGGTGACCGCGCCGGTGTACAGCAGGTCGCAGCCGTCGCACATCGACACCGAGCCGCCCTCGTCCAGCCAGCCGCCCAGGTCCAGGGCGCAGTCGGTCACGCCAAAGGTCTCGGCGGTCGAGTTGGCGTCGTACTCGACGATGCTGAAGATCTCGACGCTGGCCGGCCAGGTACAGACGAACACCCCGTCGCAGTCGCTGTCGTCGCAGTCGATCTGGCCGTCGTCGTCGTCGTCGAAGCCGTCCTCGCAGTCCAGCTCCTGGGCTTCGGTCTCGGTGGCGGGGGTCTCGGTCGTGGGGTCGGTTGCACCGGGCTCGTCGCCTGCCGGGGCGGTGTCGCTCTCGGGGGCGCAGCCGGAGATGCCCCAGCCTGCGGCAATGGCCAGGACGACGGGGGGGATGCGGGACATGAACGACCTCCGAGTTGGGGCGCCAGTCTTAGGGGGTCGACCTAGTAACAGTCAAGTCTGACTGTATAGTTGACGGGGTGCCGACGTCCTCTTGACGTGGGGCTGACAACCCGTCTTGGTGGGCTACTTTCGCCGCTTGAGCGCCCGCATCCGCTCGATGCTGGTCAGCCGGTAGGTCCGACGGGCCTTCTTGCTGATGTCCAGGGCCACCATGACCTCGTCGCCGGCGGGCGTGATCGCCAGGCGTTCGGGCGCCACCTTGCACGTGACGCGCTTGCCGTCCCGGGCCAGGTAAAGGACCTCGAGGTTCTGGCCGCCATTGAGGGCACGCTCGACCACCAAGCGGGCCTCGCGGGGGGAGACCCGAGGGGCCTGTTCCTTCTTTTTCTTCTTGCGGGCCTGGCCCACGCTGGAGCCGGGCACCGGCTGGAGCTCGGCCGGGCGGGTGTCGGCCGCGTGGGCGCGGGCCTGGGGATCCTCGGAGATCTCGCGGGCCTCGACCACCAGCTTGAGCAAGCGCTCCCTGGCGCTCACCTGGTCTGGCGAGCCCGGGTAGCACTTGGTCTGCAGCGCGGGCGAGAAGCCGGAGTCGCTGAGCACGGCTCGGATCTCGTCGAGTTTGGCGCGGTCGACCGCGTAGAGCCCGGGCGTGAAGCGGTGCAGCAGGAAGGGCTTGAGTTCGCGCATGCTCTCGAGCTTACGGATCCGGCTGCGGTGCACGGTCAACAGCACGGCATCGTGGAACTCCACGTCGCCGTGGTGGCCCATCCAGCCCTTCAAGGTCTGCTCGACGTTCTCGGGCAGACCGGTCTGGCAGTTGTCCCGCAGGAAGTCCAGCACGTCGTCCCGGCGCCAGTCCTTTTCCAGGGCCCGCTCGATGGAGATCTCGGTCACCCGATAGGTGTTGGCGCGGTCACAGCCTGTGAGCTCGCAGAGCTCTCCGACTCGGAAGAGCAGGAGCGGTGCCAGGCCCGCCGGCGCCATGATCTCGAAGCTGGGGGTCAGGTAGAACGCGGTGAAGCCGTCGTCCTCGGGCGGCTCGAGCAGGGCCCGGGCCCGCGGCGTGAGCCGGTAGAACTTCTCCTGGCCCCACTCGCCGAGCTCGATCATGCCGCAGTTGACCAGCGGGGCGAACGAGAAGGACTCCCGCTCGTTGGTGCGGGTCGGGGCGTACTCGCTCTTGTGGTAGCGCTCACGCCAGTCCTCGCCGCGCTTCCAGCGCCGGTACAGGTTCGACAGCGGGCGCTCGGGCACCCACTCACCCTTGCCGCTGTGCACGGCCCACAGGATCCACTCGGCATAGGAGAACCGCCGGTCCAGGGCCCGGAAGATCAGGTCCCGCTGGTCCTGGGGGTCCAGGTTGAGCCACTCCTCGACCACCTCGCGGTTCACGCTCACGTGGTCCCCGCGCAGCTCGACCAGGCCGTGCAGGATCAGGAAGTCCACGTGGAAGTGGAAGAGCTCGGAGTTGCTCTCCCACAGCTGGGCGAAGAAGGTGTCCATCTCCTCCTGGTGGGCCTTGTAGATGTCCTGTTGCTGGGTCAAGCGCGGCGGTCGCTGGTCGATGTAGGTGCACAGCGTCGCGATGGAGAAGTCCAGCGGCGGGCAGAACGGGCGGTGGTCCTGGACCTGGACCTCTTCGTGGGCAAACACGGGCACGCCGAGCTCGTTCTTGAGGTGCTCGGTCATGTGGTCCACGAGCGGATCGGGGACCAGGTAGAAGAAGTGGCCGTCCTGGGCGTCGGTGGCGGCCAACAGGCCCTTGTCGGCCAGGGCGATCATGACCTTCTGCCACTCGCGCTCGTGCCCGCCCAGGGACAGTCCGAGCTCCCGGTGGAACTCGTCGGCGTGGGCCAGGCCGCCGCACTGGAGCAGGGTGGCCAGCGCCGTGCGCTCCCGCTCGTGCATGGACTTGAGCAGGTTGCCCATGCGGTTGCCCTGGGCCACCGCACGCACGCTCAGCTGGACCAGGCGATCCCGGTCGGTGACCCGCTTGGGCTGGCCACCCAGGCCCCGGTACAGTGCGTGGAGCAGGTTCTCGGGCAGCTTGGAGACGTAGTCGGTCAGGCCCTCGAGCTCGCTGCGTGACAGACGCCGGCGCCGGGTGAGCCCGGTGACGGCTGCGGAGCGACGCCGCCGGCTGCGGCGCCGCCGCACGTTGCGGCCGCTGCCCGGTGCCTTCACGCCGGGGTTGTTGTCCCCGCCCTTGTTGCCGCCGCGGCCGCGCCGGCCTCTGCGGTTCCGACGGCCACCGCCGCCTTCCTTCTTGGCGCCGTCGCCGCCCTTGCCCTTGGGTGCGTCCTGGACCTGGTCCATCTCTCTCTCCAGGGAATCGCGTTCGGCGAGCCCGGCGCAGGGTGCGCGGTCAGCTCGCTGCACGCTCCTCGATGGTGTAGCGGTAGCCCTGCTCGGTCAGGAACAGCTGGCGCTTGAGCGCGAAGTCCTGTTCCTTGGTGTCGCGGGTGATGACTGTGTAGAAGTGCGCCTCGCCGCCATCTTTCTTGGGGCGCAAGATGCGGCCCAGGCGCTGGGCTTCTTCTTGGCGGGAGCCGAAAGTGCCCGAGATCTGGATGGCGACGTTGGCGTCGGGGAGGTCGATCGAGAAGTTCGCGACCTTGCTGACGACCAGGACCTTGATCCGGCCCCGGCGGAAGTCCCCGAAGAGCTGTTCGCGCTTCTTGTGGGGGGTCTTGCCGGTGATGAGCGGTGCCCCGAGCATCTTGGAGACCCGCTCCAGCTGGTCGACATAGGTCCCGATCACCAGGATGTTGTCGCCCTTGTGGCGCTTGATGAGCTCGCGAATGGCGCCGAGCTTGAGCGGGTTGACCGACGCCATCTTGAACTTGCGGTTCTCGTCGGTCTTTTCGTATTTCTGGGCGTCGCCGTTGTTGAAGGCGACGCGGACCTCGTGGCAGCGCGCCTCGGCGATGAAGCCGCCGTCCTCGAGCATCTGCCAGGGCAGGTCGTAGCGCTTGGGTCCGACCAGGCTGAACACGTCGCCTTCGCGGCCGTCTTCGCGCACCAGGGTGGCGGTCAGGCCCAGGCGCCGGCGGGCCTGGAGGTTTGCGGTGGCACCAAAGACCGGGGCGGGCAGCAGGTGGACCTCGTCGTAGATCAACAGGCCCCAGTCCTGGTCGGTGAACAGGTGGAGGTGCTCGAAGGCCGCGGTCTTGGAGCGGCGCCAGGTCATGATCTGGTAGGTCGCCACGGTGACCGGGCGAATCTGCTTGGTCGTGCCCATGTAGGCGCCGACCTGGCGCTCGGTCAGGTGGGTCTTGTCGATGATCTCCCGGACCCACTGCTGCACGGCGGCGGCGTTGGTGGCCAGGATCAACGTGTGGGTGTTGAGCAGGTTCATGGACTGCATGGCCACGATGGTCTTGCCCGCGCCGCAGGGCAGCACGACCACGCCGTGGCCGCCCGAGGGCTTGCCGTCCAGGTACCAGCGGCTCGCGGCCTCGACCTGGTAGGGGCGGACACCGAAGGGCTTGCCATTGCCCTTCATCTTGTCCCGCAGCCGGATGTCCAGGTGGGCCCCGGGCAGGAAGCCGGCCAGGTCCTCGATGGGCCAGCCGGCGAGCAGCGCCTTCTGCTTGAAGATGCCCCGGTGACCGGCGTCGATGGCCCAGTGGCGGCGGCCGTCCTCGACCAGGAGCTCTCGGATCTCGGGCAGGTTGCTCACGACCTTGGCGATGTAGGCCGTGGCGAACTCGAGCCGGATCAGGCTGGCCGGGTCTTCCGGGTGCGGCATCAGCTTGACCAGCCCGTAGCGCTGGATCGTGTCGCCGACCGAGTCCAGGACGTTCTGGGGGATGTCGAACTTGGTGAAGTCGCGCAGCTCGTCGACGATGTCGCTGCGGGTCATGCCCGACGACGCGGCGTTCCACAGCGACAGCGGCGTGATGCGGTAGGTGTGCAGGTGCTCGGGAGAGGCTTCGAGTTCAGCGAAGCGCCCGAGCAGGTCTCGGGCGGCCTCGTACCGAGGGTGTTTGGTCTCGACCAGGACCTTTCCGTCGCCCTGGACGATGACCGGGTTCTCAGGCCTGACTTGCATGGCTCATCGTGCGTTCATGACGGTCTTGCGCGGCGCCCAGAAGGGATACGTGGCGGGGCCGCGGCGGGGGACCTCAGCGCTGCCGCCTCGGGGACGGCATTGGGTTTCTCACAGACAACGGGCGGGAAGCCGTGCTGTGGTCGGGCGATCTGCCCAGGCAAGCGGGACGCGGGGATCCAGCCCCTTGTCCACGCACCAATGTAGCAGCCTGGCACCGGCTGTCAAGCGCCCGTTGTCAGCGGGTTGTCACCCCAGGAAGGGGTACCGCCAGTCGCGAGGGGGCACGAAGTTCTCCTTGATCGAGCGCTGGCTGACCCAGCGCATCAGGTTCAAGGGGGAGCCGGCCTTGTCGTTGGTGCCGCTCGCACGGGATCCGCCGAACGGCTGCTGGCCCACGACGGCGCCGGTCGGCTTGTCGTTGATGTAGAAGTTGCCCGCGGCGTGGCGCAGGGCCTGGGTGGCCTGGACGATGGCCTGGCGGTCCTGGCTGAACACCGCCCCGGTCAGGGCGTAGGTGCCGGTCCGGTCCACCACGTCCAGGGTCTCGGTCCACTCGCCCTCGGGGTAGACGAAGATCGTCAGGACCGGCCCGAAGATCTCCTCGACCATGAGCCGGTGACCGGGGTCGTCGACCTGGACTGCAGTGGGCTCGACGAACCACCCGGTGTCGCCGTTGGCCTGGCCGCCGGCCACGACCTTGGCCGTGGTTTCAGCCAGGTCCAGGTAGCCGCAGTGCTTGGTGAAGGCCCGGCGATCGATGACTGCGGCGACGTAGTTGGAGAAGTCCCGGACGTCGCCTTGGGTGATCTCGGCCATCATGCCGCGGAGTTGCTCCCGCACCGCCGGCCACAGGTTGCTGGGGATGTAGGCGCGGCTCGCGGCCGAGCACTTCTGGCCCTGGTACTCGAAGGCCCCGCGCAGCATCGCCACCGCCAGGGGCCGCACGTCGGCGGACGGATGGGCCAGGATGAAGTCCTTGCCGCCGGTCTCTCCGACGATCCGCGGGTACTGCCGGTAGCCGGTGATGTTCTCGCCGACCGTGCGCCACATGGTCTGGAAGGTGGCGGTGGAGCCGGTGAAGTGGATGCCGCCCAGGTCGGGGTGGGGCAGCACCACTTCGCCCACGTCGGGGCCGGCGCCGTGCACCATGTTGATCACGCCGTCGGGCAGGCCGGCCTCGCGCAGCAGGTCCATCAGGAACCAGGCGCTGTGGGCCTGGGTGCGGGCGGGCTTCCAGACCACCGTGTTGCCCATCAGGGCCGGCGCTGTGGGCAGATTGGCCGCGATGCTGGTGAAGTTGAAGGGGGTGACGGCCAGCACGAAGCCGTCCAGCGGCCGTTGGTCGCTGCGGTTCCAGACCCCGGGCCCGGACACCGGGGGCTGCTGGGTCATGATCTGGCGGGCGAAGTCCACGTTGAACTTCCAGAAGTCGATCAGCTCACAGGCGGCGTCGATCTCGGCCTGGTGCACGGTCTTTGCCTGGCCGAGCATGGTGCTGGCGTTGATGACGTCGCGCCAGGGCCCCTTCAGCAGGTCCGCGGCCTTGAGGAACACGGCCGCGCGGTCCTGCCACGCCATCGCGGCCCAGTCGGCCTTGGCCTCGAGCGCGCTGTCCACGGCCTGCTCGACCAGCTCGGGACCTGCCATGTGCACGCGGCCCAGCACGTGGCCGTGGTCGCAGGGCATGGTCACGTCCCAGGTGTGCCCGGTCTCGATCACGTCGCCGTCGACCACGTTGGCGATCTCGGTGATCACCCCCTCCATGCCGGAGAGCACCTGCTTGAGGGACCGGACCTCTGGGCTGCCCGGCGTATAGGGCTTGACGGGCTCGTTGGAGGGAACGGGCGGGGTGAAGATGCCATCGACGCCGGCCATGCAGTCCTCGCAGTGCTGGGAAGGCCGGACCTAACCAGGGTAGGGAGCTGGTGTGTCCTGGACCCTGTCCCTCGCCGAGATCGATCCCGACGACGTGCGGTCGGTCGGTGGCAAGGCCGCGGCGCTGGCCCGGCTGGTGGACCGGGGGCTGCCGGTGCCCGCGGCGTTCGTGCTGCCTGTGGACGCGGTCCGCGCGACCCTGGATCACAACGGGCTGACCGAGCTGGCGCGCCAGCTGCGTCGGGATCCCACGCCCCAGCGGGCAGGAGAGCTGCGGGACGGGATCCTGGGGGCCGAGCTGCCCCCTCGGCTGGCCAAGGCCCTGGACAGGGCTGCGCGGCGGGTCGGTGGCCCCTTCGCGGTCCGGTCGTCGGCGGTCGACGAGGACGGCCGGGAGCGCTCCTTTGCCGGGCAGTACGAGACCGTGCTCAACGTGGCGCCGGGCGCTGGGCTCCACGGCGCGATCCGGCGCTGCTGGGCGTCCTGGTACGGCGAGCGCGCGCTGGTCTACCGCCGCAAGGGCCTGCGCAGGCCGCCGCTGGTGGGCATGGCGGTGGTGGTCCAGGCCCTGGTCGACGCCCGGGTCTCTGGGGTACTGTTCACGGTGAACCCGGTGAGCGGCAGCTGGCGAGAGATGACCCTGGAGGCGGCCTGGGGCCAGGGCGAGGCCCTGGTGAGTGGCCAGGTCGTGCCAGAGCGCTACCGGATCCAGCGCCCCCGGCGAAGCCCTGGGCGGGTGCGGCGGCGGCTCGGCCTGTGGGGCCTGAGCGAGCTGGGCTGGGAGCCGGCGGAACAGGCTCGCCAGCTGCTGCCGGATCCGGCGGGCGAGCTCTCGTGGCAGCCGGCGCCCCAAGGTGCCCGGGCCCTGACCCCGGCCCAGGTGCTCGAGGTCGGCCGCCTGGGGCTCAAGGCCGAGGACCTGACCGGGACCGCCCAGGACGTGGAGTGGGCCCTGGGGCGGGATGGTCGGGTGCGCGTGCTCCAGGCCCGAGCGGTCACCGCAGCGGGCGAGCCCCAGCGAGGCGGGCAGATCCTGTGGACCCGCCGCTTCGTCGGCGAGCGCTGGACCGAGCCGGCGAGCCCCTGCGGCTGGAGCGTCGTGGGGCCGCTGCTCGAGTGGTTCATCGCCTACCCCGAGACCGCGCGGCGCTTCCTGGGGGGCGCGCCCCCGACCCGGCTCCACAAGGGCTGGCCCTACTTCAACGTCACCGTGTTCCGGCACCTGGCCTTCAAGCCCCCCGGCCGCCCTCCGCCGCGCTTCATGCTCGAGTTCCTGCCCCCCGAGGAGTCCGAGCAGTGGATGCGGCGCTTCGCCGCGCCAGCGGACCTCAAGGTCTACGGCTCGATCTTCCGGACCACCTTTCAGGAGAAGCGCTGGCGGCGCTTCCGGGCCAATCCGTTCACCAACCCGGCCAGCTGGGACGTCCTGGAGCGCCGCCTGGATCGGGACATCCCGGCCCTCGCCCGCTCCGAGGAGCCGCCGGTGGCGCGGGTGCGTGCCGGCATCGAGCTGGCACGGGACTACATCCGGGTGCACATCTGCTCGCTGCTCTTCGCCAACCTGACCTTCCAGCTGGCCGAGAACCTGGTGCCGCCAGCGCTGCGAGACGACCTGCTCCGCTGTCCGGCCGAGAACTGGACCCAGCGGACCAACCGAGCGCTGCACGGCCTGAGCGGTGGCGGGGATCTGCAGGAATTCCTGGACGCCTTCGGGTTTCGGGGGGCGTCGTCGTCGTGGGAGATCTTCAGCCCGCGGTGGGCCGAAGAACCCCACCGGGTGGAGCGGCTGGTGGCGCCCTACGCCGACGGGGTCCTGGCCGATCCAGCCCAGGTGGCCACGGCCCAGGAGGAGGCCGCCCTGGTGGCGATCCGAGCGCTGAAGTCCCAGGTGGGCGGCGCTCGGGGCGCAGCGTTGGTGCGGCTGGTGGAGCTCACCCGGCGCTACCTGCAGCTGCGCGAGGACCAGAGGTACCAGTTCGACCGGCTGCTCTTCGTGCTCAAGGGTGCCCTGCTGGACCTGGGGGCGGAGCACCTGGCGGATCGGGAACGGGTGCGCTGGCTGGAGTGGTCGGAGCTCCAGGGACTCGCCGCGGGCAGCTTCTCGCGGGACGAGGCACTGGAGCGGATCGGCAGCCGGGAGAAGCGGTGGGCCGCCTATGCCGAGGAAGGTCGGCCGCCGACGTTCCTGGTGGGGGACCAGGCCCTGGAGATCCCCGTGGGCGGGGACCGGCTCCGAGGACTGGGCATCTCGCCGGGCAGAGTCACGGGCACCGTCCGCGTCCTGTCGAGCCCCGACGAGGCCTGGAAGCTGGGGCGTGGGGACATCCTGGTCGCGACGGCGACCGACCCCGGTTGGACACCGCTCTTCCTCGTGGCCGGCGGGGTCGTGCTGGAGCTTGGCTCCATGTTGAGCCACGGCGCGGTGGTGGCCAGGGAATACCGGCTCCCCGCGGTGGTGAACGTGCCGGGCGCCACCCAGGTGCTGCGAGACGGGCAGCAGGTCACCCTCGACGGGACGACGGGCCGGATCTACGCGTCGGGGGAGTGAGCCGGGGCGCGGCCCTCTCCCCGGTGGGCTCCTGGGCCCTGGCTATTGACATGACAAGACTTGTGATAGGGTGAACCTCCAACCTGGGCTGCCAGGTTGTTGAAGCTGCTGCTGTTTCTGCTGATCCTCACCCGCTGAGTGCTGTGTCTGTACAACCTCTGGTCGCCCCCCGGATCCCCGGGCGGGCCTCGCTGCCGCGTCCCTTCCTGAAGTGGGCCGGTGGCAAGCGTCAGCTCCTGCGCGAGCTGCTCCAACACGTGCCCAAGCGCCTGGGGCGCTACCACGAGCCCTTCCTGGGCGGGGGTGCGCTCTACTTCGCGCTCCAGCCCGAGCGGGCGGCCCTGTCCGACGACAACAGCCGCTTGATCGCCACCTACACCGGTGTGCGGGACGACGTGGACACGGTCGTCGACACCCTGAGCCAGTGGCCCTACGACAAGGACTTCTACCTGAAGTGCCGGGCTCGGCCCATCGACGACAAGCCCGCCAACGAGATCGCCGCCTGGATGATCTACCTCAACAAGGCGGGCTTCAACGGGCTGTACCGGGTCAACAAGCGGGGTGGCTTCAACGTGCCCTTTGGCCGCTACACCAACCCGCGCATCTGCGACGAGCCAAACCTGAGGGCGTGCTCGGACCTGCTCGGCGGAACCCACCTGTGCCAGGGCGACTTCGACCGGGTCCTCGACGACGCGGAGCGCGGCGACTTCGTGTACTTCGATCCGCCCTATGTGCCGGCCAGCCCCACGGCGTCGTTCACGTCGTACACCTCCAAGGGCTTCAACATGGGGGATCAGATCCGCCTGCGGGAGACCGCGCTGGAGCTGAAGCGGCGGGGGGTGAACGTGCTGCTGTCCAACTCGGACACCGAGCTGATCCACCGGCTCTACGGGCGCGGCTTCCGGATGCGTACGGTCCAGGCCACTCGCAACATCAACTGCAAGGCTGGCAAGCGCGGCAAGGTGGGCGAGGTCATCATCTGGTAGGTCGCGCTACCCTGGGGGTGGCCGATGACCGCGAACCCTCCTGCTCCGCCCGTCTCTGCGGTGATCGTCACCCATCGCGGTGGCGACTTGCTCGGGGCCTGTCTGGACGCGCTGGCGCCCCAGCTCCATGCCCGCGACGAGCTGCTGGTGGTGGTCTCGGCCCGGTCTGGCCAGGCGGATCTGAGCCCGGCTCAGGGCCGGGCCCGGGTGCTCGAGCTGGGGGAGAACCCCGGCTATGCGCGGGCGGCAAACGCCGGTCTTGCCCAGGCACGGGGCGACGCCTTGCTCGTGCTGAACGACGACACACGGGCGCTGCCTGGCTTTGTACCCGCACTCCGCCTGGCGGCCCGGGAGCCGGGGCTCTACCAGCCTCGCATCCTGCTCGACGATGGCTCGGGACGGCTGGACAACACCGGCCACGGCCTGTTCCCCGACGGGTTCAACTGGGCCATCGGGCGCGAGGACCACGACGGGCCCGACTACGACGCGCCGCGCCAGGTCGGCGCGTGCAGCGGGGCCGCGCTGGGCCTGCACCGGCGGGTCTATGACCTCGTGGGCGCGTTCGACGAGGACCTGGAGTCCTACGGCGAGGATGTGGACCTGTCTCTGCGGGCCCGTCGCCAGGGCTTTCCCTTGCGCTACGTGCCCGACGCCCGCATCGCTCACCTGCTGGGGGCGACCTATGGCCGCTATGGCGCTCGCAAGTGCTACCTGGTCGAGCGGAATCGGGTCCGTGCGGCGGTGCGCTCCCTGCCCTGGACGGCGCTGCTGACCATGCCGGCGTGGACCGGGCTCCGGGTCGCAGGGCTCGGCGCCGCGGCCCTGAGCGGGCGGGGCTGGGGCGCTCGGGTCGAGCGCAGCGCGGGCCCCGCGGCCCTGGCGGGCATGGTCTCGGGCCTGGCCCACGTGCCCGACGCCCTGGCCAAGCGGAGCATGGACGCAAGCGCGTGGGCGGTCGACGAGCGCGAGATGTGGCGCCACCTGCTTCAGCACCGGGTCAGGCTGCGGGACCTGTTGCGCCCATGAACGCCGCGGTCGTGGTGGGGCTCGACGTGGCGGACACCCTGGCCGGGGTGCTGGCGCAGCTGCCGGACGGGCTCAAGGTCGTGGTGGTCGACGACGGCAGCACCGACGGCACCGCTGACCTGGTCCCGCCGCACGTCGAGCTGGTCGTGCACCCGGAGAATCGCGGCTACGGGGCCGCCCAGCGGTCCGGCTACCAGGCCGCTCTGGCGGCAGGCGCCGAGCGGGTCGCGCTGGTGCACGGGGACGACCAGTACCGGGTCGACGACGTGCTGGCACTCCTGGAGGCACTCGACGACGCCGACGTGGCCCTGGGCTCTCGCTTCCTCCAAGACCGCGGCCGGACCATTCCCAGCTGGCGTCGCTGGGGCAACCGCGGCCTCACCACGCTGTTCAACCGCACCCTGGGCACGGGCTTCACAGACCTCCACACCGGGGCCCGGGCCTTTCGCGCCGACGCCCTGCGCGCCCTGCCCTTGGACGACTTCTCCCCCGACTACCTCTTCGATCAGCAGCTCCTGGTGGGCGCGGTCCGGGCCGGCCTGCGGGTGGTCGAGCGCCCCTGTCGGGTCACCTACGACCCCACGGTGCAGTCGATCAGCCTGGGCCGCTCCGTGGTCTACGGGCTCGGCTGCGTGCGCACGATCCTGGGCTGAGGGGCTTTTCCCGCATCCGGATTCGGTTCGATCGAAAGATCCCAATTGTAGAAACCTGAAACCTGAGTGTCGATCAGGGGTTGCGCGGTTTCTCTTGACGCGGCAAGATCATCCTTAGATGTACGAAGAAGTGCCCGAGTCTGCTCCCTGGCACAGCCAGGATGAGCGCCACCAGGTTCCCCTGGCGGCCTTGGGGTTGGGCACGTGGGTGTGGCAGCGGGACCGGGAGTGTCTGACGCTCTCGGGTCGCAGCCTGGCGATCCTTGGCCTGACCGAAGCCGATCAGGCCCTGGCAAAGTGGACCGACCGGGTGCACGCGCGGGATCGACACCGACTCGAAGGGGAGCTGGCCACGATCTTCGCCGGCCTCAGCTCGACCTTTGAGTGCACCTACAGAGTCCAAATCCCGGGGGGGACGACACGCTGGATCCGAACAAAGGGAACCACGATGCGTTCAGAGGACGGCACCGTCATCACGGTGCATGGCATCCATGAGGACGTCTCCCCGCGTCTTGAGATGGAGCAAGCGCTCCGCCAGGCCGAGGCCCGGTTCCGGACCCTGGTCGAGGGGTGCCCCGACGCGGTGGTCGTGCTCCGCGAGGGGCGCCTGACCTATGGCAACCCGCGCCTCGCCGCGCTGCTGGGCACCGACGCCTACGAGGGCACGCCGCTCTTGGAGTGGATCCTGCCCGAGGACCGCCGCGAGGTGGCCGAGGGCCTGCGGGCCGCGATCAAGGCCGAGTCCAACGCCACGCTGACCGTTCGACTGGAGCGAGCCGACAGGGTCCAGCTCGAGGTCGAGCTCGCGGCTCTGGGTCTCGACTACGAGGGCTTGCCAGCGCTGTGCGTGCTGCTCCGCGACGTGACCGAGAAGAAGGAACTACAGCTTCGCCTGGACCGCTCCAACCGCATGGCCAGCCTGGGCACCCTCGCGGCCGGCGTGGCCCACGAGATCAACAACCCGCTCACCTTCATCACCGCCAACCTCCAGGGCCTGGAAGAGGACCTGCCGGAGCTGGTCGATCATGTGCGGCGGCTGATGGGCCTGATCGTCAAGGACGTCGGCGCCCAGCGGGCCAACCAGTGGTTCCGCCAGGCCGGTCTCGACGACCTGGACGGTGGCGTGGCGCGGCTGATCAACCGCACCCGGGACGCCGTCGAGGGCGCGACACGCGTGCGCGACATCGTCCAGGACCTGGACACCTACGCCCGGGTCGACGGCGGCGCACCCGGGCCTGTGGATCTGAGCCGGGCGGTGGAGATCGCCCTGAACATGTGTCGCCACCAGCTCAAGCACGGCGTGGCGGTCGACGTCGACATCCAGGACGTGCCCACGGTCTACGGCGAAGAGGGTCGGCTGTCCCAGGTGTTCCTGAACCTGGTCGTCAACGCGGCCCAGGCGGGCGCGGAGCTGATCCAGATCCGAGCCCGGCCCGACGCGGACGCCGTGCGCATCCAGGTGATCGACGACGGTCCCGGAATGTCGGCCGACGTGGTGGAGCGGGTGTTCGAGCCCTTCTACACGACCAAGGAGCCGGGCCGGGGAACAGGCCTGGGCCTGTCCATCAGCCGGGAGATCCTGGTCGGATACGGCGGCGAAGTCGAGGTGCGCAGCGAGCAGGGTCGCGGCACGACGTTCGAGCTGATCCTGCCCTTTGCCCTCGACGACGTGACCGACGCGCTCGAGGAGACGCCGATCCCGGTGCCCGATGTGAAGCCCGAGCGTCGGCGCATCCTCTTGGTCGACGACGAGCGTCCCCTGGTCGAGGCCTATGCCTTGCTCCTGGAGAAGCACTACGAGGTGGTCACCGCCGTCAACGGCGAAGAGGCCCTGGCCCGCATGAACGAGCCCGGCGTGTTCGACGCCGTGATCTGCGATCTGGTCATGCCGGGGCTGAGCGGCATGGGCCTCCATGCGTGGCTCGAGGTGCACCGCCCCGAGCTGGTCGACCGGCTGATCTGGATGACCGGGGGGGCTGTGGGCGACGACGCTCGCACCTTCCTGGACCACACGACCAACCTGGTGCTCAAGAAGCCGGTGGACATCCACCACCTGCGGGGCCTGCTCCAGGGACTGCTCGCCCGGCCTCTCTGACCCCTTGGACCGCGCTGCCTTCACCGAGGCCCTGTTGGGCGTGCTGGAGCGCAAGGTCCACTGGGCCTGGCCGAGCTTCACATCGGGGGAGGTTCCCCTGGAGCGGCTTCACGTGCACTTCGAGCAGGAGTACGAGACCTACGTGCGGGACTTTCCAGTCCTGGTCGGGCGGGCCTATGTCCAGTGCCCCATCGCCGAGGTCCGCAGGGAGCTGGCCGAGAACCTCTACGAGGAGGAGACCGGCGGGCTGGTCGCCGGCCGTCCCCATCCGGAGCTCTTCCTGGAGTATCCGCGGGGCCTGGGCATGGACCTGGGGCGCTTCGAAAGCGTGACGCTGCTTCCCGCAGCGAGGGCCTACCGGGACGTGCTCGACCGCCACACCATCGACGACGGATGGGCCAGCGCCGCGGCGGTCGCAACCCTCTTCATCGAGGGCACCGCCCACGACCGCAGCGTGCTGGACCCTGTGGCGCCACCCCGCCCAGAGCCCCCTCTGACCGAGCACCCGCTGGTGAAGCACTACGGGCTGCCCCTGGAGCACCTGGCCCTCACCAAGGCCCACCGCGCGGTGGAAGGCGACCACCGCAGCGCCGCCTGGCGATCGGTGCTCGACCACGCGCCGGACCCCAAGCGCCAGAGCGTCGTGGCCGCGGTCGAGGCCTGCCTGGTCGCCTGGCTCGCCTACCGGGACGCCGTCGCAGAGGCCTGCGGGCTCAAGCGCTGAAGACTTACCCAGGGCAGCCCAATTCAGAGTCATGCCCTGGATCCAGAACAGCTAAAAAACAGGCGCTCAAGCCGGGAAGGCTAATGCTTAACCAGAGGTTCCTGACCCCTGTTCCCCCCTGTTCCTGTTCTTTCTGTTCTCACCCCCTGAAAGCCTAGTGCTCGTGGCGGTGGTGGAGATCGGGCTGGTGCGGATGGGTGTGCTCCAGCGGCTCGTGGGCGTGCTCGTGGGTGTGCCAGGCCTGGGGCGGTAGCCCCGGGTGGGTGTGGTTGTGGTGGTCGTCGTCGTGACGGTGGGGGTGGGTGTGGGTCACGGTCCCGTGGTCATGGGCGTGTCCATGGGAGCTGCTCAACAGGAGCCCGAGCGCGACGGCCATCGTGGCGCCGGCGATGAGCTGGACCGTGAGCACGGGCTCGCCCAGGGCCATCCACGCCAGCGCCATGCCCACAAAGGGCGCCGTGGCGAACAGCATCTGTGAGCGGGTGGCGCCGAGCTGCTGGGCCCCCTTGATGTACAGCACGATCGATGCGCCATAGGCCAGCGCACCCACCCCGAGCGCCCCGGCGATGGCCCCGCCGCTGGGCCAGTGGCCCTCGAAGCTCAGGCCGACCGCCAGGTTGAAGGCTCCGGCGACCAGGCCCTTGGCGCAGGTCGTCTGGGCGGGTGTGAACCCGTCGATCACCGCCGTGAGGTTGTTGTCCAGGCCCCAGCACACGCAGGCGAGACCCACCAGGAGCGCGGCTGGAGCCACCGCGAAGCCGTTCGGCGCAGCCAGGAGCACGCCCGCGACAAGCACCAGGCCGTTGGCGGCCCAGGTGCGGGCATCCATGTGCTCGCGGAAGAAGGCCCACGCCAGCAGCGCGGTCGCCGTGGTCTCCAGGTTGAGCCACAGGGACACGCTGGCCGAGGGTGCGGACTGGAGGCCCCACAGCAGCGCCGCGGGCCCCAGCACCCCGCCGAACAGGATCGCTCCCCCCAGCCGCCGAAGGTTGGCCGGATCCCGCTGGCGAGCGCCGCTCCCGCCAGCCAGTGCACTGGGCAGGGTGGCGAGCGCAGCGCCCAGGTAGAGCAGGCCAGCCAGGGTCAGCGGACCGACGGCCCCGTCCAGCAGCGCCTTGGAGGCGGGGGTCGACGCCCCGAAGAGCGCGGCGGACCCCAGGCACCAGAGCACGGGCAGGGCAGGGGTGCTGCGGGACTGGGGCATTCGCGGGAGGGACTCCGAGACGGGCTCCCTAACGGTCGGCGGGGTCTTGAGTCCGGGTCCCGGTGGTCCGAAGGAGAGGGAGTGACCCGAGGAGCGGCGCCATGACCGTGTCTGTGATCCTGAGACTCGTGGCGTCGGCGGGTCTGGTGGGCGCCATCCTCTGGCTGCGCCACAAGCGCCGCGCCAGCCACACGGTCCCGGCGTCCAGCCTCACCCAGCTCGCCAAGGAGGCCGGCACCCGGCAGGCCGTGGCAGCTGGGCCACCCAGACCAGCTCCCGCGGCCCGGGTCGCCTTGGTCCGTGGGTCTCCCCTCGAGGCGCTGGCCAGCCGGGCCAACATGCTGCGGTGGGTCACTCACGAGGCCGACATGAGCGGGCGGCGCCGGAACCGACTCGACGTGGCCGGCCACCTGGCCAAGCTGCTGGACGTGCCGGTGACGGCCAGCGCCAGGCGAGGCGACGAGGTGAGCGACGGCCTGATGCGCTTCGACGGTCAGGTGTTGATGTTCCGAGTGACCCACGGGGCGCCGCTGGTCGGCACGGTCCAGGTCTTCTTTCGCGGCCACGGATCCCAGGTCCGCTTCTTGACCACCGTGGAGCAGGTGGGCGGGGGCACTGCGACCCTCTCCATCCCGACTTCGCTGGAGCAGTTCGACTGTCGAGGCGCCGAGCGCCGGAGCCTGGTCGAAGGCCGACAACAGCTGGGGCTGACCTTTCTGCCCGAGGGGCGGGAGCACACCTTCATGGTGCTCGACGTGTCCGCGACCGGGGTCTCCCTGCTGATCGTGGGCAGGGACGCCGTGCCTGCCCAGGGCGATCGGCTCACGGGCTCCCTGGTCTTCGAGGGGGACGAGCTGGTCAAGGTGGCCATGGACGTGCGGCACGTGACGTCGAGCTTGGAGGGCACCCGGGTGGGGCTCAAGCTCCAGAGCACGACCCGGGACACGCGCTACTCCCTGGACGAAGTCGCAGGCGCCTTGGCCGCCTGACCGCTCGCCCGCGGACCGCTCAGCGGCCTCCCCGCCACTGACCCAGGAGCTCAGCGAGCTGGTTCGGCAGCTCCTGGGGACCGGCCTGGAGCACCGGTGGCACGACGCCGGGCAGGGCCCGGACCAAGGCCGCCAGACTGGGCACCCGGGCGGGCTCTCCCAGGGCCTTGTGCTGGCGGTGCATGTCGCGGGTGCGGCGGTAGAGCGATCCCGGGCTGCGGCGATGGCTGTGCACGACGGGTGCGCCGGGCACGTAGCCGATGCGGTGGGTGCGCCCCCAGTGCAGGTCTTCGGCGATCGGCACCTCCGGGAGCGGATCCCGCAGCAGCAAGTCCCGCCGGGCCAGGGCGAACACGTGGTCGTGGCGGTCCACTCGGCGTGGCTCGTGGCCAGGGGGCGTCCAGGTCCGCAGGCGGTCGCGGGTCACCGGGTCCGCGCCGGGCCACGGGAGCTGTCGGCCGAAGACGGCATCGAAGCCGCCGGCTTCGAGGGCCTCGACCAGGGTCGAGACCACCCCGAGCCCTCGCGGCAGCGCATCGTCCACCGTGAACAGCACGTAGTCGCCGGTCGCCTGGGTGACCCCTTCCTGGCGGGTGGGCCCGTGCCCTGCCCATGGCACCTCCAGGACCCGGTCGCCGTCGGCCGTGGCCCCCCCGTTGGTCAGCACCAGGACCTCGACTTCGCAGTCCTGGGCCCGCAGCGCCGTCAGGCCCAGAGGTGTGCCCCGGTTGGTGGGGATGATGGCGGTGACCCGGTGACCGCGGCCAGGCCGTGCTGGGGGAGGAAGGTGGGGCCGAAGGGCATGGTCCAGCGATCGGTCCGAGCAGACCAGCTCGTCCACCAGGGGCAGCAGCTCGTCCGCGTGTCGGTCCTGGGGCAGATCTGCCAGGGTTAGTCGGACGCGCTCTCCGGACCGCAGTGCGGCCTCGAGCTGCTGACGGGCCGACGGGTCCAGGCTGGAGAGCTCCATCCGGACCCAGCCTACCCGCTCGGCTCTCGTCCCTCGCGGTACCAGGCGATCGTGGCGGCGAGACCGTCGTCGAAGCCAGTCCGGGGCTGCCAGGACAGCTCACTCCGCGTGGCGCTGTCGTCCAGGGCGTAGCGCATGTCCTGGCCCGGGCGGTCGGGGCCCGGCTGCAGCGCCGCCCGCGGACGGTCGCACAGGTCCAGGATGCGCTCGGCGACCTGGCGGTTCTGGCGCGGGTTTCCGCCCGAGAAGTGGTAGATGCTGCCGGGGGTACCGCGGGCCAGCACGGCCAGCAGCCCGGCGGCGAAGTCCGACACGTGGACCCAGTCCCGCACCGGAGAGCCGTCGCCGTGGATCTCCAGCGGCCCATCGCCCAGGGCGGCGCCGATCCAGTAGGGGATGGCCTTTTCGCGGTGCTGGCGAGGGCCGTAGTTGTTCGTGCTCCGCACGATGGTCGCGCTGTAGCCAAAGGTGTGGCGCGTCGCGTGCACGAAGGCCTCGGCCGCGGCCTTGGTGGCGGCGTAAGGGTTGCCGGGCGCCAGGCGGTCGTGGGGCTCGAAGGGGGGGTGCCCGTCTGGGCAGGTGCCGAAGACTTCGTCCGTGGAGACGTGGATGGTGTGGGGCACCTGGGCGGCCGCGGCGGCCTCGAGCACGATCCGGGTGCCTTCGACGTTGGTCTGGATGAACACCCGGGCGTCGTCCAGCGAGCGGGTGACGTGGGACTCGGCCGCCGCGTGGATCACGGCACCGGCCCCCTGGACCAGCTCCCGGACCAGGTCCTGGTCGCACACGTCGCCCACGACCAGCTCTACGTCGAGCCCGTCCAGGTGGGTCCGCTCCCCGGCATAGGTCAGCTTGTCGAGCACCACCACCTGGTGGTCGGCGGCGACCAGCTGTCGCGCCACCTCGGAGCCGATGAAGCCCGCCCCGCCGGTCAGGAGCACTCTCACGAGTCGATCCGGCTCCAGTCGAAGTCGAGCACCCCGTGAGGAGCGATGCGGATCTCGTCGGGATCGGCCTGGTCGTAGGGCTCGGAGACCACGTTGCAGACCATGGCCTCGTCGGTGCCGATGTTCTTCAGGCCGTGCCAGACGCCGGCGGGAACCCGCACGACGCAGAAATTGCGATCCCCCAGCACCACCCGCATCTCCACGCCGTGGGTGGGCGAGTCCGGTCGCGCGTCGACCAGGCCCAGCAGCACCCGGCCTCGCAGGCAGATCATCCGGTCCCACTGGACCGCATGCTGGTGCCAGCCCTTGACCACGCCGGGGTACAGGGTGGTCACGTAGACCTGGCCGAAGCCTGCGTAGTCGCCGATCAGGTCGGGATCGTCCGCCCGGACCAGCTCTGCCAGGGAGCCCCGCTGGTCGTTGTGCCAGAGCAGGGGCTTGACCAGCACGCCGTCGATGGTCGGATCCATGGCGGTTCGCTATCCGGTGGCCACGGGCCGGGCCACGCGCCGCGAGACCGCCCAGGCGGCCACGGGCAGCAAGGGGACGAGCAGCGTCGCCACCGTCACGGCCACGGTGACCGGGTTGTCGGACGCCAGCCGGGGCCAGTTGTAGATGAACAGGTCGGCGGTCCAGTGGGACAGCACCACGGTCAAGGCGTCGAAGCGGAAGAAGGCCCAGCCCCAGACCACGCCGATGGCGGTCATGGCGACGGCGCGGCCCCACCAGGGGTGCTCTGGCGGCAGGAAGCTGAAGTTGGTGTGCACGATGCCGTAGATCAACGCCGGGACCAGGATCGCCAGCCAGCGACGGCCGGTCCGGGACTCCAGGTAGGTGCCCAGGAACAGCCGGTAGCCGATCTCCTCGCCCATGGCGATGGGCAGGAAGATCAGCAAGCTCATCAGCGCCGGCGACGCCGCGTTGAGCACGGTCATGAAGTAGAAGCGCGGCTGCAGATCGATGCGACCGTCGGTGGCCCAGACCTCGAGCCCGATCACCACCGCCAGGACCAGTCCGCAGATCAGGCCCACCGCGAATCCACGGGCCGACGCGGCCGCGACCTTGGGGTGGTTCAGCCGGCCCGCCGACAGGAGCCACAGGGACTCCCCGCGGTTGTGACCGGCTTCGCGATCCACGGCGTCGCCCGCCGCGATCACCGCCAGGATCACGATGAAGACCCAGGCCATGTGCACGTGGTACTGGAGCAGCTCGACGGTGTCCGAGACCCAGCGGGGCCACAGGGTCTCCCACATGCTGAACAGCCACGCCTGGCGCAGCACGCTGGTCGCGAACAGGCAGACCGCAACCACCGCCGTCCAGCGCAGGGCGCCGGTCAGCTTGACCTTGCCCTCCTGGAGGCGACCCAGGAACACCAGGAACGCCGTGACAGCCCCGAGCGCCAGCATGGTGAAGCCCACGGCCTCCAACAGCTTGCGGGGGGCCTGTGCGGCCTTCATGTCCCGGCGGGCCTGGGCGGGGATCTCGAATTCTCGGCCGGCGAAGCTCACCTCGTCGCCGCGCACGCTGACGCTGAGCCGCTCGTCGAGCCTGGGGGACTTGGAGACCCGCCGTCGCCAGGTGATGACGTGGTCCTTGCGGGAGCCCCGGTTGGTGCTGGACGCCGAGACCTCGCGGAAGTCGTCGGGATCGACGTTCATGCCCTCACGCACGGCCGCCTTGGCCACCTCACGGGCCTCGTCCAGGGTGAGCTTTGCGCCCCGCTGGTCGTCCTGGACCGCCTTGCGCCACGCGACCACGCCGATGTTGGGCTGTACGTCGACCCGCCAGCTCACCTTGGTGCCCTGCTGCTTGAACAGGACCTCGTACCAGTACAGCTTGGCGCCCTCGCGGATCAGCCCCTGGACCTCTTCCCGCGAGAAATTCTCCTCGACGTAGTCCAGGTCGATCGGGTCCACGCGCAACTTGGCGACGGCCTGGGCCTGGGCCACGTCGAAGCCGCGCTCGGTCAAGAAGGCCCGGCCGTCGGCGATGAGCGTGTCGCGGTCGACGTCCAGATCCATGTCCGGAAGCGGCCACAGCTGCGGCAGCGCGACCATGATGAGGCCAGCACAGAGCACCGCGAGCACGGCCAGGATCTTGTCGGTGCGGGACACGGCGGGCGTGTATCCCGAGCAACCGGCCCGCGACGCTGCGGTCGCACCTGTGGGATCGATCCCCCACATGTCGGGTCGCAGCCCCGGCGGAGCGGCCTGGGTCTGCGGCCGGTCGCTGGCCCGGTCCTTGCTGTGGGGCCCGGGCGACCGTGCTCTTCGCCCTGCTCGCACTCGCGCTCTCGCCGGCCCAGGCCCACAGCCCCAACGGCTGCGTGCCCGGGGCGGCCGGCGTCGTGCCCGAGCTGGGCAATGCGCTGGCCAAGCCGGCGCCACCCCGGGGCGATGCCCAGGACCAGATCGACGGCGATGCCTTCGACGATCCCGACGGCGACAACGACGGCGACGGCTACGTGAACAGCGACGACGCCTTCCCCAACGACGAGCGCACCTGGGACGACACCGACGGCGATGGGGTCGGCGACCAGCTCGACGCCTTCCCAGACGACCCCGACGAGACCCGGGACTCCGACTGCGACGGGATCGGGGACAACGAGGACGAGGCCTTCGACGGCGGCGCCAAGACCGCGAGCGTGGCCTATGAGAGCAGCGACGGCGTGTACTGGCAAGACGTCGCCTTCGACATGCGCATGGACCCGGATGGCACCCTGAACATCCACCTCAAGGTCCAGATCGAAGGCCACCGGGACCCGGAGATGGAGGGGCGCTGGGAGAAGTTCGTCGAGGAGACCTGGACCAGCGAGGACGAGAAGATCGCCCTGGACCTGGACTTCGTGTCCGAGGACGGCCACACCCACGTCACCGTCGTGGACGGCGAGGGCCACAGTGACTCGGGCACGTTCTTCACGGCCGAGGAAGACCTGGTCATCGCCCACGAGATCGGCCACCACCTGGGGCTGAACGACGAGTACGAAGACGAGGACGACCCCGACCGGCTCATCGGCGAGGAGAACTCGCTGATGCGCATCAACTGGGACGACGCGCAGCTCTACCCTCGGCACTTCGCGTTCTTGCGACAGCACTGGAAGTGCCCGGAGTAGCGGCGGACACCGGCTAGCTAGGGCTCGGCGGTCCGATCCAGCTCGACAGCGGCCGAGGTGAGCAGCACGAAGGGCAGGCCGGGTGCCGACTGGATCTCGAGCATCAGGGACCCAGGCGACGGGGCCAGGGCGGGCTCCAGGGGCAGCCGCACGGTGCCGCTGGAGAGCGCTGTCAGGGCCACCGCGGTGTCCACGCGCACGGTGTCGTCGGCGGTCAGGCGGACCCGCACGCTCTGGTCCGCGGCGGCGTCGCCGACGACCTTGGCGTCGAGGGCCAGCACACTGCCGCCGGCGATCAGTGGCGCCGCCGTCTTGGGGCTCAGAGCCAGGTGGTCCCCCGGGTAGACCCACCACGACGACGCGCACCGACGGTCGGGCTCGAGCTGGGCGGTGTAGCGGGGTGTGCCCTGGGCGCGGACCAGCAGCCCGTCGGCGAAGTGCACCCAGGCCGGCCCGGGTCCGGTGCGCACGGAGGAGATCGTGTGAGCCGGTCGGTCGAGGGGCTGTCCGTCGCCCACCAAGGACACCACCGTGCACCCGCGCCGGCGGGCCGCCTTGGGTCGGTGGGTGACACTGGCTGCGGCCAGCGCCGGGGCCAGCGCCGAGTCGACCAGGGGGAGGACCTGGAGGCCGTCGGCCTCTTGCACCGGCGGCCCCAGAGCCAGCGAGCCGTCCGCCGAGGCGACCAGCTCGTGGCTCAGGGGACTTCCCTGGACGCCCAGGAATCGCCAGGACTCGACGGTGCCGCCGTGGGTCCCCAGCACGGTGGTCGCGCGGCCGTCCATCGTCAGGCTGACCGATCGCAGGAGCAGGTAGGGCCCGTCTGCAGGAGAGCGGACGACGAACTCGGCTGTGCGGCCCTCCTGCTCGAGCTCGTGGGTCGCGAAGACCAGGCCCCCGTGGGCCTGGACGTTGGCGGTTTCCCCCGAGACGTCGACGCTGATCCGGTCGGCGGGCGCCACCAGCGCATAGGCGCTCAGGTCGACGGCCAGCGGTCCGGGGTCGAGCCCGCTGAACTGCAGCCGGAGCTCGGTGTCCGGGTAGACCCACCAGGCGTCCGTGGAACGTTGCGCCTCTGAGCCTCTCACCGAGCTTCGGTCGACGACAGGCAGGGGGAGCTGTTCTGAGAGCCCGACGGCAAAGGTGGCGGTCTCGTCAGTCGATCCTTCGGGCAGCGAGACCAGGACCTTGGCCCTCGCGTGGAAGAACTGGCCCGTGCAGCCCTCGCCCATGAACCGCGCGCTGACGTGCCCCGCCAGGGCGCGGTCGTCGACCCGGACCTCGAGCGGCGAGGCCTGGCCCGCGCCGATGGCAGACAGCCACTCGTCGGAGATCTCGTCGAGACCCCGCAGTCCGAGTCGGACGCGACAGTCGTACCGGGTCGCCCGGGGCCGACCGAGCGAGGGCAGGTCGGGGCCTGCGCCGTGACGGGTCACGACAGGAGCAGGGAGGGGCAGGGGCGCGGGCGCAAAGCCCTCGTCCGACAGCGCACCCTGCTCGAGCAGCGCACTGGCGAGCTCCTGGGTGAGGCGGCGTGCGCCAGGAGCCGACAGGTGCAGGCCGTCCCGGAAGTCGCTGTCCTGGATGGTCGGGGTCTGGGACAGGTCGATGTAGCCAGCGCCGGCGCTGTTCAGGGCGGCCACGAAGGGCCTCTGCACGTCCTGGGGCGGCACGGGCCAGGACAGCCGGACCGACGTCGACACGGGCAGCCTGGCGAAGGCGATGCGGCTGTCGTGGGCGGCGGCCAGCGCCAACAGATCGGGCACCAGGGTGTTCGCCAGGTCGGTGGTGCGCGCCTGGGCCACCTCGAGCTGCTCGTTCTCCACCACGGGGATCACGCGCTTGTAGAGCGCCAGGTCGGTGTTGGCGCCGTCCTTGCCGAAGACCTCCTCCATGTCCGCCGTGGCCTGGTCCCGGTCGGGGGCCAGTCCGTACTTCACCCACTCCAGGATCCGGTCCCGCACCCGCATGCGGTTCACGCGGATCCGGCCCAGGGCACCGCCGGCGTCCTCGCGACCGAAGACCTTGCGCCAGAGCACGGGCTCGTGGGCGGACATGTGCTCCTCGAGCCGCTCCCGGTCTCGTTCCCCCGGCAGATCGAGGGTCAGCACCCGAGACAGGGGGTTGGCGATGATCACCAGCTCTGGCCGATAGCCTTCGGCGTAGACCCGATTGGCGAGCAGGGCGTACCAGGTGGGCGCCGCGGAGCCCTGGACGGCCAGGGTGACCACGTTGCCCTTCAGGCCGAGCTGTTTCTTGAGCACCCCTCGGTGGATGCCCTGCATCGTGAGTGAATTGCCGATCACGACGACCTGGGGGTCGTTGTCGCGCATGAGCTGGTCCATGGCCAGGGCGCCACTGCCACTGGCCTGGATCCTGGGCGTCATGTCCTGGGCCAGCAGACCCAGGGTGACCCCGACCAGGACCACCGGTCCCAGCACCGCCAGGACCCAGCTCAGGGGGCTAGAACTGGAAGTAGATGAAGTCATTGGACGTGGTGCGGACAAAGGTCAGGATCGCCATCGCGAACGCGGCCCAGAGGGTGGTCTGCACGGGCAGGTACCAGCGGCTCTGTTGCAGGTTCGGGAGGACGCGCTTCTGGAGCACGAGCGCCAGGACCAGCGGTGCCCCGGTGGCAGCGCAGATCGCCAGCATGACGCCGGTGGCGGACCACTCGGCCGGGGTCGCCGCGAAGGGACTCAGGGTGAAGTAGTGCAGCAGGCGATCGATGTCCGTCTCTCGGAAGATCAGCCAGCCCACGTTGGTGAAGCCGAACATGATGCCGATCGCCACCGCCCGGGACCCCGGCAAGGCCTTCCAGGCCTGGGGAATGCGGGGCACGACCAGCCGATAGCCGGTGAGCAGAGCCGCGTGGAAGGCGCCCCAGAGCACGAAGGTCCACGCGGCGCCGTGCCACAGGCCTGAGATCAGCATCGCGGCAAAGGTGGCGCGGGTCATGTTGGCGAAGCCGCCGCGTGAGCCCCCCAGGGGGATGTACAGGTAGTCCCGGATCCAGGTCGAGAAGGACACGTGCCAGCGGCGCCAGAACTCGGACGGGTTCCGGGCCATGTAGGGGTGCTTGAAGTTCTCCACCAGCTCGAATCCGAGCATGCGCGCGATGCCCCGGGCGATGTCCGTGTACCCGGAGAAGTCGGCCAGGATCTGGATGGCGAAGCCCAGGGTCGCAGCCCAGATCAGAGGACCCGACGGGTCGGTCAGGGTGAAGATCTTGTCGACGTAGGGCGCCACGGTGTCGGCGATGCAGACCTTTTTGGTGGCCCCCCAGAGCGCCAGGGCGAAGCCCGAGCGCACGGCCTGGAGCTCGAAGACCCGCGCCTGCTCGACCTGCTTGAGCAGGTTCTTGGCGCGCTCGACTGGGCCGGCCACGAGCTGCGGGAAGAAGCTCACGAACACGACGTAGTCCAGGAAATTCTTCCGGGGTTCGACCTGGCCCCGGTACACGTCGATCGTGTAGCTCATGGTCTGGAACGTGTAGAACGAGATGCCGACGGGCAGGAAGATGCCCAGGGTGTGGAGGTTGGTCTGCAGGCCGAGCACGTCCAGCGCCGCGATGATGTTCTCGATGAAGAAGTCGCAGTACTTGAACGTGCCGAGCAGGCCCAGGTTGCCGGTCAGGCTGAGCATCAAGAAGCGCTTCTTGCGCTCTGGCCAGCGGCGCATCGCCCGGCCGCAGAAGTAGTCGAGGGTCGCGGAGCCGTAGAGCAGCCACAGGAACCAGGGGTGCACCCAGCCGTAGAACAGGGTGCTCGTGGCGACCAGGATGAGGTTCTGCGCCACCCGATTCCGGACCGTCCAGTAGGCCCCGAAGACGACGGCCATCAGGACCAGGAATTCGACCTGGATGAAGGTCACTGGGCGGCCTGTCGGGGCCGAGCCAGGGTGGGGTCGGGACGCATCGGGGTCCGGCTAACCCCTCCCCAGTCAAGTCAGTAGGGCCGGTCCCCCTCGCTCACCACCCGGTGCAGTCGGCGGGTTGCTGGGAAGAAGTCGTTCACCGGCTTGTGCTGGGTGCTGCGGTTGTCCCAGATCGCCACGCTGTGGGGCCGCCAGTGGAAGCGGCAGGTGTACTCCGGGGACACCGCGTGGCGGACCAGGAACCGGAGCACCGCGTCGCTCTCCAGGGGAGGCAGGTCCTCGATGTGTGTGGTGAAGAGTCCGTTCACGAAGAGCACGGGCTCGTCGGTCTCCGGGTGGCGCTGGACCACCGGGTGACGCACCGGCGGGTAGTCCCGCAGGGCGTCGGCCAGCCGCTCGGCGCCCCCGGGCTCGGCCAGGCTCTCCCGGAAGCCCTGTCGGAAGTCGTGCACCGCGACCAGGTCTTCCAGGTAGCGCTGCATGCCCGAGGAGAGCCCCCGGAATGCCGCGGTCATGCTGGCGAAGAGCGTGTCGCCGCCGACCGGAGGCACCACGACGGAGCGGAGCACGGTGGCTGTCGGCGGGTGCTGACGGAAGGTCATGTCCGAGTGCCAGACCTCGATCTTGCTGGGTCTGTCGGCGGTGCTCTCCAGCACCATCACCTCGGGCATGCCTTCGACGGTGCCGTAGGCCGGGTGGGTCTGCAGCGGGCCGAAGGTGCGGGCCAGGTCTCGCAGGGCGGCCGGGCCCAGGTCCTGGTCCCGGAAGAAGATGACCTGGTGTTCGAGCAGGAGCGCCTGCAGCCGACGGCGGCGGTCTCCGTCGAGGGGAACGGTCAGGTCGACGCCGGTGATCTCGGCCCCCAGGGCGCCGGCGAGTCGTCGTGCTTCCATTAGCGGTCGGTCAGCCCCGCATCCCACCGCGGTCGATCGTGGGCCCCCTCCAGGTCCAGCTCCGGCGCAATGGGCACGATGCGGTGCGGATTGATGCTCTCGTGGCTGGCGAAGTAGTGCAGCCGCGTCTCGGGCAGGTTCACGGTCTCCCGGATGCCTGGGACCTGGTAGAGCGCCCGGGTGTGGCTCCACAGGTTGGGGTAGTCCCGTAGGCGGCGTCGGCTGCACTTGAAGTGGTGGTGGTAGACGGGGTCGAAGCGGAGCAGCGTGGGGAAGAGCCGCCAGTCGGCTTCGGTGATGCGGTCGCCGCAGAGCCAGGGTTGCTGACCCAGCAGGGCGTCCAGGTGATCCAGCTCGTCGAACAGAGCGGTCACGGCCTCGTCGTAGGCCTGCTGGGTGGTGGCGAAGCCCGCCCGGTAGA
Organism: uncultured Enterobacterales bacterium; assembly: GCA_964519895.1. Taxonomy (GTDB): domain Bacteria; phylum Myxococcota_A; class UBA796; order UBA796; family CAJQPC01; genus CAYFPX01. Next base: position 100,038 of record CAZFLE010000005.1, on the reverse strand, counting down.
CCCCGTTGTTGACCCGGTGGTACACGCGCTCGTTGATCGCGTCGATGGCGTGCAGGAGCTCGGCCGGGCACAGGTCCGGACACGGCTGGGCCCAGGCGTCGAAGGCCCGGTTGAACATCCGGATGATCTCGCTGGACTCGTTGTTCACGATGCTCTGGGTGTGGGTGTCCCAGAGCACGGGAACGGTCACGCGGCCGCTGTAGTCGGCCTGGGCGGCGACGTAGACCTGGGAGAGCTGGTCGTGGCCCAGCAGCGTGTCCGGGTGGTCCGCGTCGAAGGACCAGCCCTTGTCCAGCATCAGCGGCGAGACGATGGAGACCGACACGACGTCCTGGAGGCCCTTGAGGGCGCGGAAGATCAGCGTGCGGTGGGCCCAGGGACAGGCCCAGGCCGCGTAGAGGTGGTACCGCCCAGGCGCCGGGGCAAAGGCCGTGTCGTCACCAGCGCTGACGGACTCGCGAAATTGGGCGTCCGAGCGAACGAAGCGGCCGCCGGTGCTGCGGGTCTCGTACCAGCGATCGTGCCAGACGCCCTCGACGAGCAGTCCCATGACACCTCCTGTGTCCTGGACACGGAGTAGCGGATCGGGGCCTGCACCGCATCTGCGCTGGCACCGTGACGGAACGTGACATCTCCGGGGTGAACAGCGACCCAGGCACTGCACACCTGTTGCGTGGCCGCACCCATTGGAGACGTGGGTCGCCGGCCGGCGCCGCTCGGGAGCCGACTCCCCTGACCCCTTGTCAGCTCCTGTAGTGGCCGGGGCGCCCCAGACCACGACGGTCGGGGGCGCCCTCACGACACCTGACCTTGACAGCGAGCGGAGGTGGGCCTAAAGATTCGACGAACATCAAATTAGATGGAGGTCGAATCATGCCACCCGAAGAGATCGAGACCCTGCTTCAGTTCTTCAAGGCGCTGGCGGAGCCGTCCCGTCTGCGGCTGGTCGGTCTGCTGGCCGAGCGCGAGCGCTCGGTCGACGAGCTGGCGACGTTGTTGGACCTCAAGGCCCCGACGGTCTCCCACCACCTGGGCCGCCTGCGCAAGGTCGGGCTGGTGGCGGTGCGGGCCGAGGGCACCACCCGCCACTACCGCCTGGTGCCCGAGCGGTTGGAGTCCCTGTCCAAGGAGCTCCTGGCGCCGGGAACGCTGGGGCGTGCGACCCAGGACGTCGCGCCAACCGCGTGGCAGGACAAGGTGCTGAGCGCGTTCCGAGACGGAGACCAGCTCCGCCAGATCCCCAGCAGCCGCAAGAAGCGCCGGGTGGTGCTGGACTGGCTGGTTGAGGACTTCGAGCGCGAGCGCACCTACACCGAGCTCCAGGTGAACCAGGTGCTCCTGGCGCGCCACTGGGACTCGGCGACCCTACGGCGGGAGCTGGTGGCCGAGGGTCTGATGACCCGGAGCCGGAGCATCTACCAGCGCGTCTGATGGCCCTCGGGGCCTGGCTCTGGACGGTGAAGACCGCCGGGGCCAGGTCCCACGCCGTGAGACCATGACTCATGCGCATCGATCTGTCCGACCCGATCCCCCTCAGCGTCGACGAGGCCTTCCTGCTGCTCCGGGACGACATGCCGTCGCTGGTGCCGTTCCTGGACGACTGCGAGTCGATCACCGTGACCGAGCGCACCGCCACCGGCGGCGACGAGCGCGTGAGCCTGGTCAATCGCTGGGTCGCCGACATGTCGCGGGTGCCCGGCCCGGTACAGAAATTCGCGACCAAGGAGCTGCTCACCTGGGACGACCACGCGACCTGGACCGCGAGCACGCGCTCCTGCACCTGGCGGCTGCAGCCTCTCCGAGGCACCCGGCTGTTCGAGTGCTCGGGCACGACGACCCTGACGCCCGATGGCGACGGGGCCCGGCTGGCCATGGCCATCGACCTGGTCATCTACCCGGAGAACGTGCCCGGCGTGCCGCGCTTCGTGGCCAAGCGCATCCGACCCCAGGCGGAAAAGGTCATCAGCGACAAGCTGGTGGGCAACATGCGCAGCCTGTCGGTCAGCATCCAGCGCTACCACGCCGCGCGGAGCTGACTCACGGCGGCGACGCCTGTCCCGCCAGGTCCCACCCCCAGCAGAAGGGCACGCCGTCGAGCCGCAGCGCGCAGGCGTGGTAGTCCCCCGCGCTCACCGAGCTGAAGGCCCCGGGCGGCGCGTCCAGCTGACCCTTGCTGCCCCCGCCCCAGCACGTGAGGGACCGGTCGTCGCGCAGCCCGCAGTTGAACTGGTAGCCGGTGGCGACCTGCAGAAAGGTGCCGCCCGGTGACGTGGCGCGGCCTGCGGTGTCGCTGCCCCAGCAGTCCAGGGTGCCATCGGGTCTCAGGGCGCAGGAGTGCTTGAAGCCTGCGCTCACGGCCGTGTAGGGGCCCCGCCGGGAGATCGGTCGCTCGGGCCACGGGGGCCCTTGGTCCAGGGCACCGGTGCGGCCGTCGTCGGCCTGGCCCCAACAGGTCACGGCCCCGTCGGTGGCCAGGGCACAGGCATGGGTGGTGCCGGTCGAGACCTGGGTGAAGGGGCCCTTGGGCGCCCTGCGCTGCCCCTTGTCGTTGTAGCCCCAGCAGCGCAGGCGCTGATCGACCCCCACACCACAGGTGAACTTGTAGCCGGCGTCCAGCTGGGCGAAGGCCACGCTTGGCGGGGTGCCGGTCACGTCGCTGGCGTCGCCCCAGCAGACGGCCTGGCCGTCGGCCCGCAGGGCGCAGCTGTGGCTCTGACCCGCACTGATCGCCACGAAGGGGCCCGCCGGGATCTGGGCGGGATCGCCCGTGTGTCCCCAGCACACGACCTCACCCCGGCCGTCCAGCCCACAGGAGTGGGTGCTCAGCCCAGCGTCGAGGGCCAGCATGCGGGTCGTCGCGGGCGAAGAACACGCCAGCAGCAGGGTCGTGAGCAGCACAGCCCCAGTGTGCCCCAAGTCGCCGCTGTCGAGCGGGCACGGGCCCCGATCCAACAGGGTCCGGAGCCGCGCGCCGAAGGGAATTACGCCGGCCTGGAGGTCCCCTTGGCGACATTCCGTGACATCGCCGAAAAAAGGCAGTCTTCCTCAAGACTTGGGTTGCGCGGCCGACCTGGGGACCCGGAAGATGAGCTGCACCCACCGCGTTCCTCATGCAGAGTGGAGACAGGGCGGCCCGAGCGCCACCCTCGAGACGCTGACCACCTCGACCCGTAAGTTCTCGCATCGCGGCGCCCTCCACCCCCTCGTGAGGGCACCCCCCATCGACCGCCCAGGTCGGAAGCCCACCCCGCCGCCCCACGGCGCGGCGAGCACCCGTCCGCAGGAGACCCCATGAGCACCACCCAGCCCGCATCGCAGGATCGCCTGCTCGGCATGATCGCCGAGCTCCAGGACGTCGAGCAGTTCCGCGCCGAGAACTGGGAAGGCAGCTTCGCCGACTACCTGAACCTGGTCCGCGGCAACCCCGACGTGTGCCGCAACGCCTACCAGCGGCTCTACGATCTGATCTGCCACTTCGGGACCACCGAGTACACTGAGTACAAGAAACGCATCGTTCGCTACAAGTTCTTCGACGACCCCTTCGACGGGGGCAAGGACGCGGTCTACGGCATCGACGTCCAGCTCATGAAGCTGGTGCACGTGCTGAAGAGCGCCGCCCTCGGCTACGGGTCGGAGAAGCGCGTCATCCTGCTGCACGGCCCGGTCGGCTCCGCCAAGAGCACCATCGTGCGCCTGCTCAAGAAGGGCCTGGAGTGGTACAGCCGCCAGCCCGAGGGCGCCCTCTACACCTTTGCCTGGACCGAGCCCGACGGCACCGAGGTCCGCAGCCCCCTGAACGAACGACCGCTCAAGCTGGTCCCTCTGGACATGCGCGACGACTTCCTGCGGGCGCTGAACAGCGAGGTGAGCAGCCGCTACGAGATCAAGCTCGAGGGCGACCTGGACCCGGTCAGCCGCTTCCTGTTCAAGCAGACCATGAAGGAGGTCGACGGCGACTGGATGCAGCTCATCAGCCGCATCAAGGTCCGGCGGCTCATCCTGAGCGAGAAGGACCGGGTCGGCATCGGCACCTTCCAGCCCAAGGACGAGAAGAACCAGGACTCCACCGAGCTCACCGGCGACGTGAACTACCGCAAGCTCGCCGAATTCGGCTCGGACTCTGACCCGCGGGCCTTCAACTTCGACGGCGAATTCTGCGTGGCCAACCGGGGTCTCATCGAGTTCGTCGAGGTGCTCAAGCTCGACGTGGCGTTCCTGTACGACTTGCTCGGTGCCTCCCAGGAGCACGTCATCAAGCCCAAGAAGTTCGCCCAGACCACCATCGACGAGGTGATCATCGGGCACACCAACGAGCCCGAGTACCGCAAGCTCACCAGCAACGAATTCATGGAGGCCCTGCGGGATCGGACCATCAAGATCGACGTGCCCTACATCACCAAGTGGCACGAGGAAGCCCGGATCTACGCTCGGGACTTCAGCAGTGAGCGCGTGCACAAGCACGTGGCGCCACACACCCTGGAGATGGCCGCCATGTGGGCCGTGCTCACCCGGCTCGAGGAGCCCAAGAAACACAACTTGTCCATCGCCCAGAAGGCCAAGCTCTACGACGGCAAGATGCTGCCCGGCTTCACCGAAGACAACGTCAAGGAGCTGCGCAAGACCGCTCGCCGGGAGGGCCTCGAGGGCATCTCCCCTCGGTTCGTCCAGGACAAGCTCTCCAACGCCCTGGTGCGCGAGGTCGACGTGCCAAGCATCAACGCGTTCATGGTGCTCAACGAGCTCGAGAGCGGCCTGAACCACCACTCGCTCATCTCCGACGACGAGACCCGCAAGCGCTACAAGGACCTGCTGACCATCGTGAAGCAGGAATACGATGCGATCGTCAAGAACGAGGTCCAGAAGGCCATCACCGCCGACGAAGGCGCCATCGCCAGGCTGTGCTCGAACTACATCGACAACGTCAAGGCCTACACCCAGAAGGAAAAGGTCAAGAACCCCTTCACCGGCGCCTACGAGGACCCGGACGAGCGTCTGATGCGTTCGATCGAGGAGAAGATCGAGATCGCCGACTCCCGCAAGGACGACTTCCGCCGGGAGATCATGAACTTCATCGGCGCTCTGGCCGTCGACGGGAAGACGTTCGACTACAAGACCAACGAGCGGCTGTACAAGGCCCTGGAGCTCAAGCTGTTCGAGGATCAAAAGGACAGCATCAAGCTCACGAGCCTGGTCTCCCAGGTCGTCGACAAGGACACCCAGGCCAAGATCGACGTGGTCAAGCAGCGGCTGATCGACCGCTACGGCTACGACGAGCACAGCGCCACCGACGTGCTGAACTACGTGGCCAGCATCTTCGCCCGGGGCGACGCCAAGGACTCGGACTAGCACACCCATGCCGCTGCCCATCGAGAACGACCTGCACCGCTTCCGGTCCATCGTGAAGGGCCGGATGCGCAAGGACCTGCGCCGCTACATGGGCAGCGGTGAGCTGTTGGGCAAGCAGGGCGACAAGGTCGTCTCGATCCCGCTGCCCCAGATCCAGATCCCGCGCTTCCGTTACGGCAAGAACATGGGCGGGGTCGGCCAGGGCGAAGGCGAAGGCGAGGGATCCGGCCAGGGCGAAGCGGGCGACCAGGCCGGCGAACACCTGCTCGAGGTGGACATCTCGCTGGAGGAGCTGGCCGAGATCCTGGGCGAAGAGCTCGAGCTGCCGAACATCGAGCCCCGGGGACAGAAAGAGATCACCAGCGCCAAGGACCGCTACATCGGCATCTCCAAGCAGGGGCCCGAGGCCCTGCGGCACGGCCGGCGCACCTACAAGACGGCTTTGAAGCGACAGATCGCAAGCGGCACCTACGACGGTGGGAACCCCATCGTGATCCCCTACAAGGAAGACCGCCGCTACCGGACCTGGAAGGCCCAGACCAACCCCCAGAGCGCCGCAGTCGTCCTCTACATGATGGACGTGTCTGGATCCATGGGCCAGGAGCAAAAGGAGATCGTGCGGCTGGAGACGTTCTGGATCGACACCTGGCTGCGCCACCAGTACAAGAACGTCGTCACCCGCTTCATCATCCACGATGCCGTGGCCCGCGAAGTCGACCGTGACACATTTTTTCGCACCCGGGAGTCCGGGGGCACCTTGATCTCGAGCGCCTACAACCTGGCCATGCGCATGCTCGACGAGGACTACCCGGTCCAGGAGTGGAACATCTACCCCTTCCACTTCTCCGACGGCGACAACTGGTCCGCCGCCGACACCCGGGCCTGCATGGAGCTGCTCAAGACCCGGATGCTGCCGGTCGCAAACCAGTTCTCCTATGGCCAGGTGGAGTCGGAATATGGCTCCGGACAGTTCATCAAGGACCTCGAGGAACACTTCAAGGACCAGGACTCGGTCGTCCTGACACGCATCCCAGACCGCGACGCGATCATGGACTCCATCAAGGGGTTCCTGGCCGCGGGCAACTGAGGCACCGATGGGCGCTGGCACCGACTTCATGAAGGGCGACCGCCGCAAGCTGCCGGCGGAGCTGGAAGAGGCCCGTTCGATGATCGTCGGCCTGGGCGAGTCCTATGGGCTGGACTTCTTCGAGACCGTGTTCGTGATGTGTCGCTACGACGAGATCAACATGCTCGCCAGCTACGGCGGCTTCCCGGTGCGCTACCCCCACTGGAAGTTCGGCATGGAGTACCTGGAGATGTCCAAGGGGTACGAGTGGGGACTCCAGAAGATCTACGAGATGGTCATCAACACAGACCCCTCGTACGCCTACCTGCTCGACAACAACACATTTGTGGATCAGAAATTGGTCATGGCCCACGTGCTGGGCCACGTGGACTTCTTCAAGAACAACCTGTGGTTCGCGCCGACGAACCGCAAGATGCTCGACCAGATGGCCAACCACGGCTCGCGGATCCGTCGCTACATCGACCGGGTGGGCCACGACGAGGTCGAGTCCTGGATCGACATCTGTCTCTCCGTCGACAACCTGATCGACCCCCACCGTCCCCACATCGTGAGGGAGCGCAAGCGGCCCGACGTGCCCCTGGATCACCCGGACGGCGTGCACAAGCTGCCGGCCCGCGGGTACATGGACAAGTACATCAACCCGCCGGAGTTCCTGGCCGAGCAACGCCGCAAGCACGCCGAGGAACAGGAGAAGCAGGCCAAGTTCCCCGAGGACCCCCAGAAGGACGTCCTGTACTTCCTGTTGGAACACGGTCGCATGAAGGCCTGGCAGGCCGATGTGCTGAACATTATTCGTGAAGAATCGTACTACTTCGCGCCCCAGGGCCAGACCAAGGTCATGAATGAGGGGTGGGCCACCTATTGGCACACCCACATGATGACCCACGACATCCTGACCAGCGCCGAGGTCATCGAGTACGCCGATCACCACTCGGGCACGGTCGCCACCCGGCCTGGGCAGTTCAATCCCTACAAGATCGGGGTCGAGCTCTGGCGAGACGTCGAGCAGCGCTGGAACCGCGGCCAGTTCGGCAAGGAGTGGCTGGAGTGCACGGACCACACCCGTCGCAAGAATTGGGACACCGGCGTCATGCTGGGTCGCAAGAAAATCTTCGAGGTCCGCCGCACCCACAACGACGTCACCTTCATCGACGAGTTCCTGACCGAGGACTTCGTGCGTCAGCATGGCATCTTCACCTGGGACTTCGACAAGCGCCGCAACGAGTACGTGATCTCCAGCACCGACTTCAGGGCCGTGAAGCAGAAGCTGCTCTTCATGCTCACAAACCGGGGCCAGCCGCGGATCCAGGTCATCGACGGCAACCACGGAAACCGGGGCGAGCTCTGCGTCGAGCACATCTGGGAGGGCGTCGACATCCAGCTGGACTGGGCTCAGCGCACCCTGAGCAACCTGGCGCTCCTGTGGGGGCGCCCGGTGCACCTGGAGACCACGGTCGACGGCAAGGCCATCGTCCTGCACCATGATGGAGAGGAATTCTCCAAGGAGACCCGGAAGGCCGCCAAGTGAGCTCTCGACTCTCCGATGCCCTGCGCGACAAGCTGGAGCTGCCCGGTGTGGGCGGTGGTCGGGTGATGGTCGACGGCGAGGCCGGCACGGTCGAGGTGGACCTGTCGGCCAAGGGCCCCATCGGCGCCAAGGTGCATCGGGTGCGGGTGGAGTCGCGGAATCCGGGGCCGCTGGAGCAGCAGGCCACCGGAATCTGTGAGCGGGTGCGCGGGCTCGGTGAGCGGCTGGTCCCGGTCGAGGTCGATGATCGCCTGGGCGGCGGCGTCTTGCGTTCGGATCCCGGCGACATGCGCGGCAAGCGGTACTTCGAGGTCGGCCTGGACGGAGAGGGCGCCACCCTGGAGCGCTGGAAGGCCAAGCCCCAGGGCGGGCGCGAGCGCGAGGCCTTCGAGGTCACCCGGGAGCAGCTGGGGCGGTTGGTGGACGACCTGGCGGAGGGGCTCAATTCCCATGGTGCGCCCTCCACCAGTCCCTGAGCAAGGGCGGAGCGGAACCGGACACGGCCTTCGGTACGCACGAGGTAGCCGTCGTTGATCAGGACTTCAAATTGAAAGTACTTCTATTCTGAAGTCGATGCGGGTCTCCATCGGTTCTAAACGAGGCACGGCGTTAGCTCCAAACCATGCGCATCGACTCCCTCCGCTGCGAGCTCGCCGCCCCCGAAGAGCCCAGCGGCAAGCTGGTGGTGGTCCTGCACGGACGCGGGGACAGCTCGGCAGGCTTCCACTGGATGCCCGGCACGGTCGCCCTCCCCGGAGTCACCTGGCTCCTCGCCAACGCGCCGGACCCCTGGTACGGCGGCTACAGCTGGTACGGGCTGCCGCCCGAGCACGGACCCGGCGTCGCGCGCAGCCGGCTGCTGCTCGACCACCTGTTCGACGAGCTGGCTGGCCAGGGCTTCCCGCCGGAGCAGATCGTGCTGTTCGGGTTCAGCCAGGGGTGCCTGTTGACCCTGGAGTGGGGTGGGCGCACCGCGCGCACGCTCGCCGGCTGCATCGGGATCTCCGGGTACTGCCCGGACGCCGCGACGGTCGCCGGCGAGCTGTCCGACGCCGCCAAGGCCCGGCCATGGCTGGTCACCCATGGGCGCCAGGACGAGGTCCTGCCCTATGCGGACACCGTGGCTCAGGTGCAGACGCTCAAGGCCGCGGGCCTGCCCCTGGACTTCCGCACCTACGACAAGACCCACACGATCGGGCCGGATCTGGCGGACATCCGCCAGGCCTTCGTCGACATGCTGGGGTTGGCGGGGTGAGCGGCGTGGCCGACCGCTGCTGGGACCTGTTCCGCGAGGGACAGCTGGCCCAGGCTATCGCGCTGGCCCGCGAGGGCCTGGAGTCCGCAGAGCAACAGGAACAGGGCGTGGGCCCGGCTGCGGTCCTGTTGGCCCGGCTCCTGGCGCTCGCAATGCACCACCACGACGCCGCAGCCCTGCTGGGCCGGGCCGTGCGGGAGCTGCCGGACGACGACCACCAGGCGATCGGCACCGCCTGGCTGGAGCAGGCCCGGGCTCTGGAGCGGCTGGGCAGGTTCCGCGAGGCCGACGTGGCCTGGGCCAGCGCTCAGGCCGCATGGGAGCAGGGCGGCGACCCGGCATCGCTGGCCCGGCTGCTCTGCCAGCGCAGCCTGAGCGGGGTGCACCGGGGACACCACACCCAGGCCCTCGCGCTGCTCGAGTCCGCTTGGGCCGGTCCGGTGGTGCGCGACGGGGCAAGCGAGGTCGAGGCCCAGGTCCTGGCGCACCTGGGCGACGTGCGGGCCAGGCTGGGCCAGACCGAGCAGGCATTCGAGGCCCTGGACCGGGCCGTGGCACTGATCCGCCAGCGAGGCAACGGCGACGACCTGGTCTGGGTGCTCAACACCCTGGGGGACGTGAGGCGCCGGGCCGGACACTGGGACCTGGCCCTGGCGGCCTATGACGAAGCCCTGGAGACCGCGGCCCGACACGCCCCCGGCCGCGCCGTCATCGTGAAGCACAACCGGGCCCTGCTCCACCTGCAGCGGGGCCAGTGGGACCTGGCCGATCCCGGCCGAGACCCAGTGCCTTGGCGCGAAGCCTTCCCCGTGCTGGTCCAGCTGGCCCTGGCCGCGGCCCGTGGCAAGGATCGGGAGACCGGCCAGCACCTGTTTCGAGCGGAGTCGCTGCTGGTGGCCCAGCCGCTGGCGGACGTGGACCTGCTCACCGCGCTCCAGGTGGCCGCCGAGCGCTGCGAGGAGTCCAGCTGGCCGACCCTCGCCCTGCGGTGCTGGAGACTGGTGCACGCTCAGGCGGTGGGGCTCGGAGACAGCGCGATCCAAGGCGCCGTCCAGAGGGCGGTGACCCGGCTGGGGGCCCAGGGCGCCGCGCCGCTCTTGGGCCCCTTCCAGCTCCAGCACCGGCTCGGGGCCGGGGCGATGGGGGTCGTCTGGCGAGCGGTGCACGTCCAGGACGACCAGGTCGTTGCCATCAAGGTCCTGACGGGCAGCGGAGCCCAGCGCCGGGCCATCGTGGCCGCGCTGGAGACCGAGGGCCGGGCCATGGCCCGGCTGGACCACCCTGGGGTCGTCCAGGTGCTGGACACCGGGGTGGTGGATGACGTGGCGTCGTGGACCAGCCTGGACGGGCTCCGTCCAGCTTCGCCCTATGTGGTCATGTCCCTGGCCGAGTCGAGCCTGGACCCCCGAGACGGGGCCGGGGACTGGACCGTGCTGCGGGACCGGTTGGACCAGGTGCTCGATGCCCTGGCCCATGCCCACGCCTTGGGCGTGCTGCACCTGGACGTGAAGCCCGAGAACCTGTTGGTGGACAGTGCCGGGCGGGTCCTCATCACCGACTTCGGGCTGACCCACGCCTTGGGGTCCCAGGACCGGCGCGCGGTGAGCGGCACCCCGGACTTCATGGCCCCGGAGCAGGTCCGGCCCGGGTCGGCCCCGCTGAGTCCGGCGACGGATCTGTACGCCGTGGGCGGGCTGGCCACCGTGCTGGCCACGGGTCGGCCCGTCTATGCCGGTCGCTCCACGGAGCAGCTGTTCCATGCCCACCTGCACCAGGAGCCGGCGCCGCTCCCCGATGGCGGTCCATGGCCTCCGGGCTTCGATGCCTGGCGACGGTGGCTGCTGGCCAAGGACCCGACGGCTCGGCCGGGGTCCGCGGCCCAGGCCCTGGCGGCCCTCCGGGCGCTCGATGGCCAGCCCGCGACGGACGGCACCCCCGACTGGCGGCGGCCACGGGGCGAGCCTGCGCCGGTGCCCATGGGTGCGGGCCTGGGCCTGGTCGACCACCGGGTGCCTGCTCTGCAGGGCCGCGCCGATGCCTGTGACGCCCTCTGGCGCGCCGTGCGAAGCGCGCGGAGGACGGGCCACTGCGCAGCGGCGCACGTGACAGGCCCGCCGGGCATCGGCCGCACGGCGCTGGTCGAAGGACTGGTGCGCCGGGTCCGCGAGCTCGGGGTCGCCACGGCGGTCCTGGTCCGGGCCGACGGACAGGGCCGCGCCGACTGTCTGCACGCTGCACTGGTCCGAGCAGGTCAGGGCCTGCAGCTCCGGGGTGGCCTGGCGTGGTCCTGGACGGCCGGCGCCGCGGCCCTCGGGGCCCAGTTGGATCGGGGTCCTGTCCTGCTGGTGGTCGATGACCTGCACCGGGATCCGGGCCTGGCGGGCGTGCTGGGGCGGTGGCTCCCCGGCCTGCTGGGTCGGCCCCTGGCGTTGGTCACGACCGCGCTGGATGGACCGGAAGACCCCCACGCCAGCGAGCTGTTGTCGCTGTGCCAGGCCGACCGCATCGTGTTGGACCCCCTCGATGACCGGAGCCTGGCCCAGGCCATCAGGGCCCTGGCCCCGCTGAGTCGCGACCTGGTCGGCCGCGTGCTGCAGGCGTCAGCCGGCAACCCTGGGCGGGCGGTCGCCCTGGTGCGCCACCACGTGGCTGCGGGCGGGCTCGTGCCGGGCCCGGACGGGTACAACCTGGCCGGCGAGCTCGAGGCGGGGGCCCCGGCGTCGACCAGCGACGTCTGGGCGGCGACGGTCCGTCGCCTGCTCGGCGCCATCGATGAATCGACCTGGCAAGCCCTGGAGCGGCTGGCGTGCTGGGATGGTCTGGTTCCCCTGGCTCGGCTCCAGGGAGGCCGGCTGGGTCCGGCGGCCGGGCTGCTGGTTCGCCGGGGACTCGCCCGCCAGCAGGACGAGCACCTGATCCTGCCCCTGGCGACCCGTGAGCTCCTGCGAGCGCGGGCCCGTTCCGGCGGCCGGCTTCGGGCCCACCACCAGGCCTGGGCCGAGGCGCTGGACGGAGAGCCGGCCCTGGACGACCGCCGCGCCCGCCACCTGCTGGCGGCAGGGCGCCCCCTCGAGGCGGTGCCCCTGCTGGTCGAGAGCGCCCGTGCGGCGGTGCAGGCGGTGGATCTGGTCGCCGGGGCCCAGGCCCTGGTCCTGGCCCGCCGAGCCATCGGCGAGGCCGGACTGGGGGCCGGCGATCGCCACCAGCTGGCCCTCGAGATCGTCGAGGTCCGCCGCCACCTCGAGGCGGGCGACTTCCAGCCCGGCCTGGTCCAGGGTCGCGGCCTGCTCCAGCGGCTGCCAGCGGCGTCCCACCCGGTGTTGCGTGCACGCACCCTGGCTCTGCTCGGGCGGCTGGAGCACGGGGACCGTGACCCGGCGGCCGGAGAGCGCCACGCGGTGGAGGCCTGGGCGCTCGCGAGGCAGTCCGGCGACACCGAGGCCCTGGTCGAGTCCGCGGCGGGGCAATTCGAGCGTCAGAGCATCGACGGCCGGCTGAGCGAAGTGGGCTCCTTGCTGGACGAAGCGTCGGCCCAGGTGGCGGCCGGGGGCTCCGAGTGGGCCCGGGTCTACCTGCTGCGTACCCGCGCTCGCCTGGCCCTCCACCTGGCGGACTACGCCGAGTGCGTCGCCCTCAACCAGGAGATCCTGGCGCTGCCCTACGCCCGGTGCAGCCCAAGGTTCGCAGGCGAGGCCTGGGTGGCGCTCGGCGAGGTGCATCGGCTGCGAGGCGACCTGGCCGGGGCAGAGGACGCCTATGACCGCGCGGTGGAGCTGCTCGCCCAGACCGGGGCCGCAGTCGCCTGGCTGCCTCGGCTGAACCAGGTCCTGGTGCTCATCGCCCGGGGCCAGCACCAGCGGGCCCGGGCCCGGGCGGAGAGCCTGTGGCTGACGGTCGGTCGGCTCGGGCTGACCGGGATCATGGCCCCGGCGGCGGCGCTGGTCCTGCGCTACCGAGCAGGCGATGACCCAGATGAGCCTCTCCGGCAGCCGCTGCGGGAACTGACCGAGGCCGTGAGAGCGGGCAATGCATCGGAGTCCGACTACGTCGACCTGTTGCTCGCGGCAGCCCAGGCGGCCCAAGCCATCGGCCGCCCGGATCGTGTCCGGCGCCTGTGGCACCTGGCGGCGATCGTGCTGCGCCAGCTGGACCGGGACGACGAGGCCCGGGCGCTGGAGGTCCAGATGGCTTGTCTGTGATCAGCCCTCGGTCTGGCGCTGTCTCATGAAGGCCTCGGCCCCGGTGCCGGCTTGTTCCAGGGGGACCACCGGCAGCCACCCGACCATCATCACGCCGATGATGGGCAACAGGCGGTGGAGCTTGGCCTGGAGTGCAGCGCGTGCTTCGACGACGGCCTTGGGTTCCTTCACGGCTGCACCGCCGGGTTGTCTTCGGCCAGGCTTCGGATGGTGAGCAGGCAGCACAGCCAGCCCAGGGCGTAGCCGCAAGCGTCCCAGTCGTCGGGCCACGGGCCGTGGTGGAGCGTGAGCCGCGTGCCGCCACCGCGACCGTCCAGGAGCAGCGACAGCACCGAGTCGGTGGGATCGCTGCCCCACAGGCACCAGGTGGTCTCCAGGAGCCGATGCTCCTGGAGCTTCAACACCCGGCCCGGTCCGGTCTGCAGCCCATCCGGCGAGCGCCAGCCGGTGTCGAAGGTTCCCCCTTCGTGGAGCTCCAGCTTGCCCACGGCCCCGCTGAGCCAGGTGGCCACGGACTCGGGCTGGGTCAGCACCTGCCAGACCCGCTCCGGGGGGGCCTGGATGTGGAGCGAGCGGGTGATCCGTCGCCGCACCGGAGCGGCGTAGTCCTGGGGGTCGGTCCAGGGTCGCTGGGCCAGGATGTCGTGCAGGCGCCAGGCCCGGACGTAGGCCACGTCGTCCAGGTCGTAGTCCCGGGCCGGCGGATCCCCAGCCAGGCTCCAGGTGAGCGCTGTCCCCTGGTCGTGCTCTGCCACCTCGACCGTGTCCACCACCGCGCCGATCGACGTCGGCCAGCGGATCACCAGCCGCTCCCGGTCCACGCGTTCCTCGATCACGGGCTGTCGGAACCCCCCGCGCACCCCTGCCATCGGCGAGTCCCAGCCGCTCACCCGGGCCAGGGGCGTCGGCGCCGTCAGCAGGGACCAGGACTCATCCAGGTCGGCGGGGAGCAGGGCGCGAACGGGCACAGCCGCAGTCTATCGGCTCGCGATTCCGACCCCGAAGGGCAGAACCCGCGCCTGCTCGTCCGTGAGTGGCGCGGGTTCAAAGGGCTCTCGCCCCGTCCTTCCAAGCACAAGGTAGGCGCCGGGCCTGTCACCTGGGGTCACGGCCGGTCCCCGGTCGTCATCGGTCACGACCCGCTCAGCGGCAGGCCTGGTCCCGCCAGTCGTACTCGGTCATCTCGCAGTAGTAGTAGCCCCAGTACTCGTCCTCTTCGCAGTCTTCCTCCCAGTACCAGCCGTCGCCGCAGTCCGGGATGTCCGCCCAGCCGTAGTACGCGTACCAGCCCGCCGTGCCGGCGCAGTTGCCCGAGCTGTCGTAGTCACAGGACCCGAAGTCCGTCTCTTCCTGGGTCTCGTGGCCGTCGCAGTCGTAGTCGAAGCTGCCGTCGCCGCGGTCCGTGTCGAACCAGTCGGTCTGGTCCGGGCTGGCGTCGCTGTTGCCGTCGTAGCAGTCGTCGTCGTTGGAGACGTAGAGCGACGATGGCGCGGAGCACGCCGAGGTCCCGGTGGCCGGGTCGCCGTAGCCGTCGCCGTCGTCGTCTTCGAACCAGTCGGTCTCGGTGCCTTCGTCCACGTGGCCGTCGCAGTCCTGGTCCGTGCTGTCGCACACCTCGGCGGCGGACGGGCTGATCGTCGGGTCGGTGTCGTCGCAGTCGTCGTCGCTGTCGACGTAGGACGTGGGCGCTTCGCAGGCCAGGGTGTTGGTGGCCTTGTCCCCGTGGCCGTCGCCGTCGTCGTCCAGGTAGTACCGGGTTCGATCGGTGGCGTCTTCGTCGATGGTCCCGTCGCAGTCCTGGTCCACGTCGTCGCAGGTCTCGCTGGCCCCGGGGTTCACCGCGGCGTCGCCGTCGTCGCAGTCGGTGCTGCTGGCCGCATGGCCGGCGCGCAGGTTGCAGCTCTCCAGGGTGTTGTCCGGATCCCCGTAGCCGTCGGCGTCGGCGTCGACGTACCAGGTCGTGGCGTCCGTGGCGTCTTCGTCGACCGTGCCGTCGCAGTCCTGGTCGGTGCTGTCGCAGGACTCCGGGGCGCCGGGCCAGGTGTCCGCCGCGCCGTCGTCGCAGTCCGTGTCGTCAGCCACGTGGGCCGTGGGGGCTTCGCAGGCCAGGACCGCCGAGCTGGCGTCGCCGAAGCCGTCGCCGTCGGTGTCGGCGTAGAAGCGGGTGCGGTCCGATGCGTCTTCGTCGACCGTGCCGTCGCAGTCCTGGTCCACGTCGTCGCAGGTCTCGCTGGCCGACGGACTGACCCCGGCCAGGGTGTCGTCGCAGTCCGTGTCATCGGCCACGTGGCCGCTGGGCGCTTCGCAGGCGTCGGTGCCGGTGCTCGGGTCCCCGTGACCGTCGCCGTCGGCGTCTGCGTGCCACGGGGTCGGATCGGTCGGGTCCTCGTCGACGGAGCCGTCGCAGTCCTGGTCCACGTCGTCACAGGTCTCGGCGGCGCCCGGGTGCACGTCGCCGTCGCCGTCGTCGCAGTCGTCGTCGGCCTCCACGGTTCCTTCGGGTGCTTCGCACGCGGCGGTGGTGGCCCCAGGATCGCCGTGGCCATCGCCGTCGGTGTCGGCGTAGAAGACCGCCGCGTCCGACGCGTCCTCGTCGACCGTGCCGTCGCAGTCCTGGTCCACGTCGTCACAGGTCTCTGCGGCGCCCGGGTGCACCGATCCATCGCCGTCGTCGCAGTCCCCCGCGTCTTCGACCGTGCCCGATGGTGCGTCACAGGCGTCGGTGACAGCGCCAGGATCGCCGTGACCATCGCCGTCGCCGTCGTCGTACCAAGGGGTCGGATCCGTCGGGTCCTCGTCGATCGTGGCGTCGCAGTCCTGGTCCAGGTCGTCGCAGGTCTCGGCGGCGCCCGGGTGCACGGCAGCCGAAGTGTCGTCACAGTCCGTGTCATCGAGCACATGCAGGCTGGGGGCCTGGCACGCCAGGGTGGGGGCCGCGGCGTCGCCGTAGCCGTCCCCGTCCAGGTCCGGGTGCCAGGTGCTCGCGTCCACCGCACTCTCGTCGACCACCGCGTCGCAGTCCTGGTCCACGTCGTCGCAGGTCTCGTCGGCATAGGGGTGCACGCCGTCGTCGCCGTCGTCGCAGTCGTCGTCGGACTTGGCGAAGCCCTCGGGCTGTTCGCACGACGCGACCGTGGCGGTGGCCGTGCCATAGCCGTCCAGGTCCAGGTCCTGGAACCAGGTCGCCGGGGCCACCTCGCCTTCGTCGACGGCCAGGTCGCAGTCGTCGTCAAGGGTGTTGCACACCTCGGGCGCGTCGGGGTGGATCGCTGCGTCCTGGTCGTGGCAGTCGCCGGCCTGGTCTGTGTAGCCGGAGGCGTCGCAGGCGGTGGTGGTCTGGGTCTCGTCGCCCCAGCCGTCGCCGTCTTCGTCTCGGAAGAGCGTGCAGGTCGGTCCGCTGTCACCGGAGTCGGGTCTCACGGTGTCGTGGGTGTCCACCAGGCCGGTGCCGGTCAGGGCGCCGCTGTCGCCTGTGGCGGGGAGGGGAGGGGTGCAGGCGAGCAAGACAGCAAGTGTCAGCAAGGCAGGTCCAGGCTGGAACACTTGGAGTATTTATGTCTTTGTTCCCGGCCGCCACCCCCGCGAGGTCAGCAGGATGTCTGGGCAGCAGACCCGGGTACCCTCAGAGAGGTGGAGCCCGGGACGCTGCTTCGTGCGCGTCCCGGGCTCCTGAGCGTGTTGCCCGTCCTTCCAACCCCAAGGTATGCGTGGGGGCTGTCACCGGGGGTCACGGCCGGTCTCCAGGGGTCGCCAGGACGGGAGGCCTTCCACCCCGGACCTGCATCGGGTAGAGACCCGCCGTGGAGCTGTTGCAACGCTATCTGCCCTTTACGGACCTGAGGGGGTACGGCCGGTCCGACCTGGGTGCAGACCTGGGGGCGGCGCTGGCGGTGACCTTTCTGTGCATCCCCCAGGGCATCGCCTACGCCCTGATCGCCGGGCTCCCGCCGGCCATGGGGCTCTACGCGGCGGCCATCCCCGCCGTGGTCGCGTCGCTGTTTCGGAGCTCCAGGCACCTGGTCGCCGGTCCGACCAATGCGGTCTCGCTGCTGGTGGGCTCGGCCTTTGCCGCCGGCATGAGCGAGGATCCGGCCGCTGTCGCGGTGACCCTGGCGCTGATGGTCGGGGTGCTGCAGCTGAGCGCGGGCATCCTGCGGCTCGGGTCGCTGGTCGACTTCATCTCCGGCGCCGTGGTCCAGGGCTTCGTCACGGGGGCGGCGATCCTGATCGGCGTCGGTCAGCTGGCCCATGCCACGGCGACCCCGCAGACGTCCGGGGCCATGCCGCTCCGGGTCGTCGAGTGGCTCGGCGGGCTGGGGGCCGCGGATCCGCTGTCCCTGGCGATCGCGTTGGGCACGGCGGCGATGATCGTGGCGCTGAAGCACTTCCTGCCCCGGGCCCCGGCGGCGATCCTGGCGCTGGGCATGGCGACGGCGGTCGCCATGGTCCTGGGGGGCTCGACCCTGCGCACGGTGGCCGACCTGGCCCCGATCGCCTCGACCCTCCCGCCGTTGACCACGCCTTCGATGGGCCTGATCCCCGGGCTGATCCCCCTGGCGATCGCCGTGATGGTCCTGGCCATGGTCGAGAGCACGTCTGTGGCCCGAGACATCGCCACCCGCTCCGGTCAGCGGCTCGACCTGAGCGTGGAATTCTCCGGCGAGGGGCTGGGCAACCTGATGGCCGCGTTTTTCGGGGGCTATCCCATCACTGGAAGCCTCTCCCGGTCTGCGCTCAACGAGCGCGAAGGCGCACGCACGCGGCTGGCCGGTGTGATCGGCGGTCTGCTGGTGCTGGTGTCACCGGTGGCCCTGGGGCCGGCCCTGGGCCACATCCCCATCGCCGCCCTGGCGGGACTGCTCATCGTCATCGCGGTCCGGCTCATCCACGTCCGGGAGATCCGCGCCACCCTGGCCAGCCACAGCAGCGACAAGCTGGCGTTCCTGGGCACCCTGGGCGGCACCTTTCTGCTCCACCTGGACCAGGCGATCTACCTGGGGGTCGGGATCTCCTTGGTGCTGGTCCTGCGAAGGGCCCGCCTGCTCCGCTTCAGGGACCTGGCGATCGACGCCCAGGGCCGGATCCGCGAGGTGGCTCGCCGGGTCCGCGGGGTCTCGGCGCCCCTGCCCGATGGCGTGCGCTATTGCCAGAGCGTGCACGTGCTCAACGTCGAGGGCAGCCTGTTCTTCGCGGCGGCCGGGGAGCTCCAGCTCGCCGTCCAGGACATCTTGCGGTCCGAACACATCCAGGTGCTGATCCTGCGGCTCAAGCGGGTACGCAACCTGGACGTCACTTCGGTCCGCGAGCTGGTGAACATCGCCGCCACCATGCGGTCCAGGGGCGGTCGCCTGGTGCTCGTGGGCCTGAGCGCGGGTTCGGTGGGGTTCCTGCAGAGGACCGGTATCGCCGACGCCCTGGGCTCGGAGAACCTGTTCGCCCAGCGCGAGGACGACCACTGGTGGGCGGCCCTGGAGGACGCGCTGCGCGTGGGTCTCCGGGACATCGGCGAGCACGGCTGTGCCGGCACCTGTCCCTACGACGAGTGGCTGGTGGAGCGACGGTGACCCCAGGCCTGCTGGTCCTGCTTGGCGCGCTCGGGGCCTGTGAGCGAGGGTCGCCGGCCCCTCTGGACGTCACGTCCCAGGCCCTGGGGTGCTACAGCGTCAGGGTCGGAGAGCGCTGGTTGGCTGCCACATCCGGGGGCGACGGGTTCGACTTCTCGGCGACCCACGCCGGCGCGGCCGCTCGGTTCTTCTTCCAGCCATCCGACCTGGGCACCTACCTGCTCTACGACACCCAGGGCGGCTACCTGGTCGCAGAGCACGGCCCGCTCACCCGGGAGACGGGGCTCGACTCCGACGTCAGCCGGGTCGACGACAGCTACATCTCGGGCGCGGAGTGGGTCCTGGAGACGTCGGAGCGGGACGGGGCGGCCTACCAGCTGAGGAGTCGCCGACACGGCCAGTTGCTCGGTCCTGGCGGGCTGGTCGACGGACCCCGCGACGCTGTGGCGGTGGCCCTGGAGCCCGCGACCCACTGCCTCGAGCACCCGGAGCTGAGCCTGGATGCGGCAGGCAGCGTGGGCCGCACCACCTGGGACGACGGCGACCTGTACGGCATCGTGGACACCCACAGCCACCTGCTCTCGAATTTCGGCTTCGGGGGCGGGCTGTTCCACGGCGGGGCCTGGCACCGGCTCGGCGTCGAGCACGCGCTGGGCGACTGCGAGACCTACCACGGGGTCAACGGGCGCCAGGACTTCTTCGGCTTCGCCTTTGACGCCTCTGGCAACGACAGCTCGGACATCGGCGACATGCTCCCGGACCTGATCGCCGGCGAGCTCAGCGAAGACAACCACGCGACCGACGGCTACCCGACCTTCACCGACTGGCCCGACGCCCGCAAGCGCTCGACCCACCAGGCCCAGTACTTCCGCTGGCTCGAGCGGGCCTGGCTGGCCGGACTGCGGCTGGTGGTCCAGCACGCCACCAGCAACTCGGTCATCTGCCACGTCACGGTGGGCGAGGGGTACCAGCCCGCCCGCTACGACTGCGAGGACATGACCGCCATCGACCGCATCGTCGACGAGACCTGGGCGCTGCAGGACTACATCGACGCCCGATCCGGCGGCCCAGGGCTCGGCTGGTTCCGGGTCGTGCAGACCCCGGCCGAGGCCCGCGCGGTCATCGCCGACGGCAAGCTCGCGGTGGTGCTGGGCATCGAGGTGTCCGACCTCTTCGACTGCCGCCTGCTGCCCCGAGTCGGCAAGACCGGCTGCACCCAGGAGACCGTGCTCGCCGAGCTCGACGCCTACCAGGCCCGGGGGGTGCGGGCGATCTTTCCGGTGCACAAGTACGACAACGCCTTTGCGCCGGGCGACGGCGCGGGCGGCTTCATCGAGCTCGGGAACTTCCTGAACAGCGGCCACTGGACGAACATGACCGAGGACTGTCCCGACACCCCGGCCGGGGATGGCGGTGACCTGGACTTCGGAGGGCTGCTCCAGGCCCGGGACGACTACCTGGCGCCTCCCCCGAACGACGTGAGCGGGCTGCCCTATGAGCCGCTCCTGACTATCGCGCCCTACTACTACTACATCGAGCAGGGCTCGCTGGACGGCGACTGGTGCCAGAACCACGGGTTCACGGCGCTGGGCGAGTTCCTGGTCTGGGAGCTCATGACCCGGGGCCTGATCCTGGAGCTCGACCACCTGCCGGCGCGGGCCTTTGAGCAGGCCTATGCGCTGATGGAGCAGCACGACTACCCGGGAGCCGGGTCCCACGGGCGCCACTGGGACGGGCGGCTCTATGCGCTGGGCGGGGTGTCCAAGACCAAGTTCCGTCGTTGCCACGACCCGGACCAGCCAGGGCAGAGCCTGCGGGACTACCTGGACCGGATCGCCCTGATCGAAGAGATGGGGGGCTACCCCGCCGAGGGCTTCGGCTTCGACTTCAACGGCTTCGCCGGCGCCCACGGTCCCCGCTTCGGCGACGAGGGCTGTGGAGACGACCAGGCCGACCCCGTGGACTACCCCTTCACCAGCTACGACGGCGCCGTGACGTTCTCCCAGCCCACCCTCGGCGAGCGGATCGTGGACTACAACACCGAGGGCATGATCCACGTGGGGCTGCTCGCCGAACTGATCGAGGACGCCCGGACCGATGCCCTGAGCGACGACGACCTGGAACCGCTGTTTCGCTCGGCCGAGGGCTATGTGCGCATGTGGGAAAAGGCCGAGGCTCGGGGGGCGGC
This sequence comes from uncultured Enterobacterales bacterium, assembly GCA_964519895.1. Lineage (GTDB taxonomy): Bacteria > Myxococcota_A > UBA796 > UBA796 > CAJQPC01 > CAYFPX01. The sequence continues at coordinate 78,871 of CAZFLE010000005.1, read as the reverse complement.
GCTGCGGGGGGAGTAGGGGTGCGCTGAGAACTAGAACGTGTTCTACTTCTGTCGTGCGCACTTCTCACGACTACGTCATCGTCGGTGCCGGCTCGGCCGGCTGCGTCATCGCCAGCCGGCTGAGCGAGGACCCCGACGTCTCGGTCCTGCTGGTCGAAGCCGGGGGCTCGGACCGGACCATGCTGTGCCGGACCCCGGGCATGATGTCCATCCTGCACGTGGTGCCCCAGCTCAAGAAGAAGCTCGACTGGGGCTTCAAGACCACGCCGAACGCCCACACCCTCGAGCGGAAGATCCCGTACGTGCGCGGCAAGGTGCTGGGTGGCTCGAGCGCGGTCAACGGCATGGTGTTCGTGCGGGGCCACCGGCAGAACTTCGACGACTGGGCCGCGGATGGATGTCCCGGCTGGTCCTACGCCGACGTGCTGCCGTCCTTCAAGCGCATGGAGTCCTTCGAAGACGGCGAGAGCGAGCACCGGGGCGGCTCGGGGCCCATCCACGTGGTGCGGACCGACGTGGAGATCAGCCCGGCGTCGGTGGCTTTTGGCGAGGCCTGTCAGCAGGTCACCGGGGTGCCTTGGACCGACGACTACAACGGGTTCGAGCAGGAGGGCGTGGGTCGGGTCCAGGTCAACGCCAAGGACGGCCTCCGCTACTCGACCAGCGAGGGCTACCTGCACCCCCACCTGGACCGAGCGAACCTGGACGTGCTCTCGGGCGCGCAGTGCCGGCGGGTGCTGTTCGAAGGCACCCGGGCGGTGGGCGTCGAGGTGGCCGTGGGCAGCGAGCTCCGCACCCTGCGGGCGGACCGCGAGGTCGTGCTGTCCGGCGGGGCCATCGGGTCTCCCCAGATCCTGATGCTCTCCGGGGTGGGGCCCGCCGCCCACCTGGGGGAGCACGGCATCGACGTGGTCCAGGACCTGCCGGTCGGCCAGAACCTGCACGACCACCTCTTCGTGCCCCTGGTCTTCCTGGCGCCGAACTCGGGCCACACGGGCACCGGTTGGCACTTCCTCAAGGCGATCCTGCGGGAGAAGTGGAAGCCGGGCTCGACGTGGTTCAGCCGCACGGTCTTCGAGACCATGGCGTGGCTCAAGACGTCGCCGTCCGAGCGCATCCCGAACCTGCAGATCCACACCCTGCCCTGGTCGTATCCGGCCCCGAACCGGGACAACGACGAGGAGATCCCCAAGGTCGATCTACGGGGGGCCCTGACCGTCGAGCCCACGCTGATCTACCCCAAGAGCCGGGGCGAGGTCCTGCTGCGGTCGGCCGACCCGAGCGACAAGCCCCACATCGATCCCCACTTCCTGGAGGAGCCGGACGACGTGGCCCATCTGCTCGACGGCATCGACCTGTGCCGGGAGATCATGGGCTCCAAGGGCATCGCGCCCACGCTCGACGGTGAGTTCGAGCCCGGCCCCAAGTTCCAGGACCGCCAGGCCATGGCCCGGGAGCTGCCCAACCGGGTGGCGACCGTGTACCACCCGGTGGGCACGTGCCGGATGGGCAGCGACGAGCGGGCGGTGGTCGGACCGGACCTGCGCGTGCGGGGGCTCGAGGGCCTGCGGGTGGCCGACGCGAGCATCATGCCCACGGTCACCGGGGGCAACACAAACGCGCCCAGCATCATGATCGGGGAGCGGGCGGCGGAGTTGATTCGGGGGGGCTGAGGCGAGGCCTGGGAGGGGCACCATCGGGTGGTAGGCTGGGCCTTCCTTGCCCGGTGCGACCATGACCTGGCTGGTCCTGCTGCCCTTGGCCCTGGCGGGCCTCGATGCCGACGGCGACGGCCACGACGCGCTGGCTGCCGGCGGCGACGACTGCGACGACAGCCGGGCGTCGGTGCACCCCGGTGCCACCGAGATCTGCAACGGCTTCGACAACGACTGCGACGGGGTCCGGGACGACCCGGGCACCGTGGGCTTCCGTCCTGATGGGGGCAAGTGGACCGACGTCACGTCGACGTTCTCTGGGGGCACCGAGTCGGCGCCGGTGGCGCACACCGCCGACGCCGACGGGGCTCTGCGCTTCTGCGAAGGCACCTGGTACACGAACCTGACCGTGGACACGGCGGCGCTGCGCATCGTGGGGGCTGCCGGCGAGCCGGTCGTGCTCGACGGTGGCGGCGCCGATGCGGTGGTGACCCTGGCCGCGGCGACCGAGCTGAGCCTGCGACGTCTGGTGATCTCCGGGGGGGACAGCACCTATGGCGGTGGCATCTCGGCCCCGCTGGGCGGTGAGCTGACCCTGGTGGGTGTGACGCTCCAGGACAACGCGGCGGCGTCGGGTGCGGGGCTGTTCCTCAGCTCGGGCACGCTCGACGCCCGCCGGGTCCGGTTCCGGGACAACGCCGCTTCGACCTATGGCGGGGGCCTCTACGCCGGCATGTCGGTGGTGACGGCCAGCGATCTGTTGTTCCAGGACAACAGCGCGGCGTCGGGCGGTGGGGCCTTCTTCTGGGCGTCGGGTGTCGTCTCGGTGGACGGGGCACGGTTCCTGGACAACGCGGCGACGGTCTATGGGGGCGGGCTCTACGCCTACGCCACCACGAGCGTGAGCGTGAGCGATGCGCGGCTGGCCCGGAACAGTGCGGCCGCCGGCGGCGGGATGCTGTTCTACGCGACCCACCTGGCGACGCTCAGCGATGTGGTGCTCCACGGGAACTCGGCGTCGGCCGACGGGGGCGGGCTCTACCTCTACGCGGGTGATCTGGACTTCAGCGACCTGACCGTGCACGGCAACGACGCCGGGGGCAGCGGCGGCGGCCTGATGCTCTCGAGCAGCGTGGCGGCCACGGGCACCGGGCTGGTCGTCGAGCACAACAGCGCCGGGTCCCATGGCGGCGGGGTCTACCTCTACGCGGGGGACCTGTCGGTTCAGGGCGGCAGCATTGCGGACAACAACGCCGGCGACTCGGGCGGCGGTCTGATGCTCTGGGCCGCGGACGCGACGCTGGGCGAGTGCGCGGTCGACGACAACACCGCCGCGTCCCAGGGCGGCGGATTCTTTGTCTACGCCGGCGCGGTCTCGGTCGACGATGGGTCGGTCACGGGCAACGCGGCGTCCAGCGGCGGCGGCGGTTGGCTGTCGTCGGGCGCGACCCTGGAGAGCGTGGACTCCGACTGGGACGGGGCGAGCGCCAACCGCCCCGAAGACCTGTACCTGTACCAGTCGTCGAGCACGGCGGACCACGGGGACGGCGCCAGCTTCACCTGCGACGCGACGGCTTGCTACTGAGCTGACCGGCGGCACGGGCCCGGGTCGACGCCGCGTTCAGGGGCTCTCCGTGCTCTGAGCCAATGCGCCAGCCACGACCCCCTGGGTGATTGAGCCGGGCCGGGCTTGATCCGATGGAGGCGGCAGGAGGCTCCCGCTGTGCCCACCGTGCTCCTGCTCGCGCTCGCCGCCTGCGTGTCCGACTACTGGGACGACTGGGATGACGACGGCGTGCACGCCGAAGCCGACTGCGACGACTCGGATCCGGCGCGCTGGCCGGGCAACGTCGAGACCTGCGACGGCGTCGACAACGACTGCGATCTCCAGGCCGATGAAGGCGGGGTCTGCGCTAGTGAGCCAGACCCGGACACCGGCACCCCGGACATCGACACCGGAGAAAGCGGCACGGACACGGACGCCGGAGACACCCAGGTCACCGGCACCACCACCGACACCCAGGACACCCAGGACGCCGACCCGCCAGGGGACACCGGAGACCCCGGCCTGGGCGAGGTTCCCGTCTTGTCCCTGGGCTACGCCGACGCCTGCTGGATCGACCGCGACCAGGTCTTGGAATGCTGGGGGCGGGACCTCAACAGCTCCGGCTTCAGCGGCGCCTACGCCGACGTGGGCGTGGGCGATGGCTTCGCCTGTCACCTGAACACCAGCGGGGCGCTCACCTGCTTCGGGTCCCTGGTGCCGGCGAACACCCCGACGGGCAGCTTTGCCCGGGTCGAGGCGGGCCTGGACCACGCCTGTGCCCTGGACAGCGTGAGCGACATCCAGTGCTGGGGCGGCAGCGGTGGTCCGGACTACGTGGCCACCCCCCTCGGCGGGCCCGTCGGGGACATGACGGCGGGCAGTCGCGACACCTGCCTGTTGGACAGCGGTGCCCCCTACTGCTGGGGTGTGAGCCCGCCCGAGACGCTCAAGAACCTGAGCCAGATCGCCACCGGCGACGGCAAGACCTGCGGGGTCAAGACCGACGGCACCCTGACCTGCTGGGGCGACGACTTCGAGTTCGCTCCCACCGCACAGCCGCCGACCGGCCCGGACTACTCCCGGGTCTCGGTGGGCGTGAACCACGGCTGCGCCATCCGTCGAGACGGCGGCGTGGACTGCTGGGGCTACAACGGCTCGGGCCAGCAAGACGCGCCCACCCTGGACGAAGCTCAGACCTGGCTCATCGTCGAAGCGGGCTGGGAGTCGACCTGTGGCATCACGTCCGAGCACGAGCTGAAGTGCTGGGGCGGCAGCGTCACCGACACCGTGGGCTGGGGTCCGTAGGAACAGGGGTCAGGAACCTTTTGTTAAGCATTAGCGTCGCGAGCTTGGGCAACGGGTTCGGGCCGTTCTGTCTCGTGGTCATGATCCCGGCTTGGCTTGCGCGGCGCCGGCGATGGAAAAGAGCTACATCGGGCTGATGGTCGGTCTGCTCAGCCTGCTCCTGGTGCTCGGTTGCTCCTGTGAGCTGCCGTCCCTCAGCGGCACCGTCGACGGCCTGGGCCTGGCGCCGCCCGAAGCCTCCCTCGCCAGTCAGCGGCTCAGCACGCCGCCAGTCCGTCTGGGCAACCAGGCGCGGCTGCTGACCAATGGCGAAGCCGCGTTCCAGGAGCGGCTGGACCTGGTGCTGGGGGCCCAGGAGTCGATCTACATCCAGGCGCTGATCTGGAAGGCCGACAGCACGGGCCGGGCCCTGGCCCACGCGCTGATGCGGCGCAAGCACGACGATCCGGACCTGGACATCCGGGTGATCGTTGACGCCTATGCCAACGTCCAGGACACCGAAGCGCAGCTGATGTACTTCGACCTGCAGAACGCCGGCATCGACGTCGAGGGTTTTGAGGCCTTCTACCTCCAGGTGCTCAACGAGGTGAACCTCAAGGACTGGCTTGCTGCCAACAAGCGCCACCACGAGAAGTACATGGTGGTGGACGGCCGGGCGGCCATCGTGGGCGGCATGAACATCGCCGACGAGTACGCCCGCTGCACCGACGATCCGCTGCTGATCTGGCGGGACCAGGACGTGCTGCTCGAGGGCCCGGTGGTCAACGACGTGGAGCAGGTCTTCTTGGACAACCACCGCTGGTTCAAGGCGGTCAAGGAGGCCAAGCCCGGCTTCGTGAACCCCGATGCCTACTGGGATCTCTGGCACAAGGCCAACCCGGCCGTGAAGCTGGTCCGCAAGTCCATGCGGCTCGGGCGCCAGGTCCGCCGCTGGCTGCGCGGGGGCGAAGGCAGCGAGGACGCGGTCTGCGACGGCACGCCGGTCCCCAGCGAGAGCCACCAGGACGTCCCGGTCCAGCTGGTGCGCAGCCGCCCCCGCGAAGACGAGCGCCACATCCAGGACCTCTACCTGGCCCTGATCGCCCAGGCCCAGGACAGCGTGCTGATCGAGAACGCCTACTTCGTGCCCACCCCGGACCTGCGCCGGGCACTGGTCGACGCGGCGGCGCGGGGTGTCCGGGTCCAGGTGATCACCAACAGCCCCGAGACCAACGACATCCCGATGATCACCACCGTCGCCCGGCTGCACTACCGCGAGCTTATCGGCGGCGGCGTCGAGCTCTACGAGTGGCACGGCGAGCGCTTCGGCGAGGGCACCGTGCACAGCAAGGTGGCGGTGTTCGACGACACGGCGGCCATCGTGGGCTCCTACAACCTGGACGCCCGCAGCCTGGCCCTGAACTCCGAGGACGTGGTGCTCATCGAGCACCCCCCGCTGGCCCTGGAGCTGGCCACATACGTGCGCACCAAGGACCTGCGCATGACCGCCCGCATCACCCCCGAACAGGCCGACGCCTGGGCCGATCCCCTCAGCTTGCCCAAGCCCCAGGAGCGGGTGCTGCCCTGGAACGACCCCCGCTATGACAAGAAGGCGATGGAGGTCCTGCTCCTGCGCCAGCTCGAAGGCAGCATGTAGAGTCCCCAGGCCTCACCCGCCTGGAGTCGCCCGATGCTCGCCCTCTGGATCCCCCTGGTGCTGAGCGGCTGTGGCGACGACACCGGCACGAGCGACAGTGCCACCGAGCCGACCACCGGCACGACTCAGACCACCGGCGGCACCGACACCGGCGCCACGACCAGCGCAACCGACTCCGGCGCCACGACGAACACGACCGACTCCGGCGGCACGTCGGACTCCGGCACGACCACCGACTCCGGCGGCACGGCCGTCGCCGAGCGCTGGGAGCCCTGGAGCCTGCGCAACGACCTCGAGGACTGCTTCATCGACAACCCGGTCTACCCGGGCCGCTCGGAGTGGGGACACCTGGGCGCGGCCAAGCTCGTGCCGGCCGACGGGGACTTCAAGGTCGAGTCCGTGTCCTACGTATTGGCGACCGCCGAGGCCGACGCGGCCTGCGACGACTCGCTCGCCCACCGGGTCGAGCTGTGGGCCCAGGCCGACGGAACCCCCGACGCGTCGCCGGCACTGTTGGACACCCTCGACGTGCCTGCCAGCGCGGCCTTTGGCCCCGGCGCCAGTCGAGACTTCAGCCACACCCTGGACGCACCGGTGACCGTGGCTCAGGGCGAGGTGCTCTTCGTGGCCGTGGAGCTGGCCGGAACCCCCCAGGGTGTGGGCTGCGTGATGACCTGTGCCAGCACCACCGCCGACGCGTCCAACTACTGGTCCAACGCCACCGCCGCGCCCTATGCCTGGGAAGAGCTGATCAACTACGACCTGCCTGGCAACTACAAGATCCGGGTCGCCGGCCAGCAGGAGACCAGCGGCCTGGAGCGCACTTGCGACGACGGCGGCGACGAGGACAAGGACGGCCTCACCGACTGCGAGGACCCGGACTGCGTCGACGACGCGGCCTGTGTCATCTGCACCGACGGCGACCTGGGCAGCGCCACAGGCGCCGGGGTGGCCACCGGCACGACCGTCGACGCCCAGGGGGACCACCTGTTGAGCTGCGCCCTCGAGGACGCGGCCGGCGACGTGGGCTGGTCGTGGACCGCGCCGTCCACCGGCACCTGGCAGTTCCAGGCCACCTCGCCCGACGGGGGCACCCTGGCGGTGGGCGTGTTCGATGCCTGTGGCGGCACCGAGCTGGGCTGCGACTACAAGAACGTCGACGAGGCGGCGGTCCAGCAGGGCGTGGCCGAAGGCGAGAGCGTACTGGTGGTGGTCAAGGCGGTGACCTTTCCCTGGGCTGGGGAGTACGTCCTGGACATCACCGCGGTGGAGTGACGCTCACTCTTCGGCGGCGAGTGCGTCCTCGAGGGACTGCCGGGCGACCCGGTCCAGCCAGCCCAGGTCCAGGTCTTGGTGGGCCTCGCAGATGAACCACGGCTCCCGTGAGTCCGGCTCGAGCATCACGCCCCGGTGGATGAGCCCCCAGGCGAAGCGCTCGTAGAGCTTGGACCAGGTCTTCTTCCAGTCCCGGTAGTTCTGGGGCACGTGGTCCCCCAGGTGCACCCCGAACATCGACGGGGGCCCAGCGAAGCGGTGCTCCAGGTCGTAGAAGGCGAAGACGTGGCCCAGCACGTCCATGATCGCGTCGCCCACGCGATCGATGGTCTCCAGCGCGTCGGTGGTGGCCAGCACGTCCAGGGTCGCCCGGGCAGCGCTCAGACCGATCAGGTTCGCGGTGTAGGTGCCGCCGTGCACGACCCCGCCGGTGGCAGAGATCACGTCCATCACGTCGGCCCGGCCCCCAAACGCGGCGATGGGGTAGCCATTGCCCATCGCCTTGGCGTAGGTCGTCAGGTCGGCGTGCACCCCGTAGAGCTCCTGGACGCCGCCCTTGGCGACACGGAAGCCCGTCTTGACCTCGTCCATGATCAACAGGGCCCCGTGGCGGTCGCAGGTGGCCCGAAGGTGCGCGATGTAGTCGTCGGTGCTGGCGATGCTGCCGGCGTTGCCCTGGATCGGCTCCAGCACCACGGCGGCGATGTTGCCCTGGCCCCGCACGAAGGCCGCGTCCAGCGCCGCGGCGTCGTTCAACGGCACGAACTCGGACAGGGCGCGGGATGCGGCGGGGATGCCTACGCCAAAGGGCACCACCGGTGGCTCGCCGCCACCGCTCTCGTCCCAGCCGTCCAGGTCGGACTTCCACATCATCTCGTCGTAGAGCCCGTGGAAGCCGCCTTCGACCTGGATGATCCGGTCCCGTCCGGTGAAGCCTCTGGCCACACGGACCGCGCCCATCACGGCCTCGGTGCCCGAGTTGGCGAAGCGCAGCTTCTCGATCTGGGGACACAGGGTCTTGAGGGTCTCGACCACGTCGCACTCGAGCTCGCCCGAGAAGCCGCAGACGGTGCCCTGCTGCTCGATCGTCTCGACCACCGCGGCGTCGACCCGGGGGTCCCGGTAGCCCAGGATGATCGGGCCATAGCCCAGCCGGAAGTCCACCCAGCTGTGGCCGTCGAAGTCCGTCAGGGTGCAGCCCTGCATGGACTGGATGAAGACCGTCTCGTCGGGCCCCCAGTAGCGGTAGTTCTCGGCCACGCCCATGGGCATGTGCTGGCGGGCCCGGGCCAGGCGTGCGGCGCGGGTCTTGGGGGTCGGAGGCGTTCCACGGATCGGCATGGGCCGGGACCTAACTCAGAGATCCGCCTTGCCCTGGCGGACCCGCACCAGCATCACCGCCAGAGCGGCCACCGACAGCAACGACGCGCCCCAGAGCAGCTGGAAGACCGCGCCCGTCGCGTCGGGAGAGGCGTCCAGCACGCGCCCGATGACCAGCTCCTGGACCACCGAGCCCATGGAGCCCATGCCGTTGATGATGCCGGCGCAGGCGACCGCGAGTCTCGGGTTGCCGACCTCGATGGCTCCGGCGCCCGTGAGCAGCGAGTCGGGCCCGAACAGCATGAAGCCGATCAGCCCAAGACAGACCGCGAAGAACACCAGGCTGGTGCCCCCGACGAAGTGCAGCAGCGCGGTCGCCGCCATCATGCCCACGAGCATCAGGAACGCCGGCGGTGTGCGCTTGCCGCCGAAGACGCGGTCCGAGACCACGCCGGCGAAGATCACGCCCACGAACCCCGCCAGGTCGAAGACCGTCGACAGGTAGCCGGCCTGGTCGGCCTGGAGCCCGAAGTTGCTCTCCAGCAGGTAGGGGGTCCACGACCACAGGGCGTAGCGCACGAACTTGACCCCGGCGTAGAACACGCCCAGCAGGCCCAGGTTCACGATGAGCTGGCGGGTCCAGGCCGAGGGCGCTCCCTCGACGGTCTCGTCGTGTTCCGCGAGCTCTGGCTCCAGTGGTTCGAGCCCCACGTCTTCTGGCCGGTTCCGCTGCCAGGCGTAGACCACGCCCCAGCACACCAGGGTCACACAGGACGCCATCAGGAACGCGCCGCGCAGGCCCATCTGGGCCAGCCAGAACGCTGCCCACGCCGTCGCCGCGACCCCGCCGATCTGGTAGCAGGTGCCCCAGAAGCCCATCACCGTGCCCCGCTCGCCGCGGGTGGTCCAGCGGCCCAGGGTGCCGACCGTGGCCGGCCAGCCCGTGGACTGGGCCAGTCCGTTCAGGGTCATGAACGCCAGCAATGTCCAGTAGTTGTTGGCGAACGCGAACACGACATTGCAAGCGATGGACAGCCCCATGCCGACGAGCAGGAGCTTGCGGGCGCCGAAGCGCATCCCGTTACCGGCCGAGATGAACTGCCCCAGGGTGTAGGCGATCAGGTAGGCGACGCCGATCTCGCCCAGGTCCGCGGCGGTCAGGTCCAGGTCTCGACCCAGGGTGCCCTTGGCCGCGTAGAAGGCCTTGCGACAGAAGTAGAGGCCTGCGTAGGCCAGCCACGTGCTGACCAGGATGTTGCGGCGCCACTGGCGCAGCACCTGGGGATCGTTCGTGGCGGAGATGGGGCCGTCCTGGGCGCGGGGCAGGGTAGCAGGCGGGGGTCCCTCGGGCCCTGGCGTGCCCCGAGGCGGCCCAGGAGAGTCATAAGTTTTATGATTTTTAGGATCTGGTCTTGAGCTGGTCCTGTGGGCGTGGTTTGCTGAGGGCACGTCGACGGGGAGAGGCACCATGGGTCAGGCTGTCGGAGTTGCACCGAGCGCGCGTCGCGCACCGCCGCACGTGGTGCTCAACCTGGGTCGCATCTGGGCCCAGCGGGGTCACGCCGAGCTGTCTTCGCGGCAGTACGGCAAGGGGGCGCTGGCCAAGGGGGAAGCGATCGATGCGCTGAGCATGCGCATGCTGAACGGGGCCCTGATCGGCGAGTACGTGGTGGTCAACCGGGTGCCCACCATCACAGGAACCCGCCGGGTGCCGGGCGCTGGGCGCCGGATCTGGGAGGCCGTCCTCCAGATCCCGGTGCTCCCTGGGCTGGAGCGACTCGACCTGGGCATCGTGGAAGGCCCGACCTGGGACCGGGTGCACGGGCTGGCACTGAACCCGTCCCTGCGCGAGCTCCTGGCCCGACGCGGCCGCGGCAAGCGCCTCGATCACCTCTTGCGAGACGCCGGGCTCCAGCTCGGGCGGATCGCCGCCGAGCTCCGGGGGCTGCTCGCCCTGGACATGATCAGACTTCGTCCAGTGCTCGGTGCCGAGGCCGCCAAGGCCCGTGAGCAGGCCGCCCGCGAGGACGCGGCGTCCCTGACTGTGAGCCGCTCGGCCTCCCGCCGTCGTCGCAACGGCTCCGGGCGCGGCGCCCGACAAGGGCGGCGCAAGCGGCACGACGTGGCGGACCTCCAGCGTCAGCTGCGCATCTTCGGCAAGGTGGATCCGTGGCGGTCCTTTGGACTTCGCAAGACCGCGAGCGACGCCCAGGTCCAGGCCGCGGCCGACCGCCTGCGCGAGCGCTACACGGCCCGGTCCGGCGACAGCGACGAGGTCGTGGCCCTGCTCGGGGAGCTCCGGGCAGCGATCACCCGTGCGGCACGCCAGCTCGGCGAGCAGGGCAGAGCCCGGAAGCGCTGGCTCGAAGGCGCGAGCGAGTCCGACCCTCGGCTGGACAAGGGCCGCAGCCTGTTGGCCCGGGGCGGCGCCACGGCGGCCCTCGCCATCCTGACCGAGGCCCTGGAGGACAACCCCCGCTCCGCTGCTCACCACACCTGGTTTGCCCGGGCGGTCTTCCTCAGTCCGGCCCGCTCGCCGCGGGCGCGCGCGGCCCTGGCGGTAGAGCACCTGGAGCGTGCGGCCGGTCTCCCTGGGCCCCCACGCGAGCACGCGGCGTTCCTGGCCGAGGCCCGGGCCCTGCTCGCCGGTCAGACGTCGGCCGGAGACGAGGACCAAGACGAGTTGCTCTTCGGGGAGGCGCTGGAAGCCAGCTGAGCGTTGGCAAGTCGGGGCGCAACAGGGCACACTTGCTCGCCCGACGCGAGGACCCGATGCGCATGGACTCCCCCGCACTTCCAGCGTGTGGCTTTGCGGCCCTGCTCGTGGCGTGCACCGGCGGCACGGTGAGTGTCGGCACCGACACCGGCACACCGGCCACGATCCCGCCGACCGACACCGGCACCGCGGGCACGACTGACACCAAGGAGACAGCCCCGGACTACACGGCCCCGGGTGCTTGGGCCGCCGGCGCGTCGGTCTTCGAGACCGCCAACCGCGACGGGCAGGCGCTGTACGGCGTGGCCTGGTGGCCGGCCCAGGCCCCGGGCAGCGAGGCCACCCTCTACGGCTGGGACTCGTGGAACAAGACCGGCGAGAGCTGGGTCGACGCGACACCGGCCTGCGACGAGCCCCGGCCGGTGATGGTGCACAGCCACGGCTATGGCTCCATCAGCTGGGAGATGTTCTGGCTCCAGGAGCGCCTGGCGTCCCACGGCTGGCTGGTGGTGGCGTCGGATCACCCGGGCAACACCTTCTACGACGAGAGCGGTGCCTTCCGGGACCTCACGACCCAACGCCCGACCGACGTGGCCGACACCTGGACCTGGCTGGTGGGCGAGAGCGCCGACGCCGACAGCCCCCTGCACGGCTGCGTGGACCCGGACGCGGGCTACGTGGTGAGTGGCTACTCCTTCGGCGGCTACACGGCGTACGTCACAGGCGGAGCGCTGATCAACGCCGACGAACCGGTGGACCTGGCCGATCCCGCCGTGCACGGTGTGGTGACCCTGGCCCCGTGGAATGCCTACAACACGCTGACCGACGGCACCCAGGCGCTCCAGGTCCCGGTGCTGACCCTGGGCGGCGAGCTCGATGAGACCGTCGGCACCCAGTACCTGGACCTCCATGGCGCGATCACGGCGACGCCGCGGGCCCTGGGCAGCTTCGAGACCGCCGGCCACTTCAGCTACACGCCGATCTACTGCGACTTCGGCAACGGCGACGGCTGCGGCAGTGACAACGTGGATCTGGACGTCTTCACCGACGCGGTGGGCACGGCGGTGCTCGCCTTCCTGGGCCACCTGCAGGGGCTCGAAGGCGCCCTGGACCAGCTGCCCGAGCTCCCCGACGAGCTGACCTGGGAAGTGGTCGACAGCGCGGAGTGATCAAGCCAGCACGGCGGTGAGCGGCTCGCCGACCTCGCCCGGATCCACGTCGCCCAGAGCCAGCAGGGTCGCCCCGAGCTGGACGGGCCCCAGGCGGGTGCCGTCGGGGTCGAGCTCCCCGGTCGCCAGGTCCACGGGCTGGCCCAAAGCCTGGTCGTCCAGGGCCCCGACGACCTGTCCACCGGCCATCCCGGCGCCGAACAGCAGCGCCGACGTGACGGGCCAGTGGTGCTTGCCCCCTTGCTCGTTCAGGTGGGGGTGGCGGCCCATCTCGGAGATCACCGCGACGCTCACCCGCTCGCTCAAGCCCCGGGCGTCCAGCTCGACGAGCAGGCCCGACAGGTTGCGGAAGAGCTCCTCGAAATTCAGCCCCTGCACGCTGTTCACGGCGTGGGTGTCCCAGCTCAGGCCCCACAGGCCTTCGAACTCCACGGTCGCGCACCGGCTCAGCCCCAGCTCGAAGCAGTCCAGGGCAAGGGCGAGCTGCTGGCCCAGGTCGTCGCCGGTCGTCACCCGGAGTGCGCCGCGCCAGGCCTGGGCCCGCGCCACGTCGGCCAGCGCGGTCTGGTAGCCGTCGGCGAAGCGGGCGGCGCGACCGGGCGCTGCGCCGGCGACGGCCGCGTTGGCCCGCTCGGCCAGCCAGGCGTCGACGGCGGCCGAGGCGGTGTCCGAGGGCAGGGGGATCGGCGACGCGAGGCGTGCCAGGGCCGTGCCGTCCAGCAGCTCGGGGAGCTGGCCCGCGCTGCCGACCCGCACGACCTCGGCCCCCTGGTCGCCGGTGAACGCCGGGCCCGAGACGACCAGGTGGGGCAGCAGGAGCTCGCTGTGGCCGGCCACCGCCAGCCGGGTGGCCCAGTCCTGGCCCCCGTCGCCGGACACGCCGGTGAGCAGGAGCTGGCGGCACTTGTCGTGGGTGATCGACGGTACTTCGAGCCCGTGGATCAGCACGCTCTGGTCCCACGCGGCCTCGAAGAACCCGCGGACCGACGGCCGGTCCGGGTGATCCACGAACGCCAGGTCTCCGGCCTGGGCAGCCGCGCTCCCCGGGTCCGTGTCCACCTGGGGGTGCTCGAAGAGGGGATCCAGAGCCACGCTGGGGTCCCAGCCGCCAGTGCACAGCACCACCAGGACCAGGCGGTCCGAGGGGTCCTGGGCCCGAAGGGCGGTGGGCAGGGTCAGCCCCCCGGCGGCCAGGGCCGTCGTGCGGAGCCAGTCGCGGCGGGTCCAGCTCACGTCACAGGCTCACGTAAGCGGGGTCGCGCAGCAGGGCCTCGAGCACGGCCCGCCACGCCGCGTCGGGCCCGTCGGCGTCGTCGACGGTCTGCCACATTGCGGTCAGGCCGGCGACGGTCTCGTCGTCGGCCGCCGTGCCCAGGGTCCGACGGTGCCAGTGCTGGAGCTGCTCGGTGAAGCCGGGGTCGTCTGGTGCCAGGCCCGCGTCCAGCCGGCCGTCGGCCACCGCCTGCCACGCCCCCGCCTGGGCCAGGCGTTGGACCACCAGCGCCCAGGTCAAGCCCGGGTCCTCCTGGGGCCGGGTCACGCTGCGGCCGTCGACGCCCCCGGCCAGCACCCGGACGCCGGGGTCGTCGGTGCGCAACATGTCGAAGCCCACGATGGACCAGCGGAAGCCGGTCAGCTCCTCGACCGCAGTGGCCAGCTGCTCGGGCGTCAGCAGCCGGTCGGTGCGGGCCCGATCCCGGTCGGCGTCGGTGGCGGCCGTCGTCAGGCCACCGGCGGTGTAGGCCGGGGCCTGGATCACGCCCGCCAGCAGCGCCAGCAGGTCCTGGTGCTGGTCCAGCTCGGTGCCCAGCGCCGCCAGGGTCCCGTCGTCTCCGGCGTCGACGGGCCGGCGCCAGAACCCCTGGGCCAGGGTCTGGACCAGGCAGGGCTCGAACGACGGGTCCCGGGCGACGACCTGGCCCAGCTCCACCAGGCCCGCCAGCTCGGTGCCCATCCAGCCCGGCGTGACCCCCAGCTCCTGGGGCCCCAGGAGCTCCCGCTCCGGGTGGTAGCGACTCAGCTCGGCGACGCTGTTGGCCTCGAACCACCAGAACCCGAAGAGCGTGGCGGCCAGGGGCTCCAGGGTGTCGTGACAGCTCTGACAGGCGGGATCCTCGCGGATCGCCGTGGAGGTTCCGTCCTCCTCCAGCAGGGACGAGCCGACCCGAAAGCTGACTGGGCCCGTGAGCTCCTCACAGGTCAGCAGCCGGGCGATGGCGGCGGCCCGGCCCCGGTTGGCGTTCTCGGTGGTCGTGGTGTGGCGCCACCACAGCCCATTGGTCGCCAGCACCCCCACGGGCGGGCGACCGTCGGTGTAGCGGGCCCGCACCGGGCCATCCCCCTGCTCCAGTGCCTCCAGTGGCCACAGGGGCAGCAGCAGCGGATCGACGACGGTCCACTCCGCCGTCACCAGGGTCGCCGGCGCTGCGCCTTCGGTGATCGCCCGCGCCATCAGCCGCAGGGGCTCCTCGCCCACCGCCCGCTCGAAGGCGTGCTCCTGGTCGGGGTCGAGACCGAACTCGAAGGCCTCGGCCTCGAAGGCGTCGACCAGGGTGTGCCAGCTCTCCCCAAGCACGGCCACCAGGCGGTCCTCGAGGCGAGGATCCGCCAGCCACGCGTTGCGCAGCGCGTCCAGCTCACCGGCTTCGGCCCGGTCCAGCTCGGTCTCGCTCGGCAGCACCCCCCGGAGGTCCAGGGAGAGCCGGCGGGCCAGTCGCGCTGGCTCGAGGGGGACCTGGACGGGCTCCAGGGGCGCCGCGGAGTCCTGGACAGGACCGGTGCAGGCGAGCCACCAGAGCGCGATCACGGGACCACCAGCCGGGTGAGGGTGTCGGCACCGGGGGCGGCCAGATCCACGCAGCCCTCTCCGGCGTCGACCCCGCCAAAGCTCAGGCTGCCGCAGCCGCCGCACGCCTCGAGCGCCAGGGCGTACCACCAGCCCGACGGATCCCGGATCGAGAGGGTGCCGGTGGGCTGCTCCGGGCAGCTGCCCCAGGTCAGCTCGTCGAAGGCCAGGGTCGTGCCCACGTCGATCCCGCCGTCGAGCACCAGGGTGGTGTCGTCGCCGGACAGTGCCAGGGCGACGCTCGCCTCGGACGCCAGCCAACCGGCGCCGCCGGGCCAGGCAAAGGTGCCTTCGACCGATCCCTGGAAGCCGCTCTCGCCGTCCTGCCGCAGGCCGTCGTAAGCAAAGGTGCCGCCACCCACGAATGCGGAGCCGTCGGGTGCGGTGATCGCGAAGTCCCCCTGGAAGAGCCCGAACCAGGTCTGGCCCTCGTCGCCGTCGGACCAGCCCCCCTCGGAGTACGTGGCGATGCCGGCGTAGTGCCAGCCGGTCGACGCGGTGCAGCCCTGCTCGTCCACCGACGGCGGGCCCAGGTTGGTCGGGTGTCCCGGGCAGACCTCGTCCCCTTCGGCCATCGTGGCGAGCCAGGCGTCGCGCAGGGCGTGGGGCTCGGGCACCCCGGACGCCAGCGCCTCGGTCGCTCGCGCCAGGGCCTCCTCGATGTCCCAGCTCGGCTCGCCGGGGCTCGGGGTCCAGTCCGTGTCCGTGTCCGTGGGCCCGCTGTCGACGGGGTCTCCCGCCGTGCAAGCCAGGGCCAGCAGCCCCAGGCTCAGGGAACGACCTGGGGCGGCTGGCCCTGATCGACCCGGTAGCGGTAGCCGCCCCCGACGGTGAAGCTCTGCTCCGAGAGCCCGCTGTCCGGCCAGCGCACGGTCACGTCGGCCTCGCAAGCCCCGCCCAGGCCAAAGGTGAGCACCAGGTCGTCCTGGTTGCCGTAGTGACCGTGGCCGCCGTCCACGTCCTGGGTCTGGGTCACGCCGTTTGCGGTGACGCTGACCCGGGCGCCGATGGCCGCGGCGTTGGTGCCGTCCCCGCCCGCCAGGCGCAGCTGGATCCAGTTCGCGTCGTCGGCCAGCTGGTTCTCGAACAGCCGCACCGAGAACGTGTCGTAGCAGTCGTCGTCGCACCGGGAGCTGGAGTGGCCCACCACCAGGTCCAGGTCGCCGTCCCGGTCGAAGTCCGCGACCACGCTGCCGTGGCTGCGGAAGTGGTCGATGCCCTGGTCGATGGGCACGGCTTCGAACAGGCCCGCCGAGTTCTGGTGGTACAGCAAGCCCCGGTTGCCCGCGTACTCCGACGCGCCCAGGTAGATGTCCGGCCAGCCGTCCAGGTCGAAGTCGAACACCGAGTTGGTGATGTCGCCTTCGTTCCAGTCGACCAGCTCGTGGTCGCGGGTCAGGCCCGTCGCCTCCCGGCCCGGGCGGGTGAAGGCCACGTCGGTGGCGCCGGTGTTGACCAGCAGCTCGCTCGGATCGGAGCTCTGGCCCACGTCCCAGTGCACGATCTCGGTGGTGACCAGGTCCATCCAGCCGTCGTTGTCGACGTCGGCGCAGGCGCTCTTGCCGCTGTTGCCGCCCAGCCGGAAGGCCTCGCGGTCGTAGTTGTGGTCCCAGCGGAATGCGTCGCTGTCGGTGTTGCAGACGATGAGCTCGGGCTCGGGCACCCCTTCGCAGTCGTCGTCCGTGGGGTGGAGCTTGCACCAGCAGCGGGCGGACTCGTTGTCGGTCCAGTCCACCCGGTCGTCGAAGGCGTAGCCGCTGGCGATGCTGCGGTTGTCGAAGGCCAGCCCGTCGGTGGCCTGCCACAGGTGGTTCGGCGCCCGGCCATAGGAGCTGGCCAACAGCTCCGGATCCCCGTCGTTGTTGAGGTCGCAGGCCAGGGCGGACCAGGCATTGGTGTGGGCCTCGGCGTTGTTCAGGGTGGTCACCGACGACCAGGCGTCGGTGGTCAGCCCGGCGTCGTGGGTGACGTCGGTGTAGCCGCCGCCGCCGTCGCCCTGGTACAGGCGGTCCTGGGCGGCGTTGTACTCGGCGACCCACAGGTCCAGGGCGCCGTCGCGGTCCACGTCGACAAAGGCCGCGCCGCCGGGGCTGCTCTCATAGGCCAGGTCCCGGCTCTCGGGGCCCAGGCTGAAGGTGCCGTCGCCGTCGTTGAGCATCAGCTCGTTGGACTGGCCGTCGCAGCTCACGACCGCGCCCGGGCAGCCGGTGTACAGGTCCAGGTCCCCGTCGTTGTCCACGTCGCCAAAAGCCCAGACCTGGCCCGGGCGGCCCTTGTCGCTGTCGTCGTCCCGCCGGGCGAGCACGCCGCTGTCCTGGGTCACGTCCAGGAAGCTGCCGCCGTTGTTCCGCAGCAGCCAGGTGTTGCGGGTGCCGCCGTCGGAGAAGTCGTCGGCGCCCCTGTGGTGGCGGATCGCCAGGTCGGTCCAGCCGTCGCCGTCGAAGTCCACGGCGTTGATCACGACCCCGATTGCATCCAGGTCTGGCAGGCCCCAGTCGCTGGAGGCGTCCCGGAACGCGGTCTGGCCGTTGGACCAGCGGGAGCCGCTGTGACAGATGGCGGGCAGCCCGGTGTGACCGGTGTCGTCGGGCTTGTCGGTGCACGCGGTCAGGAGCAGGGCGGTGAGCAGCATGGCGGATCCCCAGGGGAGGGGACTCTACCCTGGCTCAGAAAGCTTCGGATCTTGTGATCCTTCTTCCCGCTCCTGGGCACTGTGGAGAGAAGGAACCCGTCTCTTGCTCAGCCTCGGAGCCCCCATGTTCGCACTCGCAACCTTTGTTTCGGCACTCATCAGCTGCGCTGTCACCGACGACACGTTCCGGGATGCGCCCATGGTCAACCATGCCGAGGACGGGGCCCGGGGCGCGACCGTGGCCGCCTGGGACGGCACCACCTCGGTGTTCGCACTGGACACCAGCCTGGGCCAGGTCAGCCAGCTGGACCTGCAGACGGGGGACAGCCTGCACGTGACCCTAGGCGGTGAGCCCACGCGCCTGCTGGTCCAGGACCAGCGGCTCTTCGTGACCCTGCGTGGCAGCGACGAGCTCGTGGTCCTGGCGCTCACCGACTCCTTGGCGGCGGCCCCGGCCGAGCTCTCCCGTCACCCCACCGCGGTCGAGCCGTACGGCCTGGCCGCGGACAGCGAGCGGCGTCGGCTGTACATCGCCAGCTCTCGGGAGGGGGTGATCGAGGAGCGCGACCTGGACACGTTGGAGGTCTTGCGCGTCCACGCCGTGGGGCCCGAGCCGCGGTGGCTCGCCATCCATCCCACCGGGCAGTGGCTCTACGTGGGCCACGCCGTCGGGCCCCACCTGACCGCTGTGTCGCTGTCTGACGGCGACCAGCTCTTGGTCGATCCGCCAGAGGTGCTGAGCGAGATGCGCAGCGCGGCCCAGCCCTACACCCCGCGGGTGACCGGGGACCTGTCGGTCTCTCCGGACGGCAGGCGGCTGGCCGTGCCGATCCTGTACGTGGATCACTTCGCCTCCGAGAGCACCGAGGTCGGCCTGTCCCAGGGCACCAGTGTCGAGGGCTACTACACCGAGGGCGTCCTGGACACGACGCCGGGTCAGGGACGCTTCCAGCCGGCGGTCACACTGTTCGAGCTGGACGAGGACGGAGAGCCGGACCCCGGGTCGGGGCTGCCCCTGAGCACGATCGAGGAGACCCGGGTCGACAACGACGCCGTGGTGGCTCGGAGCTACCTGTCGTCGGTCAGCTGGAGTCCGGACCAGAGCGCCATCGCCGGTCCGATGGAGGCCTCGGACACCGTGCTGTGGGTGAGCGTGCCCGCGGCTCTGCCGTCCTGGTCTCCCGGGGAGCCGCTGCTGGCGGCAGACGCAACGACCCTGGAGACCGGTGCGGGACCCGCCATGGTGGTCTGGACAGGCCACTTCCTGGCGCTGATCCACGAGAACCTGGACCGGGCGGTGACCGTGCTGACCACGGACCAGACGTCCGGCAATGTGCTCACCCGGGAGGAGAGCTGGTGGCCCTTCGAAGGCGACCTGGGCTGGGAGTTCGAGCTCGGCCGCCGGCTGTTCACGTCGGCCGTGGACGACAGCCTGGTCGACACGTCGGTCGGGGTTTCGTGCAGCACCTGCCACTTCGAGGGCCGGACCGATGGCCTGACCTGGGAGTTCGATGACGGCGATCGCCAGACCCCTTCGCTGGGTGGGGTGGTCTCGGAGACGGCGCCTGTCACATGGACCGAAGGGGTCCAGAGCGTCGCCCTGGAGGCACAGCTGACGGCCCGCCTGCGCATGGGTGGGGCCAGGGGCGCCGTGAACCCGGCCCTGTTCGACGCGATCGCGGTATTTGTCGACGCCACCCCCAACGAGTCCGGCGTGCCCCAGGACCCGGACGCCGTGGCCCGCGGCGCCGAGGTGTTCTTCCGGGACGACGTGGCCTGTGGAGAGTGCCACGTGCCGCCGCTGTACACCGACAACCGGGGCCATGCGCTCTATGGCCTGGACGACGTCATGACCCCCAGCCTGGTCGGTGTGGCGGCCACCGCGCCCTACCTCCACGACGGCTCCGAGCCCACCCTCCAGGCACTGCTCCTGCGCAGCCAGGACGGGTCGATGGGGGACACTTCGGGGCTCAGCGAGGGCGAGCTGGCAGACCTGGAGGCCTTCCTGATGACCCTGTAGGGGAGTACCGTGGCCCCGTGGGGCTGCTCTTCTTCCTGCTCGCCTGCCAGGACGGCAGCGTCATCGTGACCGACTCGAGCCCGCTGCCGGCGGACTCGGACACCGCTCGCGACACCGCGCCCTGGACCGGGGGGACCCTGCGCATCAACGAGGTCCTGGCCCGCAACGGCGGCAGCCTGGAGGACGCCGACGGGGACAGCAGCGACTGGATCGAGCTGTTCAACCCGGGCCCCGAGAGCGTGTCGCTGGCGGGCTGGATGCTGACCGACGACGACGCCGCGCAGGACGGCTGGGTCCTGCCGGCGGCGGAGCTGGTGGGCGGGGGCTTCCGGGTGGTCTTCGCGTCGGGCAAGGACAGGGTGGATGCCGACGGCGCCTGGCACACGGACTTCAAGCTGGGCGGGGCGGGCGAGACGGTCCGGCTGCTGCGACCGGACGGGGTCGTGGCCGACGGGCTGAGCTTTGCCGACCAGGTCGAAGACGTGTCCTACGGGTGGGAACAGACCGCCACGGACACGGTGTGGTTGGGGGACGGCAGCGCAGTGCTGTGGACGGGGACCGAGCCCAGCGCCGACTGGACCGACCCGGGGTTCGACGACGCTGCCTGGGCCCCAGGCACGCTGCCGGTGGGCTTCGACGGCACCGACGTCGACCCCGACGCTCCGGTCGAGAACGCCGCGCTGTTCCAGGCCACCACCCAGTCGTCCGATGGGTACGGCTACACCGGCGTCCAGGGCACCGACGGGGAGCTGAGCACCTTTACCCACACCGGCGACGGGGACCTGGCGCCGTGGTGGCAGGTGGACCTGGGCAGCGAGCAGCCGATGGTCGAAGTCGCACTTTTCAACCGGATCGACTGTTGTCCCGAGCGGTTCTACAACCTGACGGTCACGGTCTACGACGATGGGGGCGCCCCGGTCTGGGTCTCCGAGGTGCTCAACCCGGTGGCGGCTGACGGCACCCCGACCAACCCCGGAGCCGAGCTGGGCGTGGCCCCCGGCGGCGTGTCGGGCCGGTTCGTGCGGGTCTCCAAGGAGGCCGTGGGTGGGGTGCGCAGCAGCGAGTGGCTGAGCCTGGCCGAGGTCGAAGTCCGGGTGGGCGAGGCCTCGCCCTATGCCGAGCGGCTGGGCACCGACCTGGCAGGGCTGCTGGACGGGCCCCAGGTCTGGGTGCGGGCGTCGGTGAGCGGAGACGCGGTGCCCGAGCGGCTGGACCTGGCCCTCGAGGTGGACGACGCGGCGTCGGTCTGGATCGACGGGGTGGCCACGACAGCCGGGCAGCAAGCGCCCGCCCTGGTCACCAGCGTGGCCTTCCACGCCACCTCCGTCGACGACGACGACCTGTTCCTGGCGCCGACCCTGACGGCGACGGCCCTGGACACCGGCGAGCTGGCCTGGTTCTCGACCCCGACCCCCGGGGCCCCCAACGGCACGGGCTTCGGGGGTTTTGTGTCCCCGGTGACCCTGGACCCGCCCAGGGGCTTCTACGACGCCCCCCTCCAGGTCACCCTGGCCACCGACACCGCCGGGGCTTCCCTGGCCTACACCCTGGACGGCTCGGTGCCCGGTCCGGACCACGGGGTCCAGGTGGCCGCCGCATCCGTCGTGGTCGACGTGCAGACCACCGCCATCCTGCGAGCCGTCGCCTTCCAGGACGGGCTGGAGCCGTCCCCGGTCGCGACCCACACCTACCTCTACCTGGACGATGTGGTCCGTCAGCCGGCAGCGCCGGAGGGCTTCCCCACCACCTGGGACGGCCTGGATCAGGCCGCGGTGGCCGCCGACTACGAGATGGATCCCGAGATCGTCGACGCCGCCGCCTATGCCCGGGACCTGCTCGACGGGCTTCGGGAGATCCCCACGATGTCCCTGGTGCTGGACCCCCAGGACCTGTTCGGGGCCGACGACGGGCTCTACGTGCACTCGCTTCAGCGGGGTCGGGCCTGGGAGCGGGCCACGTCGGTCGAGCTGATCCTGCCCGACGGGTCCACCGGGTTCCAGGTCGACGCCGGGGTGCGGGTGCACGGCTATGGCTGGCGCTATCACTCCTCGACCCGCAAGCACGCGCTTAGGCTGGAATTCCGACCGGAGTACGGCCCCTCCAAGCTGGACTATCCGCTGTTCGTGGACTCTCCGGCCGAGCGCTTCGACAGCATCGTGCTGCGCTGCCAGGGCAGCCGGGGTTGGCAGGACTTTCGGGACCCGGAGCAGGCCCAGTACATCCGGGACAGCTGGGCCCGGGACACCGCCCGGGACATGGGCAAGCTCGACGGGCACGCCACGGTCGTGCACCTGTACCTGAACGGGCTCTACTGGGGCCTCTACAACCCCGTCGAGCGCCCCGACGCGGGCTTCGCTGAGGAGTACCTGGGCGGGCGCGACGAGGACTACGACGCCATCAACCGCCGCACGACCACCAACGAGGCGATCAACGGCGACCTGGAGGCCTACAACACCCTGCTCGCCCTGGCCGACGAAGACCTGGCAGTGCCCGCGAACTATGTGGCGGTCGAGGCCATGCTGAACCTGGACGACCTCATCGACTACATGCTGATCCACCAGTACACGGTCAACATGGACGGCCCGGAGATCTTCTCGTCCAACAACATGCGCGGTGTGCGGGAGCGGGTCGACGGCGCCCAGTTCCACTGGCTGTTGTGGGACATGGAGTACAGCATCTGGGCGGCGACCGATGACTACAACATCGACGTGGACGTGGCCGGCAGCATCTCCCACGTCTACGCCCGGCTGCGGGACAATCCGGACTTCCGCGCCCGCTACGCCGCCCGGGCCCGAGAGCACCTGACCGGAGACGGTGCCCTGACCGCCGACGCCTGCCTGGCCCGCTGGGACGCCCGGGCCGACGAGATCTGGAACGCGGTGGTCGGCGAGTCCGCTCGCTGGGGCGACGCGGTCCGGTCCGCGCCCTACACCCGCGACGTGGAGTGGCTCACCGAGCGGGAGCGGCTGCGGACCGAGTTCTTTCCGCACCGCACCTCGGTGCTGATCGAGCAGCTCACGGCCGCGGGACTCTACGAGCCCTGAGCAGGTGGAGAGGGGTCGAACGCGACAGTCGCCACGCGCAGAGGGGCTGAACGCGACAGATTGCTTGCCCCAGGGCCGATTCGACCGATCTGAGGGCCTTTGGAGGGCCGTGCAAGGGCCTTCTGGGCCGATCTTGTCGCGTTCAGCCCCTCTCCATGTGGGAGGTGTCGCGTTCGACCCCTCTCCGCGTGTCGGGTCAGCGCTCTGGCGCCAGAGGTGTGTCCCCCCGCAACAGGTCCGCGGCCTTCTCGGCGATCATCATGGTGGGGCCGTAGAGATTCCCGTTGGTGATCGACGGCATGACCGACGCGTCGACCACCGCCAGGCCCTCGACCCCGTGGACCCGCATGGTGGCCGGGTCGACCACCGCATCGGGTCCCACGCCGAGGGCACAGGTGCAGCTGGGGTGCAGGGCCGTCTCGGCGTCCCGGGCGACCCAGTCCAGGAGCTCGTCGTCGGTCTGCAGGTCGGGACCGGGGGACAGCTCGCCTGCGTCCAGCCCGGCGAAGGCCGGCTGACCCAGGATGTCCCGGGTGCAGCGGATCGCTTCGACCCACTCCCGCCGGTCCCGCTCCTTCGACAGGTAGTTGAAGCGGATGGCGGGTGCCTCGAAGGGATCAGCGCTCTTCAGCAGCACGGACCCACGGCTCTCGCTGAGCATCGGCCCTACGTGCACCTGGTAGCCGTGGCCCCCCACCGGGGATGAGCCGTCGTAGCGCACCGCCAGCGGCAGGAAGTGGAACTGCAGGTTGGGCTGGCTGACCGTGTCGTTGGAGCGGGCGAAGCCCCCGGCCTCGAAGTGGTTCGTCGCGGCGGCGCCGTCCCGGTGGACCAGCCAGCGGTAGCCCAGCCAGGGCTTGCGCCACCAGGCCAGGTTCGGCTGCTCGGACACCGGCTGTGCACAGGCGTGCTGCACGTAGACCTCGAGGTGGTCCTGGAGGTTCTGGCCCACGCCCGGCAGGTCGTGCACCGGCTCGATCCCGAGCTCCCGGAGGCGTTGGGCGTCGCCAATGCCGGAGAGCTGCAGCAGCTGGGGCGACGCAAAGGCGCCCCCGCAGCTGATCACGGTGCCGGCTGCCGCGAAGCGGTCCCGGCGGCCGATCCGGTAGTCGACGCCGATGGCTCGGGTGCCCTGGAAGCGGATGCCGGTGGCACGGGCGCGGCACTGGACGTCCAGGTTCGGGCGGTCGAGCACCGGGTGCAGGTAGGCCCGGGCGGCGCTCAGGCGGCGGCCCCGGCGGATGTTGCGGTCGAAGGCGCCAAAGCCCTCCTGCTGCGCACCGTTCACGTCGTCGGTCAGGGGGTGGCCCGCCTGTTGCACCGCCTGGAGAAAGGCCGCGAAGAGCGGGTTCGTGCAGGGGCCGACCTCGAGCCCCAGGGGTCCGTCGGACCCGCGCAGGGGACCGCCCCCCAGCCGGCTCTCCATGCGCTGGAAGTAGGGCAGGCAGTGGGCGTGGTCCCACGTCTCCATCCCGGGTTCCGCAGCCCAGCGGTCGAAGTCCGCCGGGTTCCCGCGGATGAAGATCATCCCGTTGATGCTGCTGGAGCCGCCCAGGACCTTGCCCCGGGCGTGCCGCACCCGGCGGCCGCCCATGAACGGCTCGGGCTCGGACACGTGGCACCAGTCGTAGCGCGGGTTGCCCAGCGGGATCGTCAAGGCCGCCGGCATGTGGATGAACAGGTCCCACCAGGCATCGGGTCGACCGGCCTCGAGCACCAGGACGCGACAGCCCGGGTCTTCGCTGAGCCGGGCCGCCAGGCAGCAGCCGGCCGAGCCGCCTCCGACGATGACGAAGTCGTGGGTGGAGTCGGGCATGGAGCGCCGCTTTTAGCCCGGTCACCCCAGGTCTCACCAGGGCGTTAGCCCCGTGCCATGACCTTTGTGCAGGTTGAATTCCTGGTGTTCATCGTGCTGGTGTTCGGCCTGTACTGGTCGATGCCGAGCCGACGCCTCCAGAACGGGTTGCTCGCGGTCTCCAGCGCCATCTTCTACGGCTGGGTCCACCCCTGGTTCCTGCTGCTGCTCTACGGCTCCGCCACCCTGGACTACTTCTGCGGGCTGGGCATGGTCCGGCTGCCGTCCCGCAAGCGCCTGTTCCTGGTCCTGAGCCTGTGCGGCAACCTGGGCATGCTGGGCACGTTCAAGTACTGCGACTTCTTCATCGAGAACGTGATCGGGGTCTTTGGCTTGCTGGGGGTGGAGACCAGCCTCCACACCCTGGGCATCTTCCTGCCCGTGGGCATCAGCTTCTTCACCTTCCAGACCATGAGCTACACCCTGGACATCTACCGGGGGCAGCTGGAGCCCAGGACGAACTTCCTGGACTACGTGGTGTTCGTCAGCTTCTTCCCGCAGCTCGTGGCCGGGCCTGTGGAGCGGGCGCGGAACCTCCTGCCCCAGATGGAGCTCGACCGGGTCTTCTCCTGGGTGGCGGTTCGCAGCGGCCTCAGCCTGGCCCTGTGGGGGGCATTCAAGAAGGTGGTCGTGGCCGACACCATCGCCCCCTATGTGGACAAGGTCTTCATCCTGGAGGACCCCTCGGGCCCGCTGATCTGGGCAGCCACCCTCGGGTTCGCCATCCAGATCCTGGCTGACTTCTCGGCCTACTCGGACATCGCCCGGGGCCTGGCCCGGATTCTCGGCTTCGAGCTGATGGTCAACTTCGACCACCCCTACATCGCCAAGAACCCTTCGGACTTCTGGCGGCGCTGGCACATCTCCTTCTCGTCGTGGATCCGGGACTACGTCTACTTCGCGGTGGGCGGTTCTCGGGGTGGGTTCTGGGTCGCGACCCGCTCGGCCTTCATCGCCATGCTCCTGAGTGGCCTGTGGCACGGCGCGGCTTGGACCTTCGTGCTCTGGGGGGCGTTCCATGCCGCGCTGCTCACCGGCTACCGGCTGGTCGTGCCCCGCATCCCCCAGGCGGTCAAGGACCTGCCCGGCAGCGGCCTGGCCGCCATCGTGCTCATGTTCGGCTTCACCAACGTCGGCTGGCTGATCTTCCGCGAGACGGACATCTCGCGACTGCTCCACTTCTTCACCCTGAGTCCCTTCCAGGCGGCCCCCGAGCAGTGGACCGCCACCTGGGCGCTGCTGGGGGTGTGCGCGTTCTGCAGCCTGGTGCTGGTCATCGCGATGGCCATCCAGGAGCTGATCCTGCCCCGCCTCGAGGACCGTCCCGCCGCCCTGCCGCTCCAGACCGGTGCCTGGGTCGCGCTGGCGGTGGGTGTGGTGGTGTTCTTCCGTGATCTGGCCAATGACTTCATCTACTTCCAGTTCTAGGGGCTGGGCGGCCCTGGCCGCCGCGGTGCTGGTCGTGCTCGCGGCCGGTGCGGTCTGGGGCTTCACGCGTCCGCTGCCAGCCAGCGACCCGGTGACCCCCGACCGGGTCCTCCGAGCCCTGGACGGGCGCTCGCCGCGCATCCTGGTGGTGGGGAACTCGTCGGCAGATCGCGCCTTTGAGCTCACGCGGGTCGGTGCCGCGCTGGGCCTGGAGCCCGACCAACTGGCCCTGACCTGGGTGCCTTCGTCGGGCACGCCGGCCTGGTACGCCCTGTTGCGCAACCACGTGCTGCCCCGGGTCGAGCCCGAGGTGGTGGTGGTCGCGGGCACCCTGGACGTGCTGGTCGGATCCGGGGTGGACGGCGAAGGCGACGCGGAAGCGCTCGATGCTCTGTTGGTGGGGGACGAGGCCGCCCTGACCGCCAAGCTCCAGGGCGCCGCGGCGGTCGATGGTCCGAGCGCGCGGGCCAGGACGCGTCGCACAGCCCTGCGCCAGGGGCTGCTCGACTGGTTCATCCACGGCGCCGTGGGACTCGCGACGCCTGGAGACGGTGGGCCCCACGATCGAGGCGCCGAGGCCCTGGCGCTGGCCAACGCAGAGGTCTTCGCCGACGAAGACGCCATCGACATGGATCGGCACCGCGCCGGCACCCCGATCGTCGCACCCGAGCGGCGCACCGTGACCCAGCGCCGGTACACCCAGGGACCGTTGCCGGTCGAGCACACCCTGGTCCCGGAGCTGGTGGACGTGGTGCGCGATGCCGGCGCCCAGGTGATCTTCCTGCGGCTGCCGGAGTCTCCCGGAGGAGCCCAGCGCGGTCCCGGTCTCCGAGACGAAGAGGACGCCCTCAAGGACCACCTGCGGTCCCGCGGCGCCGCCTATGTGGACCTGAGCGCGGCGGATCTCTCCGCCGGCGACTTCAACGATCGGGTGCACCTGGGCCACAGCGGTCGCCGCAAGATCGCCCCCCTGATCGCTCAGGGCCTCTCCGACGTGGGTGCGCTCTCCGGGGGACCACTCGCGCGGCCGGCCGCCAGCCTGCGGGTTCGCCGAGAGGGCGCCGCGGTCGGCGCAACGCTCCAGGTTCCCGCGAGCTCGGACTGCACCCGGGTCCTGCGCAAGCCACCGTTCGCGACCATCGGGCAAGGCGCCATGCTCGCGCGCGGCTGGCCGGTCGAGGCATCTCCCGTGCAGGTCACTCGGATCGGGGGCAGCGCCCTGCCAGCCCGGCGCCTTCGTCGCAAGGACAACGCCTGTGAGCCGGCGGCGATGGTCGGAGAACGGGTGCTGATCTTGACGACGGCGTCCACCGAAGGGCTGACCATCGGCGTGTCCGTGCCGGACGACCCCGTCGTCGACGCCGGGGATCGGGCGCTGGTGTGGCACCTGGCCGGCACCCGCACGGTGCTCGACGTCCCGGCCGGTGCGCTGGCCGGCGACGGCACGGTGTCCCTGGAGCTGGTGGTGGAGGTCTTCGGGGCAGGGCAGGTCTCCCTGGCCCTCGGCAAGCACGAGGTGGCGCTGGAGACCGCAGGTCGCCATGCGGTGAGGTTCGAGGGCCCGGCCACGACCGGGGGCAGCGCCCTGGTCCTGTCCTCGCCCGCCGACGGGGCGCACGCGGCGGTCGCCAGCCTGCGGGTCGCGGGCCAGGGCATCACCCAGGACCTCCTGCCGCCAGCCTTCGACGTGCTCGGCGGCACGGTCCCCTTGCTGGACGCCAGCGCCGTGCGCTTCGCCCAGCCGCCGCCGGCGCTGCCGGCTTCCGGAGACCCGTCTCCGGCGGGGCAGGGGGTCTACGCCCTGGCCC
The DNA here is from genome assembly GCA_964519895.1 of uncultured Enterobacterales bacterium. Lineage (GTDB taxonomy): Bacteria > Myxococcota_A > UBA796 > UBA796 > CAJQPC01 > CAYFPX01. The sequence goes on along the minus strand of CAZFLE010000005.1, from coordinate 50,617 downwards.
TGCCAGACGACCCGGCGGTGCCGCCGCTCGCGCTGACCGACCACCTGACCTACCGGAGGTGCTCCCCGCTCACCCTCACCGAGGGCTCGACGGCCCTGGAGCGCCGTGTGGGCCCTCGCCCGGTCGCAGCGGGCCCCGGACGCTTCGTGCACCTGGCGGACAGCGTGCGCTTCTCGCCCCTGGCCCAAGGCCCCCCGGTCGCCCAGCGCACCTGGACCCTGGGCCTGGACCCTGCGAGGGTCATCAAGGAGTGCCGTCGAGACGTGTGGCTCTACCCCGGTGATCGCTTCACCATGGCTGTGAGGGTGCGCGGCAACGGGTCGCTGATGCAGTCCCTCAGTCAGCTCGGCGTGAAGCTCCGCGGGCCTCCGGGCGATGCCGGGCCCTCGGTGCAGCTCACCCTGGAGCCCCTGGCCGGCCAGGTCTCTTCGATCGAGGTGGCGCCCGATCCGGCTCGCCAGAGCCTGCCCCTGGTGGTGTCGCCCGACGTGCGGTGGCGCACGCTGACGGTGACGGTCGAGAACCCGGTCGGCGCCCCCACCCGGGTGCTTCGCCAGCTCGACCTCGAAGCGCCGCCGCCGGCGGCCGACGCCTGGCAGACGGTCCGGCTGGGCGACTTCACGGAAGGGTGATCCGGGGGGACCCTGGGGGCGGTGTGAAGCGTTAGGGCGACAGCCACGCCACGGAGCGACATGTCCACTCCCTCACGACCCACCCGCCGCGAGACCCTGGCCGGCTTGTGTGGCGGCGCTGCCGTGGGGCTGGTTGGCGGGCCCGCGTTGGCGTCCGCCCGGCCACCCAACGTCGTGTTCGTGCTCGTCGACGACCTGCGCTGGAATTGGCTCGGCTGCATGGGCCACCCCTGGATTCCCACGCCCCACATCGATCGCCTGGCCGCGGGCGGGACCATCTTCGACAACGCCTTTGTCGCCGTGTCCCTGTGCTCGCCTTCGCGGGCCACGATGCTGACCGGCTGTCAGCCCCAGCGCACCCGGGTCTTCAAGAATTCGTCCCAGCACATCGCGACCGACGTACCCTCCTGGGCCCAGGTCCTCCAGGGCGGAGGCTACGAGACGGCCTGCTTCGGCAAGTGGCACATGCGTCCTTACAACCGGCCCAAGCCCGGCTGGGACCACTGGCTGAGCTTCCGGGGCCAGGGGCTCTACAACGACCCCGAGCTCTACGACGGCGAGAAGTTCTTCACCGAGCCCGGCTACATCACCGACCTGCTCACGGACCGCACGGTGGCCTGGCTGCAAGGCCGGACCTCCGACAAACCCTTTGCCCTGCTGCTGTCCCACAAGGGCGTGCACGGGCGCCCGGTCCCCGCGGCCCGACACGCCGCCGCCTTTCCCACCGAGCAGTTCCCCGAGCCGGTCAGCTGGACCGACGACCTGGCCGACAAGCCCGAGTACCAGCGGGCGGGGGTGGCCTGGGGGCGCACACGGCATGCCTGGGCCAAGCGGCGCGACGCGGGGGTGCCGATCCCCGCCAGCATCCCTCCCCGGCCGTGGCAGCCTCGCCACCCGATCCACATGGACACCGCCCGGTGTCTGCTGAGCGTGGACGAGAGCGTCGGGCGGGTGTGCGACACCCTGGACCAGCTCGGCCTGGCCCAGGACACGGTGGTGATCTTCACCAGCGACAACGGCGTGCTGCTCGGCGAGCACGCCTTCTTGCCGGGCGGCAAGCAGCTCCTCTACGAAGAGAGCGTGCGTGTCCCGCTGATCTTGCGGGGCCCCGGTGTGCCCGTCGGGCGTCGGGATGCTCGCCTGGTCAGCGGGGTCGACCTGGCGCCGACGCTGTTCGAGCTGGGCGGGATCGCCGAGCCCCCGCCGGTGCACGGCCGCAGCCTGGTGCCGCTCCTGGCCCGCAAGGGGCGGGGACGGGTCCGGGACTGGCGGAAACACCTGTTGCTCCAGCACTTTGCCGACGTCAAGTGGCCGGCTCGGCCGACCATGCACGGCCTGCGCACGGACCGCTACAAGCTCGTGGTCTCCCCGGCCTACGACGACGGACTGGAGCTCTACGACCTGGACGACGACCCCTACGAGCTGCACAACCTGGCCGTCTCCGGGGGGCACGAGGACCGCATCGCCGAACTGCGGCAGCAGCTGGACCAGAAGCTGACTGCGCTGGGTCCGGGCCCCGAGGAGCCGGTCCCGTCCCCCGCGGGGTGATCGGGCCTGCGGTTGACTACACTGGCGGCATGTGGCTCCTGCTGCTGGCGTGCGACTCGGGCGGTCCGGCCACGGGGGACTCCTCGCGGGCCCCTCCGACGGGACAGACGGGCACAATCGAGACCACCGACCCGGGCGACGAGCCCCCGGTCCGGGCCAGGTTCGTCGTGGTCGGGGACAGCGGTGTCAGGACCGACATTCGGGACGGTGTGGTCGACGCCTTGGCCCGGGTGTGCGCCCAGAAGGGCTGTGACTTCGGGCTGATGGCCGGGGATCTCTTCTACACCTGTGGCGTCGACAGCGTCGACGATCCCTCCTTTGACGAGGACTTCGAGGTGCCCTTCGGCAGCCTGGGCATGCCCTGGCACGCTGTGCTGGGCAACCACGACTACCGGGAGTCCCTGGACGGGGAGTGCGAGGGCGGCGAGGCTTTCGATGACGTGCGGGCGGGGTACCAGTTGAGCTACAGCGCGACCCGGGACACCCACTTCGAGATGCCGGCCTGGCAGTGGCTCGGCGAGCCCGCGCCGGGGCTGTCCCTGTTGGCGCTGGACACCCACCGGATCATGTGGGGCATCGACGACCAGGGCGGCGGCGGGGAGTCGAGCGCATGGACGACCCTGGGGCCCGCCTTTCGGGACCAGACCGACCGCTTCCGAGTCGCCCTCGGACACCACGCCTACCTGTCCAACGGCCAGCACGGCGTGGTCGGGGACTACGCCAACCGGCCTGCGGGCGACGACCTGAGCTGCAAGGACACCCACCGCCCGAGCACAGCGGCTGGGCGGGATGCCGGGGCTTGCCTCAAGGTCTTCTATGACGACTTCGTCTGTGGCCACGCGGACCTGGTGATCAGCGGCCACGATCACAATCTGGCCCTGTTCATGACGTCGGAGCTGTGCGCGTCGCCCCAGCTCATCAGCGGCGCGACGGCCGGGCTGCGGGCTCTGGAGGGCGAGCTGCCGGTCACCTACCAGACCGACCAGGTCGGGGGCTTTGCCTGGGTCTCGGTCTGCACGGCCAGCCGTCGGTTGGAGGACGTGCGCTTCTACAGCGAGCACTCCGAGCTGCTCTACGCGCTCTCGGCCGGCGCTGATGCGCCCGGGCCCTGCGAGTGACCTGGCGATAGACCACCGATCAGTCCGGCCAGGTGACCGTGTACCAGGGGGACGGCGGCAGCGCCGCGACGTCGATCCGCCACGCTCCGCGGTCGCGCGCCCAGGACACGGGCACGGTCCCGTCGGGGGCGCCGTCGGGACCCAAGCGGGTGACCTGGGGCGCCCGGCGGTGGCTGCCGAACAGCCAGATGTCGCCGGCGTAGGGCGCCAGCAGCACGGGTCCGTCGCCCCGGGCCACGATGGTGTGTCCGCTGGCTTCGAGCAGGCCAACATTGGCCGAGCGGGTCCCGACCGTCAGCAGCCACCGCTGGGCCTGGTCCAGCGGCACGGCGTCCAGCCCGACCACGCTGACCGCGCCGGGTCCGCCACCGGCCTCGAGCACCGTGGTCCGCCGGGTCTGCCCCGTGCTGATCACCGCCGCCACGCCGGGCGCGTCGATCACCAGGGTCTCGTCGGGATCCCAGGTCACTGGGCCCGGTGCGCCTGGCTGCGGAGCCAGCGCGGCGGGTTCGAAGGCCGTGCGGACCCGGTGGTCCAGCCAGAGCTGCAGGTCCCCCGAGCCCGGCGTGTCGGTGCCGACAGGGAAGCCGGTGCCCACCGGGCCGGGCACGCTGCCGTCCTGGACCAGCAGGCCCTCGGCCGGTTGGATCAGGCCCCCCCGCAGGACGGCCGCTGCGACGGGCAGCTGGCCCAGCTTGGTCGGGTTGGCGGCCAGGTCCATGGGGCCCAGGATGGCGTTCGGCGTGTCCGCGGACCACGGGCGGGGCGACCAGATGTGCCAGCTGTAGCCGGACCACCCCTGTCGTGCGGCCAGGCCGGAGAGCACCAGCGGCGCCTCGTAGTCGAAGGGGCTCGGCCAGCCCTGGTTGACCTCGCCCAGGTAGAAGGGCTGGCCCAGAACCGCCTGACCGACTGTTCGGCGCAGACCCCGATCGAAGGGGGCTGCGAGCAGCGAGGCCCGCGTCTGTTCCTGGGTCGGCCCCGAGGGCTGGTCCAGCTGGTGGTGGGAGTCGCCCAGGGGCCAGTCCGCGAACAGCGTGTTGGCCTCGCGCACGTTCAGGTACTGGGTGCCCACGACCAGGGCGGTCGTGGCCAGCGCACCCTCCAGGAACGTGCGCATCCCGTCGTAATACGCCGCGTCCAGGCCCAGGTGGAAGGCGGCCAGATCGGCCCGCCGCTGGGCCGGCCAGCTGCCCCAGCGCCGGGGGTTGGAGGGCTGGAGAGGCACCCGGGTCGCAAGGGACTCTCCAGGCTGCAGCCCCGGATTCAGCGAGCCCGCCCAGGCCAGGGCCAGCGCGTCGTCGGTGGCGTAGCGAGCCTCGAGCCAGGACCGCCACAAGGTCTCCAGCTCGGACCGCCAGGCCATGGGGAGCTGGTCGTGCGCACCGGCAGCCCAGCTGCGTGTCAGGCCACTTTCGTTGGCGATCTCGACGATGGCGAGGGCCGGATCGCGGGCCAGGGCAACACCGCGGACCGTGCTCGCCCGGCCCAGGAGCCCGGTGATGGCGGCCTGTTGGTGGGCCATGGCCTCTGGGCGCCAGATCGGGAGCCCGCGGGCCACGAGCGCGCGATCCAGGGTGCCCTCCGGGCCCCGACCGGGCCGGTAGTCCACGGCGATCAGCGGCAGCGCCAGCCGGATGCCGTGGCGGGCCAGGGCGTCGACCAGCTGGTCGAAGAGTACCCACTCCTCGTCCGTCGGGACGCGGACCGGCTCCCCTTCGTACAAGGCGGCACGGGACACCCCGAAGACCCTCAGGCGGACCAGGTTCACGCCGAGGGTCGCCAAGGTGGCGGCCAACCGCTCGCTCTCGTCGGCGGTGGGCAGGTCCCACTGGACCACCAGGTTCATGCCCGACAGGTGAGCCCGGCGCCCGTCGGCCTCCCACAGTGCCCCGTCGCGGCTGATCAGCGGGGTCGTGACCGGCACCGGAGCGGGCAGCGCGGCGGGTCGGGGCAGCGCGAGGGGGCCAGCGGGTGCGATCGCAAAGGGACCCCAGTCGGCGCCGGCGGGCCGCTCCTGGGGTCCCAGGGGCCAGGCGGTCGGCTCCGACGTGAGCTGATGGGCGAGCACGGCCACGTGGGTGCGTCGGTCCAGCACGCGCACGGTCGCGCCGGTCGTGCCCGCCGGGACCTTCAGCACGACGCGGGAGCCGGTGAGGGCCGTGGTCCCGCCCTGGTCATCGGTCCCGGTGCCCAGCGGCACCGGGAGGGCCTGGGGGGCGCTCCCGGTCGCGTCCGCGGCCCAGACCTGCCGACCGCCCAGCAGCGTGTCGCTGACCGGGTGGGCCGCCCGCTCCCAGGCGACCTCCAGCACCCTGCCGCGCACCGGCCCGGCCGTTGGCATCAGGACCAGTTCCAGCCACTGGTGGTCGTCGGACACCGGCCACGTCAGCGGTGCCTCCGGCGACACCTGGAGCGGCACGGCGGCCAGCGTCTGCGTGGCCTGGGGGTCCCACTCACAGGTGGCCACCGGACAGGGCCACTCGGGGCCCGCGGCGGCCGCCAGGCCGACGAACCACCACGGGCTCAAGGGGTCACCGACGCGGTGTCAGCCAGCACGGCTACTCGATGTACCCAAGGGCCCGGAGCTCCTGGAGGCTGTCCGGTGAGAACTCCGAGGCCTCGGCGTCGTGGAGCACGGCGGTCCAGGCGGCGTCGACGTTCCAGCGCGTCTGGCCCTTTCCGATCGCCTTGGTGTGCTTGCCCCGGTCCTGAAAGGTCTGGTCGCCCACCTGGAGGGTGAGCTCGAGCAGCGAGACGTCCTGGGTGTCGCCTTCGACCTGGATGTAGAGCTCCGGCCGCGGTTGCTGGCCGGGCTCCTGTCTCAGGGTCAGCACGCCGTCGACCAGGCTCACCTCGCTCCGATAGGGCGAGAAGTCGCCCCGGTAGTCGTAGGCCGGCCACCAGCGCGTGATGCCCGCGGGGTGGCTCACGGTCAAGGACACCGGCAGCTCGCTGCCGCGTCCCCTGGCCCGCAGGCGGATCACCGACTCGATGGGCAGCCCGATGGCCCCGGCGGCCTGGGCGGGCCAGGGGGAGAGGTCGCTCTGCTCGGCCAGATCCTGGGTCTCCCCGGGATCGCTCCCCAGGTCGTAGAGCTCCTGGCCGCCGTCGCCGGTGATCCACTTCTTGCCGCCCGCGACCGCGCCCCAGAGGTCCGGCGTGTAGTAGGAGCGGCCCAGCCCCAGGACCCGGGGGGCCAGCGGCGTGCCGCCGAGCAGTCCGACCAGGGACACCCCGTCGCTGTCCGCGGGGTCCAGGCCGGCCAGGTCCAGGGCGGTAGGCGCGACATCCAGCAGGCTCACCGGTGTGTCGTGCCGCCCAGCAGGCACGCCCGGACCCTTGATGATCAGCGGGACCCGGACGAGCTCGTCGTAGAGCGAGTGCCCATGCTCGAAGCCGCCGTGCTCCCAGAATTCTTCGCCGTGGTCGGAGAACACGATCACGGTGGTTGACGGGTCCAGGGCCTCCAGGAAGGTGCCCAGGGCGTCGTCGGTGAAGCGGATGTTCTGGTCGTACCGGTCCCGGGTGTAGGTGCGCACGGCTTCCTGGACGTCCGGGTCCATGCCCCTGCGGTCCAGCACCGCCATGCCGCTGCGGGTGATGCCACGGGCGATCTTGGGCGGTGTCTGGCCGGCCCACATCGACGCGAAGGGCTCGGGCTCGTTGTAGGGCAGGTGCGGGTCCATCAGGTGGAGCAGCACCAGCGCGTCCCGGTCCTGGTGGGCGGCCAGCCAGGCCTGGGCGGCTTCGACGCGCTTGTCGGCGGGGTGGGAGCCCCAGTAGTCGTGGTGGGCCCAGCCCCGGGTCATGTCGAAGCCGGGGGTCAGCAGGTGGTTGGCGACGAAGGCGCCGGTCAGCCAGCCCTGTGCGGCGAAGGCTTCGGGCAGGGTCACCGCATTGGACCAGGCCTCGGGGTGGCGGCCCGAGAGGGCTGCACGAGACGAGGGCAGGGTCCACGACGAGACAGACCGGGCCTGGTCGAAGACCGCCGCGTCCTGGGCCCATGCGTCCAAGCGCGGCGAGGTCTCGCGGTGGTGGCCATAGAGGCCCAGGTGGTCGGGCCGCAGGGTGTCGATGAAGACCAGGACCACCCGCTTGGGCTGCTGGGCCGGGCTGACCACCGCCGGCGCCGTCAGGAAGACGTAGTCCATCTGCGGCTTCTCGCCGGGCTCGGTGACCAGGCCCAGCGCGACGGTCTTGCCCGCCCAGGGCCCCAGGTCCACCCGCACAGCGACCGGCTCTCGGGGGGCCACTGCCGTGCGGCTGGCTTCGATCGGACCGCTGCCGTCGTCGACGGTCACGATCAGGGTCGCGCCGTCTGAGCGGCGGCGCTCGAAGACCTCGGGAAACAGGATGGTCGCTTCGGTGTCCAGGACGCCGCCCTGGGGGACCTGGACCTCGAACACGGCCTTGGCCGGCGCCGGCAGGAGCAGACCCTCGTGGGTCAGGCCGCCCACTCGCGCCTGGCGGAAGGCGAATTCAGCGGGCTCCAGGCCACTCAGCACCAGGTTCAGGCTGGCTTCCTTGTCCGCTGCGCTGGGCCAGGTCAGCGTCACGTCGCTGAGCTCGGGGGCCGGCTGGCCCTTGGGCAGTCGAACGATCACCTCTCGGGGGGTCAGGCCCCAGGTGCCCAGGCGGGGCTTGTCGGTGGCTGCCCGCTCGAACGCCAGCGGCTCGCCGTCGCCCAGCCTGACACCGAGCCCGACCGGGGCTTCGCGCACGCCGCTCAGCGCCGCGTAGGGGTGGGGAGCGACCCACTCGACCACGCTGCCCACCGTGCGGCGGACGCGGAACTCGCGCACGGGGTGGTGCTCTGTGGGGACCGGCTTCTCGCTCAGGCGGCTGTTCGTGGGCAGGTCCAGGGACACCAGCTCCGCGGCGTCCAGGGTCCCGGTCGGCCCGGCCGCAGGCGGTGCCCCGACCGTGGGGTCGGAGTCGCCGCCGGAGCAGCTCAGGGTCAGCAGCCAGAGAGAGACCATGTTCAAGACCAGGTGGGCACGATTCGGAGGACTCTATTCGATTCTGGAGAGCCGGCGGATCGGCCCGCCGAAGCTTGGCAGGGTGTGCCAAACCGTGTATGCGAGGGGGGCTGGCCCGCAGGGAGGCGGAGATGGACGAGGGAGGGCACACCCAGCCCGCGGGTGCCGAGAGCTGGCTCCCGCCGCGGGTGTTCTGGACGTTCCTCGGCCTGGTGGTCGGCGCCACGCTGCTCCGCCTGGTGGGGCTGGACTTCGGCCTGCCCTACCCCTGGCACCCCGACGAACCCGCCATCATGTCCCGGGCCATCCGGATCCTGCAGACGGGGGACTTGAACCCCGGGTGGTTCCACTACCCGTCGCTCGTCATCTATCTGCACACCGCCACCAGCTTCCTGGGGGTGCTCGACCTGCTCGAGCCCCAGGGGGCCAAGGCCCTGGAGGGCGTCGTCACGGGCTTCGACACCGGGCTGCACCACACGATCGGCTCGTCTGAGATCTGGCACTCCGCCCGCCGCCTGACGGCGGTGTTCGGGGGCTTGACGGCCGGGGTGTCCTACCTGGCCGGCCGGCGGCTCTTCGGCGAGCCGGCCGGTGTGCTCGCCGGGCTCATCGTCGCGCTGGCGCCCGACCACGTCGTGCACTCGCAGTACATCACCGTCGACGTGCCGGCGAGCGGCGCGGTGGCCCTGCTGCTGCTCGCGTCGGCCTTCCTGCTCAAGGAGGGCGCACGCAGGCACTACGTCTTCGCCGGGCTGGCGTTCGGGCTGACCATCTCGTTCAAGTACAACGCCGTCTTCGTGCTGGCGGTGCCGCTCGTGGCGTGGGTCCTGGCGGAGCACCACCGGAACACGCGCCTGTGGTGGGCCCTGGCCGTGCCGCCGCTGGGCTTCGGGGTGTTGGCCCTGACCATGCCCTACGCCATCCTGGACCTGGGCACCGTGGTCCAGGACGTGCTCTACGAGGCCCACCACTACGCGGTGCGCGGCGAGAAGCGCGCCAGCTTCGAGAGGCTCGCCGGCTGGGACCATCTCCAGACCGACCTGACCTACCTGGTCGAGACCTCGCTGCCCTGGTGGTGGGTGCTGGTGCTGGTGGGCGTGGGGCTCGGACTCCGCAAGGACTGGCGCGCCACGGCCCTGGCCGTGGCCGGGCCGGCCGCGGTGCTGTTCGCCCTGAGCGGCATGAAGGTCCACTACGTGCGCAACCTGACGGTGGTGCTGCCTGGGCTCGCGGTCCTCGCCGGTGCCGGGGCCGCCTTGAGCTGGGGGGCGCTCACCCGTTGGCAGCCGCGGTTGCGGTCGGCGTGGCCCATCGGGCTGGTGCTGGTGGCCCTGCCGGGTCGAGCGACGCTGTCGGCAGGCCAGGCCCGCGCAGCCGACCGGGACAGCCGGGTGCTGCTCACCGATCACCTCCAGACCGAGGGGCCCGCTGGCATGGTCCTGGCGGTGCCGCGCGAGCTGCGGCTGTATGCGCCGGACCTGGCTGGCCTCGACACGGTCGACGTGTCCTTGTTGGACGCCGAGCCGGGGGACTGGGTTCGGGCCGGGGCGACCCACGTGGTCGGGGGCCCCCAGATCAGCTTCGGCCTGCCCGCCGGCAAGTCCCGGCCGGACCCCGCCTCGATCGCGACCGCCAGGGCGTGGTTCGCTTCCCAGAAGCCCCTGGTGAAATTCGGGGGTGGGGGCTGGAAGCTCGACCTGTTCGCGCAGAACCCCGGGATCGGTCTGTACACGCTGCCCCCCGGGCTGGCCGAGCTGCCCGGGGCCCAGGCCGATGACCCCGGGACCTCGGCCGACCGCGCCAAGCCCCAGGTCCCGATCGTCACCCGCCGGGACTGGGTGGTCGCCCAGCCCCGGCTCAAGAGGTCCCTGGCCGACGAGGGCGGCGGCGTGCTGCGGCTGGACGCGAGCGATCCCCACGAGAACCTGCTGGTCTGCCAGCGGGCCTCCACGTCGGCCAGCAGCCGGGTCACCCTGGGAGGCAGGGTTCGCTGGAGCGCGGTGCCCAAGGACGCCGATGGTTTCCGGGTCCAGGTGCGCTTCTTCGACGTCGACGGTGCGCTGGTGCGCGGCAACACGGCGGCCGAGCGAGGGCTGCAGAACGTGATGACCCGTTGGGGCGAGCACGACTGGCTGGCCCTGGATCAGCGGGTCAAGGCCCCGCCGGGGGCGGCGGCCGCCCGCCTGTGCATCGGCCTGGGGGGCCAGGGGTCCCAGGCCTGGCTCGACCAGGTTCGGCTGGTCGACGCCCGCTGAGCCGGTTCAGCGCAGGCGGCTCTCCAGCGCGGGGGCGCCCTGGTCCGCCAGCGTCCGAGCGACACCCGGTCGCCGCCAGAGCACGTCTCTGAGCTCCCCGGGGTCGGTGTCCAGGTCGTAGAGCGCCAGTGGCTTCCACCCGGCGTCGGTGACGACCTTCCAGGACCCCGTGCCCCAGACGGCATGGCGGGTGTGTTCGCCTGTGCCGGTGGTGGCGACGTGGACGCGGGGGGACCAGGCCGCGGCGCCTTCGGGTCCATCGAGCAGCGGCCGCAGGCTCCGGCCAGGCAGGTCCCCTCCTGGCAGCCCCGCGAAGTCCAACAGCGTGGGCAGGACGTCCTGGTGATCGGTGGCCACATCGATCCGCTGGCCGGCGGGTACCCGCCCGGGGCTCCAGAGGACCAGGGGCACCCGCAGGTCGTGGTCGTAGACCGAGCCGGTCGAGAAGTACCTGCCGTGCTCCGTCAGCGAGATCCCGTGGTCGGCGGTGACCACCACCAGGGTGTCCTGGGCCAGGGCCAGTTCTTCGAGCAGCGTCACCAGCGACCCCAGGGCGTGGTCGGCGGACGCCAGCTCGCCGTCGTAGCGGGCCACGTAGTGGCGGCGAGCCAGGCGGCCGGGTTCGTAGACCGGCTCGGGGATCAGGGGCCGGCCTTCGTGGACCTCGGACCCGCGGCGGAGCTGCAGCGTGTCCTTGCGCCACAGGGCGTCGTCGGTGAACCGAGTGTCATAGGGTGCGGGGGGCGTGAAGGGCCGCTCCCCATCGTTGTAGTGGGCCCACAGGAACACGGCCTGGTCGGCGTGGGACGCCAACCAGGGCAAGCCGACCGCGTTGACCTGGGAAGCGGTGGCCCGGCTGTCGAGCTGCCAGGGGTGGTGCACCCCGCGGGTGAAGCCGCGGGTGGCGCCCAGCCGGTTGTGGGCCAGGAAGGCACCGGTGGCGTACCCGGCCCCGGCCAGGCGTGTGGCAGCCGTCGCGGGCGCCTGGGCCCCCCACAGGTCCAGGTCGGTCTGGGCGGGCAGCCACCCGGTCCACAAGGCAGCCAGGCTCGGCACGGTCCGGGCGTGCACGCTGCGGTGGTTCGTGAACAGGGTGCCCTCGGCGGCGAGCCGGTCCAGCACCGCTGTCGTGTCTCGGCCGTAGCCGTCCGCGTGGTCGGCCCGGGTCGACCCCAGGGTCACCAGCAGGATTCGCCGCAGGGCGGGTGCCGTGGGGTCGGTCTCGACCCGCGACGCGGTCAGCCGCAGGGGCTCCAGCTCGATCCAGCCCCCCGGGCCGCCCCCGTCATGGAAGAACGACCACTCCAGCACGACGGCACCCGCCCCGTGGGGGGCGTTGGCCGTCAAGCTCAGGTCTTGCCAGCCGCCTTCGGTCAGGGGGACCCGGCGCTTGAGCGTGCCCAGGTGCCCCTTGTCTCCGATGAAGCGCAGGGACAGCGTGCCGCCATGTTGCAGCCCCGGGCGGGCCCGCACCCGGGTCGACAGCGTCACGGCCCGGCCCGCCCGGACCGGGATCCGGGCGCTGTAGAGCTTGGAGTCCACCCCGGCCGGGGCGACCAGGCGCACCGCGACGCCGCCGTCTTCGGCTTCGGCCGAGCGGGCCAGGACGCCCCCTTGGGTCGGCACGGTCCACCAGCCGTCGGGGATCCGGTCCCGCGCCCGCTCGTTGCCGAAGCCAAAGGACGTGCCGTTGTCGAGCAGCAGCGTCTCGTTGAAGAGCTCCAGCTGCCAGCTGCGCACGCTCGCACCGGGGGTGTCGGCCGCCAGCTGGGTCAGGGCCAGGACCACGCCGGCGAGGGCCGCCAGGCGCCGAACCCGAAGTCTCACTCGATGTAGCCCAGCGCCCGCAGCGCCTCGATCTCGTCGTCGCTGAGATCCCGGTCCTCGGTGGTGGTGCGCGCGTCGTCTGCGAGCTGATCCGCCAGCCATCCTCGGTACGCCGTGGCCAGCTTGCGGGCTTCGTCTCCCCGGCTGCTCACCAGGTTGCGGGTCTCGTCCGGGTCCTTGGCGCGCGCATAGACCTCGACCGGCTGGCCCTGGTGGTCGACGATGAGCTTCAGATCGGAGTCGCTCATCACGGCGACCTGTTCCCGGGCGCCGGCGCCCGTCACAGCGATGGTGAAGGGCTCCGGGGCTTGGGTCGCCCCGTCGATCAGGCCCCGCAGGCTGTGGCCCTTGAGGCCCGGGGGCTGGTCGGCTCCGGCGTAGTCCAACAGGGTCGGCACGATGTCCAGGTGGCTGGACCGGGCCGCGACTCGGGTTCCCGGGGCGATCCGACCCGGGGCCCAGATGAGCATCGGCACGTGCAGGTCGTGCTCGTAGAGCGAGCCGTGGGCAAAGTAGCGCCCGTGGTCCGTCATGGACTCCCCGTGGTCGGCCGTGACGACCAGCAGGGTGTGCTTGGCCTGGTCGGTCTGTTCGAGCCAGGCGACCAGCTTGGCGAGCTGGTCGTCGACATAGCGGATCTCGGCGTCGTAGTTGGACACGTAGTGCCGCCGCTCGAGGGCACCGGGGTCGGCCACGTAGCCGGGGATGAAGGGCCCGGTGGCCTTGCCCGTGCCCGTCGTCAGCGTCTCGGTGTCGCTCCGGTACAGCGCGTCGTCCCGGTAGCGGCCGGCGTAGTCCGAGGTCGGACGGTAGGGACCGTGGGGATCGAACAGGTGCATCCAGGTGAAGGTGTTGTCCGCCCGGTGCCGCTCCAGCCAGGGGTAGAGGTCCCGGGTCACGGTCTCGGTGACGGTGTCGTTCTTGTGGTTGAAGAAGTAGTGGAAGCCCTGGGTGAAGCCGTAGTGCTGGCCCAGGATGAATTGGGCCAGGAAGCCCGATGTCACGTAGCCGCGGTCGGCGAAGATCTCGGCGGCGGTGTAGGCGCTGTCCGGCAGCGGCGGCACGTTGTCGGTGATGCCCAGCGACACCGGGTACCGCGACGTGACCATCGAGCTCAGGCTCGGGCGCGTGTAGGGGGCCTGGACATAGTGCTGGTCGAAGGCGGCGCCTTCACGAGCCAGCCGCTCCAGGGTCGGTGTGGTGTCCCGGCCATACCCGTACAGGCTGGCGTGGTCCCAGCGAAAGGTCTCGATCGTGACGAGCAGGATGCGCTGGAGCGGAAAGGTCTTGCTGCGGCTGGTCGCTGTGGAGCGCTCCAGGACCACCGGACCCATGACCACGCTGCCCGCGGCCTTGGCGCCGGTGAACACGGCCCGCACGATCAGCTGCTGTGCGCCTTCGGGGGCCGTGCCGCGCACTGCGATCTCGGACCACCCCGGGGTCTCGGTGCGCAGGCGGTGGGTCTCGGTGTCGAGCAGGCCGCCAGCGCCCTTGAAGGCCAGCCCGATCGAGCCGGGGTGCTCCACCCCGCCCGCGTCGAGCTTGACCCGCAGCTCGTAGGTCTCGCCGGGCTTCACCGGAACCGCCGAGCCGACCAGGCTGCCCTTGGCGCCCTTGTCGTAGGAGAGCCGCACGCCCTGGCCGTCAGGCGTCGCGGCGGGAGCGAACCGAACCGCGCCGGCGTTCATGCGCACGAGCCAGCCGTCGGGCACGCCGTTGCCGGCGATGCGATCGCCAGGGCCCTTCTGGGTGCCGTCGTCGGCCAGCAAGGAGGCATTGGTGAGCGGCACCGTGTCGCGGGCGATCACCAGGGTCGACGCGTCCGGTCCGCCGCCCGCTGCCGCTGGGGATCCACACCCGGTGACAAAGATCGCAGCCAGACCCAGGACAGCCGCTGTCATCGCATCTCCAGCTTGGAGGGGTGGGTAGGACCCGACCTCTTCCCTGTCAAGCCACCCGGGGGCGGCACCTCGGTTGTGAAGGATCGAGGTCCGGTGCGACACTCGCCTGACCTTCCGCCTTCCTCTTCCACGGAGCCCGCCATGAAGGGCATTCGTCCCGTCGTCTTCCTCGCTCTGCTGGCCGGGTGCTCTGAAGACCTGTCCCTGGACTCCGCGGATCTGGGGGGCTTCTGGGCCTCGGCCAAGGACACCGGGCCGGCCGAGCTCTTCGTGGCCGATCTCGCTGTGGGCGACCTGGTGATCAACGAGGTCATGATCGACACCAGCGCCGTTGCAAACGGAGCCGGCGAGTGGTTCGAGATCTACAACGCGAGCGGCCTCAACGTAGACCTGGACGGACTCCGGGTCTTCGACACCAGCGTGGCGTCGCCGGGCAACAGCTTCACCGTCTCAGGCACCCTGATCGTGGATGCCGGCAGCCACGTGGTGCTCGGGCGCAAGACCGACCAGTCCACCAACGGCGGGGCGCCCGTCGACTACGCCTACGGCGTCGCCCACGTGCTCGGCAACGCCTCCGACGAGCTCTTCCTGTCCAATGGGACCGACGTGATCGACAGCATCGCGTGGGACAACGGCCTGAGCTTCCCCGATCCCACGGGGGCCAGCATCAGCCTGGACAGCGCCAGCCAGGACGCCACCAGCAACGACGACGGCGCCAGCTGGTGCGTTTCGCGGTCGGCGTACGGCGACGGCGACCTGGGCACGCCGGGAGCGGCCAACGACAGCTGCTCGACCTTTGCCGTCACCGAGCTGGCGGTCGGGGACCTGGTGATCAACGAGATCTTCAAAGAGCCCGTGGCCTCGGGCGCTGGCGCGGGGGAGTGGTTCGAGATCTACAACGCCGCCGGGGTCGACGTGGACCTTCAGGGTCTCCAGATCTTCGACACCGACGAGGTCACCCAGGGCAACCTGGTCACGGTGGGCAGCAGCGTGGTGGTCGCCGACGGCGGGCTGGCGGTGCTGGGCCGCAACTCGGACACCGGCGCCAATGGCGGCGTCGCCTTGGACTACGCCTACGGCTTCGCCCACACCCTGGGCAATGGCGCCGACGAGATCTTCCTGTCCGACGGGTCCACCGTGCTGGACAGCATCGCCTACGACAACGGCAGCACCTGGCCCGACACGGCCGGCACTTCGATCTCCCTGTCCTCGGCCAGCCAGGACGCCACCAGCAACGATGACGGGTCGAGCTGGTGTGACGCGACCTCGTCCTTTGGCGCCGGTGACCTGGGCACACCGGGCGCGGTCAACGACAGCTGCGGTGGCGGCGGGGGCGGGACGGCGGTCGCGGATCTGGTGGCCGGTGACCTGATCATCACCGAGATCATGAAGGAGCCGTCGGCGGTGCCCGACAACCGCGGCGAGTGGTTCGAGATCTACAACAACACCGCTGGCGTGGTCGACCTGGACGGACTCCAGGTCTTCGACACCTCGGTCGCCGCCCAGACCGACAAGATCACGGTCTCTGGACAGGTGCTCGTCGCGGCGGGGGCCTATGCGGTCCTGGGCCGCAGGGCCGACGTCGCCACCAACGGTGGCGTGACCCTGGACTACGCCTACGGCACCGGTCACACCCTGGGTAATGCGGCCGACGAGACCTTCCTGTACAACGGCACCGACGTCATCGACTCCGTGTCCTGGGACAACGGCTTCACGTTCCCGGACCCGAGCGGTGCGGCGATGATCCTGGATCCCGATCACCTGAACGCCACCGACAACGACGACGGCAACAACTGGTGCGTGGCGACGTCGAGCTACGGCGACGGGGACCTGGGCACCCCGGGCGCGGCCAACGACAGCTGTGCGCTGTCCGTCGACGACCTGACGGCGGGCGATCTGGTCATCACGGAATTGATGGTCGACCCCGACGCCGTGCCGGACAACGCCGGCGAGTGGATGGAGCTCTACAACGCCACGGGCAGCACCGTGGACCTGGACGGACTCGAGCTCTACGACACCGACAGCACGACCAAGGGCAACCTGGTCACCCTCTCTGGCGGGGTCCTGGTCGAGCCCGGCGCCTACGTGCTGCTCGGGCGCTACGGCGACCTGGGCGTCAACGGGGGCGTCAGCCTGGCCGAGACCTATGGGGGTGCGCACACCCTGGGCAATGCGTCCGACGAGCTGTTCCTGGGGGTGGGGAGCACCATCATCGACAGCGTGTCCTGGGACAATGGCCTGACCTTCCCGGACCCGACGGGCGCCAGCTTCAGCCTGAACCCGGACACCCTCGACGATCTGAGCAACGACGACGGCGCCAACTGGTGCGCGGCGACCTCCACCTTCGGCGACGGGGACCTGGGCACCCCGGGCAGCGCCAACGACGCCTGCACCGGGGGCGGCTCGGACCTGGCGGTCGGGGATCTGATCGAAGGGGACCTGATCATCACCGAGCTCCACCACAACCCGGTGGCGGTCGGTGACCTGCGCGGCGAGTGGATCGAGATCTACAACAACACGCTGGTGACCATCGAGCTGGACGGGCTGGAGATCTTCGACACCTCGGTCGCCGTGATGGGCGAGTGGGTCCAGGTCTCTGGGTCCGTGCCCGTGTTGGCGGGTGAGTACGTGGTGCTGGGAATCGACGGCGACGCCGCGGCCAACGGCGGCGTGACGGTCGACCACGAGTACGGCAGCACCCACCGGCTGGCCAACTTCGCCGACGAGGTCTTCTTGTACAACGGCAGCCTGACCATCGATCAGGTCGCCTACGACGGGGGAGCCACATTCCCGAACACGGCGGGTGCGTCGATCTCCCTCGACGGGGACCACCTCGACGTCACCGAGAACGACGACGGCGCCAACTGGTGCGCGGCCACGAGCACCTTTGGCAGCGGCGACTCCGGCACCCCCGGCAGCGCCAACGACGACTGCGACGCCGGCCCGCCCGACGCCGACGGCGACGGCTTCACGTCCGACGTCGACTGCGACGACGGGGACATCGCCATCAACCCGGGCGCCACCGAGATCTGCGACGGCGTGGACAACGACTGCAACGGCGACATCGACGACGCAGACGCCGGCGTGACCGGTCGGTCCACCTGGTACGCCGACGCCGACGGCGACAGCTACGGCGACGACACCGACCCCGGCACCCTGGCCTGTCTCCAGCCGTCGAACACGTCGGCGGACAACACCGACTGCGACGACAGCGACGCCGGCATCAACCCGGGCGCCACCGAGATCAACGGCGACGGCATCGACCAGGACTGCGACGGCGTGGACAGCTACACCTACACCTACGCCACGGACATCGAGCCGATCTTCGACGCCAACTGCGACGGCTGCCACCTGAGCGGTGCGGCGAGCGGTGGCTTCAACATGGACAACGGCACGGTGGACCACGTGAACGTGGCCTCCATCGACGTGCCGGCCATGGACCTCTTCGAGCCCGGGGACACCTCCCAGAGCTACATCTGGCACAAGCTCAACAACACCCAGGGCGACGTGGGCGGCGCCGGGCAGCAGATGCCTCGCGGTGGCCCCTTCCTGGACAAGGCCACCCTGGCGATCATTGAGACCTGGGTGGTCGAGGGCTGCCCGGACTGAGCCGGTGAAGCGCTACTCGCCCGCCTGTGAGCGGAACCGCGACCCGATCCTGGCCGTGCTGCGGCGGGTGTTGCCGGCGAGGGGGCGGGTGTTGGAGTTCTCGGCGGGCACGGGCATGCACAGCGCCTGGTGGGCCCCGCGGCTGCCCGGGCTGGCGTGGCAGCCCACCGACCGGGACCCCGACGCCCTGGCCAGCATCGCCGCCTGGCGGGACACCGTGGCTGCGCCGAACCTGCTGGCGCCGGTGCGACTGGACACCTGCGACACCGACTGGGGGGTCGGGGTCGTGGACGGCGCGGTGTGCTGCAACATGATCCACATCTCGCCCTGGGAGAGCGCCCAGGGGCTGTTCGCGGGGCTGGCGCGCGTGCTGGCGCCAGGCGGTGTGTTCGTACTCTATGGGCCGTTTCGCTTCGCGGGTGTGTGGACGTCGGACAGCAACGTCCGCTTCGATCGCTCGCTCCAGCAGCGTGACCCCCGCTGGGGGGTCCGGGACCTCGTGGACGTGATCGCCCTGGCGGCGCTGCACGGGCTGGCGCTGCAAGAGGTCGTGGCGATGCCGGCGAACAACCACTGTCTGGTGTGGGCAAGGGTCGGGTGAGCGCAGACAGCCGGGTCGAACGCCGCAGTCACTGCAGACAGAGGGGTCGGGTGTCGGGGGCTCACCGCCCGGCAGGCGCTCCAAGCGCAGGAGACCGCGTCACCAGGGCCCATTGACGCCTTCAGAGGGCTCTGTGGCCTCCCTGTACCGGCACTCGACCCCTCTGTCTGCAGCAGGTGCGGCGTTGGAGTCCTCTGTCTGTCCGGCTACCCCCCCGACACCACCCGCCACGCCTTGGGGAACCACGCCCAGTGGTCCCCGACCCACACCAGCCCTTCGAAGCGTCGCCCGCGTTCTTCTCCTGGCCGCCGGAAGCTCCACGCGACCCAGGTGCGCTCGGGCACCAGGTGGGGGGCGATGGACTGGTAGTGCTCCGAGAAGCCATGGGAGAGCTCGTGGCCCGACCCCAGGGCACCGCCCGTGGAGACGTGGACCACCAGCTCGGTCTGGTCGGCCGCGGCCGAGAGCCGGGGGGGATCGGCCTGCCACAGCCCGTCATAGGTCCGCTGGATCCGCTCCAGGTCCACCCCTCGGAACACCCGGCCGGCGTCTCCCGGCCGGGGCTGGAGGGTCCGGATGTCCACCTCGCCCCGCCGAATGCCGGACAGCAGCGGGGCCAGGGCCTGGGCGATGGTGTCGATGCTGGTCTGGGCGTCAGCGGGCCCGACGGTAGGGCCATCCCCCGGCCCGCCGAACAGGTGCGCCGTCTCCGAGATCAGGACCAGCTGCTCCAGGGCCACACGCCCCTGGAGCACCCGGAAGCCCGTGACGACCCCGCCGGTCAGGATCAGGCACAGCACGACGGTGCGGTGCACCACCCCCCGGGTCTCGAGCCGCAAGAAGCGCAGCTCCTGATCCCCCGTGACGACCCCGAAGAGCGGCGTGAGCACGTCGTGGGGCCCCAGGAGCCGGGCCACCATTTCCGGTCGCGTCGCGCCGGGCCTGAGCCCCCGGTCCAGGTCCCGCACCACGCTCGCGGGCAGGCGAAAGGCGTGCGCCAGCTGCGCGTCCAGGGCCTCGCGGCCTTCCCACAGCTGGATGGCGACGGCGGTGTCGCCCACCACCTCGGCCTGGAGGACGGCGCCGGAGGCGTGGCGGTAGAGCGCCGCTGGCACCGGGTCCTGGATCCGCCCGACGAAGCCCCAGGGCCCCAGAGCCCCCCCGTGCAGCGCCTCCATCGAGATGGGGGCCGCGGTGCGTGCGCGCTCGGCTGCGTCTGGCGCAAGCCGCGCGGCGACCAGGACCTCGGGTAGCTCCGCCAGAGGTCTGGGTCGGGGCGCAAAGGGGCGCACGGAGCGGAACACCGCCGACGCCGCCCGGATCCCGTTCGCTCGGGCCGAGAGCGGGGGTCGGATCCGCGCCGCCTCGTGGCAGCACCTCAGCGCGACGTCGAGTTCTTCGCAGCATGCGTCCAGCACCGGCCGGATCAGGCCTGCCGGGGACCGCGGGATGGCTGTCAACATCCTGTCTGCCAGGGCCAGCCACTCCGCCGACGTCAGCACGCCCCAGTGGTCCGGGGGCGTTCCGTTCGGGATGAGGAACGCGTGGGTCACGGGCGGGTCGTCGGGCCCCGCCTGGCAGTGGTGGACGATCCGCGTGTGTTCCCCTTCCTCCTGTCGCACGGTGCGCTGCACATCGGCCTCGTGGAGCAGCAGCCATCCAGCGACCTCGAGCTCGGAGCGTGCGTGCAGCATCGGGCGAACCCTACCCGATGACGGGGGAGAAACCAGGTGCGCAGAGTGCCGGTGAACCCTATGATTCCGCCAGAGCCTCCTGCCCATGGCACATCTCCCCCGCGCGCGCAAAGGCCGCAAAGGCCAGGGCCCCGAGACGGGGTCCGAAGGCACCGTTGCGCGTGCGCCCGACAGGGGTCTCGAGGCCGTGGCCGCGCTGCAGCAGCGGTTCGGAAATCGCCACCTGGCCCGCCTGAGGGTCGAGGGGCCCGGGGACTCCGAGGACCTCTACCTGGCCCACCTCCTCGACGTGGCCGAGGCCACCGGGTTCGACATCGGCCCCTACCTGCCCTGGCAGGCCGACCGCTCCTGGCTGCAGATGGTCACCCCGCTCTACGAGGTCGCCTGGCGGGAGCGGGAGCAGCTGGCCGAGCTCAACGGCACCCGCGAGCCGGCAACCTCCGACGCGTGGGGACTCACCGCTCGGCTCCCTGTCGACTCGGCGGGCCTCGCCATCTTGAGCCGCCTGCTCGGCCAGCTGCCGGCCCATCCCCCGCCGCCATCGGCCGACGTGATCGAAGACAGCCTGCACGCCGTCATGGTCGGCAAGGGCCTGCGCACGGTGGCCGAGCACCTCACCAACCTGGAGCAGTGGACTGGCGAGCCGGACCTGGCCGACGCCGCCCGGGCCGACCTGCTCGCGCTCCACCAGGACCTCCACACCGACACGGGCCTCGACGAGCTCGTGGATCGGGTGGGGTTCCCGTCGGCCGACGACATCGCCTTCCACCAGTCCGCCATGGCCCCCTACGAAGGCCTCTCCGGGGCGACCGCTGCCCTGGCTGAGCAGGTGTCCGGGGCCAGCGTGGCGGCCATGGCCCGCCGGGACCAGGCCGGGGACCGGGAGATGCCCCAGCACCTTCGCACCGTGCTGGGGCAGAGCGCCGGGCTCAGCCTTCCCCAGGACGTCGTCGACCGGCTGGCTCCGGGCCGCCAGCTCCGAGGGGTCCAGATCCACATCGGCTCGGCGGCTGCCCTGGCCTGCCAGATCGCCGGGGCCAGGGCCCTGACCGTCGGCCGGGACATCTACTTCCGGGACGGGGCCTACAGCCCCGGCACCACCGACGGCGACGCGCTCATCGCCCACGAGCTCACCCACGTGGTCCAGCACGACGAGGGCCGCATTCCCCTGCCCGCGGCGGGCCAGGTCGTCGTGTCCATGCCCGGCGACCCTCTGGAACGCGAGGCCGAGGCCGCCGAGAGCCACGGCTTGGTCGCGGCGCCGAGCCTCACGGCCCAGGCCACCGCCGTCGAAGTCGACGCCGCGGAGTTTACCCAAGCCCAGACCCAGCACGAGCGCGGCGGCACGAGCATCCACCGCCAGGAGCTCGAGGTCGGCCCCGACGAGGAGGAGGTCGAGGAAGGGCCCAAGGCCGGGTCCGAGGGCGAGGACAAGGAAGAGGAAGGCGAGGACAAGGACGGCGAGAAGGCCGAGAACAAGGAGGACAAGGACAAGAGCGACGCCGCCGGGGACAAGGAAGAGGAAGAGGCCCCGCCCGCCGAGGAAGCCCCCGCCGAGGAGGAGGGCGAAGGCGAAGCCGACGCCGAAGGCGGCGAGGCCGAGGAGGGTGCCGAAGAACCCGCGGCTGCCGACGGCGAGGGCGGCGGCGGCGAGCCCGCGGCCACCGGTGGCGGCGGTGGCGGGGGGGGTGCGCCACCGCTCCAGCCCGACGAGACCCCGGCCGTCGGCGGCATCCCTGAAGTCGCCATGTGCATGCCCGACCTGGACCAAGACCAGGTCGACGCCGTCACCCGCCAGACGGGCCAGTCCCCCGAGCAGCACCAGGCCCTGATCCAGGCCGGCATCGGTCAGCTCCGGACCCGGGCCGAGACCCTCCAGGGCGAGGCCATCGCCAAGGCCCAGGAGCTCGCTGGCACCGTGCACAGCGTGATGTCCGGCAAGGCCATGGACCTGCAGGGCAAGGCCACCGCCGCGATCGGCCGCGTTCAGACCGCCTACAGCACGGCCCGGGACGGGGTGGGCACCGCCGCCGACATGGCCACGTCCCAGGTCGACATCGACGCCACCGCCGCCGAGGGCCAGCTCCAACAGGGCCACGCCGACGGCCTGACGAAGTCCCAGACGACCTTTGACCTGGGCATGGGCGAGGTGCTGGGGCTCGGCGAGACCTGGGTAGAGCCCTTCGAGACCGTCCTGAAGGACAAGGCCCCCAAATTCCAGGCCAAGGCCACCGAAAAGGCCGCCACCTTCAAGACCCGCAAGAGAGAGCTCGCCAAGGAGGCCTTTCCCGACAGTGGCGGCGACATCCTGGAGCGGGCCAAGCAAGAGGTCCGCCGGGAGACCGCAGCCAAGGCCCTGGACGAAGCCGCCAAGGACATGGGCACCAAGGGCGGTCCGGCCAAGGCCGCCGAGGTCACCGCCAGCAAGGCCATCTACCAGAAGAAGGTCGACGGCCTGCTCAAGCCCCTGGCCGACCAGGTCATGGCGGTGCGCGACCACACCCTGGGGGCCCTGGACGGGTCCTACTCCCAGGCCACCGGCCAGCTCGCCACCGATCGGACCTCGGCCGAGACCAGCATCGAGGACACCCGGTCCACCGCCATCACCCAGCTCGACGAGGACGAGACCACCGCTGTCGGCGAGCTCCAGGACATCTCGACCCAGCTCGAGACGGACATGGCCGAGATCGCCGACAGCGTCGAGGCCCAGCTCACCACCGCCGCCGGCACCTTCACCCAGTCCTACCGGGACTTCGTCCAGGGCATCTCGGACAGCCTGCCGGACCAGACCTTCCTCACCGCCGACGACGCCCAGGCCTACCTGACCCAGCAACAGGACGCCCTGGGGGCGTTCCACCGCCAGAACCTGGCCGACCTCCAGGGCTCCCTGGACGCTGCCCACGTCACGATCGACGGCCGTGTCGCCGGCGACCTGGAGAAGATCGAGAAGATCGCGTCGGACAACGAGACCGAAGCCGACGCCCTGATGACGGAAAAGGCCAAGGGCATCGAGGACGCGTCGCTGGCCTTTGGCGAGTCCATGGTGCTCGTGGGCGGCGCCGTGGACCAGGCGATGAAGGACTACGTCGCCCCGGTCCAGGAGGACATGACCGCCTACAAGGCGAAGTGCGTCACCGACCTGGGCGTGCTCAAGACCGAGACCGAGACGGCCCTCGATGCCCAGGTGACCGCCTACGGCGGCCAGCTCGACGCCATCATGACCAAGTTCCCCACCACGGTGGCCCCCAAGGCGGAGCAGGCGGCGTCCGGTCTCCGCAAGGACCTCGTGAAGCGGGCGGACAGCTGCTACGACGCCATGTCGGGCATGGGGACCGACGAGAACAAGCTCTTCAATGCGCTCCGGCCCATGACCTTCCTCAAGGGCAAGGCCCTGGAGATGATCTGGACGGACCTGTTCCCCCGGGACTCCAGCCTGCGGTCCTGGCTGGACGACGACCTGTCCGGCGACGAGCTCAAGGTCGCCAAGCAGTACCTGATCGGCAACCGGGCCGAAGGCGCCCGGCTGGAGCTCGAGACCAACATGCGTTGGTACGGCGACGATGAGGCCCAGATCGAGGCGGTCCTGCGGGACCTGAACGAAGACGACCGCAACGCCATGAAGAAGCTCGGGGACTGGTCGGCGACCGAGGCCCGGCTCAAGGACAACCTGGGCGGCACGGACCTGAACGTCACCGAGTCGCTCCTGGTGGGCAACACCCGCCGCGCCGACGCCTACCGGCTGCGCGACAAGATCGAGAAAGCCCGCCGCAGCGGCAAGCCCGACGACCTGACCGACGCGCTCCGAGGCGTCGAGCCCGAGCAGCTGGCCGAGCTGCAGCGGGAATTCGCCCACATCGAGAACAAGGGCGCCGCAGGGGCCACCACCACCCAGCCCATCGACCAGGGCGCGGCCCAAGCCCAGTTCGTCGACTTCATCACCAAGGATCGCGAGGTCCACAACCCCCACGGCGGCCACCACGGCGGCCAGCCCCAGACCATCACCCGCAAGCTGGAGGGGCCGAACAAGGACCTGGCCGTCGCCCTGGCGACCGAGGGCCGGGACTCCACCGCCGCCCAGGTCCACGCCTTCGAGGTCGAGCGCACCCGCAAGGGCGGCCCCGACATGAAGCGCATGGAGACCGCGCTCTACGGCAACGCCCAGCTCCAGGAGCGGCTCCACAGCCCCGACGAGAAGGTCCGCCAGGCCGCCCAGGACGAGCAGCGCAAGCGCAACGACGCCTTCCAGGCCCAGTACGAGAAGGACTACGAGCGCTCCACCGGCGACGCGGTCAAGACCATGTTCCCCGGCGGCGACGACAAGTCCGGGGTCGGCCGCGACCTGGTCACCAACATGATGACCGACGGGACCAACACGGCCCGGGTGGCGGCCGACCAGATCCGACTCGCCACCGACCGTGGGGGCACCGACGAGGACGCGATCAAGCGGGCCCTGACCGGCATGCGGCCGGAAGAGGTCGAAGCGCTACGCGGCATCTTCGCCACCAAGCACGCCCAGGCCTATGGGCTCGAGGCCGGCGACACCGACGCCCTGGACGCGGCTCTGGGCGTCAACAACCGCAAGACCGGCAAGGACCACTCCGGCTGGGGCTCCGAGCTCTCCGGCGACGAGCGGCGCGAGGTCGAGGAGCTGCTCCTCGGCGACCCCAAGTACATGACCCTGGACCAGCGCCTGGAGCTCGCCCGGCTCCAGAACGAGTGGGTGGTGGGCGACGAGTCCACCGGCGCCGGCGACGTGCTCATGACCGCCGCCGAGTTCTACGGCATCACCGGCAACGAGCGGGCCAACCTGGCCACCCACATGGCCGAGCTCGAGCGGCTGGTCCGGGCCTGCAAGGTCCCCGGCTCCAAGCCCGACTCGGTCTACAAGGCCGACGGCAAGTTCAACGGCACCAAGGAACAGGAAGAGCGCTTCCTGATCCTGTGCGACTACGTGGGCATCAGCGCCGAGAACTACCGGGCGGCCCAGGACCGGCTGGCGAACATCCTGACCACCGCGGCGGCCGCGCTCATCGCCATCGTCGCCACGGTGCTGAGCGGCGGCACCCTGGGGCCCGCCGCGGCCATGTGGGTCGCCGGCATCACTGGCCTGACCTCGATGGGCATCAACTACGCGGTCAAGGGCGGCCGCTACGGCTGGGAGCAGGCCGTGGCCGACCTGGGCAACACGGCGGCCAGCGTCGTCACCGCCGGGGTCGGCGCCCGCTTCCAGGCCGCCGGAGGGCTGTTCGGCAAGGGCGCCAGCCGGGGCAAGAAGATCCTGGGCGAAGGCATCGTGGCGTTCGGCACCGGGGCACTCGAGGGCGGTGTCGAGACCGGCCTCAAGGACAAGACCTGGGACAAGGGTGTGGGCGAGGGCCTGCTGAATGTGGGCGGTGGCGCCCTGCGCAAGGGCACCACCAGCTCGGTCACGGCGATGACCAGCGAGGCCATCAACACCAGCGCCTGGGGCGAAGCGTGGTCCGACGAGAAGAGTCCCCTGTGGAAGCAGGCCGTCGCATCGGGTGCATCTGGTGGGGGCGGCGAGCTGGCGGGGTCCACCACCAACGTCCTCATCGACGTGGCGACCGGCAAGCCCGTCGACCCCGAGACCGCATTCCAGCAGGTCGCCACCGCCACCATCAACGCGACCGTCACCAGCGTCCTGGAGAAGCTCGCCGAGGGGTGGCAGCAGCGGGTCAAGACCAAGGAGACCGAAGTCTCGGCCGCCAACACGGCTGGCAGCGACGCCGAACAGAACCTCCAGGTCACCGAGGCCGACGTCGAGGCCGCAGCGCCGTCCGCCGCCGAGGTCAAGGCCGAGCTCCAGGCCGGGGGCGTCGACACGGCACCGAACTCGGCCACAGACGTCGACGGCGTCATGAACGAGGCCGCCAAGCAGGGCGGCACCGCCACCGTCACCGAGACCGGCGACGGCTCCCTGGTGACCACCGACGGCGGCTCGGCCCTGGTGGCTGGCGACGGCAGCGGCCACGGCAAGAGCGGCGGCACCGAGGTCGGCGAGACCGGCTCCATGAACGACGCCGTCGCCATCGGTGGCGACGGCTCCATGGCCGTGGTCAAGGGCGACAAGGAGCTGATCAAGACCGCCGATGGCGACGTCGCGCTGCGGGAAGGCGGCGAGGTCACGGTCAACACCACCGGGGGCGACGAGACCCCGGACCTGGTGACGAACGGCGCCAGCGACCAGACCCCGGACAGCGGCCCCGACACAGACGGCCAGGGGGTCACCCCGGACCAGCTCCAGTCCCTCCAGGACCACTTCGACGGCAAGAACCAGTCCGAGCAGCCGTCGATGGCGACCGTCTACGTCCAGGGAGAAAAGGTCACCCTGCCCGCGTCGGAGTACGGCGACGCGACCCGGGTCCAGGCCGCTCACCGCCCCGGGGAGAGCCTCCAGGAGACCGCGGCCCGGCTGGGTCTGGATCCGAGTCACTACCCGAGCCACCCCATCGGCGACTCGGCCGATGCCAAGGACCTGTCCGAGCCGCTGTCCGATGTCGACGTGCTCGACCAGCAGGCTCGGGAGCACATCCTCGAGGGCGACCGCACCGGCGGCGGCCACGAGAACGGTCGCATGGTCTACGACAAGACCGAGTTCCCGAACACCTGGACCGACGTCGACATCGTCAACCGGGTCAGCGACATCGTCACCGACCCCAAGGCCGAGGCGTCCCCCAACAACTCCCCGAACCTGTACAACAAGAACGGGGACCCCAACCGACACGTGTTCTGGGGCGAGCGGGACGGCGTGCGCATTCGCGTGGTCTATGAGCCGGCCACGGGTCGGGTGGTCTCGGCGTTCCCCGAGAGCTTCCGCAAGACCGGGACGAGCGAGCTCCAGGACGTGCCCCGGAACCCGAACCCGCACCCGGACGGCTACGGCGAGCAGCGGGATCGGGAGGTGCCGCGGGAGTCCAGCGCACCCACCGACGACACCGTCCCAGAGACGGCGCCGGAGATCACCCCAGGACCGACCTCAGAACCGACCACGGACACTTCGGCAGACACCCCGCTCACCCCGGCGCAGCAGCTGGATCGGGCCTGGAACGGGCCCAGCGACGAACCCAACATCACCACGCTGACCCTGGAAGGCCCCGACGGCAAGTTCACGGTGCCCGCGAGCAAGCACGACGAGGCAGTGCGGGTCCGGGACGCCCACCAGGTCGGCGAGAGCCTGCAGGACACCGCCCGGCGCCTGGGTGTGGACCCGACCCCCTACCCGGCCAAGAAGCAGGCCGTGCCCGAGACCGAGTCCCTGACCGGCAACGCAGCCGTCAGCAAGAGTGTCGCCGACGACATCGCTGGCCGGGACCGGACCCAGTCCACCGACGATCTGGACGCGCTCTACGGCGACGCCGCCGTCGCCGACGTCATGCTCCACGACGCCACCGACGCCATCTCGGCGGCCACCGGTGGCGAGGCCATGTACCCACCGGGCCTGAAGGGTCGGGAGCGGGCCACGGAGAAGATGGACACCGAGTACGGGGGCGACGCCTCCCAGCTCACGGACCTGTCCCGCAGCAGCATCCAGTACGACTCCATGGACGCCCTCTACAAGGGCCTGGAGAGCATCCACGGTCAGTTCGAGATCGTGCGCATGAAGGACCGCTTCGAGAACCCGGCGCCGGGCGGCTACCGGGACATGCTGCTCAACGTGCGCATGCCCAACGGGCACGTGGTCGAGCTCCAGCTCCACCTCCGGGAGATTCTCGAGGTCAAGGGCGGCCGGGGCCACGAGATTTACGAGGAGACCCGCAGCCTCCAGGCCCAGGCCACCCGCGAGGGCAGGGAGCTCACCGACTCTGAACAGGCCCGGATCGACGCGCTGAACGCCGAGTCCGAAGAGCTCTACGGCGGCGCCTTCGAGCGGGCGAACACCCCCCAGGAGGTCAAGGCCCCGGAGCAGCCCGACGCGCTGAAGCAGGACGAGGCGACAGCCACGACGAACGAGCCGGCCCCCAAGCTCACCCGGACCGTCGAGGAGACACCTGCCCCGGTCCAGGCCACGACCACGGACGCTCCTGCGGCCGACAGCTCCCCGGTCTCCACCGACACGCCCAAGACCGAACGCTCGACCGCCACGGGCGACGAGTCTTCCAACCAGGCCGACGCTGCACTGCTCGCCCGCGGCGGCGCCGCCGGCTTCAAGGTGGTGGGCAAGGCGGTGGTCAAGGCCCTGAACGCACCAGCACCGCCTGTGGCTCCCGAAGCCGCCAAGGCCGAGGGTCCCAAGGAAGAGGCGCCGAAGGATGAGGAAGAGGAAGAGGAGGAAGGCGAGGGCGAGGGCGAGGTCACCGAGGAGGACGCCAAGGAGGACGACGCCTCCAAGGCAGAGGACAAGAAGAAGTCCACCGAGGACATCGACAAGCTCGCCAAGGAAGGGGGCACCAAGACCGGCGATGCGCCTTCGACCACCTCCGAGGAAAAGGAAGAAGAGACCGCCGCCAAGGACGAGCCGCCGACCCTGGAGGAACTCGAGCGGCTGCGCGACGACCTCCAGTGGGAGCTCGACGACATCGCCTACCAGCTCGGCGAGCTCGGCTATGACGTGGACGAGGTCCAGGTCAAGATCGACGACGTCGAGAAGAAGATCTCCCGGAACAAGACCGAGCTCGACAAGCGCAAGGCCCAGCTGGAGAAGCTCTCAGCGGTCGCCAAGAAGAAGAACCGCAAGCCGAAGCCCCCGGACAAGGACACTCGCCTCAAGGGCCTCCAGGCCAAGTCCAAGCGCTTCCCCAAGGACCTGGGCAAGGAGAAGAAGATCCGCACGGAGCTCCAGGAGGACATGGAGCCCCTCCAGGAGTCCCAGACCGAGAAGCAGGAAGAACTCGACGCCATCCTGGCGCAGATCCAGGACAAGCAGCCCAAGGGCGGTGGCGGTGGCGGGCCCACGCTGCCGGTGGCGGAGATCCAGACGTCGAAGAAGGTCGCCGAGGCGCTGCCGAAGAAGGGCGAGAAGATCGCCAAGGACGTCACCAAGAAGGAAGCCGACCTCTCGAAGCTGGTCGACAAGCAGCTCAAGAAGCTGCCCGTCGAGTCCCAGGAGTCGATGAAGAAGGTCTCCACCCTCAAGGCCGAGCTCACCACCACCCAGATCGGCGTCGGGTCCAAGAACCGGGCCATCGGCACCCGCAAGCAGGCCCTGAACCGGGACTACCTAGCCAAGAAGAAGGCCTTTGACGACAAGCACGAGGGCGCCACGGACCCGGGCCCGCCGCCGAACCTCGACACGGACAGCGAGGTCGTCAGCCTGTCCGCGTCGCTGGCCACGCTCCAGAAGCGCGAGGGCGAGCTCCCCACCGAGATCGCCGCCGCCGAGCTGGCGTCAGGCCTCACCGCCAAGCAGCTCGAGGCCCACCGGGCCGCCTTGAAGCCGATGGAGGACAAGGTCAAGGAGGCCAAGAAGAAGAAGGACATCTTCGACTCCGCCGTGGGCGACATGCAGATGGCCGGCGGCTGCCCGGCGCCCGTGCTCCAGGCCTACTGCACCCTGCTCGACATCAACTACGCGTCGATGGTGGTCTACATCCCGGCCGGCAAGAAGGAAGGACCGGACGGCGAGTTCATCGACATCGTGATCAAGGATCCGGCCGACGAGGAGAAGACCGACGACCAGAAGAAGGACGAGACGGACCTGAAGGACCTCTCCGAAAAGGGCGCAGAGACCACGGGTGAGAAGAAGGTCTCCGACGACAAGAAGGCCGAGGACACCGCCGCCGAAGAGACCAAGACCGACGAACAGAAGAAGCAGGAGAAGGAAGAGGAACAGGCCTCCGCGGTCATGGGCATGTACGAGACCATCCCGAACAAGGCCGAACGCGAGAAGGCCATCGCCGCCTATGGTCAGAAGCAGAAGCCCAAGATCAGCAAGGCCGATCTGCTCAAGGTCTGGGACGAGAAGACCACGGTCAAGGGCGCCGACGGCCAGCAGAAGGCCAACGTCTCGCCGGCCATGGAGAAGCTCAACGAGCGCTGGCACCGGATGAACGAGGACCGGGAGGCTGCGGTCAGGGCGTTCCAGGTCAAGGACAAGGACGGCAAGGTCAACATGGACGTCGACGCGTGCCGGGAGAAGATGTTCGAGCTGGCCAAGCAGCGCGACATGAAGCCCTCCGAGTTCATGCGCAATCTGAACTTCGTGTCCAAGGAAGATCTGGACAAGCTCCCGGACGACGTCAAGAAACTCGCCAAGGCCGCCCATGACTCAGAGGGCGACCACGGCGTCTTCAGGACCTTTGGCGACAAGGCCCCCACCGACGACGAGAAGAAAGCCTTCTCCAAGAAGATCATCGACGCCGAAGCCAAGGTCAAGGGCGCCACGGAGCTCGCCGAGGCGAACAAGGACAAGGGCTGGGACTACGAGACCGCCAAGAACCGCATCGAGGCCTACAAGGCCAAGGGCTACACCGCCGAGCAGGCGGTCCAGCTCATGTCGATGCCGATCAAGCCGAACGCACCGACCGCGCTGACCCCGGACCAGAAGGCCATCCTCGACAAGGGCGGCGACGAGGCGATGAAGCTCGCCAAGGAGATCGGCAACCCGGACCTCATCTCAGGCCACGCCCTGGCCACCGACCTGGACGCCACTGGCACCTTCCAGGGCGGGGTGGTCGGCAACAAGGCCCTCAAGGACGAGACCGAACGCATCGCCAAGATCGAGGACCCCAAGGAACGGGCCATGGCGATGTTCGACCTGGCCGGGTCCACGGGCCAGTCCATGGGCACCTTGTGGCGGGGCACCGACAACTACAAGAAGAAGGCCGCGAGCTTCCCCGCCGCACAGAAGGTCCTGCTCGACACCACCATCAGCGAGGCGGACCGCCAGAAGAAGCTCGACGCCATCGCCGAGCAGCACGACCTGGACCCCGGCAAGCTCAAGGAGGCGGTCGAGGCCGACATCGCCAAGACCGAACAGAGCCTGGACACCGCGCTGAAGAGCGCCAAGAAGGGGGACCCCACCCTCGCCAAGAAGATCGAGCAGCTCAAGAGCAACAAGGGCAAGGACGGCAAGCCGCTCTCCCCGGACGACGTCGAAGCGCTGCTGCGGGTCATCAACTCCAAGACCGGCATCGACATCGACACCCTGCGAGGGGTCAACGGCAAGGTCGCGTTCAAGCAGGAGATGGACGCCCGCCAGGAAGCCGTGCTGGGCAAGAAGAGCAAGGCGGCGACCCGGGCTGAAGAGCACCTCAACGAGCTCAAGGAGGACCACCCCGCCCTCGCCAAGGACATCGATCGACTGCTGAAGAACGATCCTCCCCTGACGCCCGAGGAAAAGGAAGACCTCCGCAAGAAGATCGTCTCGGTCGAGCAACAGGACGTCTTTGGTGGAATCGGCTGGGGCATGGACGCCAGCCGTGCGTTCGA
The DNA here is from genome assembly GCA_964519895.1 of uncultured Enterobacterales bacterium. Classification (GTDB taxonomy): domain Bacteria; phylum Myxococcota_A; class UBA796; order UBA796; family CAJQPC01; genus CAYFPX01. Next base: position 19,062 of record CAZFLE010000005.1, on the reverse strand, counting down.
GACCCTGGACCAGGAAGACGAGGATCGGGAAGAGAAGAAGCGGCTCTTCGAACAGGAGACCGGCAAGCCCTACTCCCCCGAGGCCGCGTCCGACTACGTCGTCGAGACCTGCAAGCTCGCCGGCATCCCCCCCAGCGCCAAGGGCCTGGTGGAGTGGATCGAGACGGCCCCGCGGTCGGCGATGATGGACCAGCCCTTGCTGGCGATGATGAAGGACGAGCGGACCAAGGAGTCCGACTACGTCGAGACCGACCCCGACCGCATCGCCGAGCTCGAGCACACCGATCCGATCGCCTACCGGCGGGCCAAGCGCTGGCAGAAGAAGTCCAAGGCCCTCACCGGCGCCATGAACAAGAAGGACCCCAGCGAGAAGGACATCAAGGACGCCTTCGACGACATGACCCGGGCCCAGATCCGGGCCCTGCTCACCGCCAACCCCCCGGTGACCCTCGCCGACGGCCGCAGCATCGCCGCCGTGCTCGACCAGTACATCGCCGAGCACACCGACGACGGCAAGATCGAGGACGGCTGGGGCTCGGTGGCCAGCGACCTGGGCAAGGCCCGCCAGAAGTCCAAGGAGGACACCGCCCGGGTCGCCCGGATGCAGGACAAGGACACCCGGAACATGGCCGCCGACGCGGTCAAGCGGGTGGGCGCCGTGCGGGCAGCCGCCAAGGCTCTGTCCACCCCCGAGAAGCCCGTCAGCGCCCTGGAAGCCAACGAGCACATGAAGGCCATCCAGGCGCAGCTGGCCGCCGACGGCGAGAAGGCCTCGGCGGCCGACGCCCTGGCGTTCCTGACCGACGCCAAGGCCGCCGGCAAGGACCCCAACGAGGCCCTGAACGACCTCTACCAGCCCAAGCAGGACGACGAGGGCAACCCGGTGGTGTCCGCTGCCATGAAGCAGCGCCTGAAGAACCTGGAGAAGCTCCCCCCGGAAGAGCGCCTCAAGATCCTCCAGGAGCTCCAGGGCCGCACCGGCCTGTCTGCCGAGGACCTGAAGAAGGCGTGGAGCGAGGTCCGGACCGAGAACGCCATCGTCAAACAGGTCCACAAGATCCGCCAGCTCCCCGAGGCCAAGCAGCTCGAGGCCCTGAAGGACCTGGCCATGCTCCAGCTGGGCGCCTCGGAGCTCGAGGGACTCAAGGGCGACGCCCTCAAGGAGGCCCTGAAGAAGTACGCCGACAAGCTCAACGGCGCCTACGACAACCGCATGGCGGCCATCAAGGCCCAGCTCCCCCCCAGCGCCCAGATCTACAAGCCAGGCAGTTCAGGCACCAAGGCCGACGTCGACAAGCAGGTCAAGTTCTACGCCGGTGCTGCGGGCATCGACGCCGACGAGATGCGCATGCTGGTCGAGGAGGAGCGCCGGGTCGGGGTCAAGGCCGAGCTCGAGAACGTCGTGGGCAAGGAGGAGTACAAGAAGCTCGCCGCCGAAGCCCACGCCCAGGGCATGTCCCCCGAAGCCTACGCCGAGCACCTGGCCCGATCGCCGGCCGGTGTGCTCAAGGACGACAAGTTCGCCCTGGCGATGAAGAAGAAGATGGGGGTCGGTCGGCACGACGGCTACCAGATCAAGTGGTCCGCCGAGGAGAAGGCCGAGATGGGCCGGCTGGGCCTGGTCTGCGACAAGAACAGCGACGCCTACAAGAAGAAGAAGCAGGGAATGCTGGACAAGCTGGACGATGGCAACGACGACGCCATCCTGGCCCACTTCAGCAGCCTGACCCCCGCCGAGAAGCAGCAGCTGCTGAAGGACATCCCGACGCTCCGGGACAAGTTCGAGTCGGCCCTGCAGTGCGGGGACGAGACCAGTGGCCTGAAGATGGTCGACGCCATCGACACGTCGGAAGACCTGACCCAGAGCATGCTCGCGGCCGACGTCACGAGCGAACGCTACGCGAGCAACTCCAAGAAGCTCTTCGACCAACTGAAGAAGGGCGACGACGCCGACGAGGACAAGATCGCCGAGGCCTTCGCGGCGATGTCCCGCTCCGAGCGTGCCGCGTTCGTCGTCGAGTACCGGGCCGCCCAGACCCACGCCATGAAGGCCCACGGCACCGGCGCCACCGACGGCAACCTCCCGCAGAACCTGGACACCTTCCTCACGGAGCCCGAACACGTCGACATGCTCAACGAGGCCAACACCCTCGCCATGGGCAAGACGACCCAGAAGGGCACGGACAAGGCCCACAAGATCCAGGAAGACGGCAAGGCCATCAAGGCGGCCACGGCCAAGACCGGCATGGACCCGCTGGTGGCCCGCTCCTGGCTCGAGGGCATGTCCAAGGACGGGGGTTTCTCCTCGATCCACCAGCTCTGGCACTTCATGGAGACCGGCGAGCTCAAGAAGGACGACAACCGGTCCGCGGGCGCCAAGGGCTTCGCCGACGCGGTGGCCAAGGAGGTCGACAAGAAGCGCCGGGAAGACGCCGAGAGCTGGTTCAGCTGGGGCGACACCAAGGACTACGACAAGCCCGGTGCGGTGAACAAGGACGACAAGGTCGGCGGCCACACCAGGAACCCCGAACGCATCAGCGACCTGACGAGCAAGATCAGCAGCAACGGCGACAGCGACGAGATCGCTGCCCTGGTCCAGGGCTGCAACCCCCGCGAGCTCGCCGAAGTCCAGAAGGAGCTGGCCGCCAAGGGCATCGACCTGCGGAAGTACCTGGACAAGCACTGCGCGGACAAGGTCGCCGAGATGGGCATGGCCCTGAAGAAGGCCGAGGACCACAACGCGGACCTGTCCTTCAACGACCTGACCGACAAGCTCAAGAACGACGACCCCCGGCGCAAGGCGGACCTCTCGGAGCCCGGTGGGTTTGCACAGAGACTGGCGTGGTGCAAGGACCTGCCCCCCGACCAGAAGGCCAAGGAGCTCCAGAAGCTCTTCGCCGAGTCCAAGAAGGCGCACACCAAGGACGGCGAGCCCTTCGGCGCCAAGGAGATGATGGTCGACTGGCTCCACACGCCGGCCAAGACCGAAGCCAACGGCCTGATGAGCGCGTCGATGCTCACGGTCATGAAGGCCATCGAGGCCCTGCCGAGCCAGGCCGAGCGGGACCAGCAGACCCTGGCGCTGTCCGGTCTGTTGGGCAAGACCGGGGGCAGCGAGAAGGAACAGGAGGACATCCTCGCCGACCTGCGCAAGCGCCAGAAGAAGGCCGACGTCACCCAGCGCATGGCCCTCAAGATGGTGGAGCTCGACAAGCTCCCGGCCGCCGAGCGTGGCCAGAAGATGCTGGAGCTCGCGGAAAAGGAGAACTTGTCCCTGAGCGAGCTGGAGGGCATCAAGCAGCTCGCCATCGACGCCGGCCTGCTGGTCATCGAGAACAAGCCGGTCTCCAAGGAGGTCAAGGCCCAGCTCGAGACCATCCGCAAGCTGCCCCCCGGCGAGCAGCAGGCCGCCCTGGAGAAGCTCAAGAGCGAGACCGGCCTGTCGGTGTCCACCCTGGTCAAGGCCGTCGACGAGAACCTGAAGGCCGACCAGAAGGTGCGGGACAAGCAGGAGAAGACCCAGCAGGGCGTCAACGACATCAAGGCCAAGATCGAGGAAGGCGACGAGGACAAGATCAAGAAGACCCTGCTGGCCTACAAGGGCAGGCCAGAGGAGCTCAAGGCCATCCTCGAGAAGCTCAAGGCCGAGGGCTATGACCTCGATCAGAAGCTCAAGGACGAGTACGGCGAGACGGACACGGACTACCTGGACCTGTGGGCCGTGGTCGACGCCGCCGAGGACTTCAAGACCGTTCCTGAGCTGCCGGAGACGGTTGACGCGGCGGTCGCCGAGGACATGAAGCGGGTCTTCCTGAAGTACCCGCGCAACGACCAGGGCAAGTTCTCGGCTGAGGACCAGGCGGAGATCAACAAGGCGCTCAAGGAGCTCGGCAAGGAGCTCAGCGAGGACGACCTCAAGGCGGCCACGGCCCACGCCGACGCGTCGGCCGAGAACATGGCCAACGAGGTCGACCGCACCAAGGACCTGCTCAAGGCCGAGGTCGACAGCACCTACGTCGACGACGAGCGCGTGCGCGAGCTGGTCATGAACGCGTCACCCGCCGTGCTCGCGGAGCTGAAGCGCCTGCACCCCGAGCTGGTCATGGACCTGCGGGCGGGGCTGTCGAGCGACTCCAACGAGATCTCGGACTTCGACTACGCCTTCAAGGCCGCCGACGCGCTCGACGAGCTTCGCGGCGAGGCCTGGAAGGAGAAGAACACCGAGCTGCGGGTCGCCCACAAGGGTGCGGAGCTGGAAAAGGTCTTCGCCGACGGTGCGGGCAACAGCGACCGCATCAAGCAGCTGATGAAGGACTGCTCCGACGAGGAGCTCAAGGAGCTGGAGAAGAGGTTCGGCGGCCGGCTCAGCGCCGAGATCGACCGCTGTGCCCAGCCCTCGGGCTGGGACATCGCCCTGTCCGCCATCGCCACCGCCGTCATCCTGTATGCGTTCGGTCCGATCGGGTACGCCGCGGCCCTGTACTTCGGCGTGGTCGAGCTGCCCGGCAGCACCAAGCAGGACTCCGAGATTCAGACCATCCACGCTCGGTGCAAGAACGCTTCGCTGGATCCGGCCCTGGGCTACCCCCTCGACTCCGGCAAGGTGGAGACCAAGCTCGCCGCGCTCGAGGCCGAGTTCGACTCCGACTACTACGTCTCCGACGCCGCGATCATGGATCTGCTCCACGCCTTGAACCCCAAGGAGTTGATGGCGCTCAAGCGCAAGTACGAGATGACCCACGGCGAGGGGTCCCTGACCGAGAAGCTGAAGTCGACGATGGACGGCGACGACCTGGCCGCGGCCATCGGCTCTCTCAAGAACGCCGAGGACTTCGAGGCCGGGGTCGACCGACCCAAACTGATGCTCGAGGACTGCAAGGACATGGCCCGGCGGGAGCGCGCCAAGGAGCTCCGCAAGGACCCGAAGCACAAGGGCAAGAGCGCCGCCGAGATCTGGAAGATCATCGACAAGGAAGGTCCGGAGATCGAGAAGAAGGCCCAGGAGAAGGTCAAGAAGATCCAGGACACCGCGAACACCCTGTTCAAGGCGCTGGATGGGCCGGGCACCGACGAGTCCGCCGTGCTCAAGGCGCTGAGCAGCATGTCTCCGGAAGAAGCCGAGCTGATGAAGGTCGAGTACCGCCGGCACTTCGGCAAGGACTTCGACACCCAGCTCGAGAGCGACCTGTCCGGGTGGACCGACGGCAAGGACCTGGAGATCGCCAAGCAGCTGATGAGCGACGAGGGCCGGGTCGAAGGCATGCGCACCTACTGCGAGCGCATGAGTGGTGGGGCGCTGGACGAGGTCAGCTGGTTCGGGGTGATCACGGGCACGGTCCTGGTGGACATCGCGGTCGGCTACATCACCAAGCCCGGCGGCTTCTCCGAGGACGAAGAAGGCCTCTACGCGGCCTTCGAAGCCATGACCCCCGAGGAGCGCACGGCCCTCACCCAGGGCCCCGGCGGCGCCGAGTTCATGGCCCGGATCACCCGCAACCTGGGCACCAACGAAAAGGCCGTCATCGAGGCCCACTGCGCCATCAACGCCGAGACCGGCCTGTGCGAGGGCGATCCGGCCAAGGTCGCTGCCACCAAGATGCAGATCCAGATGCACGGCGCTGGGGACTGGGTCGTCGGCGGCATCGACTTCGGCGGCGCCGGCACCGACGAGGAAGAGCTCATCGAGGAGATGGGCAAGCTGACCCCGGATCAGCTCCAGCGGGCGATGCAGTACTACGCCCAGACCTTTGGCGGGAACTTCGCCCAGGACGTCGCCGACGAGCTGGGCACCGACTCCCGGGAGTGGCAGATCGCCCAGGCCGAGATGAACGGCGACAAGGTCGGCGCCGACGTGCACCGTCTGCGCTGGGCCGCCCAGGACGAGAACAGCTGGTCGTCGATGCTGCTCTGCCTGGCGGGGCCCATCGGCATGGTCGCCGCGGGCGTGATGGCGGTCACGGGCACCAGCCTGGACCTGGGCACCGACGAGAAGCTCATCGAAGACACGCTGAAGGGCGGCAAGGACGGCACCGGAGGCCGTGGCGCCGACCACCACAAGCTGGTGATGGCCCAGTTCAACAGCACCTTCGGCGGCCCGGGCGGCGACTACGCCACCGACCCCAAGACCGGCAAGACGGCGTTCGACATGTTCCTGGACCAGGAGTCCAGCGGGCTGGAAAAGGAGTTCTTCCGTCAGCTGGGCGAGAAGGGCGAGGCGGACCCCGAGGTCGAGCTGCTCTACGCCATGAACGGCCTGGGCACCGACGAGGAGCGGGTCAAGGACGTCATGGGCAAGGTCGCCCTGATGAGTCCCCAGGAGCGGGACATCTTCGAGAACCGCTTCAACAAGGCCGCCGCCACCCTGGTGGACCGGCGGGTGCTGCTCTACGGCTTCGACACCGGCGAGACCTCTCGGGCTCAGGGCCTGGAGGAGTGGCTCGAGGGCGACTTCGGCGGCACCGAGCTGCTGGAGCTCAAGATCCAGATGCGGGGCAAGCCCCAGACCCCCGAGGACCACCTCGCCATCGCCAACATGCGGAATGACTTCCAGCGTTCCGGTGGCGCCAACTCCTTCAGCAACATGTTCATGGACGCCCTCGAGGAGCTGGGCGTGCACTCCACCGGCGCCATCCTGGCCAAGAACATGGCCGAGATGGCCGCGCTCTACGACGAGAACGGCAAGCTCAAGGACTCCGCCAAGGCCCAGAAGAAGCTCGAGGAGCTCAAGGCCTGGACGGAGATGGACGTCAAGAACTACGAGGAGATGAAGAACGAGGTCGCCGACGTGGCGGCGACCACCGTGGAAGTCCTGGGCGCCATCGTGGTCACGGTCGCCACCTTTGGCGCCGGCGCCCCGGCTGCGGGCGCCTACTTCGCCGCCATGGCCACCGAAGCCGCCATCGCCCTGGCCGCCATGGCGATGAAGGCGGCCATCAAGGGCGGCAACTACACCATGGAAGAGGCCGGCATGGACGTGGCCCAGGCGGCGCTGTCGGTCGCCATGGCAGGGGCCGGCGAGCTGGACGTCTTCGGCAAGATGGCCGCCGGTCTGGTGGGCAAGGAGGCCATGGAGACCCTGGTGGGCGAGATGGTCGAGGCGGCCATCGAGGGCGCCACCGAGAGCTTCCTCTCCGCGGCGCTCAGCAGCGAGGGGGCCCTGGCCGAGGGCGACGGCGCCTTCTTCGAGCACATGCTCACCCAGACCATCCAGGGCGCGGTCTCCGGCGCGGGCATGAAGGCCGTGGGCAAGGGCCTGAGCAATACCTACCTGGGCGAGCGGCTCAAGGAATTCGACGACTTCGACCCCCTCAAGACCGGGTCGGGCCTGGAGCACTTCGCTCTCACCTTTGCCGACAAGTCGATCAAGGCCGCCGCCGGCAAGGTCATGTCCTTGGAGCAGTGGCAGGCGTGGGCCGACGGCAAGGGCATCGACGAGGCCCTGTTCAAGGATCTGTTCATCATGCCGGCGATCAAGAGCGCTGGCGAGGTCGGCGGCAAGCGCACAAAGACCGTGCAGGGCATGCGCAAGGCTGCCCTGGAGAGCAAGGTCAAGCGGGCCGAGGCCGAGATCGACGCCATCCTGCCCCGGGACATGGACCCCGACGAGCGGGAGCGTGCCAAGGCGGACCTGTCAGACGCCGACCAGGAGAAGCTCAAGGCCTGGGAGGACCACCACGGCAAGGTGGCCGGCGAGCTGGAGGACGCCTTCGTGCACGGCACCAAGGCCAACAAGGAAGCCGCCGAGGACGCCGCAGCCCAGGCCGCCGACCTGGACGACGCGGCCGCCACCGTGGCCACCCTCAAGACCCAGGTCGATGGCCCGGATCCCAAGCTCGGCGAAGAGGGCGGCGACGCGACCCTGGGCCCCAAGATGACGGTCGAGGCCACGGAGCTGCTGGACAACGTGGACGCCGGGCTCGTCGAGCTGAAGCGGACCAAGGACCTGGCCGACAGCGACGTGGCGGACCATCCCGACGGGGTGTCCACCAGCGTCTCCCAGGCCGACGTCGACGCCGCCAGCCGGCGCAAGACCCCCACCGACGAGGAGTCCGCCCAGGCCGACGCCACCCAGGCCGACACCGCCGACCAGATCGAGGGAGGGGTGCCGAAGACCAGCCTCCAGGGCAGCGATGCCGACACCGACAGCGGGCCGGAGTCCGCTGCCGGGGCCGGTGGCGGTGCCTCTCGGATCCAGGACCTGGACGGCGACGCCGGCGACGCGGACTTCGACCCGGCGACCTCGTCCCAGCGCAAGCCCCTGAGCACCGGCGACCCCGACCTCGACGCCGAGCTCGAAGCCTTCCTGGGCAAGCAGGCGGTCAACCACAACGCCGCGATGAACTTCGAGGACGTGGTCTACCGCGACGAAGGCACGGGCTTCGCCCCGGACCCGGTCAAGGCCGTCACCGCGGTGGCCAGCATCCAGAAGATCCAGGACCCGGAGCTGGCTCGCGAGGTCTTCAAGATCCTCTCGTCGGGCAACGCCCAGGACTTCGCTGAGATCACGTCGATCCTCAAGCGCTCGGAGCTCCGGGGTGGCGCCGACCTGGACAAGCTCACCGCTGAGCTGGACACCCAGCTCACCAGCCGAGACCCGACCCGCATCGCCGACCAGGTGCGGCTCCAGGGCGCCGACGCCGCCGACCTGGCCGACGCGGCCGAGGGCCTGAAGGAGGGTCGCGAGCTGGGCACTCCCCAAGCCGAGGCGCTGCTGGCCGATGCGGTCATGTCCGCCCGCATGCAGCACGTGGAAGAGTTCCAGATGGGCATGGAAGCCCTGGACCACGAGAACCTGGGGGGTCTCTGCGGTGTGGCCCAGGGCAACGTGGCGACCCGGCTGGCGGAGCAGGGCCTGGACGAGAGCGCCATGGTCTTCCACTCCAGCCACCGCAAGTCCGACATGGGCGGTGGGGCCGACGACGACACCTTCGTGGGCGAAGGCGGCATGGACCACTTCTTCACGGTGGCCAAGGTCCCGGGGGCCGGCACCTACCTGGTGGACCCGACCTTTGCCCAGTTCCTGAGCAGCCCGGTCGGCAAGCGCCTCGCGGCGACCCCCGAAGGCCAGGCCATCGCCCGCCAGCTCACCGAGAAGGGCTACATCGCGCTCACCGACGACGTGGCCAAGCTCTACGGTCGGGCTCTGTCGAACAAGGGCGACGCCTTTGAGGCCGACGACTTCCTGAGCCCGACCCTGAACCAGTCCTACGGCGGCACGGACCACACGATCTCCGACGAGACCCGGGCGCACTTCGACGGGTACGACGACGACACGCGCAGGATCCAAGGCGCAGACCAGGACGGCTCGGAGACCCAGGGTCCGGGGCCGGGCGCGGCGCCTCCTGGCGCGGCGCCTCCGGGCACTTCCGCTTCGGATCCGCTGAACGGCGTGCACGCGGACACCCGGGCGGTGCTCGGGGGCACCACACGGATCGATGACCTCGACGAGGCCCCTCCCGGCACGGTCCTCTACACCGTCGGCTCGGGCCCGAACAAGGGCAAGAAGGCCCTGCGCTGGGCCCCGGGTGAGGGAGAGGGCCGCCCACCGCTGACCCTCGGCGACGACGGCACCGTGATGCTGACGCCCGCGTCGAGCGCCACCCCCGACCAGCGGGTCAACCGGGCCAAGGGGGACCAGTTCGAGGACGAGCACCTCGATCCGATGGTGCGGGCCAAGGTCGGCACGGCCGGCGCTGCAGACGACCTGCTCCCGTCCCACCTGCGGGGCCAGGACGTGGTGCTGACCGACACCGACGACTTCGACGCCGACGCGCCCGAAGGCACGGTGGTCTACGTGAGCGGGCGAGGCCCCAACGGCACCCGCATCACCGACAAGGACGGCCAGCTCACCGACGGCATGATCCTGGCCAAGACCGCCCAGGGCTGGGAGGTCGTGACGGTCTTCGAGGCCAAGTCCGGCAAGCCGGCCGCAGCGGGCCTGCACCTCAAGAGCGCGGGGTCCGACAAGCAGGGCGCTATCGACCAGCTGGACCTGGACCCCGACGACGCGATGCCGACCTTCGCCGAGCTGGGGGGCCAGGTCCGCACCGACCTGGAGCGGCTCTCGCCCACGCTCGACACCGACACCGACGCCGAGCACAAGTCGGTGATCGCCATCGACGGGGTCGAGGTCGAGGTGATGGCGTCGCCCGGCAAGACCCTCTTCGTGGGCGTGGCGCCGTCGGATGTGTCCCTCGATGCGTCCTCCCAGGCCCTCGCGGAGCACGGCTTCCAATTCAAGGGCATCAACGCCGACATCACCGCGGCCCAGGTCGAGGCCGACGCCAGGCGCAAGCTGGGACTCGCACCGACCGCGGGCGGCACCGCTCAGACCGCCGCCCCCGGCACCGGCGCCGAAGATCAGCCCGGCGACATCGACGCCTTCAAGAGGGACTGGGCCGCCAAGAAGCGCGGCGAGGGCGAGCCCGGCCCCGAGGACCGCGACCGGCTCTTCCTGGACCACGCCGAGGGCAAGGTCGAGGTCCCGATCGACCAGTTCGTCGGCACCGCTGTGCCCTCCACCCGAGCCAAGGGCCCGGGCCCCGACGACGACGTGGACGATTGGGTCGCCGATCAGGTCCAGGTCCTGCGGGACGCCGGGGGCCAGGAAGCGGCGGCCTCCCGGATCGACGCCGCTTCGACCCCCCAGGAAAAGGTCGAGCTGGCGAAGCTCTTCGACGACTTCGCCCGGATCTCCCGCAAGGACCCCCAGGACATGACGCCGTGGGAGCAGGACCGCTTGCTCCAGGGCCACATGGAGTTGCACGAGGCCTTCCAGGCCGCGGGCACCCTGCGCAAGGTCATCCCGGAGTCGACGGCCAACAACTACATCGACGGGACCTATGACGCCCAGGTCGGTGGCTCGGTCGGCGACGCCCGGCACACAGAGGACCTCACAGGCGAGGAGGTCGTGCGGGTCCTGGGACTGGACTACCGCAACGGCAATGCCGAGACGCCGTACCTCCAGCGCACACCCGACGGCAAGCTGATCGCCAAGGACCAGGTCCTGGTGCTGGACATGCCGATGAACGCGGACCTGCAGCAGGCCTCGCGCATCCCCGTGTCCGACGAGCTCATCGCCCGCGCAGCGGAGCACCCGGACCCGCGGGTGCGCAAGCTCGCCGAGGACGGTGTGCTCACGTCCAAGGACAACCCCACCCTCGACGACCAATTCGGCGAGGACACCGGGCTGCGCGACCGCATCGATCCCTTCACCGGCAATGGCACCACCCGCGAAGGGGCCCTCGCCGGCGACCAGGTCAAGCGCATCAACCAGGAGCGCGCCATCGAGGGGCGCCAGGACATCCCCGAGGGCTCGCGCATCCTGCGCCGCGACGCCGACGGCAACGACGTCGTGGTGGCGACCTATGAGGGCTCACCGCCCCAGTGGGTCCAGGCCGCGGCGCCTGCGACCACACCGTCGGCCAGCGCGGACCTGTCCAGCCTGTCCGCCGACGAGGCCCGTGCCCGCTACCGCGAGAGCCTGACCGAGGCGCCGGACGCCGAGTGCGCCCAGGTGCTCGGCTCCCTGTCCCCCGGCGCCCGGGAGGCCCTGGAGTCGTCCTGGGACGACGAGACCCGCGCCGCCGTGCTGGACCGCGAGAAGACCCACCACGTGGCCCAGGTGGCGACGGCCATCGACGACGTGCCGGTCTCGGACATGCCCGCACCCATGAAGGTCCGCTCCGTGGCGGTGCTGGCAGAGCTCGACGTGGACGAGCGCCGGGCCTTCAATGGCCTGCTGGACCAGGCCCACAGCGACGCCGAGCGCGTCCTGTTGATCAAGTCCATGTGCATGGGCAACGACACGCCCGAGCTCGAGGAATTCGCCGCGGCCATCCGGGGCAAGGACGGCGGCGAGCTGTCCAGCCTGACCCGGCTCACCGGCGAGGACGGCATCACCCAGCAGTTCGACATGAGCTGCGCCACGACCGCCGCGATGATGATGGAGGGGCACTTCAATCCCCTCTACGCCTGGCAGGTCAAGCAGCTCTCCACCGAGGATCTCGCCGAGGTCCAGGCCATGGCCCACCAGCAGCGCTACCGGGGCGAGCTCGAAGGCGCCCGCGAGGGGAGCCTGGCCACGATCGAGAGCGGGGACGCCCGGGGCCGCTGGAACGACGACTTCGTCCAGGACGTCGCCGAGCGTGCGGGCCTGGACTACGAGCAGGTCTGGAGCCCCACCGGCGCCGACGCGGTCGAGGGCATCTCCAGGGCCCTGGCGAGCGGCGCACCCGTGCTGGCCACGATGGGCACCCAGGACATGCACGGCCACGAGCTCAAGGCGCTCCGGGTCGACGGCAGCCCGCCGGACCGCCAGATCGTCTTCCAGGACCCCGCGGGGGGCACGCGCACGTTCTCCGAGGCCGAGATCCGGGATCAGTCTCTGCCGGGCGTCGCGCCCTATGACCGCATCACGCGCATGATGGTGCCCAAGAGCGCCGAAGCCACGGGCTCCGGCGAGACCAGCGGCGACGCGCCCGGCGCGCTCGCGGACGGCGCCGCCTTCGACTTCAGCGAAGGGGTGCAAAAGGACGCCCGGGGTCGGGACATGATCGCGGCCGATGGAGCCCGGATCGTGAACACCCGCGGCGCCAACTACCTGGTCGACTTCGGCGACATGGCGCCGGATGACCGAGTCGCCTTCGTCGAGCAGGGCATGGCGGCGATGGGGGCGGTGGCCGGGCTGGACCCGGAGCTGGAGCAGGAGATCCGCACCAAGCCCAAGGTGAGCGTCAGCCGCGCCCTGGCCGACGAGGTCGACCTGGAGAGCGCCCGCGAGGTGGGCGAAGGACTGGCCCAGGAGCGGCTGGATCACCACCTGGGCTCCGCCGACGCCGACGGCAACCGCGAGGGCGACCTGGACGCCCGCAGCTTCGACGCCAAGTGCGACAGCGAGGCCCGGGCCATCCAGCGGGCCTATGCCCAGTCCGAGGAGGGCTACCTGCCGGCCATGCGCTTCGCCCCCGAGGGCCAGCCCGACGCCTTCCTGGACGGGGCCTTCCACGCCTGGGCCCTGGGCGACGCGCCAAAGGGCGAGGACGCCATCATCCACGACCTGTCCATCGGCCAGTTCATGGCCCGCAACGAGGCCAACGAGGGCGACTTCAGCCCGGAGCAGCGCCGCCTGATGAACGAGGCCATCGGTCCCTTCGTCGGCACCTACGCCGAGCTGGCCGAACGGATGCAGCTGGCGATGGACCTGGGGCTGGTCAAGTCCAGCGCCCTGGCCCACGTGGCCAGCCTCGGGGTGGCGCCCACGCCAGAGGTGCTCATCGGGGAGTTCTACGGTGTCCTGCCCCCCGAGCCCGGCAAGCCCCTGCGCTTCCGCGAGGGCATGGGCAAGCTGGCCGACGACGACAAGGTCGCGGTGCCGTCGGGCTTCACCCACCCCGCCGAGGACCCGGCACGGCTGGGCAAGGGACGCGCCCAGGCCGCCCCTCCGGGCAACGCCGCCCCTCCCCCGGGTGCCGCTGGCGGCGCGGTGTCGCCGTCGGGCCAGACCCCGACCCGCCGCGCCCTGGAGAGCACCCTGGACCAGACCCTCTCCCCCGCCGAGCGCCGCTTGCTCGACGACGCGACACCCCAGGCTGCCCAGAAGGTCTTTGCCAGGCCCGAGGCCCGGGACGCCGTGGAGCAGGAATTCGCCGCCGCGGGCGACAATGCCCAGGACCAGGTGCGGCTGGCCGAGAGCCTGGTGGAGCGCTTCGGCGGAGACCTGGCCGCCGTGCGGCAGAGCTTCGGTGACGACTCCCCGGCGGTCGAGGCGGCCCTGGCGGCCCACCAGCGGCAGCAGCTCCAGGACCTGGGCGTCAACGGCGGCCTGGCGATGACCCCGGCCGGCGACGGTTGGTCGATGATCCAGCCCGCGGGGCCCGACGGCTTCGAGGAGTTCCGCCGCTTCATGCAGGCCGCCAAGGCCGAGCACGGCAAGGACTGGCAGAGCAAGCTGGGGCTGATCCTTCCCCCGGTGGACTTGGACGAGGGGTCCCCCAGCGAGTTGATGGCCGCCGGCTTCACGGCCAAGGAGTCGCGACAGATCGTGGCCCACCGGGAGCTGTCCGGAAGCTTCGACATCGTCGAGTTCCCCTTCTCCCACCCCAAGTCCCACGCACTCGATGTGGTCGACGCCCGGGCGTCGAACCAGGAACACCTGGCGGCGAAGCGCACCGAGGCGACCCAGGAGAGCAGCGGCGGCTCCAAGCGCAGCCAGATCGTCGTCGACGAGCTGGGCACCCCCGTCGACCTGTCCACCCTGACCTTCCGCGGGGATCGGTGGGAGGACGAACACGGCAAGCCCGTGTCCCCCAAGATCGCCCGGGACGCCGACAACCTGCGCAAGGTCGAGCTCCACCAGCACTTCAACGGCATCGTCGACAGCGAGGACCTGGTCGAGCTGCTGTTCCCCGGCGCCCCGGACAAGCACGCCGCCACGGTCGCCTTCCTGCGCAAGATGTACGGCCTGGACGCCGACAACATGGCCACCCGGGACGCGACGGTCCGCGGCGGCCCGGACGCAGACCTGGACGAGGCGACCGGGCACCTGGCCCGGCTGCTGGAGAACCCGGACGGGCTCAGCGACCGGGACCTGCTCCGGGCCGTGCTGACCGCCAACACGGACATGCCCTTCGACACGGCCTACACCGCCCGCGGCGTCATGATCGACGCCATCATCGGCAAGGCCGACCTGGAGACGGGCGAGCGCGTCGAGGGCGGGCCGGACCCCGCCAAGGCCGAGGTCTACCTGCGGCATGCCCTGAAGACCCTGCGGGCCGACGGCATCGACTACGCCGAGCCCCAGGGCAAGTGGGAGATGTTCAACATCCCCATGGACCGGCTGGTCGAGATCTTCGCCGAAGAGGGGGTGCAGCTGCGCTTCCTGCACCACCGCATCTCCGAGCGGGACCTGGCGGCCGAGACCGAGCTCGAAGATGTCGAGGCGTTCAAGGCGGAGCTGCGGGAGAAGCTGAAGGGCCGCCAGGACCTGTTGGGGGTCACCGACGCCGACGACCTGACGTCCCGGTTGGTCAACGCCGGCTTCGACGTCTGCGGTCCCGAGTGGAAGCCCTTCACCGCCCAGGGCATGGACCGCTTCAAGGCGATGTACGAGGTCCTCTCCGAGATGGCGACGGACGGCCAGCCCCTGGTCCTCCGCCCCCATGTCGGCGAGGGCTACACCAAGACCCGCAAGGAGCGGGACCAGGGCGTCGAGGAGGCGGACTCCGTCGACCACATCCGCGACAACCGGCCCGGCGCCGACGACAAGACGGCGAACATCGCCCGGCACAACCTGGACATGCTGCTCACGGCCCTCGATGAGATCGGCCACGACGCGACCCAGAAGAACCTGATCGTGCGCTTCGGCCACGTGACCCAGGTGTCGCCAGAGCAGGTCGAGAAGATGGCCCGCATGGGCATCATCGCCGAGGTCAACCTGACGTCGAACCTGGTGACCGGGGCGGCCACCGAGGCCTCGGACACCGAGTCCAGACTCGATCGCCACCCGGTCCTGGGCCTGATGGCCAGCGGGGTGGACGTGGTGCTGTCCACAGACGCCCACGACGTGATGGGCACCACGCTCACCCGGGAATTCCAGGTGGCCGAGAACCTGCTCCTGGACTTCGCGTCCGGGGACGGCACGGTGGTGATACCGGGGCACGACGAGCCGCTCGACATCGACGGCTTGACGAAGCTCAAGGGCGAGGACTGGGTGGAGCGACACATGAGCGTCGACGCGCTGCACCGCAACGCCCAGCAGTACCGGGAGCGTATGAACGGGGGCTCGGAGTGAGCCTGGACAGCGGCGAGCTGCGCCGACACTGGCGCTGGTCTCAGGGCCACGAGACGGGTGGTCGCATCGAGCGGCAATCTCTGCAGTACCGGGGGTTGATCCTGGCCGGCGGCACCCTGGCCCGAGCGGTGTTCCGGGACTGCACCTTTGCCGACGTGGAGCTCTCGGGCGCTAGCTTGGCCCAGGCCGAGCTGGCGGGGTGCACCTGGCAGGGGGGGAGCATGGAGCTCACCTCGTTCCAGGGCGCGTCGCTCAGCCGCTGTGCCTTCTCGGGCACCCGTCTCGTGCGGGCCCACTTCTTCGAGGCCACGGTCGACCACAGCGCGTTTCGCGACCTGACCCTGGCCCGCAGCAAGTGGAAGGGGGCCGTGGCCACGGACTGCGTCTTCGAGCGCGTCTGTCTCGACCAGGGCTTTCTCGCGGGGTCCCGCTTCGTGCGCTGCACGTTCACAGACTGCACCTTCGAGGCCGCCCGGCTCCAGGACGCCGTGTTCGAGGACTGCACAGGGCAGCCCGCTTGACCCGCGAAGACCTGCTGGCCGTCGAGCCGGCGGCGCTGTTCGCCGGGGGCCTGGCCCAAGGGCACGCGCTGCGGCCAGAGCTCGGCGCCGAGGGAGCGCTCGCCTTGGTCGAGCAGCTCAAGACCGCCGAGATCGAGGCCACATGGCTGCAGCTGGCCGCGGCCGATCTCGCGGGGGTGCTCCGGCGGGCCGATGCCGAGGGCGCCTTCCTGGATGTCGAGCGCGCCCGCCTGCGCAAGCGCTGTGGCCCGGCGGCGGTGGGCAGTCCGCTGCTGAGCCGGTGGATGCTCGCCCTGGTCGACGCCACCATCGACCAGCTGGATCTGGCTGCGGCGGTGGAGTTCATGGGCAGCGCGCTGCTGCACTGGGGGACCGATGTCAGCCGCTGACGATCTCGAGCTGTTGGCCGAGCGCACCGGCGTGATGCTCTCCGCCTTCCTGAGCCCGGGCCCCGAGGCCGCAGCGGCGATGCTCGCCCTGCGGCCCCGGCCCGAGGACTTCGCCCGGGTCTTCGCGCCGGCCGTCGCCGGAGGTATGGCCCAGGCCTATGCGCCCCTCTGGCGCAAGCCGCCGCTCATCCAGGGCAAGAGCCACCAGACCCAGGTGCGGGTCTTCGTCCGCCGCGCCGTGGACCTGGCCCTGGAGTCCGACGCGGCCCAGACCTTTCCGGCGGGCTACCGGGCGATCGCTTCCTATCTGCAGCCGGACCCGGTGTGGATCCGGTGGAAGTTCACGGCACCCGGAACTAGGCTCGGCACGGCCTATGAGGGCATCGTGGCCCTGGACGACCGGTGGGCCTGGTTCCCCCGGCCGCACATCATCCTGCCAATGCTGCTCGAGCACTCCAGCTGATGTCCGAAGCCACGGCGATGCTGCTGTGGATGGGCGGCATTGTGCTGGCCTTCGTGGTCGGGGTGATGCTGCCCCTGCGGTGGATGCGGCAGCGGAGGACCCGGCAACTCACCGACGGCCTCCAGTCCATAGGGGACGCCCTGGGCTTCCAGGCCGGGGCCACCGGGTGGGGGCTCCTGGGGGGCTTCGGCGGTTCCCTGGAGGGCTGTCGGGTCTCTGTGGAGTGCTCCCTGTCGCGGGGTCTGCCCCGACTCACCGTCCGTCACCCTGACCTGCCGGACTTCGCGCTAGACAAGAGGGCTCTCCGGGCTGGTGGGCTGCCCTGGGTGGCCAACCTGGACGCCGAGGCGCGCCAGACCCTGGAGCAGTGGCAGCGGGTCCCGGGCTTTCAGGCCCTTCGGAGTGCGCTGGTGGTGGAATTGGACACCCGCTTCAGCCAGGTTCCCGGCGACGCCCGGGCCATGGCTCACCTGATGGCCGAGATCGCCAGGGTGTCGTGAGCGGGTCGATTGCGGCGAAACTAGAGATCGACGGCCGGGGCGCCCTGGGTCCGGTGGACGCCACCGCCGAAGTAAGAACCTCCGGCCAGGTACCACGCCAGCCCGGCCAGGACGTCGACTGCGCCCGCGGCGTCTGTGGTCTGACCGTCCTGCAACACCCCCAGGAACCAGCGCCCCGAGCGGCTGTGGCCTTCGTACTCCACCGAGTACCGCAGCCACTCCCGGTCGCAGTGGGTGCAGGTCCAGGTCACCACGTCGCCGAAGCGGCCCCGGGCCTGGTCCACCCCGACGAAGCGGCGGGTGCGGGCGTCGCGCTGGGGACCGGCGGCGAGGCAGGGGCAGTTGGGGTCGCGCACTGTCGGCACGGTACCTCAGGATCCCCTGGGGCATACTCGGGCCTATGGCCGCCAAGCTGACCCTCCCCGCAGCCCTGGAGCGCGAGCTCGCAGCGCTGGTGGCCCGCGGGCTGGAGCTCGAGGCCGTGCGCCGGTGTCGACAGGAGACGGGCGCAGACCTGGCCGCGGCCACGGCGGCTGTCCGAGCCCTGCCGCGCCCGGCCGGTGGGTCCACCGAGGTCTGGTTCCCCGCCCACCGCCGGTCCTTCTTTGCGATTCCGATCGGGCGGCTGCTGCCGTCTGGACCTCTCGAGCTGCACAACGCCAAGGGCCGGGTCCAGCGCACCGACATCTCGGCGGTCGCCGAGTTCGGCATCTCCCCTCACGCCGCCGCGGCTCGGATCGGAGCCGAGCTGGCGACCCCGGTGCCGCCGCCTGCGGGCCCCCATCGCTTCGAGGGCCAGATCGTGACGGCTGCCCAGCGGGGCCACGTCGCCCGGCGCGTGATCGACGTCCTGGTCCCGCACCTCACGGCGTCCCAGCTGGCCGAGCTCGAAGAGCTCCACCGGCGCCACGAGTGGCTGCTGGTGGTGGAATTCGGCACGCAGTTCCTGGACGACAACGACGGCGTCCTGGACCCCGAAGACCTCCAACGAGTCTCCGACGGAAGGGTGGCGCTCGGCGGCTACCCGCTGTCGCCCGGCGCCGGCAGCTCGAAGATCGGGTAGCGGAACAGCGGCGTCAGCCCCAGCCCCGACAGGATCGGGCCCGAGGTGTGTGCCCGAGACAGGGTGACGGCTCGGCCCTGGCCCAGCGCGGCCATGTCGTCGAAGCGGGCCTGGATCAGCGCCCGATACACCCCGCGTCCCCGGAACGCCGGCAGCACCATGCCGCCGCTCAGATACCCCGGGCCCCGGTGGCGCGGCACCCAAGCGGACATGCCCACCGGCTCCCCGTCGATCCGGGCCAGGAACATGCGGTGGGTCCCGGTCTCGAGCGACCACTGGAGATCCGCCAGCAGCCGGTCCACGAAGGGGGTCTGGTGGTCCCAGCCCGTGGCGTTG
>CAZFLE010000004.1:86829-146178 GCA_964519895.1 uncultured Enterobacterales bacterium | reverse complement strand
CGCGGGGCGTCCTCCGACGGCGTAGAGCTCGGCGGCATAGGCATCGGCGGCGGCCGGATCCCACCGATCCCAGCTCTCCTCCAGGCCGGCCTGGGCGTCGTCGGTCGACGAGGTCCCGCGGGCGTCGTGGGGCGCCAGGTCGTCCGAACCCGCCGCGCCATGGACCTGGTCCCAGGCCCAGAACAGCGGCACCCAGCGCTCGGGCTCGGCCAGCCGTGCCCCGAGCAGCTGGCAGGCCCTCACGACCATCGCGGCGTGCATGTCGTCGCCGGGCCAGACCCAGCGTGCTGCTGCGTTCATGGCTGCGGCGTAGAGCTCGGACTCCCCCAGACCTTCGCCCAGCCATCGGGCAAGGGGCACGAAGGCATCGTAGGGCTCGGCGAAGAAGCTCTGCACGACCTCGTCCAGCGTGCAGTCCGGCGCGCTCCAGGAGGTGCCGGTCGTGCAGCCGGGCAGGACTGGTGCAGCGGCCGCGGCCCCCGAGGTCTTCAGCACCCGCCGGCGGGTCCAGGTCACGGCGTGCCGTAGGCGTCGGTCAGGATCAGGGCCCGGAGCATGTCGTCGACGTTGCGGCCGCCGTCTCGGAACGCCGTCCACAGCGCGTCGAAGTCATCCTCGTCGCAGGTGTAGGGCGAGCGCCGGAAGAGGTGGTTCCAGAACATCTCCACCGTGTTCTCGGAGAACTCGTCGCTGGCCACCGCGATCGCCACCCAGGCTTCGGGACCTTCGACCTCCTGGCCCAGGATCCATCCGTCGGTGGTCGGCAGGATGTCGGTCGCCCGGTCTTCGAGCCACACCCCGGTGGTGTCTCCCTCGAGGTCGATGCCGTTGTAACGGACCCAGGGGTAGCTCAGGCTGTCCAGCGTGGCGTGGCACCCGGCGCACTCCTCCTGCCACACCCCCTTGTCGTCGACGTCGAGCGGCGCGGGCCACGGATAGGCGCCGTCGGCCTCGTCGATGGCGTACAGGCCCTCGCTCCGGGCGATGTCCAGCCCCAGCAGCTGCCGATAGGTGTGGGCCGCCAGCGTGCGCGGCACGTCGGTGAACATGACGCGCATGGCCAGCGCATAGCGGGTGGTGATGAGCCCATAGCGGTGCTCGGCCGGCAGGGGCTGGGCGTACTCCTCGAGCTCGCCCCGCGGCTCGTCGATCTCGACCAGCTGCCCGTCCTGTTCCACCACATAGGTCTGGGCCGTCATGACCATGCCGGCATCGCGGTCACCGGACATCGCGTAGCGGAACAGCCGCACGTCCCACTCCCAGTTGCCCAGGATGTTCAGGTCCGTCGCCGGCCCGGCGGGCTGGACCACGCCGATGGCGAGCTCCTCCAGCACCTCTTGCCAGTAGGGACCCTGCAGACACAGGTCCAGGGTCTCGCTCAGCAGCGCCCCGGGATCCCGCGCGTCCTGAAAGGCCTGGACCTCTTCGTACCGGGGGCTGCGCCCGCAGAAGTCGAGCATCACCCGCTTGTAGGCAAAGGCGTGGTCGTAGGACCCGACGTCGAACCAGGCGTTGTCGAAGTCGGTCTGGTCCCCACACTCGGGCGCAGTGGTGCTGTCGAAGCCGGGCTCGGCACCGGCCTGGAGCTCCTCGCGGTTTGTCGGCCCGTCGCCGTCGGAGTCCAGGTCTTCGACCGCTCGCAGCGCCTGGGCCAGGTCGTCGA
The DNA here is from genome assembly GCA_964519895.1 of uncultured Enterobacterales bacterium. GTDB lineage: Bacteria > Myxococcota_A > UBA796 > UBA796 > CAJQPC01 > CAYFPX01. Next base: position 144,515 of record CAZFLE010000004.1, on the reverse strand, counting down.
CGAAGTCCGTGTCCGGGGTCAGCGCCAGGGCGATGTCCGCGCCGTAGTCGTTGTGCACCGGCGGTCCGCTGAGGGCGTGGCAGGTGGTGCACGCGGTCTCGCCGGTCACACAGGTCGGCACGTCCGGGTAGACCTCGCAGAACGCGGTCGGGGCCTCTGGGCGGGCCAGGGCAGGGCCGACGAGGAGCCACCAGAGCGCCGTCACAGCGGACTCTTTGCGCCGGGCGGCACGCACAGGCCGAATCCGCCCAGGTCCAGGCACTCCTGGGAGGTGGGGCACTCGCTGCTGCCGGGGATGCAGAGCAGGACGCACAGCGGGTGGTCGAAGCCGATGTCGTAGCAGAGGGGGGACGTGCCGCTGGAGTCTTCCGGGGCGGCGGGGCAGGTGAGGTCGTCGCACCAGGGCAGGCAGATGCCGGTCTCGATGCCGATGTAGTCCCCGCCGAAGCAGCTGGACTCCTCGGGACAGTCGGCGCCGTCGATGTTGGGGTGGGTGCAGACCCCGTAGAACCCGGCGGCACCGAAGGGCTCGCCCGCGCACAGGTCCGTGGCCGGGTCGCCCACGGCCTGGCACTCCAGGGTCTCCGGGCACGTGTCCGGATCGCCACAGGTCCGAGCGCAGCGGCCGTGGTCCAGGCAGACCGTGTCGAAGTCCAGGCTGCCGTCCAGGGCGCACTCGCTGCCGTCGCCTTGGCCATCACAAGGCGGCGAGCAGAAGGTCCCGGCGAAGCCGGGCACGTGGGTGCAGTCGCTACCGGGGTCGCACTGGGCCGGGCTGACACAGGGTTGGTAGGCCGGACCGGCGTAGGACTGGGGTGGGGCGCTGTCCGCGACCGTTCCGCTGTCCGCGCCCTGGGGCAGGGGGGGCGGCGGCCAGGTCACGTGCTCCGGCTCGGGGCCGCAGGCGGTGATCAGGACCAGGGACAGCAAGGACATAGGCGCCGGGTGGAGGAGGCCGGGAGACAACCATGGCCCGTCGGCTGGGCATCGTCCAGTCCGAACCGGTCAGCGGTTAGGGTGGGTGGATGTGGTTGATCGGACTCTCCGCGTGCTTCCTGGACCTGGGCCGGGGCTCTGACAGCGTCGACAGCGGCGCGAGCGGCGACGGCGTCTTCGAGGACTGTGACCCGGCGGTCCTGCGCCCGCCGCTGATCGCCAGCGACGACGGCACCCCCGCCGATCCCCACAGCGACACCCTGGGAGTCGACCCCACCCCGACGTTGGTCCGGCTGGGCTGGCCTTCGGCGAACCCGTCCCGCTCGGTCAGCATGCTGTGGCGGACCGACCTGCTCACCCTGACCAGCGTGGTCGAGTTCGGCACCTCGGCCGACGCTCTGGACCAGCGGGTCGAGGGCCACAGCTTCTTCTACGGCACGGCCGACGAGGCCCGGATGCACGAGGTCCGCCTGTGCGGGCTGCTCGACCCGGACACGACCTACCACTACCGGGTCGGCGGCGACGGGGCCTGGTCCCCGGTCCACAGCTTCACCACCCCGCCCTCCGCCGGGAGCACCGACAGCCTGCGTGTGGCCCTGGCCGGCGACAGCCGCGGCTCCTACGGCACCTGGGGCACCGTGCTGGCGCTCATGGACAGCCACGAGCCCGACGCGGTCTTCCTGAGCGGCGACTTGACCGAGCGGGGGTCCGACCTGCCCGAGTGGGACGCCTGGCTCGAGGCGGGGGGCGAGATCCTGACCCGCCGCGCCCTCATCCCAGCCCACGGGAACCACGAGTTCCTGGCCCAGAGCTACTTCGCGAACTTCGGGCTGCCGGGCAACGAGCAGTGGTTCCACGCCGAGCTCGGCCCCCTGACCCTGGTGAGCCTGAACGACACCGTGCCGAACCTGGACCACCGGGACTACGACCAGCCGGACTTCATCGACCAGGTCTTCGGGGACTCCCAGCTGGCCTGGTCCATGGCCATGCACCACCAGTCCATGTACAGCACCTGCAGTCGACACGGCTCCTACGACGAGCTGCGCGACGTCTGGGGCACGCGGTTCGACGCCCACCAGGTCGAGCTGGTCGTGGCTGGACACAACCACGTCTACGAGCGCAGCCTGCCCATCGCCGCCGGGGCCCAGGCCGCCGACGGCGAAGGCACCGTGCACCTGGTCACCGGCGGCGCCGGGGCGCCGCTCTATGACGAATTCTCCCCCGAGTGGTTCAACGTCGTGGCCAACGCGGTCGAGCACTACGTGATCGCCGATCTGGGCCCGACCCAAGGCACCTTCACCGCCTACGACCTGGACGGGAACGTGATCGATGCCTTCACGATCAGCGTGCGCTGAGCGCCCTCACCACGCCGCCCACACCCCGCCGGCGATCCAGATCCCAAGCCCCGCGGTCACGGCCCCACAGGCGACGCCTGCCCCGAGCAGCCAGCGGCCCAGCCGTCGCCCGCCGGCCAGGCCCCCCGCTGTCCCGAGCACCGCGACCCCACCCAGCGCGCTGACCAGCGAGAACCAGGCCAGGTGCTCCTTGACCTCGAAGGCCAGGGCGAGCCCCAGGGCATCTTGGACCAGGTCGGGCTTCACCTGGGTGCGCCAGGCCGGGTAGATCCCCAGGCCCAGCCCAAAGGCCGGCAGGAGCATCGCGACCCCGATCACGGCGGAGAGCCAGGTGCCCCGCCGCAGGGCACCCCCGCGACCCAGGCTGATCACCGGGTGCACCAACACCGCCAGTCCGAGCAAGGCCAGGTGGCCGTGCACCCGCTCCAGGAGCGCAAAGAGGTGGGCATCCATCACGGGACCCACACCATGCTCGCGGCACACCCGGCGATCGCGATCGCCAGGACCGGACCCGCCGGGCCCAGCAAGCGCTCGGCCCGAGCCGAAGAGACCAGGAATCCCGCTGCAGTCCCGGCGACCAGCCCATGCAGCGCGGCCAGCCCGAGCCGCCAGAAATACGCGGTGTAGACCCCCGCCACCGCCAGTCCTGGCGCGGGTTCTCCCAGGCCCCACGCCCCCAGCCGCTGGCCGGCGTAGGACAGGACCGCCACCCCGGCGCCGACCGCCAGCCCCAGCGCCCAGCGGGGCCGGGACCGGGACTTCACGGGAGCGCCGAGGGGCTTCAAGCCCGCACCCGGGGACACTCGGGGTCCGGCGCCAGCGGGTCCCCGGTGACGAACGCAGCGACGGCACGACAGCCGCCGCGGCACACCGTGCGGTGATCGCAGCTGGCGCAGGGCTCTGGGGGTGCGGCGGCACGGGTCCGCCAGGCCTGGAGCGTGTCGCCGTCCAGCCAGGCCCTGCCCGGGTCGCTCGCGGCCTGGCCCGGCACAAAGGAGCACGGTGCCCAGCTGCCGTCGGCGTGGCGGGCCAGGAGCGTCTCGCCGCCGGTGCAGCCGGTCACGCCGAGCCGCCGCAGCCGGGCCGCCGGCAGATCGTGGGCCGCCAGCCAGGGCACCAGGGCACAGTCCCAGCGCAGCAGGAGGCCGGTCCGGGCCTCGATCTCCAGGGCGAGGGGCCACAGCCCGAGGGCCTGGTCCGGGGTCAAGGCCTGGTCCCGATAGACCGAAGCGCCGCGCCCTGCCGGCTTCAAGCGCAGCCACTGCCACTCCCGCACGCCCCGGGCGGCCAGCTGGTCGCCCAGCGACCCCAGGCTGGCCCAGGTGTGCCGCGACAGGACCGTGTTCACCCCGGTCCGGATCCCAGCGCCCTGGAGCAGCTCGAGCGCTCGTAGGCCCAGCCCAGTGCCGTCCCAGCCCCGCACCGCGACGTAGTCGTCGCCAAGCCCGTCCAGGCTCACGTTGACCTGGCCCACGATCGGCGCCAGCCGTGAGGCGAGCTCTGCCGTCAGGCCGAAACCGCTGGTGGTCAGGTTGGGCACCAGGCCCAGGTCGCGGGCGTGTTCGCACAGGGCCACCACGTCGTCCCGCAGGAGGGCCTCGCCGCCACCAAAGGCCACCTCGAAGACCCCCTGGGCGGCGAGGGCTTCGAGGTCGTGGAACAGCGCCGCCCGTTCCGGCACCTGCCCGCCGCGGTTCGGCCCGGCGTCCAGGTAGCAGCCGTCGCAGGCCGCAGGACACCGCTCCGTCACGGCGAAGTGGACCTCGGTCGGCGCGGTCAGGGCCCCGCTCGGCGCGGTCCCTGCGCCCCACCCGGGCACGCCCTGCGCCCGGAGTCGGGCTGCTGTCGCAGGGTCGACGTGGAGCAGGGCGCCGGTCTCGGGGTCGTGGAGCGCGCCGCCGTCCGGCTCGTCCCGCAGCCGAGGCCCCGCCCCACCCTGGGCTGTCCCGCCCGACCCCTCCCCCAGGAAGCGGGCGGCAAAGGCGTTCAGAATCGCGGCCGCCGCGACTGCACTGCCCAAGGCGATGCCCACGAAGGCGCCGGCGCTGGAACAATTGGGTGCGTGGCCTCGTCGCAGCCGCGTCAGCCCGGGCGCAGGCTCGCTCATAGCCCCACCGCGGCCAGTGTGTCGGTCCGCCACAGGCAGACCCAGGCGCCGGCCAGGGTCGCCACTGCGGCCGCCGCGCCGACCACTGCCCGACCCCAGGGTCCACGGCCTCGACCGGCCCCCGCACTCAACAGGTGCACCCCCACGGCCAGCAAGGTCAGCGGGACCGCCCAAGCGCCGCTTCCCGGCTCTCGCTGTTCCACCAGGGCCGCGGTCCCGGCCAGGAGCAGGACCAGGGGGATCAGGCCGAAGGGGCGGGGCCAGGGGCGCCGCCGCCATCCGCGCCAGGCCGCCGGGACCAGTCCGACCACGACCACGCCGCCCACCAGGCCGCTTCCCCAGGCGATGGCCTGGTGCCGGGCCGCCCGCTCGATGCGGTCTGTGCGGCTGGGTCGAGGCGCTGCGCTCTGGACCTCGAGCGTGGACTCGACCTGGCGGGCCTGGTCGTAGAGACCGGCAGCGGCCAAGGCCTCCGCTCGCAGCCGCACCAGCTGGCCCAGCACTGGGCGCGGCAGGGTCTCGCGGACCCGCCAGACCCCGTCTGTCCACACCAGGGCCTCGTCCAGGTGCCCTTGATCGAGGGCCTGACCCGCCAGCCACAGGGCTGCCTCCTGTTGCACCAGGGGCGACGCGCCCGGATCGTCGCGCACGGCCAGTGCGCCGTCCCGTCCCTGGCCGCGCCGGCTCTGGTCCAGGGCCTCGAGCCCGTCCCAGTCCCCGTCGGCGTCCTGTCGGGCGTGCAGCCAGGCGAGCCGACGCACCGCCGGCCCCGAGCCTTCCCGGGCCAGGGTCTCGTAGTGCCCAGCCGCCTGATTCCAGGCACCATCTCGCTCGGCGGCCCGGGCCTGGGCCAGGGTCGCCCCGTGGACCGGGAGCGTGGCGAGGAGCAGCCAGCTGAGGGCAGTCACCCCACTGGCCCTACTTCGCCGCCTCGAAGAAGGCGTTGATGTTGTCCGGCAGGCTCTTCTCGCTGGCCCACGAGCCCGCCCCGCCGGGAATGTTGCCCCCGGGATCGCTGATGGCGGCGTAGGTCACGGTGCACTTGCCGGGTCCGGCCGGGCTCAGGTCCCAGAAGCCATAGTTCAGTGCCATGAAGACCGCGCCGTACTCGTCCTCGATCTCGTCGCGCACCGCTGGGTAGTCGTTCTTGTTCAGAGCCGACCAGCTCTGGCGGAAGTGGCCCTCCTGGCCGTCGACGTTCTTCTCGTTGGTGGCGATGTTGATCCAGTAGCGGTGGGAGATCAACGGCAGGTCCACGACCTGGGTGAAGATCACCTCGCCACCGCTGCGGCTGAGCACCCGTGACTCCTCGAGCATGTCGTTGACGGCCTTGTGGGTGTCGGGGTTGCTGACCCGAAGCCAGTATCGGGCGCAGTCCACCGGCACCGTGCGCACGCCGCGGAACGCGGGCACGGACAGGCCGGGCACGTTCTTCTGGGAGACGGCCACGCCCTTGCTCGTGGAGGGGGTGCTCCAGCCCGTGGGGCTGCTGAGGGCGGCCAGGACCTGGGCGGTAGGCGGTGCGGCCTGGGCCAGGGTGAGGACCAGGGGAATCAGGGAGACCATCACGGACCTGGGACTGGGTGTGCGGGGTCAGACGCACGGGTCGACCGTGCCTTCACCTTGTAAGTGTGCCGAGGGCGCCTGTGCCAGGATGCGGCCCCCGGAGGACCCGATGACCACGCCACATCTGTCCAGCGCACTCCTGATCGGCGGGGCGCTCACCCTGGTCGGCTGTGGCGAGAAGAAGCCGCCGGCGGTGGCGGCCGCACCCGGCACGTCGGTCGAGACCGGCCTCAAGGTCTGCGGCCCCGAGGGGCAGCGGGCCTATCTGGCCCAGCTCACGTGCCCCGGCACCGACCCGGTCGGAGAGGCGGTCATGGCCGGCGCCCAGGGCCCGGTCGCCGACGGTCACATGGTCGACCATGTCCAGATCACCTGCCCGGACGGCTCCTCCCACGAGCTGTTCATGGACCTCTACCACTGCGACGACAGCGATCCTCTCCAGGCCATCGGGGCCCTGGGCCTGCTGCCGCCACCGCCGGTGCCCGAGATCGAGTTGTGGGAGCCAGGGCCCCAGGGCATTCCCCTCGACCTTGTCGCCCGCATCCCTGACGAAGGGGTCCTGCTGGAGGTGACGAACACCGGCGCCAAGCCGCGCCAGGCCCTGCGCTACCACCCCCAGGTGGGCCAGAAGGAGTCCGTGCGCATGCGCATGCTCATGGCCATGGAGATGAGCATCGCCGGCGAGAGCGCCGGCCGCATGGCCTTGCCAGCGATGATCCTGGACATGGAGATGGAGGTCACCGAGGTCGCTGGCCGCGAGATCCAGTACAACGCCGCAGTGACCCAGGCGACGGTCGACCGCAACACGGACACGGCCGGGTTCCCCCCCCAGGTGCTGGTCGAGCTCGAGACCAGCCTGCAGCCCCTGGAGGGCATGCGCGGCTATGCCCGCATCACCGACCGCGGCGAGTCCCTGAAGGCGGACTTCCAGCTGCCCCCCGATGCGCCGCCGGACCTGGCCAAGCAGATGGCGTCGTTCTCGGACTCCGCCGAGAACCTGGCCGCACCGGTGCCCAAGGAAGCCGTCGGTGTGGGCGCCACGTGGTCGGTCTTCAGCAAGCTCGACTCCAGCGGCTTCAAGATCGTCCAGCGGGCCGACTACCTGCTCGCCGACATCCAGGACAACGTGGTCACCCTCGAGGTCGCGATCAGCCAGCAGCCCCTCGAGGCGAATCCCCAGATGGACTCGCTGCCCCCGGGCGCCGAGATGGAGATGGTGCGGTTCACGTCCGATGGCACCGGCCAGTCGGTCCTGGATCTGGGTCACCTGGTCCCGTCCGCATCCCTGGCGACCGTGGACATGGACTTCGCCTTCAAGATCCTGAGCGAAGGCCAGCAGATCGATGCCGAGATGGCGATGTCCATGACCATGCAGCTCGAGGGAAGCGACTAGTACCTCGTCAAGGGGGAAATGACCGGTTGTTCGCGCCGCCATCGGAGCCCCTGGTGGTGGCGGCCGACAAACGGGCATCGCGAATGCGGTGCGGAGGCCGCCGCCGCCAGGGGATTCGAGGGCAAGCGAGGACCGGTCAGAGCCCCCTTGACGAGGTACTAGGCTGGTTGGACCTGCTCCCCCCAGCCGTCCTGAAGACCGGGCCCACCGGTCCGATGGAGAGACCGGCGCGTCCCGAGGAGTGACATGGCCCGGCTGACCCCGCGAAAGCTGCCGACACAATCCAGGAGCCGCTTCACCGTCGACGCCATCGTGCAGGCCACGGCCCAGCTCCTGGCGAGCGGCGGCTACGAGGCGCTGACGACCAACCACGTGGCGGAGCGCTCCGGCGTGAGCATCGGCACCCTGTACCAGTACTTCCCCAACAAGCCTTCGCTGGTGTCGGCGGTCTGTGTGCACCTGCGCCAGCAGAGTCTGGAAGTGCTGGGCGGTCGGCTGCTCGAAGCGGCGAATGGCGACGACGCACTGGCCGCCGCGGCGGTGGCCGACGCCCTGCTGTCCCCGTGGGACAGCGACCCGCGCCTGGCGGCGACCCTGGAGGGTCTGCCCCCGGAGCTCGACATCTGGCGCAAGTGTCGCGGGCTCGAAGAGGAGCTCGTGGGGCTGTTGGACGCCTTTCTCGGGGAGCGGACGACGGCCCAGGACAGCGACCTGGCGGCCTGGGCCCTCTTCACCGCGGTGGATGGGCTCGGACGGCGAGCAGGCGCGGACCGCCCCGATGCCCTGGCTGACGGGCGCATCGCCGAAGAGGCTGCGGGTTGGATCCGCGGGCTCTTGGCCGGCTGAGCTTGCGACTGGGGCCCTACCTGGTCCAGGAGCCCCTCGGTCGTGGGGGCATGGGAGAGGTCCGAGGGGGATTGCACCTGGAGAGCGGCACCCCGGTCGCGGTGAAGCTGGTCACCGACGTCATCGCTGCCCAGGAGACCTACCGGCGGGCCTTTGCCCTCGAGGCCCGCGCCGTGGCAGGCCTGTCCCACCCTCACGTGGTGCCGGTGCTGGACTACGGGATGCTGCCCGAGGGCACCCGCGCGGGCCTGGGTCTCAAGGCGCCGACCGTGCCCTACCTGGTGATGGCCCGCGCCCAGGGCGACCTGAGCGGGCTCCAGGCCCGGGACTGGCCCCAGGTGCGGGCCGAGCTGCTCCAGCTGCTCTCGGGGCTCGGCCACGCCCACGCCCGGGGGGTGATCCACCGGGACCTCAAGGCGGGCAATGTGCTGTGGCATGGCGATCCGGACCGCCCCCAGCTGTGGCTCGCCGACTTCGGCATCGCCCGGGTCGGGGACGAGGGGGGCGTCGGCCTGGGCACGCCCACCGCCAAGGCACCCGAGCAGTGGCTGCGGCACAGCTGGGAGCTGGGGCCACGGACGGACCTGTATGCGGTGGGCTGCCTGGCCTGGGAGCGCCTGACAGGGGCCGAGGTGTACCCGGGTCTGCCCGACGGCAAGCTCCGGGGTGCCCACCTGTTCCGGGCGCCGCCGGCCCTCACTCCTCTCTTCGACCTTCCAGAGGGCACTGGGGCCTGGCTCCGTGCCCTGCTCTCCAAGCGGCCGGAAGATCGGCCCGCGAGCGCCGCAGAGGCCGCGCGGGGGCTGCGGGCCCTGGGGGGCAAGCGGGTCACCGTGGACTTCCTTTCCTCGCCCCCGCCGCCCGCCAGCCCGGGGGTTCGGCCGCCGGTCCAGGCCTGGGTGGGGCTGGTGGGCTTGCGCCGGGTGCCCCTGGTCGGGCGAACCGCTGAACAGGCCGTGCTGTGGCGGACTCTGGCCGACAGCGTCCACGAAGCCCGTCCCTGGGGCGTGGTCCTGTCCGGGCCCGCGGGCACCGGCAAGTCCACCCTCGCCCGCTGGCTGTGCGAGACCGCCGCCGAAGCGGGGCTGGCTCGGACCGTGGTGTTGCGCCACGACCCGGACGGGGGTGGGGATCCGGTCCGCCTGGTGCGGCGCCTGCTGCACTGCGACCGGGCGCCGCCGTCCGCCGTGCAGCGTCGGGTCCAGGCCTGGCTGGACCAACGCGGTGTGCAGGACCCGGTCGAGGTCGCCGCGTTGACCCGCCTGGCCCTGGGCGAGACCGTGCCAGACCGTGGGGACGTGCTGGGGCGCTTCTTGGAGCGCCTGGGCGAGCCCCTGGTCCTGTGGCTGGACGACCTGCACCACGGTCCCGAGACCCTGGCTCTGCTGCCCAGTCTGCTGAACCGGTACGCCCAGGTCTGTGTGGTCGCGACCGTGCGAGACGAGGACGTGGCCGCCGATCCCGACCGGGAGCGCCAGCTGCAGCTCCTGGCCCTGCACGATCGCGTCCGCGCCTGCCCCGTGTCCCCCCTGCCTCCGCGGGCCTGCCGAGCGCTGGCCCAGGCGCTCCTGCTGATGGAGGGCACGGTCGAGGCCGAGCTGGTCGGGCGGAGCGGCGGCAACCCGCTCATGGCCACGCAGCTGGTCGCGGCCTGGCTCGATGCAGGGCTGCTGATCCCCGGCGAGGGTGGCCTGAGGCTCCGGTCGGGGGTCGAGGTGGCGCTGCCTCCGGACCTCCACCGGGCCTGGCTCGACCGGCTCGGGCCATGGCTGGCCGGTCGTCCAGCGGCTGACGGGCTCGCGCTGGAGCTCGCGGCGGTGCTGGGGCTGGACGTGGGACGCGACGAGTGGCGCACCGCTTGTCGGCTGGCGGGTGTGTCCCCGTCGTCGGGCCTGTGGGAGGGGCTGCTGCGGCTGGCCCTGGTGCGTGCCCTGGGCCCGGGACAGTGGGCGTTCGTGCACGGCATGCTCCGAGAGACCCTGATCCAGCGTGCCCGAGACGGTGGCCGCCTGGCCCGCTGGCACCGAGCGGCGTCCCGGGTCTTGTCCGAGAGCAGCACGCCAGAGGATCTGGAGCGGCTGGGACGTCACCTGCGCCGGGCGGGAGAGCCGCAAGAGGCCCGGAACCCGCTGCTGGCGGCGGGGGAGCTGCGCCTGGCCCGGGGGGATGCCTGGGGTGCGGCCCGGGTCGTGGGAGAGCTCGAGCACACGCTCCAGGAGTCCGGCACCGAGTCCTGGGATCACCGGCGCGGGCAGCTCCTGCTCCAGCGGGCCCGCCTGGCGCTGATGACCGGGGATCCAGCGGGCGCTATCCGCCAGGCCCATGCTGCCGTCCAGTCGGCCCGGCTGCACGGCTGGCCACTGGTGCTGGCCCGGGGGCTGCGGCGCATGGCCATCGACGCGCGGATGCGAGGGGACATGACCCGGGCCGAAGCCCTGTTCGATGAGGCCCATGGTGCCGCCCAGGCCCACGGCCTGGACACAGAGCTGGCCCCGCTGTGTCTGGAGCGGGCGGTGCTTCGGGGGCTGCAGGGGCAGCTCGCTCAGGCCCGGGTGGACCTGGACCAGGCCCTGGCGCGCTACGTTGCGGCCCGGGATCCCGCGGGTCAGGCCCGTTGCTGGGTGGAGCGGACCGACCTCCACATGCTCGCCGGGGAGACCCAGGAGGCCCTGCAGTGCCTGGGCGAGGCCGCCGCCAACCACGTGCTGGCGGGCAGTCGTGCGGGGCTGGCCGACTGTGCCAACGATCGGGGCGATGTGGCCCGCAAGCTCGGAGACCTGGACCAGGCCGAGGCGTCCTTTCGCGAAGCCATCCGGCGCTACCGGGAGACCACGGTGGGTGCGGTCTTCATCCCCCGCGTGAACCTGGCCCAGGTCCTGCTGTTGCGGGGTGCGGAGGCCGAGGCCCGGACGATGCTCGAGGACTGCCTGCGCACCACCCAGGAGCAGCGACGGGGGCCCATCGAGGCGGTGATCCGGCTCATCCTGCTGGCCTGTGTGGAGGGTCCGGCGTGGGACGAGCACCTGGCTGTCGCGGGACGGCTGCTCGCGGACTCCGGCTTCACCGACGACGACGTGGCTCGGGCCGCTTGGCGGGGAGGGCTTCACGTGGCCGAGCCCGCCCGTCGCAGGGCGGCCTGGGAGCTCGCCTGGGACCACTGGACTCGGTTGGGACGGACCGAGGAGGCCGACCAGGTCGCGGCGGCCCTGAGCGCGCTATAGGCGGGCACGCGCACCTGGAGGCCCTCTGTGAACCCGCTGAATCCCCCCCATCGTGTGCTGATGGGCCCGGGGCCCTCCGACGTAGACCCCGCCGTGCTGCGCGCCATGTCGGCGCCGACCATCGGCCACCTGGACCCGGCCTTCTTGACGCTCATGGACGAGAGCAAGGTCATGCTGCGCCAGCTCTTCGGCACGGACAACGACCTCACGATGCCCATGAGCGGCACGGGGTCGGCGGGCATGGAGACCCTGATGGTCAACCTGCTCCAGCCGGGGGATCGGGTGCTGGTGGGGGTCAACGGCGTCTTTGGCACGCGGATGTGCGAGGTGGCCCGGCGCTGCGGCGCCGACGTGGTCGCGGTGGAGCGGCCCTGGGGTGACGCGTTCTCGGTCGACGACTTCCGAGCTGCGGCCGCGGGTCGGTCCTTCCGGGCCCTGTTCCTGGTGCACGCCGAGACGTCGACCGGGGTGCTGCAGCCCCTGGATGGCTTTCGCGAGCTGGCCGACGAGCTGGGCGCGTTCTTCGGGATCGACTGCGTCACCAGCATCGGCGGCCTGCCGGTTGCGCTGGATCAGCACGGGGTCGACGCGGCCTATGCGGGCACCCAGAAGTGCCTCTCGGCGCCCCCGGGGCTGGCGCCCATCAGCTTCTCCGCTCGGGCCTTCGAGCACGTGCTGGCGCGCGCCGTGCCGGTCCAGTCCTGGTACCTGGACCTGTCCCTCATCAACCGGTATTGGGGCGGCGAGCGGGCATACCACCACACCGCGCCGATCAACAACCTCTATGGCTTGCACGAGGCCTGCCGCCTGGCCCTGGCCGAGGGCCTCGAGGCCCGCTGGGCGCGGCACCGCAGCTTGGGGGCCCAGCTCGCGTCCGGGCTCGAGGCCCTGGGTCTGACCCTGCCCGTGGCGCCCGAGCTGCGCCTGCCTCAGCTCACGGTGGTCCAGATCCCCGAAGGCGCGGACGACAAGGCCGTGCGGGGCCGCCTGCTGCGAGACCACGGCCTGGAGATCGGCGGCGGCCTGGGTGCCTTTGCCGGTCACCGCTGGCGTATCGGCCTGATGGGCAGCGCCTGCACCCGGCGCAACGTGACCCTGTGCCTGGCGGCACTCGGTGAAGCCCTCGGGCGCTGAGCGTCAAGTCGACTTGAACTTCCGCTGCGGTGAGTCAAGTCCGGCTGAGTTTCCGGTTGGGAGCCGAAATCCAGTCCCTGAGGCCCAATTCGGGGCGAATTGGAACGCCAGACGCCGATCTCCGCGAGAAAGCGGCAGTACGAACGGACTTGACCTGATTGGCGCTCTAGCAAGGGTCGTTGGTCCGCCCCGGCGTGCCGGGCTCGCCGCCACTGGTCATGACCGTGGTCTGGTCGCACCAGTTGCTGGCGCTGTCGTTGTTCTCGGCCGACAGGTACATCGGGTCCAGACCGATGGCCACGGAGATGGTGAACCAGTCGCTGTCGTAGAAGACCTCGTCGATCACCACACCGTCGTCCCGACTCAGGATGACCTCGTCGGAGCCGTTGCCCAGGGCCAGCGCGTCGGCGCTCTTGCGCTTGAAGGGGCCGTCGCAGGTCACGCCGCCGTTGCTCGCTGGGTTCGTGTCGGCGCACAACACCACGTAGGTCCCGCCGGGCACGACGATCGAGTCCTCGATGGTGTACTCGTCGTAGTCGTTGTCGTGGAAGCGGTAGCCCAGGATGTCGATGGCGTAGCTGGCGGTGTTGTAGAGCTCGACCCACTCGCCGACCTCGTCGGCGACCACGCTGGGGTTGATCATCAGCTCGCTGAAGACCAGGTCGCCCACCTGGGCGGGCGACTGGAGCTCGCCGACCGTGACCTCGATGGTGTCGATGCCGACCTCGTCGTCTGCGTCGGTGACCTCGAGGGCGATGGTGTGGGTGCCGTCGGACAAGGCGTCCGTGAACAGCGCACTCTCGCCGCCGCCGCTCAGGGCACCGGCGAGCGCACCGTCGATGGAGCTGGACCAGGCATAGGACAGGTCCTCGATCACGTCGTCCACCGCCTCGCCGCGAAAGGTGATCTCCGTGCCGGGTTCGAACAGGCTGCCGTCATCGGGCGACGTGATCGTGACCTGGGGTGCGCTCAGCGGCGGGCCCAGCACCCACTGGAGCCCGGCGATGGCCAGGTCCCCATCGGTGTCCATGACCATGATCTCGGTGCGGTACTCGCCGTAGTCCAAGTCTTCCACGTCCAGGTTCCACGTGGCTTCGCCGGCGTCGCTCACGGTCCCCGGTGCCTCGGCCCCCTGGTCCAGGGTCCAGGTCACCGCCAGGTCCTGGGGCGGGTCCCAGGAGTCGGACACCTGGGCCACGAACAGGGCCCCGCCGTCGCCCTTGCGCACCACGCCCATTGGCTCGGGGGAGACGATCGAGACGGTCGGCGGTTCCGGGATGCGACTGACCGCGTTGTCCGACTCACAGGCGACGAGGGACAGCAGCACCAGGGTCACGGCGGGCTCCGGGCAGGGGGAGCGGCCCTGTATCCCAGCTAGTTTTCCACGCAGGCGTTGTCCGCACAGCTGAAGGAGTAGTTCCCGCCTGCGGTGATGCTGTCGCCCTGGCCTGCAGAGCCGTCGTCGACGTAGATGTCGTCGGGGGTGTTGAGGCTGAAGCCGCACTCGGTGCCTTCGATGGTGGCCCCGAAGAACACGTAGAGTCCGCCGCCCAGGGGCGCGTCGTTCTGGGTGAAGTTCACCCGGTCCAGGGTCGCGCTGCCGTCGACGACCAGGCCACCGCCGTGGTCGCTGCCGTCGTTGGTGTTGCCGGTGATCGTGCTGTCGGCCATGGTGATGGACGAGTCGTTGACCCAGATGCCGGCCGCGAAGATGCTCGCGGTGTTGCCCTCGAACCAGCTGTTCGTCACCGTCGCTTCGCTGAAGAACATCGCCATGGCGCCGCCGTCGAGCGCCGTGTTGTTGGTGATGGTGACCTGGTTCAACGTGGCCGTCGAGAACCACAGGGTCAGTGCGCCGCCGTCGTCCTCGCTCAGGTTGTCCTGGAAGGTGACGTTCTCCAGGTCGACCGTGCAGTACTGGGTGTACATGCCGGCCCCGTCGTTGGCGAAATTGTTCGTGAACAGGCTGTCGCGGACCGTGACGACGCCCTGCTGTTCGCAGTAGATGCCGCCGCCGCCCGAGTTGTGGTCGACGTCCAGGCCAGCGCCGCGATCCAGGGTGACGTTGGACACGTCCAGGGACACGTCGGGGCCCAGGACGTCCAGGATGGTGCCGCTCTCGCCCCCGGACAGGATCGTCTCCTCGGGGGTGTCCCCCAGGCCCACCACCGTCACGTTGGCCCGCACCAGGACCCGCGAGAACCAGGTGCCTGGGCAGACCGCCAGGGTGCCGTCCAGACCCAGGGTCAGGTAGTCGCCGGTCGTGAAGAACTCGGTCAGATCGTTGACCGCGCCGTCGCTGGTGGTGAACGTCACGGTCGGGGTCGCACAGGCCGACGTGGTGTCGGTGGTCCCGGTGTCGTCGGTGGTGGTCCCGGAGTCGTCGGTGACCGTGGTTCCCGAGTCGGTGACGGGGGTGGTGTCGTCGCCGCTGCATGCGAGCAGGGCGGCCAGGAAAAAGGAAGCGGGAGGCGTCACGGCCGCATCATAGACCCGGTGTCGCGGCGCTTGTCCGCCCCCGGATGCCAGTCGGGGGTTGAAAAGCCGCGCCGTCACTCGCAAACTGCGGGTGCAGGGAGAGAGGAGCGGGCGAAGTGTCGATGATCTGGTTGCTGGTCGTGGCTTGCAAGCCGACCCCGGACACCGTGGACAGCGGGACCTTCACCGAGCCCGAGCTGGCCTGGTCCTACAAGGTGACCCCCAAAAAGGTCGACTTCGGCGATCAGGTGGTGGGGTCCTCGGCGAGCCAGGTGGTGCTGGTCACCAACACTGGCGAAGACGACCTGATGTTCGTGGACTTCGTGCCGCCGGCGCTGGAGGGCCTCGAGGTCACGGCGCCGTCGTTGTTCGCGCTGCCCCCGGGCGCGGTCCAGGACCTGGTGGTCACGTGGACCCCGGGCACTGCGAGCCCGATGCTCGACGAGTTCAGCGTGTCCCTGGGGCCCAACAACACCGAGACGGACAAGGTCACCGTGACCCTGAGCGGTGCGGGCCAGGGCCCGGTCATGACCATCTCGTCCCAGCAGTACGACTACGGGGGCGTGCCCGTCGGGTGCTTCAGCGAGGGCACCTTCTCGCTGACCAACACCGGCAACGCTGATCTGTTGATCGAGGGCCTGAGCCTGGACGGCGACGACGAGGTGTACCAGATCACCGACACCACCCTCGAGGAGCCCTTCCCCTGGACCGTGGCCCCCTTCACCAGCCGGGACATCCAGGTTCGCTACACCCCCATCGAGCAGAACTACGACGTGGGCGTGGTCGAGCTCACCAGCGACGCCGGCAAGGTCTCGGCCGCGCTCACCGGCGAGGGCGTGGTCGACGGCTCCAACGTCCTGAGCTTCACGGTCGGCGACAAGAACAAGAACACCGTGCTGGTCCACGTGAACGAGGTCGCGATCGAGGGCCCCTACGGCACCTTCGCCCAGGAGCTCCAGGACTACGTGCACGTGTTCTTCGAGACCCTCCAGGAGAACCACGCCGACTACCGCGCGGCGTTCTTCTGGAACGCCGACGGCACCGTCGACGGCGACGTGCAGTACCTCGACGACAGCTACTCCCCGACGCAGTCGGCGCAGATCGTGATCGACGCCATCGCCGGCGGATCGACGGCCGGCGACAACGACCGCAACTTCACGTCTCTGCTCGCCGCGGTCGAAGAAGGCCGCTGGTGGCTGTTCGAGGACGAGAACTGGTCCGACTCCAAGCTGTCCCTGGTCGCCATCAACCGGGACACCGAGCAGTCCGGGGGGCACTACTCGACCTATGTGGAACAGGCCCAGGCCCTCAAGTCCGACC
The DNA here is from genome assembly GCA_964519895.1 of uncultured Enterobacterales bacterium. Taxonomy (GTDB): domain Bacteria; phylum Myxococcota_A; class UBA796; order UBA796; family CAJQPC01; genus CAYFPX01. The sequence goes on along the minus strand of CAZFLE010000004.1, from coordinate 128,159 downwards.
CGGACAAGGTCGTCTTCCACGCCATCGCCGGGCCCCTGCCCAGCGGCTGCGGCGAAGGCACCGAGCCCTTCACCAGCTTCGCCGACGCGGTCACCGCCACCGGCGGCGTGTTCCTGACCATCTGCGAGGACGACTGGACCAGCAACATGCAGCAGCTGGCGTCGGCCACGATGGACGGTGCGGACTTCTTCCCGCTGACCGGTTCCCCGCTGGTGTCCACGATCGCGGTGTCCGTCGACGACATCCCGACCAGCACCGGGTGGGTCTACGACTCCGATCTGAACGCCATCGTCTTCTCCGACGACGCCTACCCGAACGAAGGCGCGATCATCGAGGTCTACTACCTCAAGTCCGACGGCTGCGGCTGACGATGGACCTGACAGGTCTGAGAGCGCACCTGGGGCGCGACTGGGCCGCCGTGCGCCGCCGCAAGCAAGCGAGATGGTCTCGCCTGACTGGCCCCGAACGGCTGGCTGCGGCGGATGCACTCCGTGCCCACGTCGCCGCCTGTCAGCCGGGTTGGCCTTCGGCCCAGGACCGTCGCGAGGACCTCGCTGAGCACCTGAGGATGCGGGACCTGCACAAGAGATTGCGTGTCGGCGGTCTCTGAGGTCCTGGTCGACCTCTCCGCGGCGCTCGAGGAAGCAGGATGCGCTTGGTACGTCTTCGGTGCCCAGGCCGTGGTCGCCCACGGGGTCCCCAGAGCGACCCAGGACCTGGACGTGACGGTGTTGCTGGAGCCGGCTCAGGCGCCGGCCCTCGCCGAGATGCTGGCTCGACACGGATTTGCGCTGCGGGTCGACGACGACCTGGCGGAGTGGGTGGCCCGCACCTTTGTCATCCCGGTCTGGCATCGGGCCCGAGAATTCCCCGTCGACGTGGTGCTGGCGCTCTCTGAGCTCGAGCGCAGCTTTGCCGCACGCAGCGACACCCACCTCTTGGGGCCCGGGGTCCCGGTGATCTCCGCCTCGGACCTGGTCGTGGCAAAGCTCCTGGCAGGGCGGACCCAGGACCTGGCTGACGTGCAAGGGCTCCTGGGTAGCGCAGCCCGGATCGATCACGATCACGTGCTCGCCCTCCTTCAGGCCATCGAGACCGGACTGGACCTTCCAGGCCTGGTTGACTTGTACCGGTCCTGCCTGCCCTGACCCCTACTCGCACACCTGGAGCGCCAGGTTGCACTCCAGGTCGTCGGGACAGTCCGACGTGTCGACGCACGGGGTGAACCCGACCACGTCGACCTCGACCCCGACCGGGGCCGCCACCTTGAAGTCCATACAGCCGGTGCCCGCAGGACCCTGGTCCAGGGTCCGACGCTCCAGGGCGCCGCTGGGGAAGCCGGTGACGCCGGCTTCGATCAGCCCGTCGATGAGCGCCACGGGCACCGTGCCCGCGCCGTCGTCCTCGAAGACGCAGTAGACGGCTCCCGGGGAGGTGCCGTGCTGGTCCACGTTGATCGACAGGCCGACCTCGGAGCGCACCACACCGGCGGTCGGCGGCTCCCAGGCGACCTCGAGGGCCACCCCGGCCTCGACCGACCACTCCGCGTCCAGGCTGACCAGGGGCTCGACCCCCACCCCGTAGAGGGTCAGGGGCCCATAGGCCCCGCCGGGCATGTCCAGGGCGATCAGCTTGCCGGGCTCGAAGGGGGGCGTCGGCAGGGTGGTGTCGTAGTAGGTGTTGCCGGGGAAGACCGGCTCCATGGACACCGGCTGCACCAGCCCCGCCACAGTCACCGTGCCCAGGTCCTGCTTGACCGGGTAGGGCAGGCAGTCCCCTTCGAAGTCACAGGTCTGGCCGGCTTCGCAGGCCGGGTCGCAGAAGGGGTTGTTCCGGCGCAGCACGAAGCAGTCTCCCGAGGCGTTGAGCTGCTCCAGCACCGTCTGGGGCACCACACCGTCGGCCACGTTGCCTTCGACGGCGGAGCTGTCGTCGTCCAGCAGCGCGTAGAAGCCGCCGTAGTCGGTGTCGAGCGGGCAGGCGCCGCCCAGGGGCACGGTCGCAGGGTCCAGGTCCAGGAGGCTGGAGTCGGTGCCGGCGGTGGTGTCCTTGTCGGTACAGGCGGTGGTGAGGATCAAGGCGAGGGTCAGCATTGAGGGAGTGTAGCCGGAGCCTGCGTTAGGGCTCGGCAACCGTCCCCGAGGGAACATGCTGCGGAACCTAGGCGCCGTACTCGTGGGCTTGGTCGTCGGAAACCTGTGGAACATGGGCCTGGTCATGCTCAACGCCAAGCTCATCGCGCCGCTCCCCGAGGGTGTCGACATGATGGACCCGGCCCAGGCCGAGGCGATCCAGGCCTGGATCCAGGGCCTGCCCGTGCATGCCTTCCTGGTGGTGCTCGTGGCCCACGCCGGCCAAGCCGCCCTGGGCGGCGGCCTCGCAGCCCGCCTGGGCGCGTCGCACCCCCAGGTCCTGGCCTGGATCATCGGCGGCCTGACCCTGGCCGGCGCGGCTTACAACCAGGTGGCGCTGAACGGCCCGGCCTGGATGTGGATCGACCTGCCTCTGATCGCTGCCGCGACCTGGTTCGTGGCCCAGCTGGAGGTCAAGCGGCGGGCGGGGTGAGCCCGGCCCGCTGACTGCGGGCTACCTCGCGAAACGCGTCGTCGGTGCCCAGGAGCCGATCCAGCGCCCCCAGTACGCCATAGTTCCCCGTCACGTTGAAGTGGTGGAAGTCGTGGTCGTGGGGCCAGACCATCCACCGAAAGGCGTAGCCGCTGTGGGTGTGAATGGCGTTGACCACCGCCAGCACCACCCACAAGAAGATCGTGACCGGGTGTGGGCACAGGATCACCACGCCCAAAAAGATCGGCCCCAGGTTGCCCACCAGGTGCTCCACGTAGTGCACATAGTGGGTGGCGATGCCGATGCTCTCGCGGAATTCGTGGTGGATGCGGTGGAAGCGCTTGAAGAGCGGCCTGAGGTGGAAGGCGCGGTGGGTGCTGTAGAAGCCGAGCTCCTCGATCAGCACCAGGCCGGCCAGGTGGGCCAGGACCAGCCACCAGGGGTCGGGGTCGGCGGCCATGTCCAGGCCGCGCCACAGCAGGAGCGGGTAGAGCCCGATCAGCACCGGCAGCGTGCCCAGGAACTGGTTGCGCAGCACCACGCGCACCGCCCTACTCAGCGGAGGGCCAGAGCGGTCCCGGCCCGCTGGCCTGGGCTGGATCTTCGCGTCGGCGAACCAGCCCCGGGCGTCGGCCGCGATGTAGAAGCCGCCCGCGAGCCAGAACACGATCATGTACACCGCGAAGCCCAGGCCCACGAACGCGCCCCAGCCCCCCAGCGTGTCGTGGAGGGTCGCCCAGACCGCCGCTCCCTGCCACGACAGCAGGGGCAGGACCAAGGCGAAGCCCACGGCGTAGCTCACCGAGTGGGTCCAGCTCTGGGGCTGGTAGACGAAGCGCCTCATGTCGCGGCTCCCGGACGCTCGAGTGCCCCCGTCACCCGGGCCTCACGCAGCAGGATGTTGCGCAGCCCTGCCCCGTCCAGGTCCGGCCGCACGGCCTTGACGGCGACCTCGCGTCCCAGGCTGCGTTGGCGGGCCAGCCGGACCACGGCAGACCCGCCCCGGCCCAGCTCGGGTCCCAGCTCCAGCCCGGGGCTCGGGGCCTCGACGACCGGCCCACCCCACCCGTCCGCTGGGACCGGCGTGTCCAGGATCAGGTCTTCGATGTCCTCGTCCGGACGGATCGAGACGAGGGACAGCTCGATGGTGCTCTGGGTGTCCCGCTCGGCCACGAGAGAACCTACCCCGGCAGCGGCCTCGGACTATCCTGGGGCTGTGGCTTCTCTCCTCCTGGTGACCTCGTGGCTCGCGGCCTGCGGCGGCACGGTCACCACGTCGGGGACCTCGGACTCGGCCTCGGGGGTCGACAGCGTCATCGACAGTGCGGCGACACCCGGGGTGACCGTGGAGTCCCTGGGCGGCGTCGCGGTGACCTTCAGCCACACCCGGGGACGCTATGACGCGTCCTTCGAGCTCGTGCTGTCCTGCGACGCGGCGGACGCGGAGATCCGCTTCACCACCGACGGCACCGACCCCCACGGCGGCGACGTCTGGACCGGACCGCTCCCGGTGAGCGCGACCACGACGCTCTCGGCGGTCGCGCTGCTCGACGACCGACCTCTGGCCGAGCCCGTGACCCACAGCTTCCTCTTCCTGGACCAGGTCGCGGACCAGGCGGCGCCGTCGACCTGGCCGACCACCTGGTGGGGCGGGTACAGCGCCGACTACGCCATGGATCCGGAGCTGGTCACCGACGGCCTGGTGCCGGCGCTCGAGGCCTTGCCCATCGTCTCGCTGGTCGTCGCGCCCTTCGATCTTTGGGGCCCGAACGGCATCTACGAGAACCCCGAGTCAGAGGGCGTCGACTGGGAGGTCCCGGTGTCGCTGGAGTGGCTCGGCCAGGACGGCGACGACTGGCAGGTCAACGCTGGCCTGCGCATCATGGGCGGCGCGAGCCGCAACCCGGCCAGCAGCCCCAAGAAGGCCCTGCGCCTGCTGTTCAAGGCGGACTATGGGCCCACTTCGCTATCGGAGCTCCCGCTGCCGGAGCAGACCATCGACCGGTGGGACACCCTGGTCCTGCGGGCCCGGTACAACCAGTCCTGGATCCACTGGGACAGCCTCCAGCGGAGCCGGGGCCAGTACCTGCGGGACCAGTTCGCCCGCAGCACGCAGCACGCGCTGGGCCGCCCCAGCGTGTCCGGGACCTATGTGCACGTGTTCTTGGACGGGCTCTACTGGGGGCTCTACAACCTGCATCCGCGGCCTCAGGCGAGCTTCTTGGCCCGGCTCTACGGCGGCGAGGACACCGGGTACGACGCCGTGAACTCCGGCGAGGCGATCGACGGGGATCTCGACGCCTGGGAGGGGCTGCACGCCCTGGTCGAGCGCGGCGTGGCCACCGACGACGCCTATGCCCAGGTCGCGGCCCAGGTCGAGCTCGACAACCTCATCGACTACATGCTGCTCAACATCTACCTGGGCAACGACGACTGGCCGAGCCACAACTGGTACGCCGGCCACGGGCGCGAGGACCAGGTGGGCTGGATCTTCTTCGCCTGGGACACCGAGCACACCCTCAAGGACCTGGCCACCGACGTGACCGGTGCCGACTCCGCGGGCTCACCGGCCCGCATCTACCGCCGGCTGCTGGAGCACCCGGACTTCGTCGCCCGGGTCCAGGAGCGGGCCCACGAGGTCTTCGGCGAAGGCGGTGCCCTGTCGGCGCCTGTGGCCCTGGCGCGCTTCGAGGCCCTGGCAGAGGTCGTGGCGCCGGCGGTGCTGGCGGAGTCCGTGCGCTGGGGGGACTACCGCCGGGACGTGCACAGCTACAGCAACGGCCCCTATGAGCTGTACACCGTCGACGACTTCTGGACGGACGAGTACGCCCGGCTGACCCAGGAGTACTTGCCCCAGCGGAGCGACGTGGTGGTCGCCCAGCTCCGGGCGGCGGGTCTCTACTAGGTCCCGGGCTAGCCGCTGGTCACCACGTGCGTGCCGTCCCAGGAGAAGGTCTCGCCGGTGTCGTCGTCGACGCAGGTGCCTTCGGAGTGGTAGCCGGTGGTGTCCTCGGTCTGCTCGGCCACGGCGCCGTGCCAGGAGCAGGTGAAGCTGCCGTTGCTGCCTCGGACCTGGAGCGTCAGGCTGGCGGCCTCGACGTCGGTGCTCACCTGGGTCTCGGTGTAGTCCAGCGTGATGACCAGGGTGTCCTCGTGGGTGCCGTCGTTGCCCAGGTCCACGAAGCTCAGGATCTCCAGGGTGACGGTCTGTGTGGGACCGGTGTCCAGGGTGGTCAGGCGCATGGCGGCCCGGGCACGGTTCTCCCAGAAGGAGCCGTCGGTGAACACGCCGTCCTCGTCGGGATCGATGTGCTTCCGGGTCAGGTCGACGCTGTAGATGATCTCGTCGCGATCCTCGGTCTTCCACTCCGTGAGCTCCAGCGCGATGAGGCCGTCGGTGTAGTCGACACGGTCGCCGTCGGTGTACTGCCACGCCTCGAACTCGATGGAGAGCTCGCCCCGGTCGTACTCGGGCGTGGTGGTCTCGCTCAGGGTGAACACGATCTTGCCGTCGGCGTTGTCGTCGCCGTCGTCGCCGAGCCTCAGGATGCAGCTGTCGATGGTGAGCTCCACCTCGCAGGTGTCGCCGGTCTCGCAGTCGTCGAACTCGTTGATGTCGGTGATCAGGTCGGTCACGCAGAAGATGTCCACGACCGTGCTGCCGACGCCGTAGGACAGGACGTGGTCCAGGACCTCGGGGGCGAGCAGGACGTCCAGGGGGGTCCCGGTCCGGGCCCGGCGGGACTGGGAGGTCTTGAGCACGCTGGCCATGTCCTCGGCCTCGAAGGCTTCTCCAGCGCTGAACCAGTCGTCGGCGATGGCGACCATCGAGCCGTCGTCGACCGTGCCACTGGGATCGTCGAGCTGGGCTCGCACCTCTTCGGGGGTGAGGGTCTCGGTGCGGTTGCAGCCGCTGAAGACCGTGAGCAGGACGAGGGCGAGGGCGAACACGGGGGTGCGGGACATCATTCCTCCCAGGGAACACCGGCGGGAACGGGGGTTGGAGGCCATCTATTCAATCCGGGGCGCAGATCGGCTCAGCAGGGCGTGTAGATCGGCACAGGCTGGCGCTTGCCCTTGAGCTCGATCGGCTCCAGCGGCGTGAAGGCGGCACGGCCCCTGCATCGGCGCACGGTGTTGGTGTCCACCAGGACCCCGCCGTGGGCGGCCTGGGCCAGGCGTGCCGCCAGGTTCACCACGTCGCCGATCAGGGTGTACTCGCAGCGCTCCTCGGTGCCCACGATGCCGCAGAAGGCCCGGCCGGTGGCCACACCCACGCTGCTCGAGCGGCCCAGTGCGGAGAGGGTGCGCTGAACGGCCACGGCGGTACGGACCGCCCGCAGAGGGTCTTCCTCGTGGGCCAGCGGCGGCAGGCCGAACGCCAGCAGCGCCATGACGCCCCGTGGGTCGGGGCCGAGCTTGTTCAGGCTGCCCTCGTGACGGTAGAGCTGTTCCTGGAGGGTCTGGATGGCGGCCTGGTCCCAGGCGGTGCCGTCCAGCTCGGGCAGGTGGACGAAGAGCACGGAGACCGGGCGCAGCTCGGCGGTCCACTCCTCGTACCCACTGCCCAGGGTGGCCTGCATGGCCCGGGGGATGAACGACGCCATGCCGGCGGCCATGGACGGTGAGACCTTGCGGGTCTTACGCGGCAGGCCAGGGAAGCCGGGAACACCGCGGAGGCGGAGCGCGCCGCCCGGCGAGAGCTCGCCGGTCATCGCGGCGCCAGCGGCTTCGACCGCAGCAGGCGAGACGACGACCTGGTCGGGCCTGGAGAGCGGCTCGACCGCGTCCAGCTGCGTGATCGAGTCGCCACCCACGGCCAGCTCCCAGCGGTCTCGTGTCCCCCCGAGCAGCTCGGTTCGCAGATCCCCAGCGCCGATCATCATGCGCACCTCGACCCCTTCCGGGCGGGCGCTGCGGAGCTGGACCTGGCTGGCCAGGGCGCACAAGCCGGCCCGCTGCACGGCCGCGACAGTGCCTCCGCTGTCCGGTCCGGCGTCCCAGCAGGCCAGCAGCCCGTCACCGGCGAACTTGAGCACGTCGCCGGCGTGTGCGTGGACCTGGTCCACCAGGGCGCCGAAGAAGCCGTCCAGGCCGCGCTTGGCCTGTTCCACGCCCTCGGGCCCGGCCTGGACCAGGGCCTCTGTGCTGGCCGTGAAGCCGGACACGTCGGCGACCAGTGTGACGGCAGGGCGGGTCCGCACCAGAGGCTGCTGGGGAACTCCAGGCGCGACCCGCAGCTGGTCCAGCACACAGCTGGGCAGGAAGCGGGCGAGGGATGCGGGAGGGCCTACCATCTCCCAGGCGTATTCAGAACGTGGCCTGGAAGCCCCAAGACGGTGCGAGGACGAGTCCCCGAAGGGAGTACTCGCGATCGAAGACCGCCAGCTCCCCGCTGGCGTAGAGCACGCTCAGCTCGACCGTGAAGTGCACGTAACGAAAGCCCAGGCCGCCGCCGATGAAGCCCCCGACGTAGCGCATGCTGCTCGACGTCGACGTCTCACCCAGCCCCACCGCCGACGCGTCGATGTCCAGTGTGTACGGGCTGACCATGGCCTTGGCGCCCAGCCAGAGCTTGCCCCACTCCTCCCACTCCCGGCCGACCATGGCGGTGGCCGATAGGTCCAGGCGGCGGACCTTGCCCACGTCCACCCAAGAATTCAGGGTGTTCGCATAGGAGATCCAGGATCCGCCCCCGTTGTAGGCGGCTCGGATGCCCACGTTGGCGTGCCACTGATCCCGGCTCACCCCCTTGCGCAGTCCGACCCCGTAGATGCCGTTGCCGAAGCGAGCGCTGAACTCGAACCGGCGGGGCAGGCCCAGGGCGTACTCGGCAAAGGTGCCGTACCCCGGTGAGCTCAGGGCGATGGCCGTCGCGCCGCCCACCAGGTCCAGGGCCTCTTCTTCGCTGAGCAGCCCAGCGTCGGCCTCGGCGTCGGAGATGATCTGGGCGGCCTTCCAAGACTCGCCCACGCTGGACGTCGGCACGACCACGTTGTTGCCCTGGGTGACCTGCATCTCGCCCGGGCGCAGGACCCGGGCAGAGCGCAGCTCCGCCAGGTTCATGGCACAGCCCGAGAGCAGCGTCAGGGCCATCAGAGTCATCAGATGTGCTCTCCCATCGGTGCCTCGGCCGGGGCTTCGAGCACCAGGGGAGGCAGGGTCACCGAGGCCCCGTCGACCAGGATCCCGGACAGGTCCACGCTCAGGGTGGGCAGGCGCCGATAGTCCCGGCCGTACTGGTGGAAGTTCAGCTGGATCTCAAAGGACTTGCCGGGCTGGAGTGGTGGGTCGTCGACGTCCTTGCGCCGGACCTTGTCCCAGGCGCCCCCCATCTGGTCCTTCTTGCGGGTCATGTAGGAGACGTAGCCGAGCACCTGTTCGCCGTCGGGCAGGGTCAGCACAAAGGTCTCCAGGTCCACGTCGAGGGGGCCCCCGGAGACGTTCTCGACCCGGATCTGCAGCCACACGTCCTTCTGGGTCACCAGGGTCTCGGTGGCGTGGACCCATAGTGCGGGCCCGGTCACGTCGAGCGTGGAGAAAGCCCAGGTCCGCTGCATGGCCGCGCAGCCGACCTGGCTCAGCGCGGCGAGGGCCAACGCCATGCCGATCCAGCGAGCCATGCATCCTCCGGTCCAGGGGCCATCCTCCCACTTGGACACCGGGGGGGGCGGGGCGAGCTACCGCCGGCGGGGCTTGACCACCGGGTCCAGGCCCGTCGCAGCCCGGCTCTCGAGGGTCTCGGAGGCCTCGCCGTGGCGCCGCTCGACGGCGCTGCTGCGCAGGTTTATGTTGAACCGCCCCGAGCGACTGGCGAACGCCACCCGCTTGAGCACGCTCCGGGCCTTGACGGCCCGCTCGTTCGCGGCCTGGAGGTTGGTCGCGGGCAACAGCAGGGCGAAGCGGCCGTCCCCGATCCGGCTCAGCACATCGGTCTCGAGCACCACCTCGGTCAGCTGGCGGCCCAGGGTCTTGATCACGGTGTCCCGGGCGGGCTCGCCGTACATCCGGGTCAGCTTGGGCAGGTTCTCGATCTCCACCAGCACCAGGCTCAGTGCCCGGCCGGTGTCGTCTGCGGCCTGGGACGCTCGGGCGATGAGCCGGTCGTGGGTCTCGCGGCTGTAGACGCCTGTGAGGGTGTCCCACAGACCCTGGGGGGCCTTGACCGTGGCGATGGGCGCGTCTTCGTCGTCGCCATAGCGCTCGATCTCCTTGCGGATCCGGCGACAGGAGTCGAGCACGCCCAGGATGGCGGCCTGCTTCTCGACCCGCCGCTCCAGGTCGCGGGTGCGGGCCTTGGCGCTGCTCATGGTCTGCTCGAGCTTGTTCGCGTCCTTGGCCAGCCCCTCCAGGGCCTCGGTGATCTGACCGCGCATGGCCCGAAGGGCTGCGTCGTCGTGGGTCTTGGCAAAGGTCCTGGCCAGCTGGCCGGCGTTCTTGGCGATGCGGCCCGACGCGGTCTCGGTGCCGGCCAGTGCGTGGCTGACCGCCTCGAGGATCAGCGCGGTCTCGCCCTGGGCGTTCAGGACCCGGCGGCGGATCGGGACAGCGCCGTCTTCGAGGGCCCGGGCCTTGGTGGTCAGGTTGCGAGCGTCGCTGGGCTGGACCCGGGGGGGAACCAGCGCCTGGAGCTGCTGGATGTTTCGCTCCAGGGTGGGCTCGGACATGGCCACCTGGGCCATCGCGTCTCCCAGGGCTCGGGCGGTCTCGGCAAAGGCCTCGGCGGGGTCGCCCTCGTCGCCGGACTGGCCGAAGAGCCGGGTGAGCTCGCGGTCCAGCCCCGACGGCGCCGGCCCGCTGGTCAGCTTGTCCGCCAGGGCGCGGATCTCCTTGGCGTGACCGGGCACGGTGCCAGCGGCCAGGGTCTCCAGCAGCTGGACCAGGCCGGACCGCAAGAGCTGGCTGTCGTCGATGGGGGCAGAACGTCGTGCAGACCGCCAGGCCACGGGCACCTCCGGGAGTCCCCGTGTCGGACGGTGGAGGGCGGGAGTGAAGGCGATTCGGTCAGCGTCTGGTGCGGTAGCGGATCCAGCTGTCCAGGCCGCGGAGGTCTCCCCCGTCCAGGAGGTAGAAGCGGGGATCGTCGAGCACGCGGGCGAGCCGCCCCAGGTCGTCGCCCCAGGTGGCTGCCGTGCGGCGCAGCGTGCGGGGGTGCACCTGGGCGAAGTCGGCGATCAGGGCCGGTGGGCAGTGGGTCGGCCGATCAGAACACCTCGCCCAGGAAGAACCGCGCGGTGGTGCCGTCCTGGACGCCCACGACGGCGCCGCTGTCGGCGCTCAGGACCGTGTCCGGCGCCAGCAGGCCTTCATAGGTGCCCCACAGGGAGCCGTCGGCTCCCCACAGGATCTCCAGGGTGTCTGCGCTGCCCACGACCACTGCGCCGACCTGGCCCAGGCTGGACAGGGCGCTGACGGGTCCGGCGGTCTCGTGCATGGTCCAGCCGCCGTCCGGATCGACCGCTGCGATCCCGGCGTCGCCCGTGCGGCCTACCCAGGCCTGCCGGTGCACGGGATCCCACGCCAGCTGGTCCCCACCCAGCGCGATCACGTGCTCGCCCTGGGGCGTCACGTGCATCAGCCGGCCTTCGTCAAGTAGCCAGACCGTGCCGGTGTCGCGCTCGGCGAGCATCATCACCCCGCCACCGCACCAGCTGTCGTCGACTGCCAGGGTCTGATCGGGCGCTTCGACCTGGGTGTACCAGGCCACCCGACAGGCCTCTCCGTCGTAGGCCAGGGTGGCCAGGCCCCCGTCGACCAGGCGGGCGTCGGCCAGGAACTCCTCGACCAGCTGTCCCGAGGCCGTGTGCTGGTTGAAGCGGGTCACGAACAGCCCGTCTTCTGTGCGGACCAGCAGCCGATCGTCGGTGCCGTCGATGACCTCGTCGCCGTTGCCCGGGTAGTCCAGATCTGCCGCCACCGAGCCGTCGTGGGTCCAGACGTCGCAGGTGTAGCCCTTCATGCCGGCGTGGGCCCAGAGTCCGTCGCTGGACAGCGCCAGCCCCGCGTTCACCCCCGCGGTCCGGCCCTGGTCCACCAGGTGGAGCTCACCATCGGCGGGTGTCAGGCCGGCCAGCGACGGCGGTGGGGTCGGCAGCGACTCGAACTCGATCGGCTCGGGGGTGGCGCTCAGCTGGGGACCACAGGCCATCAGGACGGACCAGAACATCACGGCCTCCGCGGGAGGATCTCAAGGTACCCGGTGTGCTGGGAGGTGGGCCTGTAAAGGGCTACCAGCGCTCGCTGATGCGGACCTGGGCCTCCTGGATCTTGGTGCCGAACAGGCCGGTCGGGCTGACCGTGTCCTCGTAGTGGTCGCCGTCCGATGGCGACAGCAGGGTCACGTCCGAGTTGAAGTCCGGCTCCGGCACGATGTAGCTCATGTAGTTGTCGGCAGCGCCGATGATCGCCCGGTACTCGGTGTCGAGCATGTCCAACAGGGGCGGCATGTCGGGATCGTGGCTCAGGGTGTAGGGCCAGGCGTGGACCTTCAGGCAGTCGCAGTCCCCCAGCTCATCGGTGACCTGGCACTCGCTGTAGTCCAGGGCGTCGCAGTCGTTGTCGTGCTGGGGGAAGTACGTGGCGCCCGGACCCCGAGCGGTCGGGTCAGCGGCCTCTGTCACCCACTGGGGATCGTCGTCGGGAAAGCCCCAAGCCAGCTCGGGCAGGAGCTCGCCCGGCACGGTGATGAGCCCGACCGGTCCCAGCTGGATGCGCAGGGTGGTGGTCTCCAGGCAGCCCATCTCGGTGTTGACGGCCTCTGGGCACAGTGCGGTGTCGGTCACCGCGTCCTCGAGGCCCAGGTCGAAGATCCCCGTCGGCCCCAGCAGGTTGTAGGCGTAGTTCTCGATCGGGATGTAGTAGCTCTCCAGGTCCACCCGCAGCGGCGACGCCTCCAGGGTCTCGCCGCCGGCCAGCGCGTCGATGGCGGCCTCGCCGATGTGCCAGCCGTGGCTGGTCACGAACTCCCAGCTGTCGTGCTCGGCCCACTCCGGCACTTGGAGGCCCTCGAAGTCGATGCGCTCGTCGCCATCGGCCAGGCCGAAGCATTCGGTGTCGGTCTCGTCGGCCACGTTTTCGGCCGAGCAGGTCTGGTAGACGTGGGTGCCGTCGTCCTGGACCAGCGGCACGTCGCCGCCCAGCGCAGACATCATGCCGCCCAGGCACTCGGGCAGGTGCATGGCCACGCCGCCGTACTCGGCCTCGAGCACTTGGCGGGTGACGCCGACCCAGTCGCTCGAGATGGCGTTGTTGCCCGAACCGCGGACCTCTGGGTGCCCGGACCAGTTGGTCAGGGTGAACACCGTCCCGCTGCCCGCGACCCCCTGGAGCACCAGCAGCTGGTCGCTCACCACCACCGGATCCCGGTGGTCGTCGATCATGCCGTGCATGTGGGACGTGGGGTTCCGCCCCCCGAACGCCGGCCCATTGAAGTAGGGGCTTCGGTCGCGCATGTGCTCGACCCCGACGGTCAGGGTCACCGCGTGCATGTCCGCAGCGGCCTCGCGCACGGCGTACTCGATCGCGTAGCTGACCAGGTTCTGGTAGGCCGGGACCGTGCCGCTCACCGGATCCGAGAAGTTGAAGGGGTTGCCCCAGAGCCCCATGGTGTCCGGCCCCTGGTGGTTGTGGCTCGACGCCACGATCAGCCGGTCGGGGTCGAAGCCCGAAGCGCCCAGGCGGGTCTTGGCGTCGTAGATCCGGGGGCTGCCCAACCCGACCAGGTCCAGCCCGACGAGCGCGATGTACTCGCCGTCCTGACTGATCACCGTGGCCCGGGCGTAGACGGGATCGTGGACCTCCAGAGCTGGCCTCAAAGGCGAGAACCCGCCGATCCACACGGCGTCGAACACGCCGTCGCCGTCCACGTCCTCGAAGCCCTCCTTGCAGATCTCGGCGTCGGGATCGTCCATGCAGCCCTCGAAGAGGTGGTTGCCGTTGTCGTCGTGGAACAGATCCGTGATCACCGGCGTGATGTCGATGATCGCCGAGCCCGCATAGGTCACGCCGTCCTGTGCCAGCACGATGCCCAGGGGTGTGGTCTCGGGCTGGCAAGCGAACATCAGGAACAACCAGGACATCACCACCTCCGGCGGTCCCTAGGCCGTAACCGGCACGGGGTAGGCTCTGCGGATGAACGCTGTCCTGCTGCTGCTCGCCGCCTGTGCCTTCGACTCCGACGGCCCCGCCCCAGGGCCCGACGCGAACTCCCCGGTGCCGGGGACCGAGGCGGCCACCACCTCGGTCACGGCCCAGGAGACCGAGCTGCTCCGGGAAGAGCTCGACGAGTCCCGACGCCAGCTCGAGGCTGTGGACGACCGCCTGTCCCGGATCGAGCTGCTCGTGGCCGAGATGCAGGAGGTGGGCATCGGTCAGGCGGACCATGTGCGCTACGACCCTTCGGAGTCCGAGCTCGGCGGCCGTTCGGTCCAGGCCGCCCTCGACGAGCTGGCTGGCGAGATCGACGAGCTCCAGGCCCAAGAAGGCGTGGCCGAGCCGTCGGACTCCCTCTTCCAGATGCACCGGGACGACGGTCCCATGGGCGGTGCTCGGCTGGCCCCCCGCACCGGTCAGCAAGCCGGCCAGGGTCGGCAGGGAGGGCCCCAGCAGGGAGCCCGCCAAGGAGGCCCGGGCGGTCCTGGCGGACAGGGCAAGGGCAAGGGCGAGAGCATCGGGCCGTCGGACAAGCAGCAGCCGCCTTGATCAACGCGACTGCGGTGGCTTGACCGTGTAGAGCGAGCGGTCGACCGCCTCGAGGTTCTGTGCGGCGCTCAGCTCCGGGTCCAGCAACACCACCCCAGCGCTGACCCCGAGGGCCAGGTCCTGCCAGGGTCCGCTGGCGAACAGCTCGTCCAGGAGCTCGGTCATGCGCATCTGGGCCTCCAGGGCCGTGTCCAGGGGTGTGCCCCGCAGGACCACCAGGAACTCGTCGCCGCCGATGCGGAACAACAGGTCCGTGTCCCGCACCGCGTTGGAGAGCACCTGGGCCGTGGCCCGCAGCGGCTCGTCCCCGACCGGGTGTCCCAGGGAGTCGTTGACCCGCTTGAAGTGATCCAGGTCCAGGAGCACCAGCGTCGCGGGGATGCCGTAGCGGCGGGCCAGCCCCGCCGCGTCTTCGAGCCGGTCCTCCAGGTGGCGCCGGTTCCGGAGGCCGGTGAGTGGGTCCAGCGCGGCTTCTTGCTCCAGCCGCTGGTTCGCCAGTGCCAGGGCTTCACGCTGGTCACGGATCTGGCGCAGGTGGAGGAAGTCCCGGCGGTGGAAGCGCTCCAGCTCCCAACAGGCGATGAACCCGATCACGACTCCTGTGAGCAGGAAGAAGTTGTTGTTGACCAGCAACTCCATGGGCAGCGCGTCCCAGACCACCCACTCGTAGGCAACCACGATCACGCCGGCCATCGGCGTGGCGGCCACGGTGCGGAGCTGGGCGACCGTGAACCCGAACATCACCGTCAGGATCAGGCCCACGTAGTAGGCCTCGGCGATGGCTGGGTCGACGATGGCCGTCATCACCACCACCCCCAGCCCGGCCAGGGTGACCAGGGTGCCGGTCAGCAGCTGCAGCCGGTCCCGGCCCCAGGCGCTGAAGCTGAGCGCGAACAGCACCACCCCGATCGGACAGACGACCGCGTACCGGATGGTCCACAGCGGGGTCAGATGCGCTGGCGCCACCAGTGCGTCGAGCCCCCCAAAGGTCGCGTACAGCGCGACTCCGAGCGCGATCGCGGCGCGGCCCATCGTGCGGGTCTTGCCCGCGTGGTGTGCGACGAAGGCCGCCTCGAGCGCCGGGTCCTGGAACCGCTGGTTCAGCCGTCCCATGGGCGGGAGCTCCCGCGCCGGCAGCAGGTCGTGGGCGTGTTCTGAAGCCGTCTTGGTGGGGCCTGTGCGCAGCGGTCTTGTGTGCTCCCTCCTGTCAGTCTATGACGGGGAAGTCCCCTCAGGGGGCAGATTGGTTGCGGGGGATACAGGGTCAGAGATGTCCACCCCTCGCCGCCGGACCCAGGAAGAGCGCACCGCGGCCACCCGGGAGCGCCTGCTCCAGGCCACCTTCGACGCCCTGGTGGAGCTCGGCTATGCCCGGACCTCGACCCCCGAGGTCCTGCGTCGTTCCGGGGTGTCCCGGGGGGCGCTGCTCCATCACTTCCCGACCAAGGCCGATCTGGTCACCGCGGCGGTCGACTTCGTGTTCGACAAGCAGATCGCCGAGTACCAGGAGAGCTTCGCCGGGCTGTCTCTCGACGCCGAGGACCGCGCCGCCGAGGCCATCGAGCTGCTGTGGACCAAGCTCTCGGGTGACACCTTCTACGCTTGGCTGGAGCTCATCGTCGCGGCCCGGACCGACCCGGTCCTGCTGGAAAAGGTCCGCCAGGTCACCCGCGCCTTCGACCAGAACGCGGCGAGCGTGCGCGAGGACATGTTCCCGCCGCCGGAGCGAGAGGACCCCTACTACAAGGTCGCCGTGGCCTTTGCCTTTGCCACGCTGATCGGGCTGGGGGTCACCCGGATCTACGAGGCGGAGCACCGGCAGCGAAAGGTGATCGAGCCGCTGAAGATGCTGGCGCGGATGGTGGATCCCGAAGGGCGGTAGAGTCCGGAGATGACGGCTCTGTGGATGTGGTTCGCCGCCTGTGGGTGGCCGGGGCAAGAGGACTACCTCGCGGTCCGGGCTCACCTGCAGGACCGAGACGGCGACGGCGACTCGCCGCCGATGTACGGCGGCGGGGACTGTGACGACGAGGATGCCGAGGTCCATTCCCGGGCCATCGAGCTCTGCAATGGTGTCGACGATGACTGTGATGGGGTCGTCGACGGGGAGAACGCGACGGATCGGGTCACCTGGGGCCTCGACCTGGATGGTGATGGCTTTGGGCGGGCCGATCAGACCCTCGTCCAGTGCGAGGAACCGACCGGGTACGTCGCAGACGTGTCGGACTGTGACGACGACGATCCAGGCGTGCACCCCGAAGCCCAGGAGATGTGCGACGACCTGGACGTCGACGAGGACTGTGATGGGCTCGCGGACGACGCCGACGACACCGCGGCGGGTCAGACCCCATGGCCCGTGGACCTGGATGGTGACGGCTACGGCTCAGAGGAGACCGGGCTCCAGTGCGATCCGGGTGGGGACTATGTCGCCGAAGGCGGAGACTGTGATGACGGGGATGCCGGGGTGAATCCCGGGGCCGTGGAGGTCTGTGAGAACGGCGTGGATGATGACTGTGATGGGACGTATGGGGCGTGTTTCTGGAACGGTGATCTACTGGTGGACGACGCGGATGCATCCGTCTTTGGGGTCGAGCCCGGAGCCCGAGCAGGCCTGCGCGTTGCTGCCGACTGTGGCCAGCAGGTAGAGCCCCGCGGAATCTGGATCACAGCGTCGGACAGCGTGAGCGGCGATGGCGTCTCAGGGCGCGTGTTCCGCGTAGACCTGCCACTGCCTGGGACGCTCCTCTTGTCGGACACTTTGGACCAGATCGTCGACAGCGAGGACCAAGGCTCCTTCGGTGGCGCCGTCGTGGGATGCTCGGACCCCGCCGAGAGCGGGAGTCGCCTCTACATCGACTCGCCCTACAGCGACTACGGGGCCGAGGATGGAGGAGCGGTTCTTGTCTTTACCCAGGAGATCCAAGGCAGCGTGGATGCAGCCAGCGCGGCGGGACAGATCTTGGGTGACACCAGTGGCCAGGCCCTGGGTGGGCGCATCGTCCTGACTTCCTCCCTGACGCCCACACTCTCCAGCGGGCTGGCTGTGGCATCACTCGGAACGACGACGTCAGGGCTGGCTGGTTCCGTGTACCTGGTCGAAGGCGCAGAGGGAACGCACCTCGTCTCATCGCAGGCTCACGCCGTCATTACTGGGGAGTCAGCAGGCGACGCGTTTGGGATCTTCATGGACGTGGCACCGGACCTCGATGGCGACGGGGTCGAGGACCTGGTGGTGGTGGCCAACACGACAGTCACCCTCGGCCTTGAGGGTCGCGTCTACATCTTCCATGGCCCTGTCGCAGGAGACCTGGTCGCGGCGGCTGCAGACTCGACGATCTCCGGGGAGACCTACCTTGGGCTGTTCGGATTGTCCTTGACGGTCCCTGGGGACCTGGACGGCGATGGTCTTGCGGACCTGCTGATGGGTGCGGTGGCCGACAACGACGGCTCGTCGGATTTTGGAGGCGCGGTCTATGGCTTCAATGGCACCCTGGCGGCAGGGGATCACTCGCCGGATGAGGCGCTGTTCAGGGTCCTTGGCCAGGAGGCCCTCTCTTTCTTCGGTGCCACGGTCATTGGCACCGACCTGGACGGCGATCAGCAGCTGGATGTCCTTGTAGGGGCCCACGAGGGTGGATCTTCCGGAGAAGTCCACCTCTTCCGCGGCCCCTTGTCCGGTTCCCTGCTCCAAGACCAGGCGATCGCGACTGTCACGGGTACCGGGACCGACTCCGGCCTCGGCTATCCGATGTTCGCCCTGGGTGACCTCGACGGCGATGGGTGGCAGGACGTCGGGCTCTCCGCCCGCGATGACGCGACGGTCGCCGAAGAATCAGGCGCGGTCTACTTCTTCTTCGGGTCGGGCTGGTAGGCGCGCCAAAGGGTCAGCGGCAGGATTGGGTCTGCGAGCTCGTCGAGTTCACGTCACAAAGCACCAGACACGAGTCGACCCACGTCCCCTTTGAGCCGCAGCTGGGCACACCGGACTCCCAGCCCGGCGTCTCGTCGCCGATGCACAGGAGCGTGCACGAGAATCCATCGGGGTATCTCTTGTCCTGGGCGCCGTTGCAGTCCCAGTCGAAGGAGCCGTCGCCTCGGTCGTAGGTGAAGTAGCCAGTCTGGCTGGGGCTGGCGGCGGAGTCACCGTCGTAGCAGTCGTCGTTGTTGGTGACGGTGTACGAGCCCGTGGCATCGCAGTAGCAGGCTCCGCTGGTCGAGTCGTCGCCGTATCCGTCGCCGTCCGCGTCGACGTAGTAGGTCGTGCAGCCCACAGCGCCCTGGTCGTCTTCGGTGCCGTTGCAGTCGTTGTCGATGCCGTCGCAAGTCTCGACCGCGCCGGGCTTGACGGCTGCACTGCCGTCATCACAGTCCCCACCATCCTCCGTGAACCCGTCCCCGTCGTCGTCGTAGCAGTCGGTGTCCTCGTCGACCGTCGTGTCGCAGTCGTTGTCCGCCGAGTCGCAGTTCTCGTTCGCGCCCGGGTAGCTGTGCGGATCGCCGTCGTCGCAGTCGCCATCGAGCTCGGACATGCCGTCACCGTCGTCGTCGAACCCGGCGGTGCCCTCGTCCACCGTGTTGTCGCAGTCGTCGTCCTCGGAATTCAGGACCTCGTCGGCGCCGGGGTAGATCTCATCGTCTTCGTCGTCGCAGTCGCCCTGGTCCTCGGAGAAGTTGTCGCCGTCGTTGTCGATGGCGGTCGCCGCGTAGACGAAGAAGTACGCCGTCTGGCTGCCGGTGTAGCCGTCGGCGTCGGTCACCGTGTAGGTGAGCACGTGCTCCTTGTCGTTGACCGAGAGCTCGGTGTCACAGGTCACCAGCCCATCGGACGCTGGTGCCGGGGTGCAGAAGTCCCCGTCGAAGGAGCTGTTCAACACCACGCTCAGGTACCCGGGCGGGTCCTGCTCGTCGGAGACCTGGGCCTTGAAGGTGAAGGTCTCGTCCTCGACGCCGAAGTCCACCCCCGTGGGCCGGAGGATCTCGATGATCGGGTCGTCGGGCAGGTCGGTGACCGAGATCTCGATGGTGTCGGTGGCCTTTTCAGCGTCGCTGTCGACGGTGGTCAGCGTGATGATGTGGTTGCCGTCGGACAGGTTCGCCGTCACGAATTCCACGTAGCCATCGACGTCGGCCAGGTTGCCTTCGTACAGCGTGTCGTCGATGTCCGAAGACCAGATGATCTCCAGATCCTCGGACGCGGTCTGGTTGTCGCTGACCAGCGCCTGGAAGGTGACGGTCTCGCCCTCTTCAAAGGTCTGGCCGCTGGGCGGCGCGGTGATCGACGCGTTGGGTGGGGTCTCGTATTCGGTCACCCCAGCATCCGACTCGCAGCCGGAGAGGGTGAGCAGACTCAGGAGGATCATGGCTTCAGACCGTGTGGGAACGCCGCTTCATAGCCTGTCTTGATAGGGTTCGGCGCGTCGGACGTACACACCGTGCCCCCCTGCACCCGGAGTCGACATGTCTCGCCCCCTCGCCGCCTTTGCCGCCACCGGCCTGTTCTTCACCCTGGCCTGCGGTGACGCCGCCAACGAAGTCGAAGGCGTCGGCGACGCGCTCCAGGGGCTGGCCGACGCTGTCGAGAAGGAGGTCGGGGACAAGGCCACCGAGGTCAACCTGGAGGACGCGGCCAAGAACCTCCAGGACGCGATGAAGCAGCTCGGCGACGCCACCGGCGGGCCCGATCCGGTGGACTTCCGCGAGCTCAAGAAGCTCTTGCCCAAGAAGCTCCGCGGCTTCGAAGCCGGTGAGAGCTCCGGCGAGAAGACGTCGATGTCCGGGTTCGGCATCTCCAAGGCCGAGCAGTCCTACACGACCCAGGACGGCGGCAAGATCACGGTGGTGATCACCGACGCCGGCGGCATGTCCGGCGTGATCCGCGCGGCGTCCTTTGCCTGGGCTGCCGTCGATCTGGAGCGGGAGTGGGA
The DNA here is from genome assembly GCA_964519895.1 of uncultured Enterobacterales bacterium. Lineage (GTDB taxonomy): Bacteria > Myxococcota_A > UBA796 > UBA796 > CAJQPC01 > CAYFPX01. Next base: position 107,970 of record CAZFLE010000004.1, on the reverse strand, counting down.
CGACGGCTTCGAGCGCACGGTCGCCGGAGGCGAGGGCGTCAAGCGCTACGAGAAGTTCGACGAGAGCGACCGGCGGGGCGAGATCAACGCCTTCGTCGTGGGGCGTTTCGCCGTGGGCATCCAGGGCCGCGACGTGGACTTCGCCGAGCTGGAGCGGGCCCGGGACAAGATCGACATGGACAAGCTGGTCGCCATGAAGGACGTCGGGGTCGAGCCCGCCGAGGAAGCTGCACCGGCCGAGTGACCCACCGCCCGGGTCACCGCACGCCGTAGAACCGGATCTGGTCGCCCAGGGCCAGCCCGATGAGATCGCCATCGGTCCGCACCGTCAGGGTGTCGACGTCGCCCCTCTGCAGGTCCACCTGGGACAGCACCTGGCCGTCGGCGGGGCTGGCCACCACCAGGGTCGGCCCGGCGATGACCGCGGCCAGCAGGGTGGCGGTCACGTCCAGGGCGGTGATGGGCCCCGACAGGATCGCTGCGGTCTCGGGGCCACCGCCGCGCCAGCGCAGGACCTCGTCGCTCCCCTCCGCCACCGTGTACAGCTGGGCCCCGTCGTGGGCCAACAGCGTCGCCGGTGTCTCCAGCGGGTGGTCGCCTTCGGGGGTGACCTCCCGGAGCTCGTCGTCGACTGCGAGCCACACGGTCCAGGAGGAGGGGTCGGCCACGAGGGCCACGCTCTCCCGGCAGAAGCGGCGGGGCACCGCGGTGCGGGCTTCGGGCAGGAGCGGCTGGGCCTCTGGACGAGCCCACCAGCTGACCTCGCAACCCGCGGCGTGCTCTCCCAACGTCACCAGGGCGCCGTCGACCCAGGCAGCGCCGCGCCAGTCTCCTGCGGCCCTGGGCCCCTCCAGTGCGTCCGGGTCCCCCCCGGGAGACACCACCCGGATCCGCGCCTCGCTGACCGCCAGACCCTGGCCGCCGTCCACCCCGGCCGCCCAGGTCAACCCGGGCAGCATCCAGTCGCCGCCCACGGCGCCGGTGTGGGGATCCACCTCACAGATCGCACCCCCCATGCCGACCAGGGCGGCGCCGTCGTCCAGGAAGGACACGCCGTGGCCCATGCCCTGAATCACGGCGTCTCGCCAGACCGAGACGGGCCAGGAGGCATCGCTCTCCTCGGGCGCCAGCTCACTCGAGGAGGTCAGGGTCAGTCCCCCGTAGCACCCGCACAACCACACCAGGAAGCTGCCCATCCCGTCCTCCGCGAGGATTCGACAGCACTACCGGGTGAGCACCCGCAGCTGTTTCAACACTTCCTTGCGGCGGCGCCGACGGGGCGACATCTTGACCCCGTCCAGCCGTCTCGCGGCTATATGGTGCTCGCCAGCCCCTGGAGGCCCGATGTTGCTCACTCCCCTGCTCGCCCTGGCCGCCTGCACCGACGGTGGAATCGGTGGCGAACCCGAACCCGAGCCGCTCCCCTGGGTCTTCGACGACGTCTTCGGCATCCCCAACCTGGACGACGACGACGGGAACGGCGACGAGGACTGGGACGACGACAACCTGGAAGAAGAGAACGACCGGGTGCCCTTCGTGGTCTCCCAGGCGCTCATCGACGAGATGGAAGAAGGCCAGTCGATCCAGCTGACCCTGGCCGGCGACGTGGACGAGATCCGCATCTACCAGAACGGCAGCCTGCGCCTGGGCGACGGCGCCGACGAGGTGGGCGAGATCTCCACCGCCGAAGAGCTGGTCTTCGAGCTCGAGTTCGCAGACTTCCTGGTCGAGGGCACGCTGACCCTCGACAAGCTGGACAGCGAAGGCGCCGTGGTGGATTCCCACACCCTGCGCCTGGTCGCGTCGCCGCTGGTCTTCAACCACCACCTCCAGCCCGCCGAGCACACCTACGCGATCGAGGTGAACTACTTCGGCTACAGCAACCCCGAGTTCATCGAGGGCTACCAGGACGCGCTGGGCGACAAGTTCACCGCTGTCGACGGCACCGACTACAACGGCGACGTCTGGCTCCAGGACGAGATCGAGTACGGCTATATGGCCGGCACCGACCAGCAGCACATCGACGTCATCTTCGACACCATCCGTGACCGGGACCTGGACGACTTCGCCGAGGACTACCACGGCGGTCCCGACTTCCCGGTCATGTACTGGGGCTCCGGTCGGGCCACGAGCCAGGACTACGGCGGCAACCTGGAGATCTCGCCCCCGGTGACGGTCGACGGCGTCGAGTACCCGGTGGGTCGCTTCTACTACGGCAACGCCGGGCGCAGCGCCGACGTGAACGACGACGTGGTGGACATGCTGAACGACATGCGCGTGCAGGCGCCCTTCGAGGTCGACACGTCCTTTCTGTGCGTGGGCCACATCGACGAGTTCACGACCTTCATCCCCGACCCGTCGTCGGAGAAGGGCTTCAAGTTCGTCGTGGGCGACGCCGAGGTCGGGTTGGCGTGGCTGGACACCCTGGACAGCAGCTTCCAGCTGCCCCAGTACAAGGGCTACCCCCACCAGGTCAGCTCGGTGGGCGAGATCCAGGACGACAACCAACTGGCGGCTCTGCAGGTGGAGCTCCAAGAGGACTACATCGAGCCCAACATCCAGCTGTTCAAGGACGCGCTGGGGCTCACCGAGGACGACATCATCCGCATCCCGGCCCTCTACGAGGAAGTCCAGGGCTGTGGCGGCACCACCGCCGCGCTGATCCCGGGCACCGCCAACCTGATCGTTGCCACCAACGACGACGGCAGCCCCATCCTGTTCCCGCCCGACCCGTTCTTCCGGGGGACCGGAGACAGCCACGACGACGACATCTACATCCAGGAGTTCGAGTCGATGATGCCCGAGGGTCTGGAGTTCGTCTGGCTCGACGACTGGGAGGCGTACCACGTCGCCCTGGGCGAGGTGCACTGCGGCTCCAACGTGGTTCGCACGCCACCCACCGCCGACTGGACCACGGCCACCCACCTCTACGGGGAGGACGAGTAGATGCTGCTCACCCTGATGACCGCCGCCATGGCTGGCGAGCCCGCTGACCTGATCGCACTTCACGAGCTCGACCTGGGCTATGGCCGGGCCCTGTCCGCGGTCGTGTCCGACCCCGACTGGACCGACAGCGAGCTCGAGCTGCTCACCACCGACAGCGACTGGCGCCTGGCCCACCAGGCCCGGGTCGTGCTCGCGTGGCGTGCAGACGGCGAGCGGGCCGCCGTGCACTGGACCATGCCGCCGATGCAGTCCCGGGCCGACGCCCTGGGCCGCTACCCCGGCGGTGCCGAGGCCTGGGACATGATCTTCCTGGATCGGCTGCTACACGCCGACGACGACGCCAAGACCCGGGGCGCCCTGATCGAGGTCTGCCACCGCACGGCCTTCGACAAGTCCGAGCCCTTCTACGCCCTGCTGGTCGACGAGCCGGACCCGGTCGTGCGGGAGGGCCTGATCTGGTCCCTGCAGCGCACTGACCTAGGGGTCGAGGCCATCCAGCTGGGGCTGGCCGACGAGGACCCGACCGTGCGCAGGATGGCCGCCCGAGGCGCCGCACACCGCCTGGACGGCGAGCGACTCCAGGCCGACCTGGTCCGGGCTCTGCGGGACCCGGCGCCCGAAGTTCGGGCCGGAGCGGCCCGCAGCCTGGGCGTGCTCCAGCTGTCCCCGACCGCACGCGACCTGGTGCCCCTGCTTCGGGACGCCGACGCCGAGGTGCGCCTGAACGCACTGCGGGCACTCGACCGCATGGACGCCGCGCTGCCCCATGCCGGTGCCTTGATCCAGGACCAGGACCCCAAGGTCCAGCGCCTGGCGGTGAAGATCAGCGCCCGCTAGCGCCCCGGATCGCTGCGGCCTCCTGGAGCTCTGCAGCGTCCAGGGGGCCCGGCAGCGGTCCCAGCCAGGTCCCGCTGAACACCGCTCGGATCCGCGCCCTCGCGGTCCGGTCGGCGTGGCGCCAGCTGCACCACAGGTCTGACCGTAGCTCCGAGCGGTCCTGGGCCTCCAGCAAGAAGCCCAGGTCGCCCACCGGGAGCAGGGCCATGTCCACGTCGGGCTCGGCGCCTGCGTTGCATCGGTCCATCGCTTCGACCAGCGGGCCGTAGTCCCGATCGGCGACGCCGCAGCGCCGGCGGGGCCGCTGCAGCCGCTGCTGGGCTTCCCCCAGGAGCATCCGGGCCGGGCCGTGTTCGCCGCGCATCCGGTGCAGCTCGGCCAGGTTGACCAGCGCCGAGAGCGGGGGCTCGGACCACTCGTGCAGGGCGTGCCAGGCGTGCTCGGCGGCGTCCCGGGCCGGCCCTGGCAGCCACGAGGCCAGGACAGCGTGGCTCTGCCAGCCATAGGCGTCCTGGAGTGCGGGATCCGCCTGGGCTTCGGAGCCCTTGCCCAAGAGCGTTGCCGCGGTCTGGAGCTCCGAGCGGCCGGCTCGCCACAGGGGCACCCGCAGCGCGCCCAGCATGGCGTCCCTGGCGTCGGGCGCAGCGGCTTCGAGCAGGTCGAGCACCAGGGCCAGGCCAAAATCCCCGGCGCGGTTGCAGCCGTGGCGGGGCAGGGCCTGGATCCCGTTGACCAGGGCCCGTGCGCGGTGGACGGGGCGCTTCATGGCCGAGCTGTATCGCCGAGCGGCGCGGCCTGTAAGGAACTGCGGGGCTTCGCCGTTGTCGGTCCGTCCAGACGACCTCGGGAGAAGAAGATGGCCCGCCGCGTGACCCTCGAAGACCTGACCTTCACCTTTCGCTGCCAGGAGTCCTGGGCCGACATGGATGGCGGCGACGCAGTCCGGCACTGCGGATCCTGCGACAAGGACGTGGTCGACCTGAGCGCCCTGCCCAGGGCCCAGGCCGAAGACCTGTTGCGCGAGACCCGGGGCAAGATCTGCGTGCGCCTGTTCCGGACCCCGGATGGACGGGTGGTCAGCGCGGACGACGTGCCGCTGGCCAAGCCGGTCGCGACCTGCGGGAGCTTCACGCCGTCGCGGCTGAGCCCTCGGCGGCGGGCGCTGTGGCGTCGCCTGAGCACCGGCGCTGCGGCCGCGGCGGTGGTGCTCCAGCCCGGGGCCTGCGAGGAGAGTCCGCTCGGCGGCGACATCACCGAGCCCGGCCCGGGCCTGATCGACCCGGCACAGGGTGAGATCCTGATGGGAGAGCCCATGTGGGAGCCGCCGCCCCAGGACGTGCGTCCGATGATGGGTCGGCTGGCCATCGAGCCCTTCGAGCAGCCCCAGGTCGAGCCCGAGCAGCCGGCGGAGCTCACACCGGTGGTGCTGGAGGAGCTGTTGGGGGGCATCGGCTACATCGAGTAGGCGGTGCGCCCACGGCGGGGCGGGGATACCCGGCGCCCATGACCGCGAACCGCGATCTGGCGTGCGCCCAGGTGGCCGCCCAGGAGCTCCTGGCGCTGGACCCACAGGGCCCGGTGGGGGTGGTGGACGAGGGCACGGGCCAGGTGGCGGATGCCCTGTCGTCCCTCGGGTGCGCCCCGGTCCGCTGGCACACCCGGGCCTGGGACGGCGTGTACGCCATGGCAGAGCCTGCCGAGGGCGTCTGGGCCGGGGCTCTGGTGCGGCTCCCGCGGGAGCGGGCCCGGCTGGAGGTGGTGCTGGATCTGTGTGCGGGGCGGCTCCCACAGGGCGCGCCCCTGTGGGTGGTCGGCGCCAACGACGAAGGCATCAAGTCCACGGCCCGCCGGCTGACGCCGCTGTTCGAAGCCGTCGAGACTGTGGCGGCCCGGCGGCACTGTCGCCTGCTCCAGGCCCGCCGGAGCTCTGCGCCTGCCCGCGGCTCGCTGGTGCAGTGGCAGACGCAGCGGTCGCTGGCGCTGCCGGGAGCGGCCGAGCCGGTCGACGTCGTGACGGTGCCCGGGGTGTTCGCCAAGGGTCAGCTGGATCCCGCCACCGCGCTGCTGCTCGAGGCCGCCGCTGACCTGAGCTTCGAGGGACCCTGCCTGGACTTTGCCTGCGGCGCCGGCCTCATCGCGCTGGGTGTCGACCGTCGCCATCCGGGCCTGTCCTGGACCCTGACCGACGTGGACGCCTGGTCGGTGCACTGCGCCCGCCAGAACCTGCCCACCGCACGGGTCGTGCTCGGTCACGGGTGGGCCCCTGTGCCCCACGACACCCAGTACGGCGCCATCTTCAGCAACCCGCCCCTCCACCGGGGCGTGGCGGCGGATCGGACCACCCTGGACCGCCTGATCGCCATGGCGCCAGGCCGCATGACGCCAAGCGGGCAGCTGATCATCGTGAGCCAGCGCACCGCAGGCGTCGGCCGTCGGCTGCGGGCGCGGTTCTCCTGGGCCCGTCTGCTCCGAGAGGACGGCTGGTTCCAGGTGTGGGGTGCGCGGGACGGATAGGTGCATGGCATGGCCCCTCCTCCCAAGGCCCGGGTGCTCGTGCTGGACCCGGATCCGGCAGGGATGGACGTGTTGGCCCGCTGCCTGGCCGACGAGCAGGCCCAGCTGGCGTGGGCCGTGAGCCTGGAAGAGGCCCTGGACGCCCTGGACCTGGAGCCGCCAGAGCTGGTGCTGGTGGTCGACCGGGGAGAGCCGCCACCGGTCACCCGGTTGGCCCAGGCCGCGCCCCGGGCCTGGGTCGAGGTCGTGGGCCCCGAGGAGCTGGAGACCCGCGAGGGCCGGCTGACCCAGCTGGTTCGCCAGGCCGCGCTGCGCCGTCGGGTGCGCGCCGAGCTCACCGACAACGAGGACCTGGCTCGCCTGGAGGAGGTCGGTCGCCACATGCCGGGCGCCCTGTACCAGGTCGTGCTCGAGGCCGACGGATCGTCCTACTTCCCGTTCATCAGCCGCTCCATCGAGGGCCTGACCGGACTGAAGGCCGCGGACCTGGTCCGGGACATCGGGGCGTGGTTCCGCCAGATCCTCCCCGCCGATCGCGCGGCCTTCCGCGCCTCCCAGGCCCACTCGAACCGCACCCTGGAGACCTGGAGCCACCGGTTCCGCATTCGCACCCGCGAGGGTCGAACCCGCTGGCTGCAGGGGTCGGCGAGCCCCACCAGCCAGCTCGACGGCAGCGTCCTGTGGAACGGCGTCTTGTTGGACATCTCCGAGCGGGTCGAGGCCGAGCATGCCCTGGAGCACGAGCGGCAGTTCCTGACCGCCGTCCTGGACACGGTGGCCGCCCTGGTGTTGGTGCTGGACACCGACGGCCGGATCGTGGGGTTCAACCGGGCCTGTGAGCGCTTGACCGGCTGGACGGCAGACGAGGTGCGCGGCCGGGTCGCGTGGGAGGCCCTGGTCAACCCAGAGGCCCGGCAGCAGGCCCAGGACGCCTTCCAGGCCAACCTGGACAGCCCCGCCCCCTTGGCCGACTACGAGAGCCCGCTGCTGACCCGTGCGGGCGAGCTCCGCACCGTGCTCTGGCAGAGCACTCACATGCGCCACGACGATGGCTCGGTGGAATTCGTGATCGGCACGGGCACCGACGTGACCGAGACCCGTCGACTCGAACACGCGGCCTCGCGGGTGGATCGACTGGAGTCGCTCGGTGTGCTGGCCGGGGGCATCGCCCACGACTTCAACAACCTGCTGATGGGGGTCTCCGGGCACCTGTCCCTGGCCCGGCGCCACGCGCCCACCCATCCCCAGCTCCACCACTCGCTGCGCCAGGCACTCAGCGCCTGTCGCCAGGCCACCGAGCTGGCGAACCAGCTGCTCACCTTTTCCACCGGGGGCGAGCCCGTGAAGCGGTCCCTCGATCTGGAGAGCCTGGTGCGCGAAGTCGTGGCCTTCACCCTGCGTGGCACCAGCGTCAGGGCGGACTTCGATCTGCCCAGCGGGGCGCTCTGGGCGCTGGTCGACCGGGGCCAGCTGACCCAGGTCTTGAACAACCTGGTCATCAATGCACAGCAGGCGATGCCCGGGGGCGGCGTGCTCACGGTCGGGGGTGCGGTCGTCCAGATCGGCGCGGCCTGGAGCGAAGGGGGCCGCCCGCTGGCGCCGGGCCGCTACGTGCGGCTGGCCATCAGCGACGAGGGCCAGGGCATCGACAGCGACGACCTGGGCCGCCTCTTCGACCCCTGGTTCACCACCAAGGAGGAGGGCACCGGGCTGGGCCTGGCGGTCTCCCACTCTGTGGTGGTGCGACACGGCGGGGTGATCACCGTCGACTCGGTGCCCGGGGGCGGTGCCACGTTCCGCATCTACCTCCCCGCGGCGGCCCCTCCAGCGACGACGGACCGCGAGGACTCCGGCCGCACGGCCGTGGTGCCTGCCCAGGCCGGTCGACGGGTGCTGGTGATGGACGACGAGGACCTGGTGCGCGAGGTGGTCGGCGAGATGCTGGCGGTGCTCGGCCACGAGGTCGCCTACGCCAGCGATGGGGCCCAGGCGGTCGCCTCCTATGAAGACGCGCGGGCCGTGGGCCGTCCCTTCGACGCTGTGATCATGGATCTCACCATTCCGGGCGGCATGGGCGGACGCGAAGCCATGCGCCTGCTCCGCGACGTCGATCCCGCGGCGGTCGTGATCGCGTCCAGCGGCTACGCCAACGACGGGCTGCTGGGGAGCTTCCGCGACGAGGGCTTCCACGCCGCGCTGCCCAAGCCGTACCAGGTCAAGGACCTGGCCCAGGTGCTCAGCGAGGTCCTGCCGTGAAGCGGGGTCTGCTGGGCCTGGCGGCCGTGTTGCTCGGGATCGGCGTGATCGTGGCCTCCGGCAGCGACGACCCGGCGGGGGAGCCCCAGGCGACTGCGACCCAGAGACCGACCGCGGGCCCGGTTCGCGAGGCCGTGGGCCAGGTCCGCTACGTGACGCCCAAGGACCGAAGCGAGCAGCCTCCCAAGCCTGCGCGAGCGGGCTCGCCGACCGGTGAGCCCACACCCGAGCAGCTCGCTGCAGCCCCTTTTGTGCGCTTCTCGAGTCAGGCCGCGCCGCGCTGGCAAGGGGTCGGGCTTGAGCTGGACCGGCTGGGGCACACCGAGCTTGCCGACGAGACCCGGGCCATGGCGACGACCCTTCGCGCAGGGCGCCACGACAGGGACCGCGACGACCAGGCCATCGTCGACGCCCAGCAGGCCCTGCTGGACGCCGTGCTCGCGGTGGATCTGGATCCGCCCGCGGCCCAGGCTGTGGCTGCCATCAAGGACAGCATCGCGGTCTACGACAGCGATCAGCGGGCGCTCACGCCGGACTGATCAGCGGCGGCGGCGGGCCACCAGGGCGCAGAGCAGGAGCCAAGCGGCCACCGGAGCGCCGGCTCGGCCGGTTGCGCAGCCGCACCCGGTGGGGAGCGGCGTGCGGTCCCAGGTTCCGTTGGGCCCCGCCACCAGGCCGGTGTCCTGGCCACCGGTGGCGCTGCCCGTGTCGCCGCTCGAGCCCCCGGAGTCACCAGGTCCACTGGCGCCTTCGTCGCTCCAGCCGGGCACCAGGGCGTCGACCAGTCTGGCCGCGGCCTCGGCGCGATCCGCCTCGCTGGCGATGACCTCGAAGGGGTAGCCCAGCAGGAACACCCGGTCCCCCAGAGCCCCGGCCGGACTGCCGTCGCCGTAGGACACGACCACGTCTCGGCCCGTGGCGAGCACGTCGGGGTACTCGATCGGGTAGGCACCGCCGTCGCTCTCGGCGAAGCCCAGGTCCAGCCCCGCCAGGATCCCGGCGCCCGAGGCCTGATCGGTGCCTGCGTCGTCGCTCGCCAGGGTGGCGCCCAGGACGTCGCTGCAGAAGGCCTGGTCCGTGGACGAGCCCTTGGCGTCCAGATCCCAGAGCACTTCGGCCCCGGAGATCCAGAACGCACCCCCGGCGTCGACGAATGCGGTGATGGCCGCCTGTTGGGTCGCCGACAGGGTCTCGTCGGCGGTGGACTCCTCGCCGGCGGCCCAGATGACCAGGTCGTAGTCACTCAGCGTCAGGTCCGAGAGGCGCTCGTCGGCGATGCTGTCGAAGGGCACCCCGGCGCCATCCAGGGCGCGGCCGTGGGCTGCGATGACGTCAAAGGGGTTCACCCGCCAGAGCTCCATGCGTCGGACGTCCCCGACGGCGCCGCCGACGGCCTCCCAGGGCAGCAGCGACGACTGCAGGCGGTCGAAGGCCCCGACCACCAGGGCCACCGCCGAGCCATCCAGGGCCCGCCGCGCGGACACCACCTCGCTGGGGAAGCTCTGGCCGCCGCTGTTGACCCCGACGACCCTGACGTGCACGGCGTCGCCCTTGGGGACCTGGAGCGTGGTCACGGCGCCGCTGGTAGCGAAGCCGTTGTCCCAGGACCGGCCATCGGCCGAGGTGTAGACCAGGTACTCGGTCGCGGCATCGCCCAGGGGGAAGCCACTGGGCCCGGGGGACCAGCTCAGGGACAGCTTGCCGTCGGCGTCGTGGACCAGGGCCACGTCGACCGGGGGCTCCGGCAGGAAGGTCGGGGTCGTGCCCGCCTGGTCGGCGAAGTAGCGGGTGATCGCCCGGTACATGGCGCGGCTCGTGTCCCGGCGGAAGGCGGGCTCCTTGAGCAGCTCCACGTCGACGTCGTGGTCGTGGAAGGCCAGCTCGATCAGGGCCGCGGGCATCTCGTTGTTGTGGCTCGGGTTGACCTCGCTGAAGGCCGCGGTCTTGGTGCCGCGGCTGGTCCAGTCGCTGTCCCACTGGGCGCGGATCGCGTCGACCAGCTCCTCGAGCAGCAGCTCGCTCAGCTCCTCGGAGCCCTCGACGCCTTGGGTGGAGCCGGACTCGTAGCTGTAGACGCTCGTGCCTGTGCCGCCGCCGGCGTTGGAGTGCCAGGACACGTAGACCGCGTCCTCGCCCCCGGGGTGTTCCCACGCGGCCCAGCGGCTGCGGCTGCTCGGGTCGGAGCCGTTCTGGTCCAGGTAGGGGTCGTACACACTCGTCGGCGCGCCGTTGTACTGCACGTACTGGATGGCGCCCTCCTCCCAGCGGGGCCGACCGGACGTCTCGCCGTGGCGCACCACGTCGCCCATGCCCCCGCCGATGCGGACGGCGTCGGCGTTCAGCGTGCGCCCTGAGCTGCTGCTGTCGGCGATCAGCTCGACCGTGAGGCCGCCGGTGCCCGCCGGCAGCCACAGGGTCTCCACGTACTGCCAGGTGCTGCCGTGCACGGTCTGGTCAAAGGTCCGATCGATCACCCCCCCCGGGTGGGTCAGCCGGTAGTGGGCGTCGGGGGCGTGGCCGGCGTCGGAGTCCCAGCTCAGGTAGACGCCGTACACCCCGTCGGCCGGCACGGCCGGGGTCCACGTGGCCACGCCGCCCCCGGCGGCCGGGAAGTCCCGGGTCGTGCCGCTGTCGAAGGGATCGTCGCCGTAGTCCCAGGGGCCGGTCTCGGCGAAGCCCGCGGCGCCCCCGGTGAACCCGCTGCCGGTCTCGGAGTAGCCACTGCCGTCGTTGTCGGCGATGGCCGAGCGGCGGTTCATGTCCCGCTCCTTGACCGTGAACACCGCCGCGCCGGCGTTCTCGAGGTAGCGGGTCAGGTACTGGTTGGCGCCTTCGGGGTTGTGGAAGTCCTCGACCGTGTCGTACAGGTTGCCCCGCTGGGTGGTGAAGCCGTCGACCGAGTCGTACCAGATGAAGCCGTGGCACTGGCTCAGGTAGACGGCCCTGCCGGACAGGGCGCCGTCTGCCCGGCCGGGGTTGTCGGCCGGGGCGCTCTTGTGGCCGGGCTCCTTGTCCGGCACCGGCACCATCGGCACCAGGAACTCGTCAAGGCGGCGGGGGACCCCGTCGGTGCCCACGGCCCGCACCTCGACGTGGGTGGCGTCGGCAGGTGCCCGGCCGGCGGCGGCCTCGAGCAGGGCGTCGTGCTCGTCGGGGAGCAGCGCGCCGGGGATGAGGGTGTCGTCGAGCCACTCCACATAGGGGGTGGCCAGGGCGGCGGTGATCCACAGGAGCATGTGGGGCTCCTACCCTGGAGATCCGCCGAAGGGCCACCGCGGCGGGCACGAGTTTCCAGGGTGCTGACGGCTCAGCGATACTGGAATACCCTCGGCCTGTGACCGCTCTGCTGTTCCTGTCGCTGACCGCATGCTCCCGCGAAGCCGGCCCCTCGACCGACGAGCACGGCCTGATCTTCTACTGGCAGGTGACCAGCAGCGACATCGCCTGGGGCCAGCAGTGCAGCGACGCCGAAGACTTCCGGGCTGACCTGGGTCCTCTGGCCTTCGAACAGGACACCTACGTGGTCTACCGGGTCAGCGACGACGGCACCCAGGCCTTCGATCAGCTGTGTGGGACCACGGACAGCAGCACCTGTGTCGACGGCGACGTGGTGTTCGACATCGACGGCCATGACCTGGTCTACGACCCGGACGCCGTCCGCACCCCGATCGAGAACGGCGGGTCCTGCATGCTCGACGCCGACGACCGCTGGGTCCTGACCGACCAGGGCGCCACCCTGGACTTCGGGCTGGAGATCCTGTTCACCCTGGCGGGGCCCAGCGCCGACTGTGACCCGATCCAGGCTGATCTCGAGGACAGCGCGCCCAACGGGCTGGGCATCGACGGCTGCCTGGTCACGCTGTCGGCCACTGCGGACTTCACGTCTGCGGACTGACTCTCGACAGTCGCTCCGGTTGCCTGCAGGCTAATTGGCACCCCGACCCGCCCCGGAGACGCCCGTGACCCTGCTCGCCCTGGCCATCGCCTGCAAGCCCCCACCCGAGGCTCCCGAGGGTCTGGACGACTCCACCGCCTTCATGATGCGGGAGTTCTACAACGACGACGCCAGCTTCCAGGCCGGGGTCCAGGGCTTCATGCAGTGGTACGAGGACGAGGGCTACCTGCTGGTCGGCGAGTCGGCGACCACGTCCAACACGGACTCGTTCACGGTCGGGGAGCTCGGCGCCGACGACGTGTCCCACCTGCCCCTGAGCGACGAGATCCTGCTCGAGCCCAGCACGGACACCTGGGGGGCCCGGGACCTGACGAACTCCAAGGGCGTGGTCAGCCTGGCGATGATGGACTGCACGTGGGACGAGTCCGAGCAGTACCTGCTGCGGCCCGACCAGGACTCGGTCTTCAACGACGACTGGGAGAGCTACGACCGGGTCTACGCCAGCGATCGGGACGCCTACGAGGCCGCCACGACCAGCAGCGAGTTCGAAGAGGTCACCGAAGAGACCGACGTGTTCGCCAGCGACTTCGACAGCACCACGGTGGACAGCACCCTGCTGCTCACGGTGAACCAGGTCGACCCCACGGCGGTGTTGTTCGCCGACCTGCCCGCCTACGAGCTCAACCTGGACTTCCGCCACGGCCAGTACGACGTCGGCGACGACACCATCGGCCTGTTCGCCATCGTGACCTACCAGAAGGACGCCGTCTGGGACGACGCTGGCGAGAACGGGCTGGTCCAGACCTACAGCGTCGAGATCAACGCCCAGCAAGGCGATCAGACCCTGCGCATGCTCGCCGTCTGGGCCGAGCCCGTCGGTGCTGGCCTGGAGCCCGACGATCCGCTGGTGCTGAACTACGCCGTGAACAAGTCGCTGACCAGCAGCAACCGCCTGAGCGCGGTCTGTGCGGGCGAGGAGTCGATCGACGACTAGCGGTGCTCAGCTGGCGCTCACCTTGAGCGTCGAGCGGGCGACCGACGACCAGACCTGCTCCGGTGGCATGGCCGCGCCGAACAGGAAGCCCTGGCCCTTCGTGCAGCCGAGACCCAGCAGCGCCTCGCGCTGGGCCTCGTTCTCGACCCCCTCGGCGACGGTGTCGATGCCCAGGGAGTCGGCCACGGACTGGATGGCCTGGCAGATCGGGCCGGGCCCCAGCTCGCCGCGCTCCTGGACAAAGGAGTGGTCGATCTTGAGCACGTGGATCTCGAAGGCCGACAGGTAGCTCAGCGAGCTGTAGCCGGTGCCGAAGTCGTCCAGGGCGATCTTCACCCCCAGGGCCTGGAGCCCACCCAGGGTCTGGTTCACCACCGCGTCCTTGGCCAGCAGGGCGGCCTCGGTGATCTCCAGCTGGAGCTGGCCGGGGACCAGGTCCGAGTTCGCCAGCATCGCCTCGACCCAGCCCACCAGGTCCGGGTCGGTGAACTGCCGCGCGGACAGGTTGGCGCTCAGGAAGAGCTGGGCGCCCGAGCGGTTCCAGCTGCCGATCATGTGAGCGGCCTGGGCCAGCACGGCCCGGTCCAGCCGGGTCACCAGTCCGGTCGCCTCGGCCCGGTGGATGAACTCAGCGGGCATCAGGATCTCGCCATAGGGCTTGATCCAGCGAGCCAGGGCCTCGAAGCCTTGGAGCTCGCCGGTCCGCAGGTCCACGATGGGCTGGTACCAGGGCACGATCTGACGTTTGTCCAGGGCCAGCGCCAGGTCCTGGTCCAGGTCCAGGGTCTGCCGGATCTGGTCCCGCATGGTCGGCTCGAACACGCCCACGGCCTGGGACGGCCGTCCCTTGACCGAGTACATCGCCAGGTCGGCGTCCCGCAGGACGTCCTCGGCGCTGGTGTACTCGCTGGTGCACATCAGGATGCCAATGCTGGTGCGCAGGTGGACGTCGCGGCCCGCCAGCTGGATCGGGTCCGCCAGGCTCTTCTCGATCAGTTCGACCACACCCCGGGCGTGCTGCACGTGCTTGACGTCGTGGAGCAGCAGCACGAACTCGTCACCGCCCAGCCGGGCCACGATGTCGGGGGCGCTGATGACCTCACGCAGGCGCTTGGCCAGCTCGATCAGCAGCTCGTCCCCTGCGGTGTGGCCCAGGGAGTCGTTGATCAGCTTGAAGCCGTCCAGGTCGACGAAGAGCACGGCCAGGTCCCGGTGCTTGCCGCCCGGGCGGTCTGGCAGCTGGCTCTCCAGCTTGTCCAGGAAGTGCTTGCGGTTGGGCAGACCGGTCAGGAAGTCGTGGGTCGCGCGGTGCTCCAGGGTGTGCTCGAGCTGCTTGCGCTCGGTCACGTCTCGCAGGCTGCCGACCAGGCTGGTGGGCCGACCGGCGTCGCCGATCACCACGGTGCCCTGGCAGCGCATCCACACCCAGCCGCGGCTGGTGTGGCGGATGCGCAGGTCCACCCGGCCGTCCCGGGCCGGGGGGCGCTGGAGGCGCGCGTAGAAGTCCTCGGCTGCGGCGTGGTCTTCGGGGTGGATCAGGTCGAACCACTGCCACTGCTCCAGGATGGCGACCTCGCGCTCCTCGCCCAGCAGGCCCTGGGTCCCCGGTCCGGACCAGACCGAATTGGTGGTCAGGTCCCACTCCCAGATGCCGAATAGAGCCCCCTCGGCGGCCTGGCTGTACCGGGAGAGCAGGGAGAGCCGGGCCCGGTCCGCGGTGGTGAAGCGAGCCAGCGCTTGTTGCATGGCGTCGACCAGGCTGGACGCCAGCAAGGCCACCACCAGGAACAGCGCGATCGAGATCGGGAGCGACGCCGCGGCGCTCTGGGCCCCGCCCAGGGTCGGCAGCTGACCACCGAGCTCAAGGGCCAACAGGGTCAACCCCAGCACGATGCCGGTCGCGGCACTGAGCCAGGCCGAGCGAGTGCCCAGCAGGACCGCCGAGAGCAAGACCACGATCACCCAGCCGGTGAAGGGCACCGACGTGACGCCGCCCAGCGCTATGGAGCGGGCGGTGAGTGCCAACACCAGGGTGCCGAGCACAATCAGACGAGCCGCACGGCCCGCCCGTCGCGCGAACAGGACGAGGGCGATGACCATGGACACGAAGACCGGCACGGTGAGCAGCAGCAGCTCGATGCTGAAGTGCTGGATGAGCAGAGAGCTGGCGAGCGGCGTGCCGATGGTCAGCACAGCCAGCGCAGTCACCCGTCCGACCCGGTCCCTGAGGCGGTCGATCTCCGCGGCGACGACAGGGTCCGCGGTGAGGTCGTCTGGACGCAAAGGAGGTTCGCCCTGAAAGTTGCGCACTGCGGTACGGACAGGCGCGAGCGGGACTTGAGGGGGATTGCCTGGTGCCCTGTCGGGGTCGCTGCGGGGGTCGGGTCGGTGGGGTAGGGTGGTGCCGTCCCCGATGAGGCAGGACGCCCAGATGAAGGCCCCTCGATCGCTGCTGTTGGCGGGTCTGGCCTATGTGGTGGTCTGGGTGATGCTGCCCTCGCCCCAGAGTCGGTTCGCGATCCCCTCGTCGCCGGTGGGATCCGAGGGCCCGCCTGCTGGCACCAGGGCAGCCCTGTCCCGGATCCCCCAGCCCACCGAGCACCGCCTGCCGCCCACCGCCGAGGCGGACAACAAGTCCCGCCGCAAGCAGTGGTTTCGGGAGAAGCACCGGACCGCCGAGGGGGTGGACTGGAAGGCGATGGAGCGGGCCAATGGACTGGCCCAGATCAGCAAGCGCAATGCACTCAACGCGGTCCCCGCGGGCGACGCAGACGGTCTGGTCTGGGTCGAGCGCGGCAGCGAGAACCAGGCCGGTCGCATGCACGTGGCCCGGCCGGGCACCGACGGGGCGCACCTGTACGCGGGCTCGTCCCTGGGCGGCGTGTGGCGCGGCACGCTCCAGGGCGACGAGTGGACGCCTCTGGGCGACAACCTCTACGGCGGCGCCCACTGGCTCGAGGTCACGGCCCCGACCGCCGAGGGCGACACCGACACCATCCTGGCCGCCACCGACAGCGGCCTGCTGCACTGGACCGACGACGAGGGCTTGACCTGGACCGAGCCCACCGGGCTCACGGACCCGGGCAGCGTGCGCCGGCTCCTCCAACTGTCCGACGGCAGCGAGACCCTGTTCCTGCTGCTCTGGGACAGCGATCACTACAGCCTGACCCGATCCGTCGACGGCGGCCGCAGCTTCGCCGAGATCGCCGATCTCGGGGACTACGCCGGGGACCTGTGGGCTCCGCGGGGCGGCGGCGCCGCGCTGTACCTGGTGGTGGACGACCTGTTGCTGCGGAGCGACGACGTCGGGGACTCCTGGGTCGAGGTGGGCAGCCTGGGCGCCAACAGCAGCCGGGTCGAGCTGGTCGGCTCCGAGGCCGGGGCACCGCGGCTGTGGGCAGTGGTGGACAGCCGGCACCTGTGGCGGTCAGACGACGCCGGCGCGACCTGGGCCCGGGTCCACGACGTCTCGGACTACTGGGGCTCCCTGAACGCGTCGATGGTCGATCCGGACCTGTTCGCCTGGGGCGGGGTCGAGGTCTGGGTCACCAGAGACGCCGGGAGCTCCTTCGACATCGTGAACGCATGGTGGGAGTACTACTACGACCCCGCAAACGTGCTGCACGCGGACATCCCGGGCATCGACGTGATTCCGACCGGCGACGGGGGCGAGACCTGGTACGTCTGCACCGACGGCGGGCTCTTCGAGTCGGCGGACGGGCTGGAGACGGTCTCGAACCTGAGCCTGACGGGCCTGCGGGTCAGCCAGTACTACGACGTGCACACCAGCTCGGCGGTGCCCGAGCACGTGATCGCAGGGGCCCAGGACCAGGGCTACCAGGTCACCAGCGGGGTCGAACAGGTGGGCGATGGGGCCTACGAGTTCAACCAGATCATCAGCGGCGACTACGGCCACCTGACCAGCTCCGATGGTTCCCACGACCTGGTCTACTCGGTCTACCCGACCTTCATCCTGATCCAGGAGGGCGAGGAGGACATCCGCCTCCACTACGCCAGCTTTCCGTCCAACGAGGACTACGTGCCCTGGCTGCCGCCGATCGTGGCTGACCCCGAGGACAAGGAGGCGTTCTTCTTCCCAGCGGCCCACATCTACCGCTACGCCCGGGACGGCGACGCCTGGAACGCCCGGCCCTGGTCGGCCCACGACTTCTCGGTGGCGACCGCCGAGTACGTCTCGGTCCTGACCTTCTCCCCGGTGGACCCCAACCGCGCCTGGGCTGCCACCAGCCACGGACGGGTCTGGTTCAGCGACGACAAGGGCAAGACCTGGACCCAGTCCCAGTCGCTGATCGCCGACGACAACTGGTACTACGGCCAGGCCATCGCCCCTTCGTCGACCGATCGAGACACCGTGACCATCGGCGGGAGCGGCTACGGCGTGCCGGCGGTCTACCGGAGCACCGACGGGGGTGTGAGCTTCATGCCCTGGTCCGAAGGCCTGCCGGACACCCTTGTGTACGGGCTGGCTGAAGCGCCAGACGGCTCGGGGGTGGTGTTCGCGGGCACGTCGACCGCGGCCTGGATGCGGGGGCCCGACGACGACGCCTGGGTCGACGTCACCGGCGCCGACGCCCCGGTCACGATCTACTGGTCCATCGAGGGGCTGGCCCACGAGACCACGATGCGGTTCGCGACCTATGGCCGGGGCATCTGGGATCTGCAGCTCGATCCGGACGGCGACGGCTGTTGGCTGGGCATCGACGCCGACGCCGACGGCTTCAGCTGTCTGGAGGACTGCGACGAGGCCGATCCGGCCAGCTACCCCGACGCGGACGAGATCTGCGACGACGGCATCGACCAGGACTGCGACGGCTCGGATCTGGCCTGTGAGGGCTCCGGGGACAGCGACACCGACACAGACACGGCCACTGGGAGCCACGACAGCGATCCGACGGTGCCGGAGCCCCAGGACACGGCGCCCCTGAGCGATGAGCCTGGGGTCCAGGGCGGCTGCGGCTGTGCTGCGGGGTCCGGGGGCGGGCTGCCCGCCGCCTTGCTGGCGCTGCTCGGCCTGGGCTTGGTCCGGAGGCGGCGGTGATCCTGGCCTGGTCGGGACTGGCGGCCGCCGCCACCCTGAGCGTGGATCCCGGGGACGCCGAGGCCTACGCGACCGTGGCCGGTGCCCTGGGCGCTGCCGTCGACGGGGACTCGGTGGCAATCGTCGCGGGCACCTATGTCGAGTGTCTGGACACCGGCGGGATCTCGGTGACGCTGACCGGCCTGGACGGCAGCGGGTCGACCGCCCTCGAAGGGCCCGACGCCTGCGACGCCGTGCTGAGCGTGGCCGAGGGGGCGGTGACGCTCCAGGGCCTGACCTTGGAGAACGCCCACGGCCGCGGCCTGACGGTCACCGGCGGGAGCCTGGAGGCGACGGACCTGGTCGTCACGAACAGCGGACGGGACGACCTGGCCGGTGGCGGAGCGGCCCTGGGCTACGGGACCGTCTCGCTGACGGACTGCACCTTCCAGCACAACACGGCGGCCCATGGTGGAGGGCTCTACGTCGACCAGGGGGTCACCCTCGCGATGTCGTCCTGTGTGTTCCAGGGCAACCAGGCGCTGACGAGTGGGGGCGGCGTCTATGCCTATGCCTACAACGATCTGGCGTGGGTCGACGTGACCCTGCTGGCCAACCACGCGGCCGACGGCTCCGGCGGGGGGGCGGTGGTCTCCTGGTACACACCCCTGTCCCTCGAAGGCGTGGTCTTCGAGGGCAACACCGCCAGCGGCACCGGGGGCGGTCTGTACCTCTACGCCACCGACGCGGACATCTCGATGGACCGGGTGAGCTTCAGCAGCAACAGCGCTGGGAGCACCGGAGGGGGCATCGAGGCGGTCTGGTGGAACCGCATCACGGTGACCGACGGGCTGTTCGAGGGCAACGTGGCCGGGGGGTATGGCGGGGCCATGACGAACTGGTACGAGGCGTCGTTGACGGTCAGCGGATCGACTTTCTCCCACAACACCGCGGCCTCGAGCGGCGGCGCCATCGGGCACTACCCCTATGGCGACCAGGACCTGACGGTCCGGGACAGCTTGTTCACGGACAACGTGTCCGGGGGCGCGGGCGGTGCGATCTGGGCGGTGTACGGGCGGGACATGATCCTGGCGGACAACACCTTCCAGGGGAATCGGTCCGGGGGCGGATCGGTGGGCGGTGCCGTCGAGATCTACGTGGCCGACGGAGCGACCGTCACGGGCAACCACTTCTGTGGCAACGAAGGGGGGTATGGCGGGGGACTGGGGATTCAGTGGACCGGCGCGGACACGGTCGCGAACAACGTCTTCCAGGACAACGTGGCTCTGCTGGGCGGGGGGCTCTACCGCTACGCCGACTACGTGGGGGACATCGCCCAGAACACCTTTGTCGGCAACAGCGCGTCGGACTGGGGCGGGGGGTACTACACGTCCTGGTCCTACGGCACCGTCGCGAACAACGTCTTCGCCCACACCCGGGCCGGCAATGGGGTCTACGCCCAGGAGGCCGGCACGGCGTCGGCGTCGCTGTTGTGGCACGACGGCTGGTTCGACAACGCGGTCATCGACGCGGGGGGGTACTTCTGGACCGAGCACGGTCGGGACGGCAACGTGGTCGCGGACCCCGGCTTCATGTCCTGGGTCGACGACGGGGACTGTACCAACGACGACCTGCGCTTCGGCCAGGCGTCGCCGTTCAAGGACGCCGGGGATCCCGAGCGGCGGGACCTGGACGGGAGCGTCAGCGACCTGGGGGCCTGGGGCGGCGAGGGGGCCCCGGTCGAGGACCGGGACGGCGACGGCGCGGACACCACGACCGACTGCGACGACACGTCGGCGGACATCCATCCGGGCGCCGAGGACACGCCCCTGGACGGTGTAGACCAGGACTGCGACGGCGCCGACGCCGAGCCGCCCCCGGTCGACACAGGAGACACCGGGGACACGGGCGGGCCCACCGGGGACACAGACGCGACCCTGGACACGGAGGCCACGGACAGCCTTCCGGAGCCCGCGGACTCCGGCGCTCCAGCCCAGGAGGAAAGCTGCGGTTGCGCCAGTACCGCGCCGCGCGGGTCGTGGGCACCCTGGCTGCTCGCGGGCCTGGTGCCCTGGCGCCGCCGGGCCTGAGCGCATTCGGCAGCCATGCCCAGCGGGCCGAGCGGAACAGGGGTCAGGAACCTTTTGTTAAGCATTAGGATTTCGTGTGTAGATCGCTGATCTATAACGGTTTGAGTCCAGGGCATGACTCTGGGTTGGGATGTGTGGGGGCGAGGGGTGGCGGGACGGCCTGTGGAGACATGGACAGGTGCGCGCCAGGTCGGTGGCGGGAACAAGGTCACTGAAGCACCTGCCCACGACTCCACAGGCCCGACGACGGCGAGACAAAGAAGGGCCTGATGGAAGCGGGGGCGGGCAAGGACCGACGTCGGCGGTGCCGGCAGCGTTGGCCTTCGGCTGCTGAGCCCGACCCCGTCCTTCCATTTTTCACGTCGTAGTCGGGGCTGTGGTCAATGGGGGCAACTCCGCGAGGGGGCCGCGGCGTGCCGCCCACTGGTTCCGGATCCGGACCCGGATCCGGTGGGTGCCGCCCGACGTCGCGCCAGAGTTGTCCCCGTTGTCCATGGCCCACTGCGCGTCATCGGCGGCGTAGGTGTCGCTGACGCGCACTTTCGGGCGCGATGAGACGCCATCGGCGGCG